>CAYRCL010000001.1:0-63859 GCA_964422795.1 uncultured Chloroflexota bacterium
GAACCACGTCACTGTGGTAGTCGATAACCAAGCAGATAGAGGTGATATGAACGGGGACGTTCTCAGCCATATCGTCAATTAAGGCTCGGACCGGATTGGGCATGCCCCCGTGGATTGCCCTGTTGGATTGTAAGCTTCCGATCGCGTGGCGCAGGTTGATCATCTCGGGCCCTGTAACTCCAGGAAAAAATTGTTTGGCCCCGCCCGCAAACCCAGCGACTTCGTGTGGTTGGACTCGAGTGACCAACAGCAACCGGTCGTAATCGAGGAGACGGCTATTGACTCGGATGGGCATGTCGTGGTCAAACCCGAGCAGCGGGGCATGCTTTGCGTTCGATCCGAACCGGGCCAGTTGATCATGGAGCGGTAACACCCCGATTTCAGACAAGGCGTCGGGATCATCCCAGGCGTGGTCGAAGACCTGACTGTTTGGATAGTCGGCATCACCGAAGCCCCATGCTCTCTTTGCTTCCGTTGGCATTGGGCTGTGGGTGCCCTGAGCAATCATGGCGTCGAGTTGGTCGGCCCGATCCTTAAGGGCCGAATGCAGGAACTGAAAAAGGACGGCGACTGGAAACTTACGAGTGTCGTCGGGCACTAACGCGAGAAAGCGCCGTTCGGACGGGCCAATCTGTCCCAGCGCTTCGTGAAGAAGAGCCTGCAGCGATTCTCCTGACACCGCCGGTGCCCCAATTGCTTGATGCACCGGGCTATGGCCTGTCATGCAATGGCCTCGGCCAAGCGTTCAGCCTCCGAGACGAGCTCGTCAAGGACCTTCACGCCCTGGGACCAGAACGCGGGGTCTCCGAGATTTATCCCAAGCGGCTCCATTAACGCGATTGGGCTTACAGAGCCTCCCTTGGTAAGCATCTCAACATATCGAGGCACGAACGCGTCGCCTTGTTCCTGGTAACGCTGGACGAGGCCCAGGACCAGGAGGTCGCCAAAAGCGTAGGCATGTACATAGAACGGCGTCCGGATGAAGTGCGGGATGTAGCTCCACCAGACCCGGTAGTCATCCCGCAAGATCACGGAGTCTCCAAACATCTCGCTATTGGCTTCGAACCACAGTTCACTCAAGCGATCTGTGGAAAGTTCGCCTTCTTTACGACGAGCCACATGCGCACGGTGTTCAAAGTTATGCATTGCAATTTGTCGAAAGACAGTAGCGAAGTGGTCCTCAATTTTGCTGGCCAGCAGGCCCAGCTTGGCCCTGTCAGAGGTTTGAGCGTCTAGCAGGCGCCGAAATACGATCATTTCGCCGAACACCGACGCGGTCTCGGCTGTTGTCAGGGGTGTATGCGCCTGGAGATAGCCCACGCCATAGGACAGGAACTGGTGGACCGTGTGTCCCATCTCGTGGGCGATGGTCATGACATCACGGACGGTATCGGTGTAATTGGCGAGAATGTACGGATGCGTTGATGTTGTCCCGCCCATGCTGAACGCGCCACCACGCTTGCCCGGGCGCAGTTCGGCATCAATCCAGCGTTCAGCAAACGCCCGCCGGGCAATGTCTCCAAGGGTGGTGGAAAACTCGTTGTAGCTCTCCAGCACGATGTCTTGTGCGGTCGCCCAGTTGTAGGACGGCAAATCGGCACTGAGGGGCGCATAGCGGTCATAGTCGAGCAACTGATCAAGCTTAAGGAGTTGCTGCTTGAGCCGGTAATAGCGAGCCACGATCGGAAAACCGTTTACACAGGCCTCGACTAAAGCATCGACTGACGATTGCTCTATCTGGTTCGACAGGTTGCGGGCGGCCATTGGCGATGAGTAACGCCGTATTCGATCATCTGATGCGTGGTCTTGCAGGCGCACGTTGAAGACATAGCCCAGTGGATGCAGATTGGATCGGAGTACTTCTGTCATCCCGTCAGCTGCCGACTTCCGGGTTTCCCGGTTCGGGTGGTAGCTCAGCGCCAGGGTTTCGGCTTGGCTGAGGGTTTTTGTCTGGCCGTCAATCGTCACCTCTGCAGTGAGCCGGCTAGTTAACTCCTCGAACAAACGGCCCCACGCGCGACTACCTGTGTTGGCCTTTTCGTCCAAAATATTCTCTTCGCCCTCCGGCAGACGGTGGGGTTTGTATCGACGCTCCAACTCGAGCATGTAGGCGAAGTCTTTGAGGGCGGGATCTTTCAGGAGCGTGTCCGCGTGGTCGTCGTCAACTTGGACCCATTCCAACTCAAAAAAGATGAGATGACGATTGATCGCAGTGCTCGTCTCTTGTGTGAGCGCGACGAGCCGCCCATGCTCCGGTTCGTCAGTCTTGCCTGCGTGGAGCAGGTGGGCGTAGATGGCCGGTGTGTCCATCAGTTCACGCAACTCTTGCAGTTCGACCAAGGCGTTATGCAGTTCCGTTGCGTCGAGTTCAGCCACTTTTCCCCGATAGGTCTGCTCAAACGCGGATGCACGCGCGGTCGCTAGTTCAAGATCATTTCCAAGCTGGTCGTCGTGGGTTGAGGCGTAGAGCGGTGTTAGATCCCAGGTAACACCGGCAGCGCTGCTTTTCGGCGTCGCGTCGATGGTCTTCATTGAGGGTGTCGTCTCCAGCTGGCTGAGTCCTAAGAATCGCTCGCATTGTCGCCGCTCGTGGCTCTGGACGGAAGGGTCGGGTTGTTCAGGAATGCATACGTCTTAGGTCGAGTGCTGATCGCGGAGTCGATCAGCAATGTCCCGCATGCCCTGTTCCGGAGGGCTCGTCCCAAAGATGATGTCGCCGACGATCCCGTTCGTAATGATGCCTATCTCGCGCCGACTTACGGTGGGATAAACTGCATTGGACATCTGGTCTGACACCAAACCGGCGCCTTCGGGCGGAAGTTGTGGCACGCGGGCCGCTATCCCGCTAGATGTGAGGCGGGTGGCTGGAAGTACGGCGTTCGCGTTGAGACCCGTGGCCAGATAACGCATGGCGTCGTAGGCCAACTCTGGGTTTTTTGCATCAGCGAGTACGCCCAGCATCGCATGTGCAAGGGATGGGCTTTTCCCTGTACCCATGTTCGGGAACGGATAGACGTCCAGTGCGCCGTACGAGACGAAGATATCAGGGCGTGTAAAGGCGAGATACGTCTCATAGAGGCCTATCCGGCGTTCCTGCCAATATGGACGCAGTGAACGGTTATCCGTGATCGCAAAGCGATGATCGTGTACCCAGGCTTTCAGAAACCGGGCAGTCGCGATAGCGGCCTCAGTGGTCAGAGGTTCGAAATCATGCCGCGGCCCGCGTAGATCTCCGACTGCAGAAAGGAGAAACCCGATCGGCGAAGGTGTCGCGGCATAGTCGCCACTCGAGTTTGGCTCCGGCGAGAAGGTCGACAGCAAGCCCAACGATCCAATTCCTCCATCGGATTGATCAACGACGTGGAAGTGATTGACGGTCTCCATAAACACGTCCGCGTTGAAGCTGATGCGATCCGATTCAGGTGGATTGATCTGCAACTCTTCGGCCAGGGCGCGATTGAAGAGCAGGATGTTTGGTGATGCAGCCGCGGGCAGTCCGTACTGGGTGCCGTCATGTCGACCAACGTCTAGCAAGTTCGGCCAGAAACTGTCGGGGTCCACAGTCGAATCTGACGCGAGAAACGGGTCGAGCTCAAGAAGTTTGTTGTTGGTGATGAGATCATCTTGGTCAATCTGAAGATAGAGAATGAGGTCTGGCGAGGCTGCAACGACAGCGTCGACAGCCGAGCTGAGGCTGAAAGTTGTCGCGGCTTTCCCAAAATCTAGAGAGGCTTCTTGATAGGCATATCGGTGCTTAGACCGCTCCCGTGCGGTCGTTAGGCTGTTGAGCAATTGGGCAAAGAGGCTGGCGCCCATCTCCGCGGAGGGGAACATCGCTACGGTGATTGGCGTCTGGGCATTCGGTGGCGGCGCTGCCACCTGTGGCCTGGGCCGCCGATCTACGGTGGTACGAGCTCTCGTGCTTGCCCTTTCTAAGTCCCGGGTGAGTTGGGAGCCCAGGCTTTTCGATATTGCGGTTTCGTTGACGGGCTCGCCACAGGCGGCCATCGCGATTGATCCCAGTGCAGCGGTGCAGCCGGCTAGTGCCGTGCGGCGTGTCAAGCGCCTGGGGTCTCGGGTCATAACCTCTCCATTACACGGACGCACCAGGCCTGCGGCGATTATTGCCGGGACGGCACCTGGACAGGTGCGTCTGGTGTCAGGCGGGCCATAGCTTCCGCATGCGCCGATTTAATGTTAGCTACGGCGTCGACACGCGCTAGTTCCTCACGGTCTTCAGCTGTGCGGGCCTTGAATTCGACAGAGGCTGCTGCGAGTGTTCGTTTGCTTGTTGTTAGCCGAAACGGAATTCCAATTAGATCGGCGTCCTTGAACTTCACGCCCGCGCTCTCATTCCGATCGTCGAGTAACACGGCCAAACCGGTATGCTCGAGTTCAGCTGCAAGCAGCTCAGCCTCGACGGCGATTTCTCCATCACCGAGTTGGACGATGTGCACGTCGTACGGCGCGATCGACACGGGCCATGTGATGCCGTTGCCGTCGTGATAGTGCTCAACAACGGAAGCAGCTAGTCGGCCGATACCGATTCCATACGATCCCATTACGATCGGGTGTGGCGTACCGTCGGATGCGAGATAGGTCGCATCGAGTTTATCGCTGTAAAAAGTGCCCAACTTGAAGGTGTTTCCGATCTCGATCCCGGATGCAAACTCGAGCGACTCGCCACTTTCGAGGTGTCGATCACCTGCTTGAACCTGTGCGACATCCCCGCAAATCGTTGCCTGGAAGTCACGTGGATAGTTGACATTGCAGAGGTGGAAGTTCGCTTCATTTGCCCCCGCAACCAGGTTAGTTGTTGATTCAATCGAGTCATCAACAACGATGGTTATGCCGTTTAACCCGACAGGCGATGCGTAACCAGCAAGAATCCCAGCAGCTTCTAGTTCTTGGTCAGCCGCAAGGCGGATTTCAGGAACGTTAAGCAAGCGACGAAGCTTTGTCTCGTTAACAGCAAGGTCTCCCCGGATGGCGACAAAAGCCAGCGAATGACCGGTCCAGTAAAAGACGGCCTTAAGGGTTTGATGGGTTTCAAGTTCGAGGAATTGAGCAACTTCCTCGATGCTTGTTTGTCCAGGAGTCGCAACCCTTTCGATCGGTTGGGGTTCACCGTGGTCGAATACTGGCTTAAGCGACCGTGCGACCTCAAGATTGGCGGCGTAGTTCCCTGACGCGCTTACCACCAGGGTGTCCTCGCCAGCTGTTGTTAAGCAGTGGAACTCGTGCGCAGCTGATCCACTCATTGCCAGCGCGTCCGACTCGACTACGGCGGGCTCGATACCGCAGCGGCGGAACGCGCGTGTGTAGGCATTCACGAATTGTTCGTATGTGGCATCTAGACTTTCGAAGTCGGGGTGGAAACTATAGGCGTCCTTCATCGTGAACTCACGGACTCGAAGCAATCCGCCACGTGGTCGGGGCTCATCGCGAAATTTTGATTGGAACTGGTAGAAGCTGACTGGAAGTTGCCGGTAGGAAGAAGCAAACCACTTACCAAGATCAGTGGCTACCTCTTCGTGAGTCATCGCGAGAACCATGTCGTGATCCGACCTGTCTTTGAACCGGACCATTTCTGGGCCTACCGAATTGAAGCGACCGGTACGTTCCCAGAGATCGGATGGATGGACAAAGGGCATTTGGAGTTCTTGACAGCCAATATTGTCCATCTCGTCGCGAACAATCGCTTCGATCCTGCGTTGTACGCGCCACGCGAGCGGCAGCATGCTGTAAATGCCCGTGCCCAGCGGGCGTATATACCCAGCCCGAAGTAGCAAGCGATGCGATGCGAGCGTAGCTTCAGCTGGATCGTCCCGGAGAGTGCGGCCAAATAACCGTGACATACGTTGCATAGAGGGAGGACCAAAACACGACCGATGGTTAGAGCTTATTCTATTCGTCGAAATTAGATCGTGTAACTCTCGTCGGAAGTGCCCTCGCCAAGCTGATGTAGTGGTCGCGAGTCACGACGGGCTCCATGTGGGGAAAGAAGCGTCGCTCGTGGCCCCACCACTATTGAGTCTGGTGGGACATCCTCACTCACGAGGGCGAGAGCTCCAATCTTGCTGCGGGCTCCAATGACGACTGGGCCCAGAATGCTGGCCCCTGAGGCAATCACGACGCCATCTTCAACGGTTGGGTGCCTCTTGACCTGATCTCCGTCTGTGCGCCACCAACCGGTTGCTCCTAAAGTCACTTGATGGTAAAGCATTACATCGTCGCCGATTTCCGCAGTTTCTCCGATTACTACGCCAGAGCCATGGTCAATGAAGAAACGCTTGCCGATCCGAGCCCCGGGATGTATTTCTATGCCGCCGGTTAGTAGGCGGGCGATAAGGCTGATGAACCGAGGAATAACAGGAACACGCAGGCGATAGAGTAAGTGGGATGCTCGGTGGAAAAACAGTGCGTGTACGCTGGGATAGAGCAGGACCTCAATTACGTTCTTGGCTGCTGGGTCTTTTTCGAGCACGACCTGAATCCAGTCTGGCCATCCGAAGCGTTTAGGCGCTGAAACTTCGGCTGGCGATGACTTAGGCTGAGGATCTGAATCGGGCCTATTCGGGTTGCTTGTTTGGTTGTGCATCTCTAGAGAAGGTGAGTGTGGTTAGGTGGTTCGTGGAACTCGAGTGCTCGTGAGAGTACTCGCAGCTGATGATGAACCAACTCTTTGGAATGGAACTGGCAGCCTTGCTTATTGTGACCAATATGCCCTAACGGCTGAATGGTCGTGATCCTGACTGTGCTTATTCAGAGAAAGAACGATGAGAGTTACTCGTTGAGATCACGCGCAGATCGGTCGCTGGTGTGCGCTCAGGTAACAGCTCTGATCGTCACGTTGTTGTTTTGGACTAATTGTGCCTTTTGACCCGAAGTTTTGCATGCAGGGGCAGCTCGAATCTCTCGTTTCACCTATCCACGTCCCGTGCCGACCAGCTTAGAATTGAGGTGTTATGGATCAGTCGTTTAGTTTGACCAGCGAGGATCGCGGGCCTCCCATGTTGTCGGCCCTTGAACGTGCGCTTCCAAATGGGGTTGTGGTGGATCTCGCCTTTGTGGGGACGCTCTTGGCTGAGTATTCGAGTACCGCGGCAACAGCTGAGGCGGACCGTGCTTGGAGCTCAATCGGTCACTATCGGTTGGCTGTTATTGCGGCGTCACGAGCCGAGAAGGCGGATCCAGCAACATCAGAATTCGACCTCTTTGCTGGCGCCGCTCTTCGACATGTTGCTGAAAGTGTGTTCGAGGCGGGATGGTGGTTAGCCGAGGCTTTGGACTTGCGATTGCCTCAACGTGTCCGACCGGAACTTGGGAATCGTGAGTTGGTTGGACGGGTAGTGTTCCTTGATCCTGTCTTGGGGTCAGCGTTGCAGAAACAACGCGTCTGGTTGACCGACATCGCAGGGATTGGGCGGCGTGTGATGCGAGCACCCATCAACTTTCGTGCGGACGGATCTCGTCTTATCCCGGCCCCACGGGGGACCGCAGATGTTGCGGAGGCGCTATCAGCGCACCTTGAAGAGCTACGGGCATGTTTAGCGGTTATTTCGCAGGCGGTGGAGCACAATCGGGCGGTTGGCGGACGTGTTCGTGAGACGCCCGACGAGGCTTGGCTTAACGACTAGAGCAGGTCAAGGCTGATCAGCGAGGCTGTCGACGCGGATCGTGTGTTGGTTGAATCGGGCCTTGTACAGTGCGCATGACGTCGAGTGACCGTTATATAACTAGTTGCCACCACGAGTCTGAAACCAAGGCACACGCGGATTGAGGTCGGAGAGCGGAGGAATCGCGTGAGGGTTAAGCAGGCGGCTCGTAGAATCCACAATCCCTTTCGCGAGGAGTCCGTTCAAGATAGCTCAACGTCCACGACCCCCACGGTTGCGTAAAACAGCAAACGTGAATTCGACGGTTTCGTCCGACAAGGGCCCTGCTAGCACCTTGGTGGAGGAAGCGGAGACCGCGTCTCAGGAGACGCAGCGTCTGCAGTTGGGATTAGGCGTAACCGGGGACACCGACAGGCCTCTTACGATGAGAGAAACCCTGGATATGATTCACGCTTACCTAGAGCGTATTGAGGGAACCAAGCGTGAGATGGCACTAACGGCTCTTGTGGCTGTGGGTATAAGCTTTCTTGCCGTTCTATGCCTCTCAGTTTTACTGCCGTGGTCGGACGGCATACTCGGGTCTGTTCAAGCGATCCTAGCGCTCGATGTATCGTGGCCGCCCGTGCCCGCGCCCGATGATCCTCGTGTGGCGGGAGCGGATGGAGTAAAGGCGGCGGCGTGGGTTGGCGCGCCCTTAGTACTGGGCGTCTTCTGGTTTGCGGCGGCATACCATCTCGATCGGGCAGGGCGTCGCGCGTTCCGAGTACGTGAACCCAGTACCGTCAGACATTCTGCCGGTTACACGGTCATGGCGATCAGTGTTGTCTTTCCTCTAATTGTTCTTGGATTGGCGGCCTCGGCGTGGGGGATTTTCGCGCTCGTGAATTGGGTGGCGCCGCATGGCGCTTGGGGATCGGCTGGCGCGTTGGTTGGATTGCTGGCTCTGTTTGCTTGCACGGTGCGTTTATCCAACTTTTTACTTGATCGAAGGTTCGGTGGATGAAGACACCTTCCACATTTGAATACGTCGTCCTTAGGCGCGAAAAACTTGTTACAGCTCAGGATCTTTCGTGGACATGAAGAGAGGCTCCGAAGCTTTCGCCTCGCGAGCCCGAGCAGTGGTCGTAAGTACTAGGCCACGGCAATGGCCAAAAAACTTAGTGGTGTTGGCTGCACTCTTGTTCGCCCTTGAGTTCCGACACGGCCCTAGTGTGCTTGCGGCTGTTGTGGCGATGCTGCTCTTTACACTTGTGTCGGCTGGATATTACGTTCTCAATGACGTCATAGATGCCCGCCTTGATCGCCATCACGAGATAAAGAGAAAGCGTCCGATTGCAGCTGGCTTAGTGTCAGCGCGTGTCGCGACCGCTGCTGGCTTGTTCTTAGTGATAAGTGCGCTCGTATTGGGCTTTGCGTTGGGGCCATCCTTTGGTTTTGTCCTAGGGGCCTATGCTCTAATCCAAGTCGGCTACTCGCTCGTCCTAAAGCATGTGGCTCTTTTGGATGTGTTGGTGATAGCGGTGGGATTCGTTATCAGAGCGGCCGGTGGAGCTGTAGCGATTTCTGTTGGTATTTCCCCATGGCTCTACGGCTGCACTTTCCTACTAGCGCTTTTCTTAGCGGTGAGTAAGCGATGGGCTGAGTTAGTGCGGCACCCGCACGCAGCAGCAGCACGCCCGGTGCTCAACTTATACACCCCCGACTTCCTACGCACCCTGGCCACCATAACCGTTGCAGCAACCTTGGTTAGCTACACGTTATACACGTTTTCCGCGCCCAACCTTCCCGCGAATCATTTAATGATGCTTACAGTCCCCGTGGTCCTCTACGGTCTTTTTCGATACGTATACCTGATTCAGGTGCGAGAACTAGGAGAGGAGCCGGAACGAGTACTGTTAGAAGATCGTGGGATTCTTATCACCGCAGCCGTTTGGGTTATAGCGAGTTGGGCAATCTTGCAGTTCGCAGGCAGTTCGGGGCTTTAGGCACATATTCGGTGCCGCTAGCCCGGACCCACGGCCGACCCGTACTTCCAGCTCAGGGCGGCTGTAGGGTGACGGTTACACTTGACCCTTAACACGGTTAGCCCCTGTGCGAGACTTTGTCTGAACGGCCATGGATATGCCGAAGCTGTGGGTAACGCCGTTCACCCAAGCAGTCCTAGAGCCCGGTTCGCTGCAGATGAAGCCCTGCGATCGAGGAGAGGCTGAGTGCCGGTCTTACGGACGCAATAGGCTAGGCCCTTAGTTACGGCGCCACCCGAATTCGGGGCGTGTAAACAACGTGTAGCCCGTTCGTGTTGGGCGTATAGCGAAGGCTACGACTCGAGGATGGACCCTAGTGTGAGCCGTTCGTTCTCCGGATCGTCAACGAGTTCAAAGTCCACGTGTCGATCTTTCGTAATCAGTAGTCGTAACTGGTCTTTCGTTCGCTCACAGCCGAGAGCCTCTTCGGGCGTGATATCCATCCTTCTGCAGGCCTCGGAGAAAAGATCGCTGAGAGAGACACGTCTACGTGAAGCCAAAGTGTGCACAGCTCCTGAATATAAGGCCGGCGGACGTTCCGTCGACAGCCCTATTCTCCACATCAAACGCCGTTAGCGCGATTGAAGCAAGCAGCCGCGCGTTGATATTTGAGTGAATATAGACGTTGACGTCCAACGTTCTCGATCTCTAGACTCCTTCAGCGGAGGCGCGCGAAGTACCGTCCTGGTGCTCATTTGGCAGTAGACGCGCCGCTTATTTTTCGAGGAGTAGCTTCCTGTGGCGGAACGTCAACGCCTGTCGTCATCGCAGAGGGACGTGCTTGGTAAAAAGGTCAAGCAATTGCGACGGGCAGGCTTAATCCCAGGCAACCTAGTTGAGGCAGGCAGACAGTCAAGGCCAATCCAGGTCCCTGAGCGAGCCCTGGCTGATTTGGTGAGGCTGGGGTTGACTGGGCAATTGATCGATTTGGAACACGGCGGTGCGGCCGAGCCGGTCTTAATGGACTCAGTTGATATCGACGTGGTCACGAGTCGGCTTGTACATGCGACTTTCAGAAAGGTGGATCTGTCCAAGCCGGTGCATGTCATGGTTCAGGTATCGCTAGTTGGGCATGCGCCCGCGAGCGACGTTGGGGAACTAGTAGTGCTACAGAACCTGCTGGAGATTGAAATTTCCGCGCTACCGACGGAGATCCCTTCGGGACTTCAGGCTGACGTTTCGGGGTTGGTTGACGTCGGTGATGAGGTTCTCGTTCGTGACCTCAAAGCTGTTGGTGGATCGTACGAACCGCTTGCTGATCTAGAAGCATCTGTGGCGCAGGTATCGGTTGTACGACAAGTCGAGGATGAACCAGAGGAAGAACTGGAAGAAGTTCTTTTGGGAGAGGGTATGGAGCATGGCGAATCCCCCGACCCGGACGATGCTGAATCTGCTGAATCGGCAGATGGCGATTCTGGGGATCAGGACAAGACCCCTTAACGGACTAGGGGTGTGTCGGGTCTGGGGCTGACGTGCGTTCTGCGAACTCCTCCCGCAGCGCGGTTTCAAACGCAGTTTCAACGACGAGAATTATGGAGTCGCCGGCCTCGAGCATTGTTGTGGGTGTCGGTAGAAGCGCGGTGTTATTACGAAGAATCACGCTGATCCATGCTCGGCGCTCAGTTTGACTTAGAGCGTCCACCGTTGATCCAGCTGCGGCTGAACCATCGCCTACGGTAATCTCGACCAGATCCAGACCGGCTTTTCGTAAGCGCATCAAGTGCACAATAGGTGCCAAGCTCACGTCACGCTCGATTGTGCTCATGACGAGCTCAGTGGCGTCTACGATGGCTTCTATACCGAGGTCACGGAACGCATCGCTATTCTTTGAGTTGTTGATTCGTGCAATTGTTCGGGTGTGCCCGCTCGAAAGCGCAGTTCCCATCTGGCAGATGATGATGTTGTCTTCGTCATCCCCGGTAACAGCAATCAGCAAGTCAGCGCGTGCGACGCCAGCCTCGACGAGCCAACGCCCCTCGGCCGCATCATGAGCGATTACAGTACTCCCAAGGTCATCTTCGAGATAGGAGGCCTTATGAGGGTCTCGTTCGAGAAGTACCACTTCATGCTTTTCGGCGATTAGGTCACGTGCGAGTCGCTCTCCAACTTTGCCTCCGCCGGCTATGACAATGTACACGGGAACTTAACCTTGACCGTCGTTCTCGCCGGGGTCTGCAGACGGGCTCCAATCGAGGGCTTTCTCGAAAGCGTCGGCCACGAGCTCTGTGGAGGACAACGTTTCAACACCCAGACCAGTAAAGATACTCGCCCGTATAGGGTCTTTAACCCGAGCAATTGATCGGCTAACACGAAACCTTTCTCGGGCCAATTGGGCGACCGTCAGATTAGAGTTGTCACCGTAGGTTGTTGTGATCACCGCGTCGGCTTGCTCAATCCCAGCTGACATCAAACAGTCGATGTCAATTGCTTGCCCGACGATTGTCGTTCCAGTGAAGTGTTCGGGAAGGCGTGCGAACGCACGTCGGTCGCGGTCAATTACGACAATGGCATGACCGTTGGCAGACATCCGACCAGCTATTTCGGCCCCTACGCGACCACAGCCAATAACAATTGCGTACAGCTAGATAAATCCTTTGGTGGGAAAATCGCAGATCTGTCTAGCAAGTATGGTACGCGAGAGTCGTTCGGTGCGGCATCATGCGGCATCAGCAATCAATTCTTATGGGGTATGACGTGCTCTACGAACTGCGAATTTACGAGATCCCACCTGGGTGCATGGAGCGTATTCTGTCCCGATTCGCGAATCATACTATGGCAATTTTCGAACGTTTTGACATCGAAGTGGTTGGTTTCTGGCAGGAAGAAGTTGGGCGAAGCGATCGTCTTCTCTACATTACGCGGTTCACCGATTCGGCAGACCGGGATGCTAAGTGGGCGGCCTTCCAGGCGGATCCGGAGTGGCAGCGCGTTAGGCTGGAGACAGAAGCGGAAGGTCCGATCGTGGCCCGTGTATTGAACAGCTATATGAAGCCAGTTCCGTTCTCGCCATTGCAGTAGCGCCCACCACTCAATACAAACCAGACGCAACGCCTCCAGGTTCGCTCAGCCCGAAGAGGGTTAGCAAGCATATTCCCGCAGAGTTGCTTTATGGTTGTGCTATCACTTGATTTCACGTCGTCCCAGCAGGCGGCTTTCGTCGTTTCGAGCTACTAATGAAAGTTTTCCCGTTTTTCGGAGTTTTGGCGATGGTCGGCGTGGGGATTTACATCCTTTAACGGCTTGTGTTTTAGAACGAAGAGGAAGATTTCGTTTTGGTAAGGACTCCCGAGTCCTGTAGCGCACACACGAACCTATCGCATGGTGGACCCAATCGGGATCGAACCGACGACCTCTTCAATGCCATTGAAGCGCTCTTCCAGCTGAGCTATGGGCCCTGCCTGAGTTTATCGTGTGTGTGGTGAATTACGATACGGGTGCATAACGGGCACACGCGGCGTCGAACTCACTGGTTGTGTTCAGATTAAGCACGGCCAACTCTGACTCTACGGCTACGTGCGAGATCCGTTCGGAATGGCGCTTGACGATTGCGCGCAACCCAAAATCCGCGTCGGTTGCCAGTTTGAGTTCAGGTGCAATGTCGGCGGGAAGAATGATGGGGTGTCCTGGCTTGCTGAGATACGACGGGCGCAACAGCGCTTGAGACCGTGCTCCAGAAGCTCTTATTAATGGGCGGAGTATTTCTGGCGCGAGTGGCTGGTCGACATTCACAACCATCACGGCTGTTGATCCGATGTCTGCTAGGGCGAGAGCGCCGGCCACGAGCGAGGTCGCTCGGCCCTCCCTGTATTTGCGATTCACGATAGTGTGTGCACTGGTGCCCTGTATCGCGTCAGTCACCTCCTTGCGACGATGACCTACGACCACAACTACGAGGGTGATTTCAGGCTGCGAGGTCAGTGTAATTACTTGATGGCGCACGAGCGGGGATCCACCCCAAGAAAGCAGGGCTTTAGCTCGGCCCATGCGAGTGGACATACCAGCTGCGAGAACAATTGCCGCGATTTTCGGGAGGGATGGGGCTTCGTTCATCTTTGTCATCTCGACGAGCTAGACGGGTCTTTTCATCACGTGGCGTCTAGGTGTCGGCGCCGACACCGCTTACTCAGGACTATCGTGATTCAGTTCCTTGATACTAGAGCTCAGCTGCAGTGTGATCAATGTGTGGGTCGTTCATCGCCTGTGCCGATCTCAGCGACCCAAAGATTTGCGATCAGGAAAGCTGAAACAAGAACAGTGACGCTCGATGCGAGGCCGGTCAGAGCTGGGCGTTTACGAGAGGTATCAACGGATTCATCGAGGCCTTAGGCATTTGGCGTAGAAGCCTTTTGCGATCGCCGAAGGTTATTTACCTCGGCGCATCCGGCGGAAGTGGGGAAAATCTTGTCAGGGTTGAATATGTGATGAGGGTCGAAGACGGATTGCAGATGCTTCATGGCAGCAAGGTCATCCGAGGAAAAAACTAGTGGCATCGCTTTTTGCTTTTCCATCCCGATGCCATGCTCGCCGCTTAGCATGCCTCCTACGTCAATGCAGACTTGCAAGATTGCTGTCCCAGCGTCGATGACTCGATCCAGTGCTCCGGCCACGCGATTGTCGAACAATAAAAGAGGGTGAAGGTTGCCGTCGCCAGCGTGAAAGACATTAGCGATCGGGATATCAAATTCTCGGCTAATACGATCGATCTCACTGAGTACCGAGGTTATCGTGGTTCGTGGAATGACACCGTCTTGGACGTAGTAGTCAGGCGATATTCGGCCCATAGCCCCAAACGCAGCCTTGCGCCCAAGCCAAAGAAGATCACGCTCAGCAGAGGTTTGGGCAACTCGAATGTCACGGGCAGCATTGGATCGAAGCACATCCCGAATCAAGATCTCACGCTCGTCCAGTTCTCGGGTCACTCCGTCCAGTTCTAGGAGTAGAACGGCGGCGGCATCCGTGGGAAAATGGGCTTGCGGCACGTACTGGGAGACAGCTTTGAGTGCAAGGCGGTCCATCATTTCCACAGCGGCTGGGACGATGCCGGCAGCTACGATACCCGAGACAGCCATGCTGCAGTCCCCGATAGTAGGGAAGGAAGCGAGAAGCGTGCGTACGTCCGCAGGCGTGTGCACGAGCTGCACAATGGCCTTTGTCACAATTCCAAGTGTGCCCTCACTGCCACAGATAAGCCCCGTGAGGTCATAGCCGGGGCTATCGAGCATCCCGGTGGTGGCTGCCACACGGCCGTCTATCGTTACGAACTCAACGCCAAGCACGTGGTTTGTTGTCACCCCGTACAACAGAGTGTGTGGCCCACCCGCGTTCGTTGCGATGTTCCCACCAAGGGTGCAAGCTTTTTGGCTTGATGGGTCCGGTGCGTAGTGGAACCCGAACTGCCGGGTATGGGTGCTCAGATCGGCGTTGACGACGCCTGGTTCTACGATTGCACGATGGTTACGCGGATCGAACTCAAGGATGCGGTTCATGCGTGATGTACTGACAACAATGCCGCCTCGGTGTGGGACAGCGCCTCCGCTGAGGCCCGTTCCTGCCCCGCGCGGTACTACTGGAACTCCATGGCGCAGTGCTATTTCTACGACTGCTTGTACCTGCGTCAGCGTGTCGGGGAAGACAACCGCATCCGGGAGCGCATGGTCGACGGATCCGTCGTAGGCGTAGAGCGAGAGCTGATCGAGATCTGAGATGGCCCAGTCGTTGCCGACGGCATGGCTAAGGTCGGCTACAAGTGTTGTCCGATTAGAGGGAACGGTTGCCGCGGTGGGAAAGGGGGCTGGGCTCGGCATCACTGTTGGCTAATCAGGTGTAGCGTCAGCCGCTGGTGGCCGTGGGCGGGTGACGAGGCGAATGGTGACCAGCCCCAGCAGTAGTATTACTACAAAGGCGATCGCGAGCTGGTCGAAATACTGCGCGATTGCAGCTTCGATCTGCTCACCCAGAACTGTAATGAGTAACCCGACGAGAAAAAAGCGACCCGCCCGTCCGATAAGAGAAGCCAGCATGAACCGCTTAAAATTGAGCTGAAAAGCTCCGGCGCCTATCGCAAACACTTTGTAAGGGATGGGGGTAAAAGCAGCAATCGTTACTGCCCAAATGTCACGCTTCTGATATTGGCGTTCAACATAGTTGATGCGTTCGGTTGCAAACAGGCGGTTGAGAATAGGCCGCCCGCCGCGTTGACCAATCCAATAACCGAGCATTGCACCCAAGAGCGATCCGGCAGTTGCGATGGCCGAGAATCCCAAAGCAAAAGGGACGTTACCGGCTGCTAAAGCAATCAGCAGTCCATCGGGAGGGATGGGAAAAAAACTGGATTCCCAGAATGCAAGTACGAACAGCGCGAGGGCGCCCCAGGGGGAGTCTCCCCATGCTAGGACCCAATGGCCAAGGTCAGAAATCAGGTGCATGAGCCTACAGCTTATGGATTCAGGGCACTGTTATTGTACGAATGGCAGGGCGCGGGATGCATGGTCCTGGGCGATCGTTATGGTGAATCAGGCTTTGGTATGTAGTACGTCCGCTTCGGAGTTACGAGAGGGAACCGCAGCGTGCGGGTTTAGCATTGCGGACAGGGGCAAAACTTCGGCGGTGAATAGGAAGCCGGCCAAGGCGATTGAGTGCAGCCCGATGATGAGGTGTGCCATAACCCTTATGCCGATCGAAACCGTACTCAGGGAAGGTTCTATGCAACTGGCGCATTAGTCCATCTCGTGCGACTTTGGCGCAGATGGACGCTGCTGCTACGGCGAGGCAGGTTGAATCAGCTCGGACGAGTGGTGTTTGGCGATCGGAAAATGGACTCGACGAATCGAGGGCAAAAGCGTCCAGGATTACGTGGTCTGGGTCGAGACATAATCTGCTAAGTGCGCGGCTCATCACCATGCGGCCAGCTGCGCTGAGTCCATAATCGTCAATCTCGCGAGGGGTGACGTGGGCCACGCCGACGGCTATGGCTCGAGCGTGTAGGAGGTCAGCCCATCGAGTACGAGCTGCGGGTGAAAGACGCTTGGAGTCTGTGACACCCCAGAAGAGCCGGTTATCGGAGTAGGCGACAGGTGGCAAGATCACGGCGGAGGCTGTGAGCGGTCCGGCCCAAGCACCGCGGCCCGCTTCATCCACGCCGGCGATGTGACGGTTGCCCTGCTGCAGTAGGTGGAATTCGTGACTCGAGGTTGGCAGGCGAGGGGTCGTGGTTCCGACGGATCTACTTCCTAAACGAGCTCTAGGAGCGACGCTCCAAAACACGCGCGGCACGGCCGATACGGTCGCGCAGATAGTACAGCTTGGCGCGTCGAACGCGCCCGTGCCGGACAACCTCCACTTCTGTCACTATTGGTGAATGGATGAGAAATGTACGCTCGACTCCAATATCCCCTGAAAGACGTCTTACGGTGAAATTCTCGTTAACGCCGCCGCCGCGGCGTCGAATCACCGTGCCTTCGAACACCTGAACGCGGTCACGAGTTCCCTCACGTACTCTCGCGTGTACCCGTACGGTGTCCCCTACACGGAATTCGGGAACGTCGGATTTGAGGTAGTCCTGTTCGAGTTCTTCGATGAGGCGAGACATGCGTGCTTTTCACTCGCGGGTGGGGAGCGGCGCGCATGCGCCACAATCCGGGATGGGATAATTATGGCGTCGGTCCAGAGACTGACCCGCAAACGATATCACAGGGTTGTCTGTCAGTTGGATTGCAAAAACGCGGAAATGCTCCTGAATGTTCCTGCATATACTTTTACTTGTCTGGCTTAGTAGCTTGATACTGGCGGTTGAGTGATAGTCGATGAGTACTAGCCGTCGCAAGATTCTTCTAATGGCTGGCGCCGGAGTGGTTGGTTGTAGCACGGCAGCAATAGCTGGTGTGGTCGCATTCGTTGCAGTAGGCGAAGCACGTTATGCCAACAGAATGTATCCGGGTGTGCGTGTGGATGGTGAAGACTTCGGGGGTTTGACTCTTCTAGAAGCCCGTGACCGGATGGAGAACCGGTGGGGCACATTCGCTGCTTCTCCCGTCGTTTTTCGGTTAGGCCAACGGTTGTGGGAGCCAGCGGGTAGAGAGATTGGTGTTGAGGTCGATTACCAGACCCCCCTCGCCGATGCCTACGCGTGGGGTCGGCGTGGCGGCTGGGGCGCTAGGCTCGGTGAACAGCGCCGCACACTGGATGCGGCTAAGGAATGGCGCACGTCCGTTACGTTTGACCCACATGTGTTCATGGATTACATCGAACGGTTAATCGCTGAAATCTCGTATCCAGCGACTAACGCCTCGTTACGAATCGAGAACCAGGGTGGTAGGCGGCACGTCGCTGTGGTTCCGGATCGCGCAGGTCGCGAGTTTGTACCGGTGGACTTTATGGCCATTATGAGTCGTGCTTTTGATACGCCCCAGCGCCTGCTCATTGAGCTTAATGCACGCACAATTCCGGCAGAAGTTCCTACGACGGTGGTTGCGCCGGTGGCTGAAGCCGCCCGTGAACTAAGTACTGGGCACATTGAATTAATGGCGCCTGGACATCGCTGGTCCGTGGCGCGCGAGACGCTTGCTACAGGCATGGAGGTTGTTGGCAGCGTTGCAGCTCCCGAGATTCGTATGAATCTGAGTTATGGAGCTTTTGAACCTGTAGCGCGGGAAATCGCCAGCACCGTAAAAGTGTCGGCTGTTGAGCCCAAGATTCGAGTGGACCTGGATGGTTCGATCGTTCCTCTTATCGAGGGTGCACCGGGGCGGATGATTGATACCGAAGTGCTCTGGGCTCGTGTTCGGGAGGCTTTCGATTCCGGGTCGAACTTGGTTAATGTGCCGATCGTTCTCCTCAAGCCTGAGATCACACAACTCGGGAAGGAGAAGCTCCAGTTCGACAATATGATTTCGGAGGGGGTGTCGCTCTATTGGGGTTCTTCAGAGAACCGTGTTCACAATATTGATGTAGGGTCACGGCTTATTGATGGCACGGTGATACCACCGGGTGAGACCTTTTCCTTTAATGCAACGGTTGGACCAGTGACTGAGCGAGCAGGGTTTGTTGAGGGGCTTGTAATAGCGCCGAATGGAACGGAGCCGGGTGTGGGAGGTGGGATATGCCAAGTCTCGACCACTTTATTCCGCGCTGTCTTTTGGGCTGGGCTCCCGATCAACGAGCGCTGGCAACATGTGTACCGCGTTGGCTATTACGAACTTGGCGTGCGCAACCCTCCAGGCTTTGACGCGGCCATTTGGCAGCCGGCGCAAGATTTCACGTTTACGAATGACACGCCCCACCATATCTACATTAAAAGGGTGTTTGACCCGGACGAACAGTCCCTCGCCTTTAGGTTGATGGGGCCATCGATAGGCCGCGAGGTGGAGCTTGACGCATGGCAGAGTAAGGAAATAGAGCCGCCACCAATGCGTGTTGAACCCACCACGGAACTTCCAGCAGGGGAAATTGAGAAGACGGACGGAGCGATCCCGGGCCTTAAGACGATTGTCCACCGAAAGGTGTCGATTAACGGCAGAGTTTTATTCAAAGATAATTTTCTTTCATCTTTTGTCCCTTGGGGCGAGCGCTGGGTCGTTGGGCAAGCTGAAGATGGAAGTTTTGATCCGACGGTGATTCCCGGGTATGCGCCACCGGAGGAACCGGATGAAGGGGAGTCTTCTACGACCGATGTGGCTGAGAGCTAGCAGTGCACGGGTATCCCTTCTCGTGCTGACCGATACGCTGCTTCGGTGACTTTGACTTGGCGTAGACCATCTAAGGCCGTGGCTTGAGGCAAAGCCTTACGCAGGATAACGTCTATGAAGTTCGAGGCAGCGTGGCTCGTGGCCGGCATAGTTTCGTTATCGAATTCGACGGGGTCACGCAGTTCACGTTCGAGAAGGAGCGAATTCCAGCGCAGGTGGATAGCTCCGGTTGTGCCGTAAATATGAAACGCGAAATCGCGTGGTTTTGGGGTGTCACCAATACACGCAATACTGCACAGCACACCTGAATCGAGTCGAAGACTGAGGGTCGTGTATAGGTCCTGTTGTGATGAGTCCATCTGCGCGAACACGGTTGTGGCTGGCGATTGAGCGAGCCAAAGACAAGCATCGACCACATGGGCGCCGCCGTCGGCGAGGAATCCGCCACCATTGGCCGCAGTGCTCCCACGGAAGGATGTTTCGCGAAGCAGCGTGGCTTGAGTGTCGGATACTCCATCCAACATGTGTGAGGCAGGGCCGCTGAATCTTGTTTGAGGAGGGCTGGACCAGAGGTCCCAGTCATATGCAATGTAGGCATCTATTAGTCTCAGATCCCCAATCGCGTTCGTGTCGATCAATTCTCGGGCCTTGGTAAAAGGTGGTTCAAAGTGACGATTAAAGGCAACCATGAGCGTTAGTCCATGTTGCTCGGCGTCGGCAACTAAAGAGCGTGCGTGGTCGACGCGCAGGGTCATCGGCTTGTCTAAAAGAACATGCAATCTGCGTTGGAGAGCTGCGTGGGCAACCTCATAGTGGAGGTGGTGGGGTAGCGAAATTACAACGGCATCAAGGGAGTCGTCACGCAGAAGATCGAGATAGGACGTATAACGTGCAGGAACATTACAGGTGTCGGCGACTTCGGTTAATCGGTTGGCGTTCCGGCGACATAGCGCCGCTATCTCGGCCTGCGGATGGCTTTGTAATGGTGGCAGATGGGCTCGCTGCGCGTATGCGCCGGCTCCTATAATCCCAACGCGTACAGACACGGACTTGCTCCCATAGCCAGATGTTGCAGTCTAGCTACCAATGACAGGTGAGGTAGCCATCGGTATGATCATGTGTAGTGCGGGGCTGTGCCCATGGTAAAGACCCGACTGGGACGTATATCCCCTCATTTTATTGGAGTCCATTCGTAGTGCTTCGAATTCGTCTTATGCGTACGGGCCGTAAGAAGAGCCCGAGTTATAGGGTTGTTGTGGCAGAAGCAGCGTGGAAGCGTGATGGGCGGCGCATAGCGGAACTCGGTTATTACGATCCCAAGACCGATCCGTCAACGGTTCGACTTGATGTGAACGCGATCGAGGATTGGATCCGCAAGGGCGCCCAACCCTCCGACCGCGTACGCAAGCTACTACTGATTGCTAAAGGGGCATCGCCGCCGGCAGACGTAGAACAGAAAGCAACGACCACGACGATTGATGTGGGTTCATCTTCGAGTAGTACGGCTGACGAGTCTCCCGTCGATTCGGCAGTACAGGCTGGAGGAAGCGATGAGACGGCCCGCGCTAAGGAATCGCTAGTTGCGACGGAGACCCCTGAAGACGATTCCTCTAGCCAGCCTGAGGCAGCAGCTGAAGATCCGTCGCGGTCCGAAGGGGTAGCTTCAGTATCTGTTCAAGCGAAGACCAAGGCCAAGGCGAAGACCAAGGCCAAGGCGAAGACCAAGGCCAAGGCAAAGACCAAGGCAGATAGTTAGCCACAGAGGTGGGTTGATGGACGAACTTGTCGAATTTATTGCCCGGAACCTAGCCAGCGTGCCCGAGGCGGTTCGGGTGGAGCGTGTTCAGCGAAACGATCTCAGTATTTATAAGCTTTATGTTGATCCGGTCGATATGGGCCGAATCATTGGCCGTCGAGGAAGTGTCGCTACAGCGATTCGATCAGTGATGCAAGCTGCTCCGATCGGTGCAGATCGTCGGCTTGCACTCGATATTCAGGAAGGCTTCTGACCAAGCAGCGAACAAAACTGCTTCTTGGCGTGGTATCTGGTGCACATGGTGTTCGTGGCGAGCTTCGGATTCGCCTCGAGACCGATGTGCTCGAGAACTTGTCGCCTGGGCGGGGCGTGTGCGTTGGCCATGATCGGGCACTCTATGAGATCGAGACCTTTTATCACACAGGAAAACCACGCTTAAAGTTGCGTGGAATCGACACGCGTGATGCGGCGCAAGGGCTTGCTGGGTCCGATCTGACAATATTTGTTGAGGACGCTGTGCCGTTACCGCCTGGTCGGTTTTACGGTGCCGAAATCATTGGCGTTGACGTGATCACGGTGACAGGCGAGCGCGTTGGGGTGTTACGGGAAATCCTTAACACGGGCAGTAACGATGTTTATGTAGTTCAGGGTGCCGGGAGAGAGGTTCTAGTACCTGCAATTGCTGAGGTCGTTCGTGACTTTGATGCTGAGGGCCGCGTTATGACAATCGAGATGCTGGAAGGGTTGAGCTGATGATCGGTCTTCGAGTTGACGTCTTGACCATCTTTCCGGACTTCTTTCGCGAGTTTGGCCGGACGAGTTTAGTAGGGAGGGCACAGAGGGCTGGAATTCTAGATGTGGCGACTCATGATCTCCGAGCATGGGCTAAGCCCCCACAACGTCGTACAGACGATTATGCCTACGGTGGTGGTCCCGGGATGGTGATGATGGTTGAGCCCATTGTGGCAGCAGTCGAGGATATCCGTAATGTTGATGGAAGGGTGGTGCTGATGACGCCTCAGGGCGTCCCTTTTACCCAAGCTCGCGCTTCTGAATTGGCCAAGCATCGGAATTTAATTCTGATCTGTGGACGCTACGAGGGAGTGGATGAACGCGTGCGAACACTAATCGCTGATGAAGAGATCAGCATTGGTGACTATGTCCTGAGCGGTGGTGAAGTGGCGGCGATGGTTGTAATCGACGCAGTAGCCCGGTTACTCCCTGGAGTTGTGGGTGATGCTGCCTCACTAGAAGGGGAATCTTATGGCACTGGACGCTTGGCTTACCCTCAATTCACGCGGCCCGAGGAGTTTCGGGAGCAGCGCGTACCGCCTGTTTTGCTGAGTGGTCACCATGGGCGGATCGATCGATGGCGACGCGCCCAGATGCTTCATCGGACGCGGCAGCGCCGGCCCGACCTGCTTCCGGATGAGTGTTTGTCAGCGGAGGATTGGACGCTCATCCGGGAAATACCGGCGTCAGAGGACGAGGATTCCTTGTAGACGGTGGTGGCTTTACGGACAATGTTTCCTGTACGCGGCTGTCGCTGTTTAGACACTCGCTGTGGCATACCCTTAACTCACCTAGGAGGCTTATTGTGGTGCTTGACCGCGCCGTCGTGTTCGATCTAGAGGCTCGGCTTGCTCTGCGCGAAGGCGTGGACTTGGTCGCGAACACGGTAAAGGCAACTATGGGCCCGAAGGGTCGCAATGTCGCCTATAAGCCAAGCCTGGGTCCACCCACTCTCACGAACGACGGTGTAACCGTGGCTCGTGAAGTAAAAGTTGAGAACACGTTCCTGCACACTGGTGCAGCGATGGTTTACGAAGCGTGCCTGCAGACAAATACTGTGGCGGGTGATGGCACAACCACGGCTGCCGTCCTTACGCAAGCCATGTACAGCGAAGCGTTCAAGGCAATAGTAGCGGGTGCCAATCCTATGATGATTCGGCGAGGTATGCAGCCTGCACTGGCCACCGCCGAATCTGCTCTGCGCGATATGGCGATGCGGGCCACTTCACGTCAAGACACAGCTAGGATTGCTGGAATGTCGGCTAATGATCCACGTGTGGGTGAACTCATCGCTGACGTCTTTGAACGACAGGGCGTTGAAGGTGCTATCACCGTCGATGAGGGCCGTACGCTCGTGACGGAAGTGACATATGTGGATGGCATGCGAATTGATCGTGGGTTTCTTTCATCGCACTTCGCGACGGATGAAGAACAAACGGAGTCCGTCATTGAAGATCCCGACATCTTGATTACCGACCGGGAGATCGAGCATCTAAGCGATTTTCTGCCGTTTCTTGAGAAGTACGCAGCTAGCGGTCGTAAAAAACTGCTCATCGTAGCGAAGCAGATTATTGGTGAAGCTATGACGATGCTAATAACCAACTTACAGGCAGGAAATCTTGAAGTGCTGTGTGTTAAAGGGCCGGCTTTTGGTGAACGACAACGCTGGATGTTGGAAGATATGGCTGTCTTTACGGGCGCTACTCTCGTCGCTCACGAAACAGGGGATCCTTGGAGGGCAATTGAACTTGATGTTCTAGGTGGTGCTGACCGTGTCCGGGCGACGCGAGACCAGACGTTCATAGTTCAAGGGCACGGCGCGGCGGTGGCAATTCAGGACCGTGTGGAATACATCTGGATGCAGCATGGGCGGATGAAGAACCATTTTGATCGTGAGAAGCATCAAGAACGAGCCAATAATTTAACCGGAGCGTTCGCTGAGATATGGGTTGGTGCAGCATCCGCCGTCGAGCGGGATGAGATGAAGCACCGGATTGAAGACGCTATTTCTGCTACACGCGCAGGTCTGGATGAGGGTGTTATTGCGGGGGGAGGAACAGCCTTGATCCGGGCGTCAGAATTTATCGAAGACGATCCCTCGCTGACGCCTGACGAAGCCATTGGCCGTGTACTGGTTCGCGATGCGCTCCGTGTCCCTGCCGCGGTCATTGCGGAGAACGGTGGCTATGATGGGGCAGTGGTTGTCGATGAGGTTCTCCAGCTCAGCGGGCCGGTGGGATTTAACGCGTTAACCGGTGAATACGAGGATCTCGTGGCAATAGGAGTGATCGACCCACTAAAAGTCACCCGGTCGGCGCTCCGCAATGCGGGCAGTGCTGCGCAAATGCTTATCACGTCTGAGGCTGTGGTGGGTGACACTCCGTCATTCCATCGATGGAACGAGTACTATCGCGATCGTCTTGCTAAGAAGCACGGGTTCTTTAGCGAGGATATGAGCAATCCTAGGCCCACCCTTCACGAGGGCGCGATTACTCGAAGGTGAGGCGCTTGACAGTTCCACGCCTGCCTTTGAAGCTCTGCTCGAGGGAGGGGAAGTCGCCGGACCTCACTTGCTGAGCATATTCGCTTAGCGCTGCTTCGCTGATGCTTGCTATCTCCGCGAAGACGTGACTGTGCCGGAAGTCTGAACTCGATAAGCCCAACAGGTCGTGTAACACCTGGATCTGGCCGTCGCAATGTACACCCGCGCCAATCCCAATGGTTGGAATCGTTACGTGTTTGGTGATTGCTCCAGCAAGTTTGGCCGGCAACATTTCGAGGACGATTGCAAATGCTCCAGCGTTGGCTTGCGCTTGAGCGCCATTCACGATTTCTTGAGCCTCAGACAAGCCTTTGCCTTGAACTCGGTATCCGCCAAGCACATGCGCTGACTGTGGTGTAAGTCCGACGTGTGCCATTACTGGCATGCCGCGGTTTACCAGCTCCTTTGTGATGTTGGCTGTAGCCAATCCACCTTCAATCTTCACCGCGGCCGCTCCACCCGTTTGCAGGAGTGTTGCGGCGTTGCGAAGCGCGTCGTCCGGTGTTGCGTACGATTGGTAAGGCAGGTCGGCGACGACTAGCGTGTTATTGACTGCACGGGTAACAGCAGCTGTGTGGTGGACGATATCGCTGACTGTCACTGGAAACTCGTTGGTATAACCGAGCACTGCTCGTCCCACACTGTCTCCAACAAGGATTGCATCGACGCCGGCACATTCGGCGACTTGGGCAAACGGCGCGTCATACGCGGTCACGCAGACGAGTGGCGGACCACACCCTTTACTTTCGCGGAACTCAGCGACGGTCATCAGGGTTTAGGTAGTGAAATGTTTAGTTCTGCAAAGAAACCCAGATCGTGGGCGAGCAGCTCAATACATTTGGTGTTCGTCGCGTGACCAATCGACGGGAGACGGCGGTGGTCGGTCCGCAATTTGATTTAGCTGATCGGGGTCAATATCGTTCTCGTCGTAGAGCCCCTTGATCTGGTTGCTGGGCAGTCCGAGCTCGGACGCCATATCCTCGTAGAACGTCTCAATCGCCTTGTAGCGGTGATACCACTCCACCGAGTCCGAAAATTCATCACAGTGTTCGGCAAAGTACAGGATGACTTCCCGCTGGCCGACATGTGCAGGTTCCACACGCTGCGGAAATGAATCGCCAAAGTCGCGAAGCCACTTAAGCTGGCGACGAACCTCTGATGGCGGAAACCGTCGACGCCTAAGCAATTGACCTGAGTACCAGTCTAGAGCCGAGTGAAACGAAGAACAATCAGATGCCATGGAGTGCCTCCCCCGCAGAGCACACGTCTCTGATTGACCTTAAGGGGAGTCTTCTAGTAAAACCGTCGTGCAAAAACGCCCGCCACAGCCGGGCGGGCGTGCATTTCAGCTATTCGCGATGATAACGGTGTAGCCTCACGAAAGAAGTACCCTCCCTGACTTCAAAAATGCAGCGACGTGTGCAACACCACCGCACAAGAGTTAGTTTAATTGGTGCAGCGATTTCGTCAACTCTGAATCTGGAGAGACGCGACGAGGTTCTGGCGTTAGAGCGCAGCGCGTGGATGGGAATGAAAATGGATGTAGCAACATTAGCAGACATACTGTCCGTAGATCGTTCGCATATACGGCGAATCTCGGGCTGTGCTGTAGGGTATTAAGTTGGCAGTTGTCATAACCGTTTGTCGCTGCGAGTTTGGGGTGTCAGAGTTCCCGAGTGGAACTGAACGAGTTATTCGTGGATAGCTGGCACGAAAACCCCTCTGCACTCCGTGGCCGTCGGGTCGTGATTATGGGGTTGGGGATTCAGGGCGGAGGCCTGGGTGTAGCCACCTACCTACGCGATCTTGGGGTTGATCTTGTTGTGACTGACCTTCGATCTGAGGCGGATCTCAGGGGCAGTGTGACAAGGCTTGGGTGCGAGGGTGTCCGATATGTTTTAGGCCGTCATGAGGAGGACGATTTTCGTGGTGCTGAGCTTGTTGTGAGAAATCCTGCTGTGCCGGCAGATTCTCCATACCTGCGGGTCGCGCGTATGGCGGGCGCGCGCATCGAAACTGAAATGACGCTATTTCTTCGGTGGTGTCCGCGGGGTTCTGTGATCGGGGTGACGGGGACACGAGGCAAGACGACCACTGCAACAGCGTTACACGCCATGCTCAAGGTGGGAGGTGTACCTGCTGTCTTGGCGGGCAACATGGGAATCTCAGCACTTATGTCTCTCAGTGAAGCCAAGCGTGGGGGGACTGTAGTACTCGAATTATCAAGTGCTCAGATAGAAAATCTAGCGTGCACAGATCTGTGTCCCCACGGAGCTATTGTTACCAACCTTATGGCTGACCATTTGGATCGTTATCGGGACATGACCGCTTATGCGGCAGCCAAAGTTCCCTTAGTTGCAAATCAGCGCGCTGACGATTGGGCTGTGATTCCTGCGATGGGCGGGTGGTCCGATTGGTTCGCAGACCGAGCGAGTGGGACGCTGGTTCGCCCGGACCTCGGAAAGAGCCCACCGGGTTGGGATCAAGCCCTGGTGGCCGGGCGTCACAACCGCGAGAATCTCGGGCTTGCTGCGGCAGCAGCGCGGCAGGTTGGGGTTGCGGATTCGGATATTGCCACTGCGATTCGACAATTCAGTGGCGTTCCCGCGCGACAGGAATTCCTCGGCACAATCGCCGGGGTGCGTGTCTATAACGACACGACGTCTACAATCCCTGAGGCCACGCTGGCAGCCTTCGCTAGTATTCGTGGTCCTTGGGTTCTCATTGCGGGCGGATCTGACAAACGACTCAATTTTGGATCTTTGGCTAAATGGATAAGCGAGGCGGATGGTCTCCGGGGTGTTGTGCTGTTACCTGGTACGGGAACGGACCGATTGCGCCCGATGTTGCGTCACAGTCGGGTGAGATCCAGTCGGAATATGGCAGAGGCTGTGGATCGAGCACTCCACATAGCGAAGGCTGACGATGCACTTATTCTCTCGCCAGCGTGCGCATCATTTGGCCTGTTCGCCAATGAGTTTGATCGCGGAAACCAATTTGTTGCTTGCCTTACTGAGCGAGGCCTGCGATTGATGGGTTTACAGGTCCCGACATGAAATGTGTATTTCGTTCGTTCTATCGCGAAGCGCCTTGCACTCCGCATAATGCGTGAGGTGATGGGGTTGCCGAGCCGGCCACGTTAACGGGAGGCCCCAAGACTGAAAGTGCTAATCATCGCCGACATCCACGCGAACCTCGCTGCGTTGGAGGCCGTGTTCGATGATGCTGGGCCCATTGATGAAATTTGGTCGCTCGGTGATCTCGTTGGCTACGGACCGAACCCAAATGAAGCAATCGAATTGTTGCGAGAGTTTCCAGTGCGATCTATTGCTGGAAATCACGATATGGGATGCATTGAAAAAACAGACCTTCGACGCTTCAATGCCGATGCGCGAACAGCGTGTGAGTGGACGAGTCGGGTGTTGTCACACTCAGCACGTGATTACCTTATGGATTTATCGACGATGGGGGAGTTCGGCGATGTAACAGTTGCCCACGGAAGCCCTCTCGATCCAATCTGGGAATATTTGGCGAATGCGCAGGTGGCTAAGGCAAGTTTTGCCCACTTCGCGACGCAGGCTTGTCTTGTTGGCCATACGCATGTGCCGCTAATTTTCCGCTGCTGTCCTGGGTCAGGCGGCGCTTGGGAAGTCGTTCCGGAAATCCCTGTGTCTAACACCGAGATTATGTCTGGATCTGATCGGTTTATCCTCAATCCGGGTAGCGTGGGCCAACCGCGTGATGGGGACCCTCGTGCGGCATATGCATGTTACGAACCGACGAACGGCGTCTTCAGTTTTCACCGCGTAGCCTATGACATCAATGTGACGCAAGAAGGTATGCATAGGGTTGGCTTACCGGATCGGCTGGCGTGTCGGCTGCAATATGGGATGTAGCTGGGCAGACCCCGAATCTTAGCCGAGGCTATACTCACGACATGAATGAGTGGTGCCGCAGTGATTGAGCGTTGTCAGTTCGGTCCTCGTGGCGTTGCACACCCGGCCCTTAGCGGCCGGGTTTTTTGTTGCAAGAGGTAGCCTCTGAAGGAGGAGTTCACGGTGCAGTCCAGCCTGATTAGCAAAGTGCAAAAGGCGCAGCAGTATGCTTCCGAGCCCCAACGTGTGCATGTCGAGTCACTACGAGTTCGGTTCGAGGGGGACAACAACTCCCATTGCGTGAGTTTTGCCGCGGGTCGATGGGATTGTGATTGTGAGTTCTTTCGGGTTTGGTCGACATGTAGTCATACGATGGCGTTGCCAAAACTCATGAGTCATATTGTTGAAGCACCCGTTGTGGAGGATTCCATCCTCGCTTAGACCACTGACTGTGTTTGTCCGGTTTGTGCTCGGCGCGCAAGGAAGGCGCCGCGCCGTTTTGCGTCTGCACGGTTGAGACGTGGCACGCAAACGCCGTCTGCGTCAAACCTCGCCTGAACCGGCTAACAAGGCTCGTCATGCTGGTGAACGTACAGCGGCCGTTAATCGGCGGGCTCGTCGTGACTATGAAGTGTTGTCAACGCTGGTTGCGGGCTTAGAGTTGCTCGGCCCGGAGATCAAGAGTATCAGGGAAGGCTCAGTAAGCCTGGCGCAGGGTTTTGTCATAGTTGAAGCGGGGGAGGCCTACCTCCGCGATGTACACATTGCTCGTTACAAGCCAGCGGCTGATGGTAATCATGATCCCGGTCGACCGCGCCGGCTGTTGCTTCGTCGAGCTGAGATTATCGAGCTAGGTGCGCATGTGAATTCCAAGGGGCGTACAGCAATTCCGCTACGACTGCTGCTGATCCGGGGTTGGGCGAAGGTTGAGATTGGACTGGTGCGGGGCCTCCGACGATACGATAATAGAGAGAAGATTCGTGCCCGGGAGGCTGAGCGGGAGATCGCACGGCACCTCGGTTAACAGCTTCGGCTTGGGGATGACGGGTTTTGACAGGGCCCTGAAGCCAGGCGTTGCAGGTCGAGCCTGCTGGGGAGCTCGTAAATCCCCCTGGCAAAAAAGTAACTGGCGAAGAGCAACAGCTCCCGCTCGCGGCCTAAGCACCGCGACGTTCTTCTGGCCTGTCCCTAGCGGGCTTGACAGAGCGCTAATTTCCTAGGGTGCGTCGGTCGAGGTGCCCGAGTAGGCCGATCAAGATACACGGGCTGGTTGCGAGTGGTTGTGGCCGGCAGCGACGCCGCAGTGAGATAACAAAGCCCGGATAAGCCTGTAGATACGTCTGGATGACAGGTTCTGGACGGGGCGTTCGACTCGCCCCCATCTCCACCACTGTCCGTGATGCTGCACGTTCTCCAGCTGTTTACTCCATAGAATCATCGTGACGTAGACAGATCTGTTCATAAATGGTTATCGATAAGCACTTTACGTCCACGGGATTCTTGGTTCATAAGGGAAAAGTCTTGTTACTGAATCATCGGAAGCTGGAGATGTGGCTACCGTTTGGGGGCCATATTGATCCTGGGGAAGATCCGATCGAGACGCTTCACCGCGAAGCGCGTGAAGAAACTGGCTTTGAGATAGAGATCGTGGGCGATAGCTTCGAATTTCACGATGAGAGCGTTTCGACTCTTTCGTGTCCAGAGACGATCTTGTTAGAGCGAATTGAGCCTGCGCACTTTCATATCGACCTGATTTACTTTGTACGCCCAGTAGCAGGGTCGGAGCGTCTGGCTCCGGAAGAGCACACCGAAATGCGCTGGTTTGACCGTGCTGCGTTGCGTGGTCGCTCGATCAAGGCCGATGTTCGTATTCTGGGCACGCGAGCGATTGACCGCATGGAAGAACTTGATGGCGAGTGACTCGGAACCGGTTGAAGCTGACAGGGCGTTGTGGCGTCTCCGGACTGGTGTTGATCAGAACACCTTGTATCTGGTGGCAGGGGGGGTGTTGTTCCTTGCCGTGTTTGCAGTGGTGCGAGCATTAGGTCATTCACCGGGATCTGTCGGTTGGTTGATTAACCTCGGGACCGGTGTGGCTCTTGTGGCCCTCGTGCCGTGCATCGTTGCTATATACATGGCCGCTCGGGAAGGGATCGTTCGGTTGCAACCTGACGGCTTGTATGTTCGGGTGGGTTTTCTCGTCAACGCAACCATTGCTTACCGAAACATCAGTGTTGTTGGTGGTCCTGTTCAACGGCCGCAAGCTACCTACGGGGTTTCTCCGTCTTACAGGCGACGTGAACTCAGTCTTGGCCGTCTGGATCGAGCGGTCGAAATATCTCTTAGGCGGAGGATGCGTATAGGAACACGCTGGCTGTTTCCGTTCTTACGGATCGACCGCATTTGGCTAGGAGTTTCCGAGCCTGAGATCCTAATCCGCGCATTGCGATTGCGACAGCAAGCTAGTTGAGTGTGAAGGTGCCAGTCGTAGCATCCGTCTGGATGGTCAAGGGTGGGCCACATGCTTCGTCGTGCCTTGATTATTCAGGGCGGGCGTTTCCGATCGACCGTTGACGGGCTGATGGGCTGTCGAAAACAGGTGAATGTAAGGATGGCTGGATGAAAGCCTCATTGCGAGCCCCACGCCTGCTTAGCGTCGGCAGCGTTGTGGCTGACGTAAGCATTCAAGGCCTAAAGCGATTTCCGTTGCCAGACACTGAATTCTCGGATCGCAGTGATGTGGAACACGACCGCCCAGCCCGCCTGCTGCTTGGTGGCACTGCATCGAATACGGCAATGGTGTACGCGGCGCTGACCGGGTCCTGTCAACTTGGTGGGGTCGTCGCTGACGACTGGTTTGGAAACTTTTTGGTCCAAGGTCTCACCGCACGGCATGTCGCTATAGTTGGCCAACGCGGGGGCGCAACTGCTACGCACACCATTGCGCTGGGGATCAATGGTGAACGACAGGCCTATTGGTATCCAGGAACTCCGCTCGACGTCCAGGCCTTGCTGGCCGAGTGGATCCCTAGTCACGTGTTTCTCACTGGGATCAATTTGTGTTTCGCAAGGCCGCTGGTCGAGTCCGCACGCGCGTTGGGTCAAGCGGCGCATGCGGTGGGATCATTGGCGATCTTGGATATCGGGCAGGGCGGACCGGGAGCGCTTAATCTGGATGAAATCACGACCATTGCTACCGACATGGATCTCTTGATTGGTAGCGAGACCGAGTTTGCGGCGGTTCTCGGTTGTGACTACATGCAGGGTAGGGAAATTTTGCGTGAGAGGTTTGGCGGTCCTGTGGTTCTCAAACTGGGTGCTAGGGGTGCTGTTGTTGATCCGGAACCCCGGGGGGATCTGCAGTGCATACCGGGATATCCGACCTCGGCTGTCAATCCAATCGGTGCGGGCGATGCGTTTGCGGGAGGATTTCTCAGCGGGTGGCTTGGCAGTTTGAATCTTGAAGAATCCTGCCGTAGGGGCAATGCCGCTGGGTCAATTTCGGTAGGCTCTGTATTTGGTCCACAGGACGTCACAAAGGTGGCCGTCGATCGTGTGCAGGAGGTCTGTTAGATGGCTACTGTAGAGCTCGTTGCCTATACGGAGATCGATGAGCTAGCCGAAGCTATCCGGCGTGATGGGTTCGCCTATATGCCTGGTGTGTTGAACGGGGAGGAGATTAGCACGCTGCGTGAGCAGATCGAGCGGATCGAACCCAACCCGCGCGCCAATGATCGTGCTGGTATTACGAAGAGAGCAGTTGGGCTTCAGAGCGAAGAGGTGGCCGAGTTCCGGGAATCGCACACCAAGGTGTTATTTAATCGTGACGCGTACTTCCTGCAGTTTCTTGATCGGGCGCCGGTCGCTGATGTTGCAGACGCTGTGATGGGTGACGACTGTCACATCATTGGAATGACGGGTTGGATTACGGGGCCTGGTCGGGTGGACCAACAACTGCATTCTGACTACCAGCCGATCGAGCTTCCAGAGGGCACGATGGATGATCCACGCGTTGAAATTCCAGTTTTTGTGGCGACTGCGCACTATTATCTCGATGATATCCATGAAGAGTTAGGGCCCACCAAGTTTGTACCGGGGAGTCATCGTGCTGGACGCGTGCCTCGGGAAGGTGAAACTGAGTGGAATGGAAATCAAGAGCAGAGTTTGATATGCCGCGCCGGAGACGTTGTACTTTTTAGGTCAGAGGTGTGGCATCGGGGATCTGCTAACACCAGCAACCAGACGCGGTACTTGATGCAGGTGCATTATGCGCGTCGGATGGTAGTACAGAAGTTCCCGCCCTATCTCGATTTCCAGTTCGATCCTGACATCGTGGCGCGTGCCTCCTCGCGGCAGCGACGGTACCTCGGAGAGCACGCGTTCTCGAACTACGATTGATCTAACGTATAGCTTGACTGGGGGCGCTATCAAATAATGAGGAAGCGCTCATAATGTAATGAGTCATAGCTCATTGTTGCTCATCGGGATGGCGTGAATGTACCAGTAACGCGTTTGACGTTCGTCATCTTCGGCGTCCATCATCCCAATGAGTTCCCGGAGTATCAGAAGGCCACGCATGGCCTTCGAAACTTCAGCACCGGTCAAGCTTCGTTCTAGTTCGCTCTGCCGGCGAAAATCTGCCAAAGTTCCGATGATCGCCGGGGCATCGAGCTGCAAGACGCGTGCGAGTTCACGTAGGAAATTGCGAAGGGGAGCGTCGCCGGTATGACTAAGTACTTGTAACAGTCCGAAGCTGTAGCTACTACCCACAGCGTGCGTTGCAAGAGGTAGACGGGTCACGTCGGCACGTAGGTAGTACACATTTGGGCGCGTTGGCGCTGTTGTGAGGATGTCATGGTCCCAATCGATTCCAATCACTTTTACGTTAGGTAGATCGCTGAGTATTTGTGTGTCGTGGCCGGCACCACACCCGAGATCCAGTACGATTTGGGGTCGTGCAGCGGCGATGACGTTGAGTCCTCGTTTGAGGATAGCTCGCGTTCGCATTGGATTATCTGCGAGTGATCCAAGCGTGGGAACGATACCGTTCCGTAATTAGTCGATCACGTTGGTCTCGTTCGTGTGGGGTTAAATCGCTGGGATGGAACGCTACATTAAGGGTGTCAGCAAAGGCGGTGGACATAGTCTCGGCTAATTCACCGAGCGTTGGTGGTGATGGGAGCAAGTCGCGCAGGCCATGCCATCGGTCTGGACGGGGAAGCCGAAGCAGTTCACAAATCTCAGGATTATGTGAGAAAGGGAGGCTTCCGTGCTGAAGTAATGCACCGCTCACCCGTGTTTGTGCGCTGCCTATCAGCTTGAATCCGGCGGACGAGAGTTCGTGTGTGCTTGGTGATTGGAAACAAACCATATCGAAGCTGCTCAAGGTATCAGGTTCCCATCTGCCCCGAACCACATCCAGGCCAAGGGTGGTAAGCCCTCGTTCAAATCCATGGTTCAGGCGTTCATACGATGCCAATATTCCCCCGGCTGCAAGGGTGTGCTTCGGTGGTAACGCGATGGCATAGGTCAGCTCGTCATCGTGGAGAATTGCTTGGCCACCGGTGGGCCGACGGACGATGTCAATCCGGAGACGTTTCGCTAAGTCCAGATCGACAATACCAATCGGTTGAGTATATCCAAGGCTGAGAGCTCGGGGTCTCCACGTGTAGAACCGGAGAGTCGGTGGGGATGATCCATCCCGAACCGACTCCGCCACGGCTTGGTCGGTCGCAAGATTGGTTGCGCCGCAATCTGGTGGTGATATGAGTAAACGCCAAGACTCCATGGGAGCTCAGCTTATTAGAATACGGCATCTGCCCCCGTAGCTCAGTGGATAGAGCTCTGGCCTCCGGAGCCGGGTGCGCGCGTTCGAATCGCGCCGGGGGTACCTAAGTCGAAGCGGTTGGGAAGGTGACTATGAGTCGTTGAGTACGCGTAAACCCGTTGAAACATTTGAGAACGAAGCAGTTCGCCGAGGGTGAATTGCGGCACTCATCTTGTCCGGAAAGATGCTCGGTCACTGCGTGTTTTTGCGAAACGTGGCTTCTAGAACTAGAACTAGAACTCCCGCACCAATCGCCAAATCTGCGAGATTGAGATATCCCACAAAAGGGTAAATGTTGAGGTAGTCGAAGACCCATCCCAATCTGATTCGATCCACAACATTGCTAAAGCCGCCTCCGAGGAGAAAGGCAAAGCCTGTAACGGTCCACCAATGGTGTGGTGGCCGGACGATCATGTATCCGAGCAAGGCAAGCCCGATCGTCCCAGTTAACACGAGCACGAGCGCTGGATAATCGGAGAGGAGGCCGAAATTCACACCGGCGTTTTGAACCCGCTGGAAGTCGAAGAGCGGACCTACCGAAGTGCCACCTGCAGGCAGCGTTCGCTGTATCACCTCTTTGACGAATTGGTCGAGTGCGAGCACAGCGATCGCGACAAGGAAGGTTTGGACTCGGCGACTAGGTGGAGGCATTATTTTTGGGGCGAAATAATTGGTAGTGATTGGTCATGGGGTAAGTGCAATTGTTGTTCGTTTATGGATGCTGGGCCACGCAAGCCAGTGTTGACACCAAAAGGCAAGGGCTCGCCAGCGACCGAAGCGTGTGTAGTGGCGCGATACGGATTTGGCATTTGCATGGTTCGGACCAAACGTGCGTATGGCGAAGCTCCGCGTCGCGCTGTCAAGCGCTAGGTCGTCGTACGAGCCTAGGAGCATTGCAAGGTACCGAGCGGTGATGGGTCCGATTCCCGGTAGGGTCTCAAGCGCGGCGAGGCGCTCCGTGGTCGGGAGTTCGGGGTCCCCCATGGCCATTAGGTCAATAGTGCCGCTTTTCACCCCTTCAGCGAGATTTAGGATTGACCGGGCGCGATAGCCTACACCTGCTTCGGTGGTGAGGTACTGAACACCAGCAGTAAGGATTTCGTCCGGGGTTGGGAAGGCGCCATACGCAGCGGTGCTGGTCGCTGCTGCCGTCAGCGCTGTGATCGACGCGACCATTGTTCTGGTACGACTCCAAGTGACATTGGTGGTGCAGATACCCTTGACGATATCTTCCCAAAGGTCCGGGCTACGGAGCAGTCGTCCGGCTCCAAGCTGGGCAATTGGGCGCAGTGCCCGCGACGTACGACAGCGTGCGTAGAAGTCTGCGAGATCTTCGTCGAGGCGCAGCATGTGGCGAACGCGAGATCGAAGTTCGAGCGCGTCGGGTTTTGAAGGCATTGGCGATACGCGCAAGTCGACCTGTGGCCATCCGTCAGAACGATCCGATCCAGCGCGGACTTTAAGCACGTATGTCTTGCCTGATGGCAGGCGGTCGACCCGCTCCAGAGTATCTGTCGCGTCATGCCATCTAAACGGAGCGAGTGCGTGCCAGCCATGCGAGAGCGCGGTTGCCCATAGGTTGAACGGAGGTGTAGCTGCCAGCGGTTGCAGCGTGCCGGTGCCACCGGCCACGCGTTAACTCTCGATGATGTCTACGGACGAGATGCGCACCTCTTGCATTGGCCGTGAGCGCTCACCCGTTGCGCTCTCCGTGACGGGTACGGCTTCGAGCGCCTTCAAGGTGGATTCTCCGTCAGCCATCTGGCCAAAGAGCGAGTAGTCAGGACTCAAGCGTTCTTCGGCGGTCAGGTCTGTGAATACGATGAAGAACTGTGATCCATTTGTACCCGCGCCCTTGTTGGCCATCGCTAGTGATCCACGTGTATATGGTCGCTGTGGTGCTTCGATCTCGAAGTAGTATCCGGGACCACCCGTACCAAGGCCGGTTGGGTCGCCTCCTTGTGCCATGAAACCCGGAATAATTCGGTGGAAGAGTACGCCGTTGAAATAGCCTTCGCGTGCCAGAAAGACAAAGCTATTCACGGCTAGTGGTGCTTCATCGGCCAGCAAATCAAAGGTCACATCACCCAAGTTTGTTTTGATTACGGCTGAGTAGCTTTTCCCGGATTCTATGACTGTGCCGGGGTGTGCATCGTATTGCTTCACGACTGCCTCCTCTTTCGTGTTGGTGTCGGCCACGCTGGATTCTCCACACGCGGTTAATGCTAAGAGTAGAACGCCGATCACGATGAAACGTCTCACAAAGATGCCCTTTGTGATGGTCCGAGGCGCGCATTGTATCGGTTGTTGAGTCACGATGACGTCGTTTCTGACCATCGATCTACCCGGCTAAGCCCGCGTTGGTATGTGAGGTACTCGTCCTTACTCATCCGGGGTTCAAAATTATCGAGGAGTTGTCGCGCTTCACACGCTTCGTCACCAAGCAGATCTGCAGCCATCCACGCAAGCGCTTTGGCTGGTTCCACGTATGCCATTTGTTGATCCTCGATGGTCCAGTCCACTGCATGATTGCTTCCAGCGGCACCGGCCATCGATGGATGCAGTGCTGGCATGATGTGCGAGACGTCGCCCATGTCTGTTGATCCAGCACGGTGTCCAAGGCGTCGTGACTTAGCATGGCCATGCACACTGCTCTGGTTCTTGAGAAACAGATCGGCAAGGTCCGGGTTATTTACTAGTGGCAGGTAGCCGGGCATCGTAACGATCTCAACCTGGGCTCCTAGCGCGAGTGCACCGGCCTTAATTGCGCGATCGACTTTGGCTGAGGCGGCTTCAATAACCTCTGTTGTCTTGCCGCGGACATAGGTTTCGAGAGTTACTTCGGACGGGATCACGTTCACAATCTCACCACCGTGGGTAATGATCGGATGAACTCGCACAGAGTCTTCGTCTCGAAACGTCTCGCGCAACGCATTAATACCAGTAATGCCGACGTGCGCTGCATAGAGTGCATTGATGCCCAGGTGTGGCGCACCGCCGGCGTGTGCAGCTGTCCCAATGTAGCGAACTTGTTTTACAACGCAGCCGTTATTTGATTCAGTAACAGAGGCCATTCCGTTCTCATCTGGCTGTGAATGTGTGTGGATCATCATGGCAATGTCAACGTCGTCAAACTCACCACGTGCAATTAATTCTGGTTTCCCACCCATGAATTCGAGCTCGCCGGATTTCACGAGACCGTACCGATATTCAACCTCTACGTATTCCTCAGCGGGAACTGCCATGAGCACGATAGAGCCTGAAAGATCACGCAAGATGGCAGGATCGCTGAGCGCGGATGCGGCACCGATCAGACCGGCAATTTGCGCGTTGTGGCCGCATGCGTGTGCCGCGTGTGTCTCCGGATTTTCGTTTGGATGGCCTGGCACGACGAGTGCATCGAGTTCGCCGATGAGCGCTAGGGTTGGGCCTGGTCGTCCTGTGTCGATCCGTGCTTTCACCCCCGTCTTGGCAAGGCCAGCCCGATAATCGAGCTCCAACTCGTCGAACTTTCGTTGAACGAGCTGTGAAGTCTCAGTTTCCTTAAACCCGAGTTCGGGATTACGCAGAATGGTCTCTCCAACACGGATGATGTTCTCACGGTTCGAATCGATAATTGTCCCGATACGGTCTTTGAGTGTTTGTCGGATGGGCATAATCGGAGGTTGTTTAGGTGTGGGGCATCAGTGTGCCATGTGGCACGCGAGCCACAAGAGTTAGCAGATACCGTGATTGATCCTGCAGCGATTGTTGAGCGAAAGTTCCGTACGGCGTCGGGTTCGGTTCGCATTCCTTCACGTGCTGACCAGCCGGGGCCAATACTTGATCCCGAACTTCGACTACTAGTTCGTTCGTTGGGTGATTATGTGTGTGAGCCACTTATCGAACAAGGGGCGTGGGACGCGGGTTTTGCGATTGTGGCCAACGCGCTTGGGTGGTCCAGTTCAGGCATTCTTGTTCCGCTTACAGTTGGAGCTGCTGTCAGTTGTGCGGCTGGTTCAGGAGCTTGGAAAGTATGTAGCTCGACTGAGCTATCGGATCGAGTTGGTGGGTTGGTTGTAGTACGAGTTCCCCACTGGCTTGGAAGAATAGGTGTCGAGTGGTTGGTACATGGGTCTGTCCAAGCGTTACGTCCTGGAGGATATCTCGTTGTAGTCGGAGATCGAGCGCGTGGCGTCGAATCGGTCCGGTCACGCGTGATTCCACTCGTGGGGAGAATAGTTGAGCGTGCTATTGGTGAGCACCGCCGGCTCTATGTTTATGAGTGCGAGGTTGATGATCCCCCGCCGCTGGAGTTCGGCTGGATCACAAGCACCACACTGCATGGCCGTGAGGTGGTGTTACATCATCACCCGACTCTTTTCTCGGCGGGACGCGTTGATCCGGCGACAAAGCTTTTGGCCGGTGCGCTTCCCGATGGCGGTGGCCGTTGGCTCGATCTAGGTTGTGGCAACGGGGTTCTTAGCGCTGTCGCGGCTCGTGACGATCGATCACTGACAGCCAGTGACTGGAGCTACGCTGCGGTTCTGACGACCCAACGAACGTTGGAAGCTAATGCGATACGGGCCGAGGTTGTCGTAGGGGATTTACTTCCCTGTGGCGATCGGGAATTTGATGTCGTACTTTGCTACCCGCCGCTGCACGTTGGATGTCGCGTTGACCACGGGCCAGCTGCACGCCTTGTGCGGGCTGCCCGCGATTGCTTAGATCCAGCAGGCGAGTTACGGATCGTACTCACCTCGGCTCAAAGTGCGACGCACTTACTGAAGGGGTCCTTCTCGAAGGTAGTTCCGATGGCCTCGCGGGGCGGGTTCTGTGTCTTCAGCTGTCGGCATCCAATCCTTCCGAAGCTCCGCTGATCCAGTGGTGAATTGGGTGAGACGCTTAGATGCGAAAGTCGAACACTACCTTTGCACCGGCGCCTGACTTGGCAGTGTTGATGGCCTCAACAGCGTCATCGAGATCGAATGTGTGCGTGATGATTGGTTCGGCATTGAGATTTGGAATTAATTCGAGAGCACGATGAAATGTATGCAGGCGTGTGTTGCTCCCGACGATTGCGAGTTCGTGCGCAAATAGGTCGAAGGGTCGCAACTCAAATTTAGTCGCCGGGTTTCCGACGCTTAGGACGAGCACGGTTCCGGCGTCACGGACGGTGCTGAGACAAGAGGAGAACGCTGTGTTTGCGCCAGCGGCCTCGATACAGAGATCAGCACCAAATCCCTTTGTCATGTCACGAACAGTGGACACCACGTCATCGTTCGTCGGATCAAGGATGCAGTCGGCCCCAAGTTGATCGGCCACGGAACGGCGAGCTGCGTTCGGTTCGCTGACTATCGTCTGACCGGCGAGCTGAGACTTGGCCACTTGGAGTGCGAGTAGCCCGATAGGTCCGCTACCTGCTATGAACACCGTGTCTCCGGGAGCAACTGCCACGCGGTCGTATCCACGCAGAACACACGCGAGTGGCTCCGTGAGGCTTGCCACTACTAAGTCTGTGCCAGGGGGTAGTGTTGTGATGTGGCGGCGATTAATCACCACGTGATCGGCCCATCCTCCGCGCATGAGATTTAAGCGATTCATGCAGAAATTGGGCCGTCCGCGTTCACAGGAAGGGCAGTCGTCACAAGGTATCCCGGGCTCGACAACAACGGGGTCACCCGGTGTTAGGTCATCTACCGCAGAACCAACCTCTTGCACGACTGCTGTGAACTCATGGCCAGGCACCCATGGACCGGGTTTTTCCGGAAACCAAGCATCAAACTGCCATCCGTCCCAGTAGTGAAGATCGGTCCCGCAGATTCCCGATATTGCTACATGAATGGCGACATCGTTGGGTCCGACGGGCATGATATCGGCAGGCTGAATGCGGATATCGCCAGGCCCATGCAGCATCGCCACTCTAGTTTTCATGGGAACTCTTGTAGATGGGAAAAGTCTTGAGGTCGACGTGACGTACGCTAGCCCGACGGATCTGTCTGCGCAACCCATAACGCGCACATTTCCCGGTCCTCCGATAACATGAGGCTTACTGGGACCCGGTAGCCCCGGGCGGTTAGCTAACGAGGCGTGTCGCATGGCTGATGATCAGGCAAAGGCGATCGAGGCCGCGATCGATCAAATCGAGCGAAAATTTGGTTCTGGCGCTGTTATGCGTATGGGTTCGATGCGGTCGGAGGCTATTCCTGTTGTTTCGACGGGATCGCTCTCACTGGATATCGCACTTGGAGTGGGTGGGTTGCCACGCGGGCGCGTAATTGAGATTTTTGGACCGGAGGCCTCTGGTAAGACCACGTTAGCTCTCCACGTGGCTGCGGAGATACAAAAGTCTGGCGGAACAGCGGTTTTTGTGGATGTTGAACACGCCATGGATCCTACTTATGCAGAGGCCCTAGGTGTGAACGTGGGGGAATTGATAGTTTCTCAACCAGGTGCCGGTGAAGAGGCACTGGAGATTACGGACGTCTTTGTTCGAAGCAACGCCGTTGATCTGGTTGTTGTTGATTCTGTTGCAGCGCTTGTTCCTCGCGCAGAGATTGACGGCGATATGGGTGATACCCAAGTGGGGCTGCAGGCTCGCTTGATGTCGCAGGCGATGCGCAAACTGACGTCCAACATCAGCCGCTCAAGCACAATTGTTATTTTCATCAATCAGTTGCGGGAGAAGATTGGCGTGATGTTCGGTAATCCGGAGACAACGCCCGGGGGCCGTGCATTAAAGTTTTATGCGTCTGTCCGACTTGATATTCGTCGCATTGGTCAGATAAAGCAGGGCAACGATGTCACAGGTGCACGCACACGTGTGCGGGTAGTGAAAAACAAGGTGGCACCCCCATTCCGATCCTGTGAATTCGATATGGTGTTCGGTCGGGGCATTTCTCGAGAGGGCGATCTTCTCGATCTGGGCGTTGAAAATGGACTTGTCGATAAGAGCGGTGCGCACTACACCTATGGAGAGACACGACTCGGAATGGGACGTGAGAATGTCAAAGGATTCTTGCGAGAAAACCGGGATGTTGCGGTAGGACTTGAAACAACGCTACGTGATCTTTTGCTGGGAGATGATTCGGACGAAACTGAGATGACGGCTAATCCTGCCGAAGAAGCTGTTGCATCATAGGAACTCGTGACCCTTATGTCCCCCGATGAGTCGCAACCCGTAATTGCTGCAGTCAGCGGTGCGCACATGGATCGTCCGGTAATTACGACGGCCGGTCTTCTCGCACGCGAGTACAGGGCATCGCTGATCTTGCTTTATGTTATTGAGGTCAGTCGTAAGGATCCGGTGGAGGCTTCCAGCGATGCAACGTTGGGTTCGGCTGAGGCCTTGCTTGCGACAGCTGAGCGCATGCTGCCGGCAGCAAATCAGGTGAGCGTGCGAACTGAAATCAGACAGGCACGGTCAGCTTCTACAGCGATCATCGAAACTAGTCTGCGTTCGCAGGCCCAATCAGTCGTCGTCGGGGCTCACAGGTTTCTTGGTGAACACGAATGTGATCTTGGAGATACTGCTACGCATGTTCTCCGCCACTCTCTTGTTCCTGTTGTCGTTTGTTACGACCCCATTCGCTGACGAATGGTCTTACGTGGAAGGCGTATAACGGTGTCAAGTGATCAACTGATGGTTTTTGGGTGTCGGTCTCATCCAGTGCTGGCTCAGGGGATTTGCGCAGAGCTTGGATGTGATCTCGGCCGTGTGGATATTTTTGAGTACGGCAATGACAACACCTTTGTACGTGTGCTTGAGAACGTGCGTGAGGCGGACGTCTTTGTTGTCCAGACGTCTCGGCGGCCTGTTAATCACGTCACGATGGAATTGCTCATTATGATCGACGCGCTGCGACGGGCGTCAGCCGCACGTGTGACGGCTGTGATGCCGTATTTCCCGTATATGCGCTCGGATAAGAAGGATCAGCCGCGCGTTCCGATCACGGCTAGGCTCGTGGCTGACCTACTAGCGACGGCTGGTGCTGATCGGGTTCTGACGCTTGATCTACACGCTGATCAGATTGGTGGGTTCTTCAGCATTCCTGGCGACCATCTCACTGGCATGCCGCTGCTTACCGAATACTTTGCTGGACTTGGCATTGAAGATCTCGTCGTTGTTGGGGACACCGGGCGAATTAAGGCGGCTAGCGAGTGTGCGCGACGGTTGCGTACGCCGCTGGCAGTGATTGACAAATTCCGCGATCCGATCACATCAAACGTACGGGTTCGAGGTCTCGTTGGCGATGTACGTGGACGAGCGGTCCTGTACGTGGATGATGAGGTGGCGACTGGCCAGTCGTTGAGGGAGAGCCTCCGCGAGATCATGCAGCATGAACCACGGGCAATTTATGGGGCTTGTGTGCACCCCGTGTTCCTCGGAGAGGCATACGAGCTGATTGAGGAATCCAGCCTTGTGGAGATGGTGGTCACAGACAGTATTCCTCTGGAGGTTGACCGTCCGACTGACAAGATCAAGGTCTTGTCGATCGCTTCAATGTTGGGGGAGGCAATTCGCCGTATCCATACAGGTGAGTCGGTGAGTTCTCTCTTTGCTGACGCCAAGACAGGGTAATGGACCGTAGGCACACGCAGCTTTCGATTGAAAAGTCGGAAGCCCGTGGGTCACGCGGGATGGCTGCAACAAAACACCCGTTGGTGAGCTCTGTAGCGGTTGAAATGTTAGCCAACGGTGGATCTGCGGCGGATGCGGCTGTCGCTGCATCCTTCGCCATCGGTGTTGTTGAACCTTGGTCGAGCGGTATCGGTGGCGGTGGATACGCCGTCGTCGCGTCAGCTGATTGTTCGGAGGTCATTTCTTTTCCGATGAAGTCGGGCTCGGGTGCGATCTCCGACCGCTATCCCCTTGACGAGCGCACAGGCGTCGGTGGGTTTCTGTGGAATGGTGTGGAGGGTGATGCCAATCTGCACGGTTATCGGGCGATGGCTGTTCCAGGGGCTGTGGCGGGTTTGGGGCTTCTCCACGAACGTCATGGGCGGTTGCCGTGGCGAGATCTGGTGCTTCCTGCAATTGCGCTGGCACGTGAGGGTTTTGAAATTGGTTGGTTCGATAGTGGTGTGTTGGCGGCTGCACTGCCGGCGGCCCAGCGGCATCCTGAACTTCAGCGCCGATACTACCCGGGCGGCGCTGTGCCCAGTGCTGAACACTTCGAGTCGTTCTGTTTGGTGCAGCCTGAACTCGCGGTAAGCCTCGAGGCTATCGCGGATGGTGGAGTAGAAGCGTTTTATCAAGGGGATCTTGCGGTGGCAATTTTCGATGACCCGGGAATGAATGCGAGTGTTATTAAACGTGGTGATCTTGCGGCGTACGGTGCACGGGTGACTTCTCCTCTTCGCTCAACCTACCGGGACGCAGATGTGCTTGTGCCGGGCCCAGGGTGTGCTGGTCCCACGACCATCCAAACCCTCAATATCTACGAGTGTTTCAATGCGACGCATGCGGGCCATGCGTCGGTTGATCGCCTGCATGCGTTTTTGTGGTCAGCACGCCTTGCCTATGCTGACCGGTTTCAATTCATGACTGATCCGGACCGTAGTGATGGCCCATGGGAAGCGCTGGTTTCGAAGGCGTATGCCAGGTCGCGATGGAACACGGTTGATGACGCCTCTGCCCCTGCTGCGGTGCTATCTGGGGATGCTTGGGCTTTCAATGAGGGTACGCGTGCGGTCGAGCGGTTGAAATCTGAAACCTCGACTACGCATCTTTGTACTGCTGATGAGGATGGCTTGATGGTTTCACTGACCAACACCCTTGGTGGTGCTTGGGGGTCCGAGGTGGTGGTAGGTGATACTGGCATTGTTTGGAACAACGGGATGTGGTGGTTTGATCCTGTCCCTGGCCGACTGAACTCGGTGGAGCCAAACCGATATGGTCTCAACAACATGACGCCGGCCATCGTCTTTACCTCCGACGGGCGTGCGCTCGCGCTGGGCGCTTCAGGTGGTCGTCGAATCACAAACTGCGTGGCTCAACTGGTTGGGAGCGTTGTCGACCATGGGTTGGGTGCTCAGGAGGCAGTCGCGACGCCACGTGTGGATGCAAGTACACCGTGGGTGACTGTTGACAGCCGTTTTGGCAACGACGCGATTGCCGCTCTTCAACAGTTGGGTTGGGATATGCGCGTAGCCCAACATCCGGGCCGATCAGCGTTCGCTAGTCCGGTCTTGATCCTTCGTGATTCGGATGGTGGTTTGGGCGGTGGTGTTGATGTGTTCCACTCGGCTGCTGCGCAGGGATTGTAGGCGTGGAGTCGTGCTGCCACGATTTGTCTTGGATCTAGCGAGTCTGATCGTATGCGTTCGACGGCGGTAATCGCTTTATTGAAATGCTTCAGGATTGTGACTGGAAGGTCTCGTAGGGATGCCGAGCTCTCTTATAACCGTCGGAGCCTGCTTAGGCTTGTGGCGGGAAGCCTTGCAGTCACTTCGTGTACAGAGTCTGCTCCTCGGGCACATGGCCCGAAAGTAGATTCGCCAGCTTCGCGATCCACCTCTCCGGTTCCAACATCGTTTTCCTCCACTGCCACTGTGATCCCGAAGTTTCCGTCCGAACCCGTAGACATAGACGTGCTCGATAGTGTTGCGGCGAGCACGCGTCAGATCACCCGACCGGTCGCTGCACAGAATTCGTTCACCATTGTTATGGCGCCTTCCACGTCGACAGCGGGTACAGTTGGGGCTCTCCAGTTGCCTCCAGAGATCAGTGCGTCACGGCATCGTTCACTCATACCCATAGGGGTGTCGGACGCCGAGCGTGTTCAAGTGTGGCGTGATCAGAACTGGGCGACCAACTTTGCAATTGCCAGCGTTCCGCTATCCGGAGTCCAATGGGGAGGTAGAGAACGGGATGCGGCACACCCCATCGACTTTCCGGGGTTTGTGGGTATTCCTACCGCTGATACTTTTATCACGGACAGAGAGCCGGTTGTGGTCGTTACAGTCGAGAATGACAGTCGTGCGTATCCGCTTCAGATCCTCCTCTGGCATCAAGTCGTCAATGACGTTGTCGGTGGTAATCCAGTAGCGATAACGTATTGTCCGTTTTCCAACTCATCGGCTGTCTTCGATCGTCGTGTACTCGGTGCGAGTCTCCGGTTCGGAGTGTCGGGCAACCTTTGGCGTAGCAACCTTTTATTGTGGGATACGGCTACAGAGAGTTGGTGGCAGCAGAGTACGGGGAAGGCTGTTGTTGGAGATCTCATGGATGTGCGGCTCTCAGCTCGACCGTCACTACTCGTAAGCTACGTGGACTTCAAGCAATGGTTCCCAAATGGGAAGGTTCTGAGCATCGCTACTGGTGTGTCTGGACCATATGGCATCACGGGATACCCTGGCTATGATCGGCAGGATTCGCCTTCTCCCCTCTTCGGAGCGAAAACCGATTCCCGACTTTCGGCCAAACAGCGAGTGCTTACGATGGAGCTCAAAGGGGAGGCGGTAGCAATCGATTTTGATCTTTTGGCCAAAGAGCATGTCGTTAATACGGTTGTTGCAGATCGTCCGATTGTGGCGTTCTGGAAGCCGGGGACTGTTTCTGCTTTGGATAAGTTGAACATTTCTACGTCGCGTGATGTTGGTGCTGCGGTTGCACACGGTAGTCGGATAGCCGGGCGTACGTTGACCTTTGAATCTGCGGGTGGACAATTCCGTGATCGCGAGACGGGCAGCATATGGGACCTCCGTGGTCGATCAACAACTGGACCTTTAGCGGGGCAACAGCTTTCATCTATTGTTCATGGAAATCATCTGTGGTTTGCGTGGGTCGCGATTCACGCTCGGACCCGTTTATTGAGTTGAAGGCACGTGCACTTATTGTGCGCGACCAGCGGACTGGCCGGGTTGGCGACTGACAGGGTGATGGCCATGCGTAACAATCTGGATTGCGACCGTCACGTACAGGTGCTATTTGTGAAACTTCCCAATCCCGTCCGTCAGAAGCTATTGGCTGGTGAGCCCTCGTTTGGCTCATTCTTAAATCTTGTTTCTCCGATGGCGGCTGAGGTTCTGATTGAGATTGGATATGAGTGGCTGGCTGTCGATGCTGAACATGCGCAGTGGGATATGGGGTCGATGACCGAAGCCTTTCGGGCCATTGAGGCACATGGCGGCGTGCCTATGACGCGGGTTCAGTCCCACGATCCCGTGGTGCTAGCACAGACACTGGACGCCGGTGCGATGGGCATAATCGTTCCGCACGTCAGCACGGTTGAGCAGGCGGAGGCGATTGCCCAGGCGTGTCGATATCCGCCGCGTGGACAGCGTTCCATCGGCTCGGCACGGGCCACGATTACACGAGGACAGATTCCCCAGATGAATGATGAGATTCTTGTCTGCCCACAAATCGAAGACATGGAAGGTGTGAACAACATAGAGGCCATCATGGCCGTGGATGGGATGGATGTGGCGTTCATTGGCCCGTCCGACCTTGCTGCCTCGATGGGCTTGGAAAGTTCGGACCTTTTCGTTCACAAGGATCACGTGGCGGCCATCGATGCCATTCTTGCTGGAGCCAAGGCGAACGGGAAGCCTGCTGGAACCCCGATCGGCGATGTGGCCAAGGCCCGGAAGTTGATGGAGCAGGGGTTCACGTTCATAGATTTCGGTAACGACACGAACTTCATGAGTACATCCGCCACGGATGTTCTCGGGGCCCTACAGGCCTAGATTGATGAAGTACGTCACTAACGGCAAGATCGCAATTATGGGAGCGGCTGGGGCGGTTGGATCCAATATTGCCCAATCGCTGCTCGCTACCGGAACTGCAAAGCGGATCGCTATGTACGATCCTTTTGCAGCAGGTGTGGAGGGTGCAGCGGCTGAGATTGAGCATTGTGCCTTTCCGCAAGCTGATGTGACGTGGACGACGAATGCGGAAGAGGCGCTCGACGGTGCGATGTATGTACTCAGCTCCGGTGGTGCCCCACGTCGCGAGGGTATGACACGCGAAGACCTGTTACGGGGTAATGCCGAGATCGCGGCACAGCTCGGCGCTGATATCGCAACTCACGCGCCAGACGTCCAACTCGTAGTGGTTGTGTTTAATCCTGCCGATATCACCGGTTTAGTGACCTTGGTGCATTCAGGCCTTCCACCTACGCGCGTGACAACACTTGCTGCGCTCGACAGTACCCGGTTGCAGGCTCGTCTGGCTGGCCATTTCAGGATCGCTCAACACCGCGTTACTGGTTGTCGAACATACGGGGGCCACGGACAGGAGATGGCGCTCTTTAAGGGTGATACTCGGATCGACGGTGTGCCTCTGAACGACATTATTGCGGGCTTGGAAACGATCAACGGGGTCACGTTGAACACGGATGACTGGTCCACCATACGTGCGGATGTTGTGAATGGAGGCGCACGTATCATTAAGCTGCGAGGACGCTCGTCTTTTCAATCACCCGGGCACCTAACCGCATTGATGATCAAAGCGGCCGCAGGTGGCGAGTCATTTTCTTGGCCCTGCGGGGCCTATCTGACAGGTGTGCCATACCACCACGTGATGATGGCAATGCCGGCTCACCTAGGGCCTACTGGTGTCCGATGGTCGCTACCGTCGGGCGATGATGCTGAGCATGCGGAGTTGGATGCTGCCTATGCTCACCTTGAAGCGTTGCGGGAAGAGACTATTGACATGGGTCTTTTACCGGCGCAGGCGCAGTGGGGGTTGTCCAATACGCACCTGTCCTGATCAAGGCTAGGTCAGTACCCGCAAAACCTCCTCAGGCATCAAACGGCCGATATTTGTTGTGCTGTAGACGGCATGCTGCACAACTTTCTCGGCATCTAACACAAAGGCCGTTGCTTGATGTGATTCGCGCGGTGGATTTCGGTAGGCGCCGATTGGGTCAACAGATGCGGGATAGGGTAATTCACAGACGAGCGGCACTGTGAGTTGTTGATTCTTCTGAAACGTTTGTGTGTCAGCCAAGGAATCGGTCGACAGTGCTACAACTTGGATGCCAATAGCTGTGAATGCATCCAGGATATAGCTGTAGGCGGCCAACTGCCGCCGGCAATGCGATCACCAGTGGCCCCGGTAGAACAACAATACCGCTGGCGATGAATTGAGATCCGACGGAATATAGGCTGGGGAACCGTCAGACCAGACCCCGTTAAGAGCAGGAAAGGCGCTGCCAGGCACAAGTTGATTCATTGCTGTGTTCGCGTTCACGACAGCCCTTCTCAGGGTGGCGGCTGATATCGGTTGGTCAAGCTGTGCATCGTTGGCCTAGGCTCTTGTATTAGATCCTATACGAGGCTTATGCGGGATTTCCATCCCGAGTAGGAGTGATTGAATGACTACTGGCGAATCTCCGACGATCGTCGCGTATCTGAAACCGGTCTGTGGTTGGAGTAACGGTGTGCGTGCCGTGATGGACAAATACAACCTGCCGTATGCTGACAAGGACATTATCAACAACCCCGAGATCTACCAAGAAATGGTGATGAAGAGTGGCCAGCCGCTCTCACCGTGTGTGGTGGTAGATGGACGTATGTTGGCGGATGTTAGTGGGGAGGAAGTTGAGGCTTGGCTGTCTGCCAAGGGCTATATTGAGAAAACTGACCTGCCGACTCCGGTCCCGATTGATCAGCCCTGCGCTGATGAAATGCATGCGGCACGTGTCACGTTCGACGAAAGCTAATTGGTGGTAACGTCCGGCGAAAACACGTTTCCGAGAAATGCTCGGGTTTTCTCTGGTTGATCCGGCGCGTTGGTTGCACTACTCAATGGTTGCATAGGTTGATGAACGAGATCTTTGCCTTACAGAGAAGACTTACAGGGAAGAGTTGGATGCTGAGCCATGAAGACATCACTGGCTCTACGTTAGGTGCGTAGTTTGGCTCCAAGTTTGTGTTTTAAGGTGCGCACGACCCGCGCATGCACCTTGTCTGCTTCGTTGTCTGTTAGGGTCCGGTCGGCAGATCCGTAAAGTAGGGCATAGGCGAGACTGCGCTTTCCATCTGAAATTTGGTCACCGCGGTACTCGTCGAACAGTCGCGCGCTCTGAAGAAGCGGTTGGCCAGCTCGTCGAATCGTCTCTAACACCTCGGCCTGTGGTACAGCTTGGTCGATCTCAATCGCAAGGTCACGTTGCGCGGATGGATAGTTGGACCACGCTACAAATCGGGGTGGACCACTGGTTGCGCTACGGCAAGTTTCAACATCAATGATTAGGGCCCAGCCTCGGTCTTGAAGATCAAACGCCTCGGCGACCTTCGGATCGATTTCACCGTAGATGGCCAGGAGATGCCCATCGAGTGTGGCGGTGGCAGCGGAGCCTGATGCGAACGTGGGGTGTACGAGTTCCTTGTGGACGAGTTTGTCGGCATTGATTCTCAGTCGGACAAATAATTCGTCAATAATCCCTTGTAGAAACGGTAGCGTGACAATGGTTACGTCGTTCCAGCGACTGGAACTAATGCGCTCACCGAGGACCGCAGTAAGGAATAGTGGTTCTTCTGGAAGATCTCCCGCACGGGGCAAGAACACGGGCTGAAGCTCGAAAAGGAGAAGGTCACGGTCGGCATGTCTTCGGTTGGAGCCCAGCGTCTCGAGCATGGTTGCGAGACCTGTAACTCGCAGCACCGACTCGTCTTGGGAAAGTGGATTCTGTAGTCGTACCGGATCAAGGTGCAGCGGGAGAAGCCGGAGCGTGGTATCGCGGCCAGTCTCATTCATGGTTGAAGCTTGGATGGCGTTCCACGCGTCGTTGTTATCCAATCCTTCTGTGAGCTTGGATTCGATCAGGTCCGGCGGAAGGAGTCGTGCGAGACGAGCTTCACTGGAGAGTGCATAGGTTATGCACTCAGCAAATCCGAGGCCGACTAAGACATCGCGCAAGTCGTCATCTCGCGTGTCGATTTCATTTGGCATGCGTGATGACACGCGACCGAGGGGCAGTGTTTCAGGGATGCGGTCGTAGCCGATAAGACGAGCGATCTCTTCGATTACATCGGCCGGTTTCGCGACGTCACGGCGCCAGACGGGGGGGGTGATTTGAAGGCTATCCCCATCTTCTTCGACATCGAAGCCAATTGCGGTGAGGACACGCCGAATGTCGCTGCGGTCATACGATACGCCCAGCAGGTGCTCGATTCGTCCGAATTCGAGCGCGACTGTAATGGGCGGATTAGGATTTGGATAGGCGTCGGCTGACAGCGGATCACCTCTCCCGACGCCTAGTTCTTCGATAAGCTGGACGCAGCGGTGGAGGGCCGGTGCGGTCATTTCGGGTGGTAACCCTTTTTCAAATCGTCGTGATGCCTCGCTGCGCAGTGCGAGGCGGTGTGCCGTACGGCGCACGCTGATCGGATCGAAACAGGCAGCTTCCAGGACCACTGTGGTCGTTTGCTCGGTGACTTCAGTGTCGAGCCCGCCCATGACACCAGCTAAAGCTATTGGGCCTGCTGAATCGACGATGCACAACGTTTCAGGGGTGAGTGCACGGTCTTGCCCGTCGAGCGTGACTAGATGCTCTCCTGGCCGTGCAGCGCGTACGCCAAGCGAGGTGCCATTTAGTGTGTCACCGTCGAATGCATGAAGGGGTTGGCCTAGCTCTAGCATTACGTAGTTGGTCGCATCGACAATTGTGTTGATTGGTCGTGTCCCTGCGAGTTCCAAGCGCTTTTTCAGCCATTCAGGGGAATCCGTAACTTTTACATCGGTTAGGTAGGCAACTGAGTAACGGGAACAGAGTGCTAGATCTTCAATCTGGACACTGAGCGGACCCTCGACGGCGTCCTTGCGCACCGTAGTTATCGGAATTGGTGACCGCAACTCGGTGTTGTACAGAGCTGCTGTCTCACGTGCGATCCCAAGCATGGAAAGAGCATCGGCACGGTTGGCCTTAAGTTCAAACTCAATGACCTCGTCGCCAATCACCTCGGCTAGCGGTTGTCCGATTGGCATTTCAGTGTCCAAGATGAGGATGCCGTCATGATCGTTACTAAGGCCTAATTCTCTCGCCGAACACAGCATTCCAGGCGAGACCACTCCGCGGATTTTTGTGGCCTTAACTTCCTTGCCAACCGATTCATTACTGTGTGAATCCCTGAGCATTGCGCCTGGGCGTGCGAGCGCGATCTTGTCGCCGACTTTGAAATTAGATGCTCCACACACAACTTGTATTTCTTCATCACCCGTGGAAATGGTTGGAAGGTTTAGGCGGTCTGCATTTGGATGTTGATCAATCCGTATGACCTCAGCAACGATGATTTGATTCCAGTGCGCCCCGGGCCGGTGGATCGTTTCGACTTCGAATCCTGCGTCGGTCAACCGATTTGCGACGTCATCGACTTTGGCGTCGATCGCGGCTAACTCACGCAACCATTCGAAGGGGACACGCATGGCTTATCGGAACTGCCGTAGAAACCGCAGATCATTGCGGTAAAAAGATCGAATATCGGTGATGCCATACTTAAGCATCGCGATCCGCTCCACGCCCATGCCGAAGGCGAAGCCCTGGTATTTATCGGGATCATATCCGACATTCTCAAGCACAGTTGGATGGACCATTCCAGCCCCGAGAATTTCGATCCATCCCGACCCCCCACACACGGAACAGCCGGAGCCGTCGCAGACATGACATGACATCTCTGCCTCGGCGCTAGGTTCTGTGAATGGGAAATAGCTGGCGCGGACGCGGAGATTCCGATCTGGACCAAACAATGACTGGATGAAGTGGGTCAGCGTTCCCCGTAGGTCAGCCATTGTGATCTGTTCGTCGACAGCCAAACCCTCAACCTGCATGAATTCGGATTCGTGTGACGCATCACGGTCTTCATACCGGTAAACCTTGCCTGGAACGATTACACGGATCGGAGGTTCAAGCTGTTCCATGATCCGTGCTTGAACCGGGGACGTGTGTGTGCGGAGAAGAACTTTGCCGGGTTGGGAATCGTCTCGAACGTGAAATGTGTCCCACATATCACGGGCTGGATGGTCGGCGGGGATGTTGAGCATCTCGAAGTTGTAGTGATCCCATTCAACCTCTGGGCCCCTGACGGCGCGAAAGCCAAGTGGTGCGAATATGTGGACAATCTCGCGCAAGGTTTGCGTCAAGGGATGCAGGCTTCCCAAGCGAACGGGATAGCCCGGCATCGTGACATCGACTTGCACATCTTTGCCAGTGTGTTGTCGTTCCTGAAGTCTTGTTTTGAAGGCGGTCTCTAAGGTTTTCCGCACAGCATTTGCGGCTTGACCCGCGTCTCGACGCTCGGCTGTAGGAAGATCACGGATTGAGCGCAACAACTGAGTCAACTCACTGCGACGTCCCAGATAGGTGACTCGCCAGGCAGCTGTCTCTTCGGAGGTGCTGATTTGGGAAAGCTTGGCCAGAGCGGATGCAAGGAGGCCGTCAAGTTGTTTATGCATCTTATGCTCCATCGCGGCGAGCGGTCGCGCGCTGCCGTGCGACCTCAAACAGGATAACGGCGCTGGCCGCCGCCACGTTAAGTGACTCGATGCTTTGGTGGATAGGAACCCGGACAGTGCCTTGGCAGCACGCATGCCACGAAGCAGATACACCGTGCGTCTCGGATCCCACGACGAGTCCACACGGTCCCGACCAATCAATCGTGTTGTAGGCATATTCGCCGTCGGCGGCAGATGCGTAGAGGCTCGTCTCTGTATCGGAGAGTCCGATCTTGTCTATGACGGTTGCTGATTGAATTGGTATATGGAAATGTGCTCCGGCACCAGCACGTAGTGCTTTTGGTCCGAACGGGTCAGCACTAGCTGTTGTGTACACGACTAGGGTTGCGCCTGCAGCGGTCGCTGTGCGCACGAGACTGCCGACGTTGCCTGGATCCTGAACTCCATCGATCACGAGGACCAATCTCGGTCCCTCTCGCTCAACTATCTGCGGCACACGGCTGATTGCGAGGATACCTTGTGGAGTTTTGCTGTCCGCTGCTGCGCCAATTACGTGTGGCGCGCATCGGAGCACTTCGACATCGGCTGCTTGGGCAGTCGCTTCTATAGCGGATCCAGCATCTGTGGCTAAGAGTATCGTTTGGAGCACGCCAGCTTTAGCGCCTTCGCGTATGAGCCGTGGCCCCTCGAGTAAGTTAAGACCCCGACGGTGTCGAACCGAACTACGATGGAGACTACGCGCGAGCACTACCGCTGGATTGCGAACACTCGTTATCATTCCGGCGTGGTGGCCGGGCGGGTAGAGACCGGCCGGCCTAGGCTGCGGCCCGCGCGGTTTTTACGAGGGCTTCGAACGCTTGCGGCTCGTGCGCTGCTATATCCGCCAGCACCTTTCGGTCGATAATTACATTTGCGGCGCGCAGACCACGCATGAATGCGGCGTACGGGAGTCCGTGTAACCGTGCACCAGCGTTTATTCTCATGATCCAGAGCCGACGCATTTGACGCTTCCGCGCTCGCCGATCACGGTATGCATATTGCCCTGCATGCAGCAGGTCTTCGTGTGCTGCACGGTAGCGTCGGCTTCGTGCGCCGCGGTGTCCCCGTACGGCTTTCAGCACGCGACGTCTTCGTCGACGCGCAGTTACTCCCCGCTTAACACGTGGCATGGCAGTCCGCTCAGTTCGCTAGAAGGCGTAGCGCTTGCCGTCGCTGACCTTTGACCACTGGCTGCTCATGGCCCTTAGCGCGGCGTGCCCGACGGCTCTTGCGGCCTCGATACGGACCAGCCCACGCCTTAGCGCGCGTGATTTTGCCACGCTTGGTAAGACGTAGTCGCTTTACAGCAGCTTTGCGTGATTTAAGCTTAGGCATCTGAGGTGAAAAATAACGCGACGCAGTAAATGCGCCGCGGCAGGCTGAGATTAGCATAGCTGTAGGATCTGTCGACGAAAAAACGACAAGAGCCTATTGCCAGCTGAACTGACCACTGCATACGCTTGCTAGAACATGAGCAAACGCAGGGATTCCTTAGACGCAGGATTTACCCGACACCTCTTGAATGATTCAGGTATATGCGAATTGCAATTCTGACTGACGTGCACGCGAATCTGACGGCATTGCGGTCGGTTCTTACTGATATCAATGCACGTGGGTCTTTCCATTTGATTGTTTCCGCTGGTGACCAGCTTTCGGGCGGACCTCGGCCTATCGAGACATGGCAGGAGCTTGAACAGGCTGGTGTTCTGTTGCTTAAGGGGGATACCGAGCGCGATTTGGGATTGGCGGAATTTAAGCCGATTTCAGGCTCCGACGAGCGTCAGGCTCTCATTCTTGCCGTGTTCGATTGGACGCTCGACCTTGTTCCGGGCGAAATACGTGATCGAGCGGTTAAATTGCCGGAGGAATTGAGAATTCATCTCGATGGTGGGCCTGAGCTACTCATCACGCATGCCAATAGTGTGAACTTGGACGACTTAATCTGGGCTGATACTCCACCGGCGGAACTTGAGCGATTACTCGGCTCGCGTCCGCCTTCGCTCATGGTTGTGGGGCATATTCACGCGCCGCTCGAGCTCGAGATCAAAGGATCTAGAATTCTGCGTCCGGGCAGTGTTGGCTTGAAGTATGAGCCGCGCTGGCGGAACGTTGCCCATTGGGCGGATGTCCGGTGGGAACCGGATCGGCGAACGTGGCTCTATCAGGTACATGAGGTGACATGGGACCACAAGCTTGAGATTGAAGCTGCCTATGACGTCGGCTATCCAGGAGTGTCGATATTACCGGGATTCGAGGCCCACTAACGTGATTCAGGATCCATAATGTTCTGTTATCCGATACTTATTTGATACTTTCATAGTCGCTGACTGGCGACGCTGTAGAGTGACAGGTTTTGAGGTAAGACCGTGGAAACGATGAACCCCGACGACATCCAAGACAAACTGCGCGCTGTTATCGATCCGGAGATCGGTATCAATATCGTTGATCTTGGCCTGATTTACGGCATTGAAGTGGTTCCGTACGTTGCTGACGAAGGCGAGCCTGCAGCTGAGGATGGAGACCAGCGCGCGATGATTACCATGACTCTTACCACTCCTGGATGTCCGGCCGGACCGCACATCCTTCAGGAAGTCAAGAGTGAGGCTGAGGCGATGGAGCACATTCGCAAGGCCGAGATTGATCTCACATTCAGCCCGATGTGGAGCGAAGACATGATGAGTGAAGACGTGCGCTGGATTCTGGGCCGTTAGTAGAGGAAAGTGTCTGCACCATTGGTTCTGTGACTATTCGGCGCATCGCTTCGTTCTCGTTCCATAGTGGATCTGTCGCGTTTGAAGCCTTGTCGGCTGGCGCTTGTTCATCATGGTCGCTAACGCTCGGGATTTGGAGTTGTGTCGTATCGTCACCCGGATGTGAGCTTACTGCTTGTTGGCGAGACTTCCGACCCATGGTCCTGTCTGATGCCAAAGTGCTTCCGCACTCTACAAATGGGTTTTTGTTTGGTTTCGTCAGGAAAAGTTACTGGGAAATTTCGGAGCACTTTAGTTGCGTCTGAGTTTCTCGAAGCTCGCTCTCTACGAGTTTTGCCCTTACGCTTACCGCTTCCGCTATGTTGAGCGTGTGCCCACGCCCTTTTCCGCAGGATTAGCCGTTGGGTCGATTGTCCATGCGGTACTCCGCACGTTCTTTGAACGGATTAAATCGGGTTTGAGCACAACCTATGAGGATCTGCACAATTTGCACGTTGGTTATTGGGAACGTGCTCCAGTTCTGGACCGTGAGCGGTTTCGAGATATTTGGATGAGGTCCGAGGCGCTTCTTGAAGAATTCTGGGTAACCAACCGCGGTGATTTCGGAGCTCCAGTCATGATCGAGCATCGTTTCAGATTACGTGCGGACGCCGCGGATTTTCACTCGATCGAAGGGGTCATTGATCGGGTCGATGCGGTGGCTGGTGGTATGGAGGTGATCGATTACAAGAGCGGTGCGACCCCAGCTGACCTATCGCATCGGATTCGGACCCAACTTCACATCTACGCGTTGGCCGTCGAACATTGTTTGGGGCGTCCGGTAACACGACTTACGGCTTACTTCCTCAAAGATAATCAGACGCGATCGATGGTGCCTGATCCTGAGTTTGCGGAGAACCTACTTGAGCGCTTCCGATCGCTCGGGTCGGCCGTGGGTGCTGGATCCTTCGATCCCACTCCGGGGCTGTGTTGCCGTCACTGCGACTATCGTGACCGATGTTCGTTCCGGTCGATGCTTGATGACCCTGAATCTAGTCTGCGGAATTAATGGATCGTGGTAGGCCCTGGCTTCCGTGTATGTCTTATTGATAATCCTATAAGCATGATTGGAATCGAAGGAAGGTGTTTAGCGCCGACTTGAGTTTCTGACGATAGCTAGCTTGTCGTGGGTGGAACCGGCTCGCCACGGATATGAGCTTCAAAATCCGCGCGAAACCGACGAGCATTGCCCCGGACAGGTTGGTGGGCGAATTGGCCGAGCCCACAGAATGACGCCATCATGCTTGTGCCCAATTCGTCCAGAAGATCTAAGTCGTCCATCGTTCCCTGACCGTGCAGGATGCGCTCGCAAATTTGCACTAAATTGGGAGTGCCTTCGCGACAAGGAATACAGAACCCGCAACTCTCCTCTTCGAAGAACAATGCGTCGCGATAGGCTACATCCACCATGTCGGTTGTGTCGTCGAAGACAACGACGCCGCCCGTTCCCATGATTGTGCCGAGCTCGCCCATCGATTTAGGTTCGAGCGGGGCGTCCAACTCAGCTGGCGTTAGGGGAGCTGATGAGGCGCCGCCGGGCTTGAAGCCTTTCAGTTGTCTCCCACCAGCAACGCCATCACCGTGGTCGTAGATCAATTCGCGCGCCGTTATCCCCATTGGGAGTTCGTGGACGCCTGGTTTCGTCACATGGCCAGACAGGCAATACATCTTGGTTCCGGCGGTGTCTCCTCGGCCCAGGCCTTGGAACCAGTCCGCTCCGTTCTCGATGATTGCGGGAGCCGCTGAAAGCGTCTCTACGTTGTTGATAGCTGTTGGCAGGCCCCAAACGCCCACATTTGTTGGGAAGGGTGGCTTAAAGCGGGGGTTGCCGCGTTTGCCTTCCAGCGAATTAAAGAGCGCAGTTTCCTCGCCCACTATGTAGGCCCCAGCACCGCGACGAAATACAACGTCGAAGTTGAACCCTGATTTGCCCATGATATCCGAGCCTAAATAGCCAGCGTCGTACGCGTCCTGAATCGCTGTCTGTGCACGCTCATGGGCAAGTCCGTATTCGCCACGAATATAGACGTATCCACGCTCTGCGTTGCACGCAAAAGCTGCGATGATCATGCCTTCAAGCATTAGGTGGGGATCGAGTTCGAGCGAGTGACGGTTGACGTAGGTCCCGGGTTCACTCTCATCGCCATTGACAACGACGTATCGCGGTGTCTTTGGATCCTTGCGCACAAATTCCCACTTCAGTCCTGTTGGGAAGAAAGCACCACCTCGACCGCTGAGTCCGGACGCCTTAACAAGATCGGAGACTTCCTCGGGCGTCATATCGCGTAAGACTCGTTGGAGCGACTGGTATCCGCCAGCATTACGATAGGACTCGAGGGTCCAGGACTCGGCATTACCGAAATTACGGGTGACGACCAATTCCATCAGGTGCTCCGACCACGAAGCTCTTCCAAGAGCTTCATCGCGTCATCGGGTGACATCGGACCGTGTTGCTCAAGGTTTACTAGAAGTGCTGGTTGGAGATCGCACAATCCGAGACACGAGACAGACTCAGTTTCGAATAGACCATCATCTGTAGTCTCTCCCACACGAGTTCCAAGGGCCTCATTAAGTGCTTTTAGCACTGTGGGGGCGCCGGAAAGATGGCAACTCAGATCGCGGCAGACGCGAAGCACATATTTTGCTGATGGCTTGCGGTGGAACATTGTGTAGAAGGTCAATACACCGAAGACTTCGCTCTCCGGAAGACCAAGTTCCTCGGCAATGAGCGTCACCGCTTCTGGTGGAACGTAAGAGAATACTGCTTGGGCAGCGTAGAGTGCTTCAAGTGTTGAGCCCGGATCAGACTTCAAATCGTCGAGTTTGGCTCGCAGCTCGTCGAGTTTCGGCTTATCTTCGGGCGCGAGCGTCTGGCGTTTCGTTGCGCCAGAGTGGATCGCCATCGAGTCTCTCCCGGTACTAGAAATGTAGGGGGCGTGCGCCCGTTATCTGGTGTCACGCGCCTCCAGCAGAAGTGGGAGTCTACCATCGGTTCTTTTTTTTCTAGCGAACGATATGGATTCACAAGGTTTGGGGTTGGTGTTATTAGGCCCGATATAGTGGGCGCATCGAAAATGGTGGCATAGCAAAATAGACGAATCACGATGGTTTTTTGTTGGGAAATAGAGAGGCGGAAATGGTTTATTGGTGATGTGTTTGCCGAGCAATTGATATCGAACCACAATTGTGCGCGGCACCCCCTCGGTGCTTGCTAATTGGATAATTACGATGGCACTTACGCATGACCAAGCTCGGGACCTACGCAGCCTGATGCACACGTGGAGTCGGGCGTCGCATGAGGTTGGTGAGCTGATACGTGGAGCAGCAGTGAGCAGCGAAGGTCTTGATATGAAGATTGTCCGGGAAGCTTTCGATAAGCGTTCTGAGAGTGAGGCCTTGATCATTGCGTTTTGGGCTCGCATCACAGACGTTTAAGTGACGCTCCACAACAATGCGGCATTTCCTTTCGAGATAGGAGGCGTGAACGGTGCAGTTGGGTTCGTCGGCCAAATTGATGCGTTGATCAGTGATGGGTTTGCAGAGGCGGTCAGTCTGGAAACACAGGGGTGTTCCAAGAGACAGAGTAGGGTTGCGAATTCGCGCGTATCGTTTGCTGGCCCAGGCAACGTGTTTGAGCAGATTGAGATAAGCAGTGGTTGAACCGTTCGTGTCAGCGTGTACGGCCCGGGAAGTGAGTGAGAAGGAAGTTGCGGATGGCAATCTGGCTATGGTTTACCTCAATGGACTGATCAAGGGTCCGGCTGCACCCAGCACACCACGAAGCTTAAGGGAGTCAATTGAGATCGGTGAGCGGCGCCTGGACCGATTTCGCCGCTTTTTAGCTCGCCTTGGTGATCCGCAGAACGCGATCCGCTGTGTACATGTTGGCGGCACGTCAGGCAAAGGATCTGTAGCCGTCAAAGTGGCGGCGGGACTCTCTGCGGCAGGACTACGTACGGGTCTGCATTGCACCCCTTACTTGCAAACGGCGCTTGAGAAGCTCGATTGCGATGGACAACTCGCACGGCCTGCGGAGCTAGTCGACCTAGTGGAATGGATTCGTCCGCATGTGGATGCTTTCGCAGCTGTTGATCCCGATGGGGGGGCCACATATGGGATGGTCTGGGTTGCCCTCACCTTCGAACATTTTCGGCGGAAGGCTGTTGATATGGCGGTGATTGAGGTTGGTGCTGGAGGCCGATACGATCTGACGAATGTTGTGAGGCCCGATTTGGTCATTGTTACCAGTGTTGGGCATGACCATCTCAAGAGCTTAGGTGGGACATTACGGGCTGTCGCCTGGCACAAAGCCGGGGCTTTTAAGGCGGGGGCTATCGCGATGAGTGGTCCGCTACCGTCTGTTGTGCGTGGTCTAGTGCGAGCTGAGGCTGCTGCTCTAGATCAAACATTGGTCGAAGTTGCACTCGATAGGCAGGACTTCCGCGTGGCAAACACGCAGCTAGCCGAAGCGGCTCTGGACGCGTTGGGTTTGTGCGGAACTCGTTCAACAAACGTGTCACGGGCTATCGCCCGTGCACGGCTGCCTGGACGATTTGAGCGCATGCCAGGCGGGTCACCAACAACATACTTAGACGGGGCGCACAATCGTGACAAGGCGCGGGCTCTTGGTGCAGTACTGACCGAGACGCGGCTTGGACGTCCGCGTGTAGGAATTGTTGGATTGGTCGGTTACCGTTCGGCTTCTGACGTGCTAGGCGGTTTCTTGCCCCAACTAGACCAATGGGTTGCTACCGAGCCACGTGTTTATGGGAAGCCACCTCTCCCGGCTAGCGAGCTGGCCCAGGTAGGCACGAGGCTAGGCTGTTCGCCAGACGTGTCAGTTCCTGATCCCCAGAGGGCACTTGCTGCAGCGTTTGAACTGGCGGGTTCAGACGGCACTGTTATCAGTGCTGGCTCCATCTATTTGGCGGGAAATTTGCGATCGGCATGGTATCCAGTCGACGCGATTGTTCGCGAACGTACTATGTGGCCCTCCTCCCGAACCCCGAAGCTTGACGGTTGATTGAAGAACATGGAAACGCATCCTGACATGGAAGATAGCGAGGATGATTCTCGACATTACACGCTTGACGACGCGATCGAGTTATTGCCAGCCGTACGTGATGTGGTTGAGAAGGTCCAGCAGATTTGGTTAACCGCAGGTGCAGAGCGACGAGCCTTTGAGGTTCTCCAGACGTCACGTAAGACTCCGATTGAGATCAGTCTTGCGCACCAATCACTCGTTGCAGCTCTATGGGATGTTCAGCCGCTCGTCGCTTGGCTCCAATCGAAAGATATCGTATTGCGTGATCCGTCAACCGGGTTGATCGATTTTCCATCCCAGATCGAGGGCGAGGATGTGTTTCTCTGTTGGCGATTGGGGGAAGACGAGATCCGCTACTGGCACAGCACCGACGAGGGTTTTGAAAACCGAAAACGGATACCGCCTGGAGTATGAGGTGGCGGCGTCAGATCCCGCCGGCTACCGAAGGAACGATTGAGATCTCGTTGTTTGGGGTCAACTCGGTCTCGAATCCGTCGCGGTATCGAATGTCCTCTCCGTCCACATAGATGTTCACAAAGCGTCGGAGTTCACCGTCCTCATCCAGGATGCGTTCGGAGAATCCGGGATGGATCTCGTTAAGGTTACGGAGTAAATCACCGACGGTTGTGGCCTCGATATCCACAGTGTTTTGGCCATCCGTCAAACTTCTGAGTGGTGTGGGAATACGTACACTCGGCATGGCTTGCTCTCCTGTGTGCGGTTTAGGCTGGCGTCAGCACGCCGTGGTCGGCCAAGGTCTTTTCGAATGACTTCATACTGGGCGTGATCTCGAATCGGGCACTTGTTTGCCCATCGACTGCTTCTTGGGTCTTAAGCCCATTGCCGGTTACCAATGCTACGGTCAATTCATCGCGGCCTATAACTCCGCGCTCTGCCAGCTTTGCCAGCACAGCTATGGTCACCCCGGCGGCCGTCTCGGCAAAAACTCCTTCAGTAGAAGCTAGGAGTTGCATTGCTTCTATGATCTCGTCATCGGTGACCGACTCGATAACGCCACCAACATCCTTGGCGAGCTTGAGCGCATAGAACCCGTCCGCCGGATTGCCGATGGCCAAGGATTTGGCCACGGTGTTCGGATCTCGTACCGGGTTGTACGTCGTATGACCATGTCCGAACGCGTCTGCTACTGGTGCACAGCCGGCTGGTTGCGCACCGTGTATTCGAGTGGTTTGCTGCTTAAGGAGGCCGACGTCGACCAACTCCCGCATCGCTTTTCCGACTTTGGTGTAGAGGGACCCGGAAGCGATCGGCGCCACGATATGGTCCGGTGCGATCCATCCGAGCTGTTCGACGGTCTCGAACGCTAAGGTTTTCGAACCCTCGGCATAGTAGGGTCGGATGTTGATGTTGCAGAAGGCCCAGTTATAGAGGTCAGCGATTTCGCTGCATAGTCGGTTTAGCTCGTCGTAGGTCCCATCCACAGCGACGATTTGCGCGCCGTAGATCGCTGCACCGCGCACCTTGCCAACTTCCAGGTCCGATGGAATAAAGACGTAGGTCGGCATATTGTGGCGAGCACCTGCGGCTGAGACAGCGCCTGCAAGATTGCCTGTCGAAGCACACGCGAAAGTCTCAAAGCCAAACTCGCGGGCTTTAGTGATTGCGACAGCGACGACACGATCTTTAAATGAATACGTAGGATTGACGGTGTCATTCTTAATGTATAAGTTGCTCAACCCGAGACGATCACCCAAGTTCTTGGCCCGCTGCAACGGGGTGAATCCAACGGGCCATGTCGGATCCCACCCACCGGCAACGGGCAATAGCTCATGGTAGCGCCAGAGGGTCGGCGGGCGTGACGCAATAGTGTCCCGCGAGATGGATTCGCGAATTGCGGTGTAGTCAAATTGCAGTTCGAGCGGTCCGAAATCAAGTTCGCAAATATGCGTTGCCTCAAGCGGGTAGGTGCGCTCGCATTCGCGACATCGAAGCGTTTGGGTTATGGGCACTGGAGACTGTCCTCCGGACAGGGCTGACAGTAGAGCTAGCGGTTGGTGGAAATTGCTTGAGCCTTGACTGGCTCGATGGGCAATTGTCCTCTCCTAGCCAGTCTGCGTGGTGGAGGGGCGCCACTACAACCGTTTGATATCGGCACGAGGATATCACCTAGCCGGGGTATGTGCGGACGGTCGTGGATCGTTCATGCTTGTCCTCGATGTTCCAACACGTACGCAGCCCTGGGCGATCAATCAGGTTCGGAAAGTCTGGATTAGCGAGAGACAGTGGGTTATGGGCGTGCTACGATCAACCAACGCCCGTATGGGCAACCGCGATCCGTGGACGAGTTATAAACTAATTGGTCCCCGGCAGCGCATCGGCTACAACTGGTGTGTGCAAGCGCGACGGTACCTTAACAGGGGAAGAGTGAGTGTGAGAGCTCACGTTGATTATTTGAGTTTGGCGCGACTTAGGTCTATGTGAACGAGGACGGCTCGATGGCCTCGGTGCCCGGTTTACCCGGGACTACTCCGAGGTAAAATTTTGATCTTATACACGCCGATTTCGGCGTGGATTTTGGTTATTTTGGCGAGTTTGATCCTGGCTCAGGATGAACGTTGGCGGCGTGCTTTACCAATGCGAGTCGAACGGTACGGGGCAGCTCTTCGGAGCCGTCCACGACCGTGGCGTCCGGGTGCGTAACACGTAGCTAACCTACCGGATGGTGGGGGAAAACTCCGGGAAACCGGAGGTAATCCCGCATGTGGTCGCCCGGTTATACGGGCAGACGAAAGCTGTTGTGAGGGAACTTGCAATGGCGCCAACCGAGGGGGCTGCGGCTGATTAGCTAGTTGGTGTGGTAATGGCTCACCAAGGCTGTGATCAGTAGGGGGTCTGAGAGGATGATCCCCCACACGGGGACTGAGATATGGTCCCGAGCCCTACGGGGTTTAGCATGGAGGAATCTTGCGCAATGGGCGAAAGCCTGACGCAGCGACGCCGCGTGGGGGATGAAGGCCCTTGGGTCGTAAACCCCTTTTCTGGGGGACGCAATTGACGGTACCCCAGGAATAAGCCACGGCTAACTAGGTGCCAGCAGCCGCGGTAATACCCTGGTGGCGAACGTTATCCGGAATCACTGGGCGTAAAGGGCTCGTAGGCGGTTCGACAGGTGTTCGGTGAAAGCCCCCGGCTTACCCGGGGAAGGTCCGAGCAAACCGTCGAGCTTGAGGCAGGCAGAGGACTGTGGAACGTCCGGGGGAATAGTGGAATGTGTAGAGCCCGGACGGAATATCAGAGGCGAAGGCGGCGGTCTGGGCCTGATCTGACGCTGAGGAGCGAAAGCGTGGGGAGCAAACAGGATTAGATACCCTGGTAGTCCACGCTGTAAACGATGGACGCTAGGTGTGTGGGGGGCTCAACCCCCCTGCGTGCCGGAGCTAACGCGGTAAGCGTCCCGCCTGGGGACTACGGTCGCAAGACTAAAACTCAAAGGAATTGACGGGTGCCCGCACAAGCAGCGGAGAGTGTGGTTCAATTCGAGGCTACGCGAAGAACCTTACCGGGGTTT
>CAYRCL010000002.1:0-127602 GCA_964422795.1 uncultured Chloroflexota bacterium
AAGCCCTGGATATTGTGAGCGTGGCGACGCCGGCGGCACTCCACGCGCGGATGACACTGCTGGCCGCACGCTTCCCGGTACAGGCGATTATCGCGGAGAAGCCCCTAGCGAACTCGATGGGTGAAGCTGAGTCAATGCTCATGGCGTGCGACGCTGCCGGCATTAAGCTGCTGTGTGGCCACCAGGGTCGACACTTCCTGATTTTTGAACAGGCACGCGATCTTATCGCTGATGGGGCCATCGGTACGCCCTTGGTGCTTACGTGCGGTGGAGAAGGTGGTTTGTCGAATATCGGTTCACACACGATTGATCGTGCGCTCTACGTGCTAGGTGATCCGGAGCCACGCTGGGTCTTGGGGCAGGTTCAACGTGAGACCGACCGCTACGAGCGTGGCTACGTGTGTGAGGAACTCTGTTTCGGAATCGCTGCGGTTGAGGGCGGGGGGCGACTTGTCTTCTACGGTGACATCGAGTCGCGCGATGACCTCTGGAGTTTCCCCTCAAAGGTCCAGCCATTCGTGATCGCGGGTGACGATGGCTCGATCATCATTGAGCCGGAGCCGCCGAACGTCGGTGATCCGGAGCGCCTGCGCCTTGTCTCAGGCAATCGCGCCGACTGCGTGATCCCACCCGAGTCTAAACCTGTTGATTACATGCGGGCGCAGGCGGAGGAGTTGGTTCAGTGGCTGGATGGAGCGATTGATGGGCACCGCCAGGATGCGCATCACACGATCAAGGTGCAGGCCATCATGATGGGCCTGTATGAGAGCGCACGCTCGCACACCCTTGTGGAAATGCCGGTTCAAACGAAGGTGGCTCCATTACAGGCTGCAATCGACGAAGGCTCTTTGCCTGTCCGGTACCCGGGGTCCTACGATACGCGCCGACGATTTGTATACCCGACGGACAGGACCGGCTAGCCGAGAGTTCTAGGCGGATTCCTCGGGGAAGTTCGATTCCCCGCAGATGTCCATGAGTGTGTGATGGACGGCCCGATCATGGTTGTAGTCGAATCGAGGTTGTTGCTCGCCACGAATACAGCCAACAAACTTGGTGATGTCAGGGAGAAACGGCATAAGCACCCCGGTGCCATGCATGTGCCATCCCGCCTCACCAGCCTCCACACCGCCGGAGTGGATTGCCACGGCTGCACTTCGGTCACCAACCGTGCTCCAGGGAGAAACAATTGCTTGAGCCTCGGATCCATACACCTCGAAGCTACGAGGCCGCCGTTGTTCGGTTTCAAGGTCACTGACTTCAATCGTAGCAATGGCTGCTGGATACTCCAGAACCACGGTCGCGTTGTCTACGTACCCTGACTCGCGAAATCGCTCGGTCCGAAGAAACGGATGCACGGTGGTCGGTACACCAAGGACAGCCATCGTCAGGTCAAGGGCGTGAGATCCGAGGTTGTAAAAAATCCCGCCCTGAAAATAGGGTCCGCCACCACCATAACGATATGTGTCGGCGTTTGGATTGTAGGCACCACACATGTGTGCGCGTACCCGGAATACCTCACCGAACGCGCCCGCCGCAGCCATATCGAGCACTCGAAGAAAATGCGGCTGCAACCGGTTGTTATAGCCCATCTGAAAGAGCAAGGCCCCTTGTTCGGCTAGCCCGGTTAACTCATCGACATGGGCATGTGTCCATCCACAGGCTTTCTCCATCAACACATGTTTTCCAGCCTGTAACGCCTGACGTGCATACGAGGGATTCTGCCGCTCCGCACCGCCAATCACGATGCCTTGTACGGAGGTGTCCTCAAGAATTGTTTGGATGTTTTCAACATAGGGCACGCCGGCAGCATTCGGATCCTGTTCGTTTGCCGCGCGAACGGATTCATTTGGCTCATAGACGCCCGCCAGATCAACTGCATGAAGATCGCGCAACCACCGAAGCTTTCCACCTACATGCCCATGTTGTGCACCAAGTACACCCAGCCGGACTGTGTCGTCACTCATTGCAACCTCTTCCATCATCTTGAGATACCCCAGCATCGAATGTAAGTACATTCATGTGGCCGGTATCGTTACTCATTACGAATCGGTGCGTCCGTCTTGCGGTACCACCATCAACGGCATGTGCACGTCGGTCGGACGAGCGATACGAAGGAAATAATGTCCCAGCCCGGCTGACCCAAGCATAAAGTCGGGACTGTAGTTGCCGGGTTCGTCGCCCATCCACTGAACCGCACCATCAACGTCGTGTTGATACGCCATCGCGGCGTCACCGAAGTCGGCTGCGTACGTGCACCATGAATCATCATCGGTGACTCGAGCCAGCTCGAGCAAGAGCTCTCCGTTTCCGGCCAGACCATGACATTGGCTTGGGTTTTTACGGATGTCGCCCGCGGCTTGTGTTGCCTGACCACATCGAAGCGCCAAGTCGAGAAACCCGTCGTTTTCAAAAATTTCCGCGGCTCGGATCGCGAACAATCCGATTCCGGGCGGCCCATGACACCACTGCACGCGTGGATCATGCGGATCGTCAGGCCAACGACCCCAACCGACGCCGTACGCGGTATCGATGGCAACGGATTCGATCCAGGCTATCGTCCCAGTCACTGCATCCTGCAACGCATCGTCCCGCGTCACGGCCCACAATTCTGCAAGTGCGTAGGCCACACCCGATGCCCCATGACCGAAACCGGTGCCGAAGAAGGTGCCGTGGGGTGTAGCGCGTCCGGCTGGCCGTTCCCATGCCCAGCGCACACCAGTTGCGTCCCGTGTCGCACACCGCAAGATGTCGTCACCAAGGGCTCTTGCCGTTGCTAACAACGTTTCATCCCCTGTGGTGTGATAGGCCTGAAGCAAGAAGATAAGACTTCCAGAAGATCCAGAGAGCATGTGCGTGTCGGGATAGACTGCGCGCCCGAGGGCTTTGGCACGGGCCAGTGCGCAACGGAGCCAACGATCCCGACCGGTCGCTTCAAACAGATGTAAGAACATTTGACCATGACCGGCAAGGCCGGAATACAAGCTTGGATCAGCTTCTGACTCGGTCAACGCAGATTTGGACTCAAGCTCGACCCACATGGCGGCTGCTTCAGCAACTTCACGAGCCGTCGTGTCCCCGTTTATACGGAAGAGGTCCGAAAAAAGGAAGATGACGCCAGCCATGCCACCAAAAACAGCAGTCGAATACTGCCGGTCGCCTGCGTAAGTCAGTGTTTCCCAGCGTGTGCCGCCAACCGCTGGTTCCGCCATAGCGGCCAGACTGTCGGCCACGCTCTGCGCGGCGTTCAGAAACCGATCGGAATTGGTCATTGGACTTCATCGGAGAGCGAGCCTCACTACAGTACTTGATTAATCAAAGGTTCGGCACGCGACAGTGGAGGTTTCGGCGCGTAGGCTCGGGTCCACTAATCGAGCCGATGAGCGCGAAATGTCTGACCCCGCAAGTTCAGCTGCTGTGACCCATGGCGGGCTCCATCACCTGCTGGTGGAATTTAACCAGATGAAAGCTTTCATGGAGGACCCGCTAGTCATCGTGGAAGGTGACGGTGTGCGTGTTCGTGATGATTCCGGCCGGTGGTATATCGATGGATTGTCTGCGGTCGCAGCCGTTCAGCTTGGCCACCGAAACCAACCAATCATTGCGGCGATGACCGAACAACTCAACAAGGTGGCCTTGGCACTTCCGCTCTACGCGGCGTCCAAGCCTGCGATCGATTTAGCCGCGCGCCTTGTCGAAATCACGCCTGCACCGCTCACGCACGTTAAATACACGAGCGGAGGTTCCGAGGCCAATGAAACCGCATTCAAGATGGCTCGCCAGTATCACGTACAGACCGGCAACCCAGGTAAATACAAGGTCATTTCCCGCTACCGCAGTTATCACGGTGCCACGATGGGTGCGTTGGCTGCCAGTGGTGGTGCGGCTCGCAAGCTTCCGTATGAGCCGTTCCCGACGGGGTTTGTCCACGCGCATCCACCCGACTGTTATCGGTGTCCATTCGGGCTCACATATCCGGATTGCGGCGTCCGCTGTGCCGAGATTCTGGACGATGTTATTCAGGGAGAGGGGCCTGCCACGGTCGCTGCGTTGATCGCCGAGCCCGTGAGTATGTCGAGCGACGGATTTATCGCTCCGCCACTGGAGTACTTCAAAATCCTGCGTGAAATTTGTGACCGACATGATGTTCTCCTCATCTTTGACGAAATCATTACGGGGTTTGGGCGACTGGGTCAGCTATTCGGTGCTGATGTGTACGAGACAGCGCCAGATCTCATGACGGTGGGGAAGGGTTTAAGTGGAGGTTATGCACCCTTGGCTGCGGTGATGATGACCAGCCCGGTAGCCGAAGCCTTTTGGGGCGATCCAGCTGATGGCGTGCACTTCAACGCGGGGCATACCTACGCCGGCAACCCGGTGGCATGTGCGGCCGGACTCGAGGCGGTGTCACAAATTGTTGACGGTGGTGCTCTGGAAAATGGGCAGAAACAGGGCGCCCGGCTTCGTGCGGGATTGGACGCGTTGGCGGATCGTTACGAGGAGATCGGACGCGTCGATGGTCACGGGATGCTTCAGGGCATTGAATTTGTCAGTAACCGGCTCACTCGCACCCGCTATACCCCTTCGCGACTGCTATGCCGATACGTCGGGCAGACAGCGAAAGCCAACGGGTTGATCGGGCGTATGGGTGATCACGACTATGTTCTCGCACCGCCATTAACGTCCACCGCGGATGAAATCGATGAGATGCTTGAAATCTTGGATGTGTCCATTGCTGAATCGCTTGAAACATTCAATGCTTAGTTATGGCGAATCCAGCCTTTGATGATCGCGTTGCCGCGTATGCTGCATCACCAAGCCACCGCAGTGGTCCTTCGCTAGATCTCGCAGTAGAACTTGCTGCGGTACGCCCAGGACGATCGGTGCTCGATGTAAGCACCGGTACCGGTTTCACCGCACAGGCTCTGGAGAATATGGGCTGCCACGTGGTCGTTGCCGATGTTGCCCCGAGCATGCTGCGACATACGCTGGCGACTGCGTCCAAGCGGTTGTGTGGTGTACTCACCGATACCCAGCAATTGGCGTTTGCGGATGGCGTATTTGATGCGGTCACCTGTCGCCACGCGTTTCATCACTATGTGGATGGAATGGCTGCCATGCAGGAGATGGCACGGGTCGTGTGTCCAGGCGGACGAGTAGTGGTCGCCGACACGATTGCTCCTGATGATGTGGAGGCTTCAGTTGTGATGCATGCGATTGAGACACGGCGCGATTCGTCCCATGTTCGGAACAGGGATCGGACGTCGCTCATAGACGTGTTCGAGGCTGTGGGCTTGAGGGTTGAACGGGTTGAGTCCACGACGACGGTTCAGGTATTTGAGTCGTGGTGTAGTAGGACGGATGTTGATGACGTTACGCGTGAACAGCTATGGGAGCTGTTCACAGCCAAGACAAGCGTGCGAGAAGCCTTCGGTGCAGAGGAACGAGACGAGAAGCGGATGTTCACGTGGCCGGTGGCAGTGGTGGCGGGAACACGACGGTCCTAGCTTTAGATACGATTCGAGGTCGTGATCGAACCTATGGGACATAAGCGATGGCCGAAGCTCCACTGAAGGTCGGTATGGTTGGGTGTGGTGGTATTTCCCACATGTACACGGATATCTATGCTGGCCTACACGAGTTGGCACAAGTTGTGGCTGTTGCCGACCTTGCGCCTGAGCTCGCGCGCAAACGAGCAGAGGCACTTACCGCGGCGTACAAGGCGGAAGCTGCAATCGAGCGCACCAATATGGTTCTGGAGCGTGATGACGCGGCACAGGCTATAGCTCGGGTCCGTGCAGAGTCTGCCGAGGCAGCAGCAGCGGTTGAGATTCAGCAGTTTGGCCATCATCGCGATCTACTTGAGCAGGTGGATGTCGATGCGATCGTGGTTCTCACGCCGCCGTCAGTTCGTGGCGAGCCCACAATTGACGGAGCCAAGGCAGGACGCCATGTCTTCATTCAGGGCCCGATGGCACGAAGTGTGGAGGAGGCTGATGCGATGGTTGAGGCTGTGGAAGCTTCGGGCATCCATTTTCACGCTCAGGTGGGCTCACGCTACAGCCGTGGGATGCTGCATGCGCAACGGGCGATCGCGAGCGGTTTGATGGGTCGCATGGCATTGGCCCGCGTGGACCTAAATTTATTCCGCCCGCAGACGTACTTCCGGGACGGACGTTGGATGGGTACGTGGGATGGTGAAGGTGGAACAGCAATCTTTCACCACGGTCGCTACATCATTGATCCATTCCTTTTTGTCGTAGGATCTCCGATCACGAAGGTCACGGCGTATTCCGGACCAATGCTTCGCCAAATTGAAACTGATGACTTGACGCTATCGCTCGTTGAGTTCGCGAATGGTGCACGTGGTTTCGTCCAGGCTTCACTGTTACACCACGAAAACCCGTTACTTCCTACATATCGGGTTGAGATCATCGGGAGTGAAGCGTCCCTCGTTCTTCATCAGGAATACACGAAACCTGGTACTGGGAGAACCCAGCGTGAGGCGCCATCGGGTGTGCGTGGGACGCGTGATCGTGGTTGGGAAACAACGCTTCGGTTTGGTTCAGATCATGATCCAGCGTTGGTCGATCAACTGGAAGCGCTGGTAGAGGACGTCGCCGATGCACCCGAGATTGCGAGTGAGATTCATCAGAGTCGTATCTGGCTCGAATCGATTCTCGGAGGTAAGCCAATGCCGGTACCGATTAGTGTTCCGCGCGATCATGTGGAACTCGTTCGAGCGTCCTACAAATCACAAGAGTCTGGTGAGGCGGTGTCGTTACCGCTTGCCAAGGATGATCCGTTCTATACCTTTGAGGGTCGTCTGACGAAGCACGGCTAGTCGATGGTCTGAACGTGGATATCAAGAGCGGATTGATACGTTGAACCGACGATAATCTAGTAGGCACCTCGGCCACGAGCGACGACCCAGAGGGTGCGTAGGAGAATGCCGAGATCGAGCATTGGAGAATAGTGCTGGATGTAGTACAGATCGTACTCAACATTTTCGTGCATCGGGAGTTCACCTCGGCCATTAACCTGCCACCAGCCCGTCATCCCCGGGAGCACGGCGAGCCGCTGCCGCTGCCACGGTTCATACTGATTGACGACCCAGGGCAGTTCAGGTCGGGGGCCAACGAGGCTCATCTCGCCGCGTAACACGTTCCAGAGCTGTGGAAGTTCGTCCAGGCTAGTCCGACGCAGAAATCGGCCAACTCGTGTAACGCGGGAGTCCTTGAGTGGCTTGTACAGAGCTGTAGAGGCTACTCCTTGCTGCAGAGCTTCTTCCTGCTGACTTTCGGCGTCAGGAACCATTGTTCGAAGTTTGTACATGGTGAAGCTCCGACCGTTCTCGCCGATTCGTTGCTGCGAGAAGATCACTGGGCGCCCACTCTCTAAATACACCGCAAAGGCAACAAGTGCGAGAACTGGAGCCATGACGACCAAGGACACACTTCCGAGCAAAAGATCGAAGCCTCGTTTTACCAAGCGATCAAACCCAGTGATCACGGGTGCACGGACACTGATAAGGGGTACGCCCCACACATCCTCCGCCGTCGCAGGGCCCTGCATGAGGTGAAAAACGTCCGGTACGAGTCGGACGTGCACTGGTGTGGAGGCAAGACCAAGTACGATCTCGTGCATGCGTACGTGGGCATGCATCGGAAGAGCGATAAGGACCTCGTCCACGGTGTAGTGCTCGATAAGGCGTGATAGATCATTGGAGCTGCCGACAACTTCAAATCCTTCAACGTGGGTACCGTGTTTTGTGGGGTCATCATCGGCAAATCCGACGACCTCAAAGCCGGACCATGGGCGATCTCGAATCATGTCCGCGACGCGTTCGCCAACCGGACCGGCTCCGACGATCAGAACTCGGCTTGATCCGCGAGCCACGAGTCGGCTGCTTCGAAAAGCGAGCGTTAGGACCCATCTGAAGTTGATAAGAAGCAAGAGATTGATGGCGATGAAATAAACGAAGAGTAAGCGCGAGAGAAATTCGACCTTGATGATGAAGAATGCTGCAAACAGGGCACCAGTAGCGACGAGGATGGCCGGAATGATTGCTCGTGTTTCATCAACAATGCGAAGTAACCGCCGGTGGTCGTAGAGATGTGCGAAGCGCAGAAAGAACGCCCAGATGACTGCCACAATCAGGTATTCACGCATTGTTAGCCAAGGTAGAGCACCGGGCTCACCGGCTCCGAACGGCAACACATGGCGCAGGACGTCTGCAATCAGCAAAGCGACAAGCGTGAGTACGATGTCAGTAAGTTCTAAAAATCGACCAAAAAAACGTGCGCGGTTTGTCACGTCATTGCTCTGCAATCAACTCGCGGTAGACGTGTTCGGTTGCGCGGGCCATGGAGGCACTGTTGTGGTGAATGGTGACCGCTCTCTGGGCATTTGTCGTGAGAGTGCGAGCCTTGTCTGGATGTGTCAATAGATGCACCGCGGCGGCTGCGGCGGCTCTGATGTCTCCTTGATTGACGAGTACACCCGTGTGACCGTTATCGATGAGGTCAGTCGTGCCCACGGCACGCGCGGCTACCACCGGAACGCCAGCGGTCATTGCCTCCATTACGGAGTAGGGTGCGCCCTCCCAGCGGGCTAGATGCAAATACACGTCTGCTGCAGTCAATAGTGCCCGGGCATCGCTGAGATATCCGGGTAGGAGCGTAGCGTGTTTAATACCGAGAGCCTGCAAACGAGCCTCAACAGAGTCTCGAAGCTCTCCGTCGTTCATCCAGACGAAGAGTGTTTCTGGATGCGCGTGATGAATAGCCGCGAACGCGTCTGCCACATCAAAGGGTGCCTTCTGGGCGGTGAAGCGGGCTGTTGTGCATACCACCGGAGCTTTTGAAGGAAGACCGAGTCGCCGGCGTGCCTCCGTACGCTCTATAGGTTCAAAGGAATCAAACGTGTTGGGAATAAGACGGATTTTCTTGTCCGGGATGAGATTCGTTGCGATGTCTCGTTCGCCACCGGACAAAACGATCACGCGCGAGCTGATCCAACCTAGGACTTGCTCTTGCAAGCGGAGCGCAGTGCGGATGAAAGGCGAATCGAAATTGAGGAAGTAAAAGCCGTGGGGAGTATGCACGGCTCGTGTATTCGGGGTAAGTACAGCGGCGATGCGCCCGAGGACGCCCGCTTTAGTGCTATGAGTGTGGACAATGTCGTGTTGGCGTCTTCGGATTAGGCGTGCCAATGCCCAGATCGTTCGTGCGTCTGTAGTTGGTCGGATCGCACGCACCATCGGTATCTCGTGGATAACGACACCCAAACGGGCCATGTCGTCAAAAAACGACGTGTCACCGTGTGGGTCTGAACGCACCCGCGGGCTCGCAATTTCAACCTCCACCAATTTTCGATCGAGAGATGCGACAAGATCGAGCAAATGTCGCTTCGTGCCCCCAATGGTCGCTTCCATCACGTGGAGGATCCGGATCGGATGATCTGGCGTCAGATCCATTAGCGCAGCACGGTCTGACGCATCCATTCATACTCAGCTTGGATACCTTCTTGAATCGTTGTGACTGGATTAAAGCCAAGTACGTCACGGGCTTTTGTAGTATCCGCCTGGCTGTGCAATTGATCAGCTGGATGCCGATCGCTATGTACGCGGTGTGCGGGTCTTCCGACGACACGTTCCATCGCCTCAATCAGTTCATTGACGGAGGCGGTAGGTCCGCTCCCAATGTTGAAGGTTTGTCCGATCGGTAGCACATCGAGCACGTGAACTTGAGCATCTACAGCATCGCGCACGTAGGTCAGTTCGCGTGTTTGCTCGCCGTCACCATAGATTGTGAGGGGTTTGCTGGTAGCGATTGCCTTCAAGCCAATGTGTACCAACATGTCCGGTCGCTGTCGTGGTCCAAAGAGTGTGTAGTACCGAAGGATTACAGTGGGAAGGTCAAATAGACGGAAATAAGCGCCCAACACCTGTTCGTCGAGTGACTTGCTCATGGCGTAAAACGATCGTGGTTCGAGCGGGTGATCTTCTGTGGTCGGCAGTTTGGGATCGAAGCCGTAAATCGATGAGGTGGAGGCGAAACTGAAGAGCTTTACTTTGGCTCGCAACGCTGCGTCGGCTAATGACTGGGTCGAGCGACTGTTGTCGCGCATGTATCGATCGAAATTGGTTGGAGTCCAGCCTTCGCGTACGCCAGCTCGGGCTGCGAGGTGAAACACATGATCAACGCCATCAAGGATCGGATCGAGATCCAGATCAAGAAGATGCCCTTCGACCATCTGGAAATTCTGGTGTTCATGTAAAACGGTCGCATTGGCCCGCTTTTGTGCCACGTCGTAACTATCAGTGAAACCATCAATACCGATTACGCGATGCCCACGTGCGAGCAAGGCTTCGCAGAGGTGTGAGGCGATAAATCCAGCCGCACCGGTGACCAACGAAACAGGACTATGACTGTGCTCCAACATCGATTATCCACGCGAAAAACGCGCGCAACCTGCGCGCTCCGGAAAGTATATCGGTGGTAGCTGCCGAACGTTATGCCGGGCGTCGGTCCAACAGCTCGCCATACAGTGCAGTTGTGGTGTCTTGCATGACATTGAGATCAAAAACTCTCCTTGCATACTTGCCGGCTGTCGACGCCATACGCGATCGGCGACTGTGGTTGGAGAACAGTGAGATTAGCGCTGAGGCTAGAGCTTCTACATTATTCGGTTGTACAAGAATTCCGGTTTTATCGTGTTTCACGATCTCAGGCACGCCGCCAACCGACGTGGCGACCACCGCGCGTCGAGCCATGGCTGCCTCCATAAGAACCAAGCCAAGGCCTTCCCAATCTGACGCCAGCACAATGATATCTGCCGCCGCCATAAGACTTGGAATGTCTGACCGCACTCCGAGCCACCGGACCGCATTGTCGATTCCAAGCTCGACAGAAAGGTGCTGTAGACCGGCACGATAGGTGGTTCCACCCAACTGGGTCTCGCCTGCGCAGAGAAGAAGGGCTCCGGGCACCTTTGCTCGCATTCGTGCAAAGGAACGTAATAAGAGATCGTGTCGTTTTTGCGGATCCAGTCGGGCGGGACACAGCAGCATCGGGGTGTCTGTATCGATTCCGAGTTCCGTACGCGCCGTGGTTCGGTCGCTCGTGTCAAAGGGCGTCGGTTCAAGTCCGTAGCGGATGACGCGAACAGTCTGAGCATCCACTCTAAGTTGTTCGACGGTCCAGCGTGATACCGCTGAGGATATCGTGATCGTTCGAGTGGTTGGCTTTGTCGTGACACGGTGCAGGAGTCGGGCTGGTGCTGAAGCTAGCCGCGCTTCAATATTGTGTTTAGTTGAAACAATGGCGTTGACACCAGCTACTCGAGCCGCCAGTGCTCCGTACATGTCCGCTCGCAGCAGGTGTGTGTGGACGAGCGAGTACCTTCGGGTTCGGATGCAGGCAACGAGCTCCGGAAGATGTATGACACCAGCCGGACCCGCCATAGGGAGATGTGTAATGTTCTTGACTATTGATTCGAACTCAGGCCGCAGGTCATGATCACGAAAATATAGTAGATCAACATCGGCGTATTTGGTGATGCCGGGGATGAGACTCAAGAGGTGATGCTGAGCTCCACCGACTGCCAATGACGTGATGATTTGAAGGATGCGCGGACGAAAGGTCACCGGGTACCCAATTGGATAGCTTTGTAGCGGGCGAAAGTATGTGCTACTTGGCGATCCAACGAAAATGAGCGCTGCGCGTGCTGGTGCCCAGCTTCGCTCAGATGCTTCGCATGCGCTGAATCATTGACTATCAGGTCAATCCTGTCGGCGAGCGCAGCGACATCGGTTGGGTCGACGACATAGCCATTTTCGCCATCGTCAACAAGTTCGGGTCCGGCACCGAGGCTTGATGCGATGACGGGACAGCGTGCTGCCATTGACTCGATAAGCGTGAGATTGAAAGGGTCCGGATAGGTTGACGGGGCAAGTGTAAGAGTGGCTGCGGCGTAGGCGTCACGTAGAGTGGTGGGGTCAAGCCAACCTGGAAGATGGAGGCGATCACTGATGCCTAAATGGTTGGCCATCTGCTGAAGTTTGGGTATATATCGCTGATTCTCACCGGCAATTACCAGGTGAAGATCTGAGTTCTGTGATCGGGCCACTGCGGCTAACGCTGCCTCAGCTCCCTTTTCCCGTGAAACGCGTGCTGCGAGCAGAGCGAATGGCACATCACCGAGACTGTGAACATTCCGAAACCTCGACTCATCCCCTTTGCCCCACCAGGTAAGGTCAACTCCGTTGTACATGACCTCGGCACCACCGTACCCGTTCGCTCGAAGCGCGGTCTGTAAGACGTGGCTGATCGCAAAGAGGTGATCCACGTGTTCTGTAATGTGGTGGCGGATCACGGAATTACGAGCTGGATTCCAGCGGAAACGCTGGCATTTCGCACAGTTAAACCAGCGTTGACGAAAGTCGACCGATCCACCGGTGCATATGAATTTGATGCAACAGAACAGTAAGTAGTCGTGAGCTGTGTATAGCACGGGTGCGCCAATACGAGCGGCGATTCCGAGAGCAGCAAAGGACAAATGTTGATGCACATTGTGAGCGTGTACAACGTCCGGCCGAAAGGCCTTCAACGCGGTGTGAAGGCCTTTTGAGACCATAGGGTTGGCCATCGCGACGGTGTTGCGGAACCGCTCCGGATAACGTGAGCGAAGCCGATGGACAGTGACCCCTTGTTGCTCGGAGACTCCGGGACTCTTTGTGGTGGTTGCAACGACCTGCACAGTGTGGCCAATCGCGGTAAGCGCGGTTGCCAGACGTTCAACAACAACGCCGGCGCCTCCCCGGTTATCGGGAGGATAGGTGTCGGCCAGAAAGGCTATTCGCATACGAGGTAACCCTAACGGTAGTGTGAATTCTAGGCTCTATACGCCGCAAGGCAGCGATCAGCAACAGCTGACCACGTAAAGTTGTTTAGGACGTGTGTGCGGGCAGCTATTCCCTGACTCGTTGCGTGCGTGATTGATGTTGTGAGCGGTTCGACTGCGCGCTGGATGGCATCGGGATCGCCAGGCGGTACGGTCATCCCTGAATCAGGAGGCATGATCTCTGGCATTCCGGCGACATCGGAGACCACAACTGCTGTTCCGCATGACATTGCTTCAATCGGAGCGAGCCCAACGAGTTCTGGCAGTGATTGATGGCGTCCTCGATAGTCGTCATAGACGGAGGGCATGACGAATGCGCAGGCCGAGGTCAAGGCAGCTATGACATCTTCGTCGGATGCTTGCGTGTGGAAGGTCACGGCACGAGATGATGCCTCCGTCCTTAGGAATTGCAGGTAGTCGGTGTCGTAGGGTCGTCCATAAATCTCAAGCGAGGCACTTGGAGGAAGTCCGCGGATCGCGAATTCGATGCCTTTGTGCGGAAGCAGACGTCCTACGAAGACAACCCGTCCAGGAACCTTGGTGGGTCGTGGGGTGTACTTATCTTCATCTACACCCGCAAAGATGATCTTCGTTCGGCGGCCAACATATGGAAGGGTGCCGGCCGCAAAGGCGCTCTGCGCGAGTTGACCGTCGATCCACTGGCCTATCCGGAGTCGACGCACCCAATTGACACCACCACCACCGTGATCCGTAACAAACACACGTTTGCGAAATGTTCGTGCGAGCACTGTTGCCAATGCGGTGATCCCGGCACGAACTTGATGGCAATGGACGATGTCAGCCCACATGATTGGGCTTATGAATCCGGGCCCAACAGCATCATTTTGTTTGCCGCGGAGGTTTTTCCACGCTCGATGAATTTCAATTTCGAATCCATCGACCACCTCGACAGCAGACTTTTTTCCAAACGAAATAAGACGAGTTGGTGTTCGCCGGGCCATTACTCGTGCAAGTTCGAGTGGATAACGCTCACCACCGCCACGAACCGAGCGGTCACCAAACCAGGTTGGGGAAAGATGGATCACGCGTAGCTGTCTCATGATCGAAGCTCCGCCACGATCAGGTAACCACCTGGCTCGTCTACGGGATGGCGGAAGGACCGCCAGAGCAACCCTGACCATAGCGTGACCCACAATGGTACTGGCAGGAGCTGGCGGCGATGAAAGGCGCGAAGCCAATCGAGTACCCGGCGTCCTCTAACGCGCTGCACCATGAGTGCATCAAGGCGAAGCCAAGCCTTTTGGGTGGCAACTGGTAGGTGGCCATCGGTTGTGACCACTTCCAATCCGTGTTGGCCCAACTGCGTCGTCCATTCATCGAGTGTTCTGTAGTGATAGTGACCCAACCGACGATTGATGTCGGCGAGTGCTTGTTCACCGCGATCGATTCGGATGCGTGATGCGAATGCGGGGGCTGGAACCGTGAAGATCAAACGGCCGCCGGGCCGAAGTACACGGGCCGCTTCGGCGATGGCGGCTAGGTCATCAGGGATGTGTTCCAAGACGCTGTGGCTGTAAACGGAGCCATATGATCCAGAGAGGATCGGGGACTCAATGGCGCTTGCGTGGATTACGAATCGGTATACGGTGGATGTGCGTGCACGCCGTGCTTCGTCTTGCACGAACTCGAGCCCATCAAGAGGCCAATGTGATTGAAGGACCGATCGTGCTACTTCTCCATTCCCGCACCCGAGGTCCAGAACCGGACTGGGAAAGCACACGTTGCGCAGCATCACAAACTCGGTGGCCCGCCAGAGCGCGATCGCTGGTTGATGCAGGTGCGAGCGCAGCGCGAGTTTGAGGATCTCCAGGTCGCTACGTGCAACAAGGGCTGTTGGAAAAGCCCCGCTAGCCTCCAAAGGCAGCCTCGACAAGCTGTTGCATTCGGATGGTATATGTGTGGTCTTGTTCAACCCGCTTTCGGCTTGCTTCTGTGATCTCACGCCGGGCTTCTGCGTCATGGAGGAATCGCTGAATTGAATCAAGTAGATCGTTGCTGTCGTTATATACGGCAAGCTCCGTTGGCAGATTAAAGAGCTCATCCATGCGTGTCTTATAGTCTGTTAGCTGGAATGCGCCCGCAGCCGGGATTTCGAACGTGCGCATGTTTGGACCCTCATGCATTTGGGCGTGGTGAACGTTCAGAACGATTTTTGCGCTGCGATATACGGTTGCGACCGTGGCTGCGGGTAGCAGGGTGATCCCGCGGTGGGCTGTCCGTGCCTGGTACGTGGACTCGAGCTTCTCCCAGCCTCGTCCCCAGATAGCGAGATTCACATCGGTCCTAGCGACAGCCTCCACAATGTCAACCCGCGACCGATCGATTGGCAGGTGTCCCATGTTGTGCCGTGCGTCGCCGACGAAAACCACGTCGGCGGGCTCGTTTGCGACGCCAGACTCACGCCAAGTTGCGAGGTGTGCGGCGTGTGGAAGAAATGCAGCTGTGACGCCGTGCCGTTTGAGATCGTTTCCGTAGCTTGGATCGGCGAGAAAGAATCGATCATAGAGGTGTGCCGCTGCGACGATATGTGGAAACCAGGTTGGATCGTCGCCGCTCCACTGGACGATTGGGCCATCTGTTGCTCGGCCAAGTCGTTCGATCGTCTCTGGGAGCAGAATTTCCCCCTTCAGCACAATTGTGAGTTCGGGGCGATGATCAACCGCTGCCTTTAAGACACCCAAATTGTCGCGCGCTAATTGGTCAAACACACGCTCAAGGTGAAATTGGTCTGCACCGAGCAAACGTCGCCTCAGTCGGGCTCGTAGTCCTGGTGGACGTGCAAGACCGTGACTATATCGATACATAGCCACCGCATGCCCATTGGATTTAAGACCATCAGCGCAGTACTCGGTCCAGCGACCAGTGTCCCAGGAGGGTCCGATCAGAAAGATGCGCATGCTTGCTCAATTGCGGCCCACACGTTCCCGGCCGCGGATTTCCAGGTGAAGTTCCGGGCTCGTTCGAGCCCACGGGTGATCATATCTGCGCGCAGAGCTTCATCTTTGGTTGTGCGTATTAGGGCATCGGCGATTGCGTCAGTATCGCTCGGATTGACCATCAGGCCAGCGTCATCAACAACCTCCGCGAGTCCTGCCTCATTCGCGACGATGACTGGTACACCGGACGCCATGGCCTCGAGGGCAGGCATCCCGAAGCCTTCGTCTCGGGCAACACTAACGAATGCGCGTGCTCCGGCGATGAGCAACGGGAGGTCCTTGACCCCCACTTGACCGATGTATCGTGCGACGTCAGACCCGGAACGCTCGATGGACTCAAACGACTGTGTTGAGCGCCATCCGTCTGCCCCTGCGACTACAAGTGTGGCACCGAGGCCACGTACTCGTGCTTTCTTCGTTGCTTCGACGAGACAGGGAAGATTTTTTCGTGGTTGCACCGTGCCAACGAAGAGTACATAGTCGCCATTGATCTTGTGGCGTTCCAGGCACGCGGCGACGGCAGCTTTATCGTGATTCGGGTGAAAGCGAGTGTGATCCACGCCGTGATGGGCAGTCGTCACAGTCGTGGGCGGTATTCCATAGGTGTGGATGATGTCCCGTGCAACGGTATTAGACACAGCAATGAGGGCGGTTGCCGCATGTATATTTTGCGCGGTCCAGCGGTCGAGTGCGTTGATGGTCGCTGGATCAAAGTTCCCCGCAGCTTGTGGGTGGATGAATGCAAGATCGTGAACGATAGCGACCCGAGCACGAACGCCGAAAACGGGCGGTGGTTCATGAGCGCTTTGCACATACACATCCCATCGACGCCATAGCGCTTCGACAGCTACTCGTGCACGGTACCAGGGATCAGCCACAAGGATTCTTTGAAGCAGGCGGTTCCCTACTGGAAACGGTCGGAGTACTCGGAGTTGGCTCGTGGCGCTTGGCGAAAGGTCGAATCGAAGCTTGGCGTCTGACAGAAGGTCAAGTTTGTGGTTGATTGATGTTTCTGCCAAGGCACTGATTAGCCCGCGCATGCTCTCACCATGACCGTCGGGGATGCCGAGGTTTGCACTGCGGATGTTTATTCCAATACGCATGCAACCTCAGACCGTGGTGAGATGTCGACGTCTTAACGTACCAAGTTCTGTGCGTAGGGCTCGACGGTCGATGGCGTACAACAAGGCGATGTAAAGAAGGATGACCACAAGGCCTCCTTGGACCAGCAGCACGGCGTCTGTCAGCATCGGGAGTAAGAGGAATCGACCAATGAGCCCAGCGCCAACGGCAGCAGCAAGTGGACGGACCAGGTGATGGAAAAGGCGTAGGTCGAACTCTCGGCGCCCAATGGGCATCAGGACAAGCGTTGCAAGGCCTTGAGATATTGCTAGAGCTATTGGGACTGAAATAAACCCGACCCCAGCCGCGGTAAGTCCGGCGGCGAGAACCCATGCGATAGCGGCCCACCCGACCGCTACACCGAGCACGATGCGTGTTTTTCCGATCGCATTCAGAATTGGTGTGATCAAGCCGTTTATCGGCACGAGAACGGAGTTGATTGCAAGGATATATAGGGCGGGAACCGCTGGCAGCCAATGGTCGCCATAAATCAAGCTTGCGATCTCGGGTCCGAATGCAACGAGAGCGGCGAACACTGGGAGGGTAACGATCGCGTTCCACTTGAGTGTTAATTCGGCCCCACGCCGAACCTGATCTGGGTTGGCTTGGATTCGGGCGAATGCTGGCAGACTAACCCGTGCTACAAGCTGTGTCATGACTAGAGGCTGCGCTGACACGCGATTTGCCCAGTTCAAGAGTCCCGTAGCCGACGCACCAAAGGCACGTGGCGCAAATAGGGGAATCAGAGAGTCCTTGAGGGTCAAAGCGATACGAGTGCCCTGAAACCGTGCTCCGAAATCGACGTGGGATCGAAGTACACCGAGGCTCGTTGTTGGTATCGGCCACCAAGGCCGAGCGACAACGACGACTAACGTCGACACGATGCTCGCTCCGACATGTGCAATTACAAGGCTCCATACGCCAGCGGCACCGATCGCGAAGCCAATCCCGGCACTGAAATAGAACAGACTGCCCACAATGTCTGCCGCAGCGAGGCGTCCGAATTTGAGATGCCGCTCGAGCAAGGCTGCTGGGACGACGCGGAACACAGAAAGAAGGATGGACAAGGCGAACACGCGGGTCATCCAGGGATCGATTTCCATGTTCAATAGACCACTGACAATTAGGGGTCCTGCTGCAAACACTGCGATTGCACCGACCGAGACGAGCAGTAGTTGTCCCGTAAAGACGGCCCGAAGTTCCTGTGCTTGGGGTTCAGGCCCCCGCTGGATCAAACTTGGTTGCAGGCCAATGTCAGCAAATTGTTTGATCAAGCCAGCTAGAAACGCGATGGGAACTATGATGCCGAAATCGGCTGGTGTGAGTAACCGGAAGAGCACAACGTTGCCGGTAAAGGCGACGATTTTCATACTGCCCTCACGAAGACCGAGTGTTACGACGCTACGGATCGCGCGGTCTCCTAGATCGCCAGCACGTATGTCCGTATCGGATCCACTGCTCATCAGGTTTCTACCAGGTGTTTTCCGAGCGCGTCGGCGTATACATCAAGGAGCAGGTTGGCCGATCGGCGCCAGGTCATTTTCTGCGCCCTGCGGTAGGCACCATCTGCAAGCGCTTTCCACTGTGGCGTGTCGCTCAACAGCGTGCGAACAGCTTGTGATAACACAGCTACATTCTCGGGTGGGATTAGGACGCCATTCTCGTTGTGAGCGACAGGTTCCTCGGCTCCGCTCTCGTGTGTGCTGATCACGGGTGTGCCGCAGGCATTGGCCTCGAGTAGGACAAGACCGAACCCTTCAAAGTCACTCTTCCAAGTCCGGTATGGCATTACAACCACACGGGCGCGGTGATACCAATCCACGAGTTGTTGCTGGCTTACGACCCCAGCAAACGTGACTGAATTGGTCAGGCCGAGGGCGGATATTCTGGATCTGAGTTGTCGCACGTATGGTGATGATGGATCGCAAGGCCCGACGATGACATAACGCTTGGCGATTCCAACGGATTTGAGATGAGCGAAGGCTTCGACTACCAGGTCATAGCCCTTACGTGGCTTACATTCGCCGACTGAGAGGATGAGACCGTTTTCGCGATCGGGCGGGTTATCGTGTGTGAAATCCGCGGTTCGCACAGCGAGCGGTACGACGCTGGCGTGTGTGAAACCCGTATCGGCCTCGATTCGTCGGCGGGTATAGCCACTAATTGCTGGAAGGCCACGTGCGCGCTGGAGAGCCCAGCGAAGCGGAATGCGCTCAATGTGAGGCCGTCCCGATGGCAGACCGTAGGTTCCAACGAGCGAAACGAAGTACGGACGCAGGCCAGCGGCGACGGCAACGGCTGGTGCAAACGGTTCAATCATGCAGTGAATCACGTCAGCCCCGTGCAATGCGCGAATAAGTGGTGGAGCCGTCCTGAAGAACACGCGAAGGGGGTGTCGACTTCCATGCTGGAAGGATGGAATTACAGGGTGGTCAGGGTGATCGCGGAGTCCTGATATGGTCGCTCGGTCTCGTGGGCTTATCAGGCGCACATCCACGCCGAGTTTGATCAACTCGCTGGCGAGTTCCCCCGCGTAGCGTCCCCAACCTGTTGTGGGATCGAGTGCGTCGCTGACGAGCGCGAGTTTCACGTGCGATCGCTCCGCCAGCTGGCTGTGGACAGTAACAGCAGCGCAATAAGGCCACCTACGGTGAGTGTTAGGCCGAGACCAAATCCGGGTGGGTTATACGACATGACTACGGTGTGTGGGCCTGCCCGATCAATCGGGATTCCTCGCATGATGGTGTTTACGGTGAGAAGGTCTGTTGGCTTTTGGTCGACAGTCACTGTCCAGCCCGGGTACATAGCTTCGTTAAACACGAGGAGTCCCGGTGTACTCGAAACAATTCGTAATGTGACGTGCCGGGGACCCCGGTCAGCTTTGTGAACGATGTCGGGTTCGGTCGGTGTGGTTGCGACTATTCCAGGATCTCGATTCACAAGGACCATGTCTGGATCAGCCTGGGAGGCCATAGCATCCAGAACAGCGTTGGGCGTCATGGTGTGGTCGATGGTCTGCCAATTGCGCGTGATCCAGGCTCGGGGTGCCCAGTTGTGTAGTTCATACACAAATAGATTCTGTTCGACAGGAGACCATGATGGCAGGTCAATCGGACCTGACCGCAAGTTCAGCAGCAGGGAATCTTCAAGCTCGACGCCCGAAGTGATGTACCGGACGTTTGCGGCGGCAAGCAGCGATAGTCTGTTATGCAGCAGGTTAGACCTTTCGACAGCGTCAAGACTGGCGTCTGAAGCAAATCCATCGATCGTGGAACGCTCGCTGCCGATATACGCGAGATACTCAGCGGCAGCACGAGACATCAAATTTTCGTACCCGTCGATGGAAGCGTGCTGTATCGTCAGCGGTAGGTTTGGGGATACCGTTTCGTTCAGAAAAAGATACTCAAGCAAATCGCGATGTGATCGATTTAGCGTGGTTCCTACAGCTGTTGAGAGCTCGAATTTTTGTGCTAGACCACGATACGAAAATATTCGCCATTCTCCGGATGATTCAGTCGGGAAAACGGTAACTGCGTGCTGATTACGTGCGTGCCAATCGGACGGAACTGTTGGAATGGTGTGACCGGGCGCAACCATTACATCAAGTACGAGGACAACCAGTAGCGCCACTTGCGTATTCCGAGCGGGAAGTCTTCGACGGATCCAGGCCCAGAAAATCAAGGCTGTAAGGGCAGCTGCACATAAGGTCCAGCGCGGTGTCCAGAACTCAAGGCTGAATGCCATAGTCATGCGTTCATAGAGTTGGTCGAATGTCCGGTAATAGCGCTCCGCTGTAAGGAATCTTCCTTCGGACCCAACAATTTCTCGATCGATGTAGTCGTGTGCGTAAGGGATGATGAGGAATGCAAAGCCGCTCAGGACAACCGTCGCGGTTACGGTCCCAGCTCCAATTAGACCCGCGAGTCGCACCCAAGCTTGTGTGATCCATCGAACAGGAGTGCTTGTTCGAAGACTGACGGAGCATATTTGATCAATGCCGATGGCTGCTAGGTATGCGAGGCCAAAACTGGCAACGATGCCGAACCTTGCCGGCTGACGAAAAAAACCGAAAAGTGGCAACTTGTGTAGTAGCGGAAACCCAAGGCTGAAAGATCCCATAGCAAAGATCCAACTCACGACCACTAGTCCACAAAGAAACCAAACAACCTTGTCACGGCTCCGAGAGCACAGTGCCATCAGCGCGAGTGCCGGTGTCGCCATCCCTAGATATAGCAATTCCTCAGCATTTAGCGTGTCGCCGAGAAGACGTGGAATCTCGAATGAGGGGAAAAGATATCCGAGGGCGAGGCTCCAAGGGGGGATTGATCCTTGAGCAGCGATTGCGAAGCCAAGGCCATCCGCACGCATAGAAAGTCCGGTGTTTAGCATTGTGGGAATCAGACGAACGGCACCTATCGCTAATCCAATTGATACGGCTGTGGTTATCCATGCGAGTGAAGCGATTGTGTGTTGTGGTCCGCGATCACGACATGCGCACCACAGACGAAACACCGCGAACAGGCCCCAGGTAAATCCGAAGAGCAACGCGATTTGTGGATGCCCTGCGAGTGCCATGACAGCTGCGCTAAGACCGAGGATTCCGACATACTTCCTGTGTCCGCGCGTGATCAACTCTATGGTTCCTATACCGGCTGGCAGGGCAAAGTAGATATCGGCGTAATTCAGAAATCTTGACGTCGCGAATACGAATGCGCCGTACGTGAATAGGAATGACGCTAAGTAAGCGCCGAGTCGTGTCAGGCCCCATACTCGACCGAGCCAGTAGGCAGCACCAGCTGCAAGCGCCAAGCCGATCGCAAGCTCAATGGTGTATGCCCGCAGCGGATCAAATGCTCGCAAGAGGGCCCACGTTAACGGGTAGAACCAGCCAAATTCAGAGAATGCGATTGGAAAACCGGCCAGCATACCGTCGGTCCAGAGCGGAATGTGCCCCGCATGGAGACCCTCCGCAAGTAGCGCATAGCGGGGCTGGTAACTCAAAAGCAGGTCTAGATCGAGCCATGGTCTCGATAAGAAGATGAGGTCTCGGTAGAGAAGCAAGAGTGGCCCAAGCATTCCTATGCTTAATGCCACTCGACGTAGCGAAACGGGTGCGTTGAGGAACTTGGACAAGACTCGGTCCCAAACGTGACCGAGGCGCGTCATTCTGGCCGCGAAGATTGGAGGAACTCCAAAATCAATCCGGCACGGTTCGACCACGTGCGTTTTTCGACCTCCGCGCGAGCGGTGCGGGCCAACCGATGAGCCAAATTCTGATCATTCAATACACGAGTCACAGCCGCGCCCAGCATTTCCGGATCGTCGGGTGTGACGAGGATAGCGTTCTCGCCATCGCGCAGGACCTCGCGCAGCGACGGTAGGTTGCTAGCCACGATTGGGCGTTCTGCTGCCATGTATTCAAACAACTTGAGCGGTGACGTGTGATCACGGGCGATAGTTTCATGTGCGGTGAACGGGAGGACAGCAACATCCGATGCGATGAGGTATTGACGGGCAAGCGTCGGTGAGAGGTGTCCGGTGATATGAATGTTCGGGTGACCAGCAGCGGATTTCCTGATCCGATCGAGATCTGGTTCCAATCCTCCCACGATGTACCACTGCACCTTTGGATCGGTCGCACGTGCAGCGGCGACAAGTATATCGACGCCCTTCCATGGATAGAGATGGCCGATATAACACGCAACGGGTGCCTCGAACCGGATATTCAAATCGCGTCGTGCGTCCGATCGGCTATTTTGGTTGAAGGATGCAAGATCCACGGCATCAGCGGCGGTGAGAACACGAGCGGGATCGAAGCCCGTCTCCAAGTACCATTGTCTTAGCCCTTCGGTGATTGTCACGATTCCATCCATACGGCGAGCTGCCCATCGGTGGAGCGCGATCGATAGCCTGGATTGAGGCACGGTGTGTGCTTCAAATCCGAATCGGGTCGTCCGGCCTACCAGCATTCGCAAGATGGTTAGTGGGAGGAGATCCCTGCTAATGACAATGTCGGGGTCCCAGCGCTTGATCATGAGCGCTGCAGCAATGGTGAAGGTCCAGAGCTGTAGCAGGTGTGCCCCTATCCGTACGGGAGCTCGGTTCAGAGCAGGCCAGTCGATAGTCACACGTTTTACCGCATCAATACACGGAAGCCCGATCAGATTGAACGTTTGTGTGACACCGGCGTACTCAAAAGGATTAGTTATGGCATTCATGGCAGCGGTATTGGCCCGTCGTGCATAGGCAAGGGTGACGTGGTTGACTTTGCCTGCGAATGCTCCGGCCATGTGCATGATCTGAAGCGGATGCGCACGCTCACTTGGAATGCGTGCGTTGGCTATCACCACTAGCCGCGACGGGTATCTCACAAGCTATATTCGGTAAACGACACAGACTTTCGCTCCAGGCTCGACAACACCGAATTGAAGGAGGTTCCGTCGACGTTTCCATCCTCCAGGATATTCAATCGTGACATCAGCGGCTGCGGTTGGTAGACGATACTGCACGTCGTGGACGAATCTGGAAGTTTGGAGTTCATCCCGAACCGCGATCGATGTTTCGCTGATGCGGTACACACGGTGCGTTACTGCAGCCATGTTCACTTGGGCATCTGCATTAGCGATATGTGACGAAATTTCTATGGAGTCATCATCAACACGGATATCGCTCTCGGTTGCATGCATTGACGACCAACGTTGACGAGCTCGCCATATTGGTGGTCCAAACTGTCGCCAAATAAGACCAAGGGCGTGCATCCATCGACCTGCGCGGAGATGTGATCTCGCAATGTGAAGCAGGAAGCGACCCTCTTGCGTCGCGGAATCTTTCACGACCAGAACCATAGCCATTAAGAGAGTGTTGCCTGCCGCGCACCACGTCGCTTCTGGTTCGGATGGTTCAGATCTGAATTTGAGTCGATTGCACCACGCGTCAGCTGCCTTGCCGACATATATCAGGCCGCCGCCGCCGATTCGGCCTCCTACCAGACGATTGGCTGGCTGTTTGTGCGTGCGAATGATCGCGCACGTGTGTTGTGAGTTGAGACGGACGACCCCCGCCTGGCATGCGTGGGTGGTGGACGTCTTGTGGATGCGAGCGGGCGAGTTGGGTGTGTCGTTAAGTGGGGCTGAGGCATGAGCACGGGCAAGCCAGGCGAGATCGGCCGTGTGAAACATTCGACATACGAATGCGGATGATCCAGGCGTCGCGTCCACAAGTCCTGATTTACCCATCGCCGCTGCACTTTGTGCTGCTGCCCAGCCAGCCAGTGGAAGAAGGGACTCACGACCATCGCTTGCGAGAACATAAGCGTCGTACGCGGACGATCCCACTTCAGCATCAGAGTTCCAGAACCACCGCTTACCCTCGAGGCCCAAAGGTTTGACACCGTCAGGTCTAAGAATCACGGTAAGAAAGTCGGCGCCAGCCCTTAGCTGTTGCTCAAAATCTGGTTCTGCATTGAGATGACGTAACGCGTGGCGGGCAAACCCCACGCACCGGCTGTGGTAGTACACCGTGAGGTCCCCAATCCCGTCGCCCTCATCAAGTACTGAAGCGTCGTTGACATAGGCAAACGAGCCATCCGCACGCATCTCGCCCAGCGACCGTTGGACAGATACGAGTGCTGACTTTGCCCAGGCCGGTTCACCCAGTGCGGCTGATGCAGTAGCGAGGCCCATTGCTCCCCACAACCGTTGGTTGACTATGGGCTTGGCAGTCACGTTGTTGACGAGGTATGTGTCACAGCAGCGTTGGATAGCTTCCTCGATTAGCGTACGGTTCCCCAGCGCGAGGCTATCTGAACTGTGGAGTAGTAGGGTCGCAAGCGCATCGACGCATTCCCCGGCATCGATGATGTTTGTTGAATTATTCCGATAGTCGTGGAGGCCCGGAAAAAATATCCAGGCACCATTGGCGGCGGGGTCAGGGGCTACTCGAGCGACTATGTTGAGCGCTGTGTTTACAGCGCGCTCTAGGTATTGATCGTTGCCTGTGTGAGCGTGAAGAGCGCAATTGATCACGATTGATCGTGACGTCTTGCCTGTGTGGTCGATGCCGTGCTCGGGACAACGGGTATAACCGTGCGTATCACACATCTGCGCAAACGTGTCGGATGCTGCTGCCAACACGTGGGTGGCACGTGGCGTGAGACCCGATTGGACGGGCAAAACCGGTGTCATGAGTCTTAGGTGCGTTTGCCGATCGTTTTGGCAGGTATACCGCCGACTTTGGTATAGGGAGCAACATCTTCCGTAACGACTGCTCGAACAGCAATCACTGCGCCATCACCGATTGTTACACCCGGGAGAACAACGACCTCGCTGTAGATCATGACGTCGTTACCGATTACGACGGGGGCTATGGTGATTGGGGCCTTCAATACTGGAACATCCCGCTGATCCACGTTATGGCGGTGGGAGTAAATGGTCGATCCGCGCCCAATGTGCGAATTATTGCCAATGTGGATTCCGCCGGTACAGTCAAGTTGGGTGCCGGACAACACTTCAGTCCCGGAGCCTATCTTCAGTTGGGACCCAGGCTTGTGTGCTGATTCCCATCCGACCCGGACGTCGCGTTTGATGTGGGCATCTGCGCCGATCTCTAGGAAGAGCCCAGCCGGGTAATAAAACCTACAATCAATTTTGGCGTTTGGCCCGACGGTCACGTTGGGAGCACAGCGCAGCAACGTGGCCCGGATCGTCCACACTACGCGTTGGTAGGGCGTCAGTGCCTTAAGGTCTGGAAAGTGGGCTGCGATGCGAGCAAGTTGTCGTGCTGGGCCGATGTTCACGTTTGCGTGGTGCCTTGCGCTACTGATGGGAAGTCTGGGCGTAGACCCTGCCGGAGTGAATCACAGACTGTAACCAATCGATCCGCAAGACCAGAAGCGCTGTGATTGTTGACAACGGCCTGGCGCATCCGGTCCGATGCGTGTTGACGCGCATGCGGACTTAGATCGAAGACTCGTTTAATACCAATCGCGAGATCATCACCGGTGTTGCCTATCAGGAAATCATTGGCAAGTTCACCCATCACACTTTGGTAGGCGTTGTTGTTTGATACCACCGGTGTTCCACAGGCCATGGCTTCAAGTCCAGTTTTGTCTAATGCTGGTTGTGCTCGCCAGTTCACAAAAACATCGAGTGATCCATAAAAATCAGCCATAGCGTTGCCGCGAACTGGTCCTATGAATTCAACGACGTCCTGTATGTCGAGAGTCACAGCAAGACGTTTGAGATCTTGGAGATAGTGATGATCCGAGGGGTAGAAAGGTTCACCGGCGATCTGCATGCGTGCACTCGGAAAGCCGTCGCAACGCAAAGCAGCTAGCGCTTGAAGACCAAATTCGAACCCCTTTAGCGGTGTTAGTCGGCCGGCCATGCCGAACACCACACTGTTATTGCTAGGTTGTTTAGGGCGTGGCTTGAACCGATTGGTGTCAATGCCATGTCCCAGAACATACGCTTGATTGCTGGGAATTGGGTAACTCTCCACGGATGCGGTTACGGAGGCGTTTACCAATCGATTAGCCCATGTCAGTGATAGTGACCGGCCGTGACTTGTATACCAGAGGACGACCGGTATTCTGACGGTGCGTGCTAAGGGTGCAACGGCGAGGGCATAGGCGGGCACCATATGAGCCATTACCGCATTGACATTCCGTGTCGCAACAAGCGATACGACGGAGGCGGCAAGTTTCCGGGCTCGTTGCCAGCGCGGCCGGTCAGACTCCTGACCAAGGCTGTGGACGGATACGTTGGATGGAAGATCAACGTCAGTGACCCGACTTGCGATGACGTGTAGTGCTTCCGAACGCTGTGCGAGTTCACGAACCCAGGTGTGCGCTACGGATAGATTTACGCTTGAGTAATTGAGCTCTTGTGTGATGAAAAGGAGCCGTACTTTACGGCTACTCTCGTGTTTCACAGGGACGAAGCCGTGGCCATTTGACGGTATGTGGTTGCGTAGGTGTTCAGAACATTCGACTTTTCGAAGGGGACCGTTGAAATCGAGGCGGCTTGTCCTGCCGATTTGAGCCGTTCTGGAGTCTTGAGTATGTCTGTGACTACGCTGGAACCAGCGGCTGCACTCCAAGGAAGTAACCAGCCGTTTGTTCCGTGATCAATAGTGTCCGGCATGATTCCAACGCGTGTGGCAAACACAGGCGTACCGCAGGCCATGGCTTCGAGACAAACACGAGGTCCACCTTCACTGAGCGACGGTGTGAGGAGTGCATCCATGCTCCTGTATAACGTCGCCATCTCGTGAGTGTTATTAAGCCATTCCACAAAGGTGACCCGGTCGAGAATTCCAAGACGAAGGAGACGACGGCGAAATGCTCCACGTTCTGGTCCGTGCCCGACTACTACGAATTGAGCTGTTGGAGAGTGAGTGGCTACAGATGCGAATACATCTGCAACGTAGGGCAGATTCTTGTTAGCAACAAGACGTCCTACAAAGCCTAAAGAAAATTTTCGCACCGCCGTGGCGGGTTGGAAGACAGACCGATCGATATAGACGGACGGCAGAACTAGAATTCTTTCTGTTACGACTCCCCATCGGGAAAGAAGCAAGGGCATTTCATGCTGGTTCACCACACGAATGGCGACGGCGTGACGAGCCACGCGAGCGACGTAGATTCGACAGAGGAGCTGCGCGAGAGGCTCCCACCATTGGGCTCTCTGTGGGTGTCCGGGCACATGATGAATCTCGCTCACATACGGCACGTCGAATGTTTGTGAAAGATGGGATGCTGCGCGTCCGTTGGAAAAGATCCCGTAGTCATGGCTCACAATCAGGTCGTGGGATTGTGAATGGATGAGCTCACCACCACGGCGTCGCAGCCAGGCAGATTGGCGTATGCGAGACACGGGTGACGATTCCACGAATACGCCTGGATGTGGAGTTGCTTTCGACGGATCCGTAGTACGCGGTGTGAGGACGTCGATCCGTTCGAATTCGGCAGCTAACCCTTGCAGCGTTGCGTGAAATGGACCTTTTCGTCCGATGGCCACGTCTCGGTCACCGCTCAGCATGAGAAGTTTCATGCCTTTCCCGGTGGTTTCGTGACGGGTTGAGGCTTGGTGAGTTTGTCGATAATTTCCATGGTTTCGTCAACGAGCCGATCCCAAGTGAAGTGTTCGAGTCCGCGAGTTGCGGCCTGCGCTAAGTGTTGACGTAGTTCAGGGCTGTTCAATAGGCGGTTCACGGCTGCCACAAAGGATTCGGGATCGCCAACTGGGACCAGAAGTGCGGTCTCCTCGTTCTTGAGGATTTCGCGATTCCCGCCAATGTCTGTTGTCACGATCGGGGTCCCTACACTGCGCGTTTCAATGAGCGTATGTGAGAGACCCTCATACGAAGTGTTGAGTACGAAGACATCGGCTGCTCGAAGGTACAGAGGAACCTCATGGTGAGGTATTCGACCGACAAACCGGACGCGATCAGCAACACCCAACGATCGAGCGCGATTCTCTAGAGCGGCTTGCTCGGGTCCATCTCCAACAATAACCAAGGTTGAATTGCCCGTGAAGGCGGGAACCATTTCTAGGAGGAGATCCACACGTTTCCATGCGTAAAGGCGGGCGACGGTGCACACAAGGGAACCACGCAGGCCGATCCGTTGCTTCGCCTCGTTGCGGGTGATGTCTATTCGTGGGGTTTCAGTTAGCGCGTTCTGCACAATGTGCACCTTGTGGGGTGGGATACCCCAGCCGATGACAAGCTGCCTCACATAGGAACTAGGCACAATGATTGTGCTTGCTAACCTGCTGAAAGTTCGCTGGATAGCGCGGAACACTCGAATCACTGGAGTATGGTTGCTCCTTTGGAACTCTTCGATGCTTGTTGTTGTCAGGCCACGTCTAACCGACGATTCCCAAGCCCAGTCCCCGACAACTTTCAGTAGACGTGGGCGACGAGCCATAAGTGCTGCAAGTGATGACGGTAATTCGATGCCGTTGATATACACGACGTCGGATTTAAGAGCTGCTCGCCACGTGTGCCAGAACACGAGCAGGTATCGCAGGGCTACTGGAATATTCCAAGAGACGCGTTTGATAGGAAACGGAACAGTGATGGCGTTGTCAGGGTCATCGGGGCACACCACGGCTCGAACTTGGTGACCACGTTCATGCAGGGTATTGGCAAGGTGATAAATGTGGGTAGCCGGTCCGCCAACCGTTGGCGGGAAAATGTTCGATACGAATGTGACACGCATTTGTCCGGACGCTAGCACCGTACCTGTTACATCACAATGGAAGAACTCGGGATAAACCAGATAGTTGGGCACGTGGCGGGATTCAGCACGTGCATGCTACTTAGGGTGGCTGACTCCATTCGACTGATTCTGCAATACTGGCAAAGGCTTGCCAGAAAGCACTGATCGGGTACCAGCAAATACATTCCATGCTGTGCCGTCGTCTTGCCAGACTGCATCACATCCTCGGCAGAGCTTGTAATTGTCGAGTTCGCCCATTACGTGTCCTTGCCGAATTGCTTGGTACTCCTTGCCATTCCAGATTTCACGAATCGATTGTGTTGAGAGGTCGCCCATAATCTGGTCCTCGGCAAAATCAGCGCAGCAGGATGGGACTTTGCCGTTCCAATAAATTGCCATTGATTTCCATAACCAGTTGCAAGGGTAGTAGTTGGGACCGTGGGGACGGGCAGTATAGAAATCTGACGTCTCCATCTGCCCTGCCCATCCATGGGCCCAAAATGTATCCCATTCATCGACAGGCAAGCCTTTGAAACGATCGAGGAAATGTTCTGGTATTACAGGCATTGCCCCTTTCGGGTAGCTGGAATCCCAGAGCTGGATTACCTGCATGACCAGATATGGACGCTTGGATGGCCGGCGCTGCATGCCTTCAAGTAAGTGCATGACGCGTTCAAGTGTGTGGTCGAATTTAGCGCCTTCGCGCATTGCCTCGTATTGCTCTGGTTCTCCCGAATCGAAGCTGATCGTGAGTTTGCTCGGTGCAGCATCCAGGAGCTGCTCAATCTTCTCATCGCGTAGGAGCGTGGCGTTCGTGTTGATATGGGCGGCGATATTGGCCCGCTCGCACACCTCGACCATTTCGTAGATATCCTTGTGCATGAGGGATTCACCGCGGAAGAAAAGGTTTGCCTCACTCGAGAAATGCCGTGCCTCGTCGATTATTTTCTTGAAGAGATCCATGTCCATGAAACCGTTGTTCTCGTTCGCACCAACGCTTTGCGGGCACATAGGGCAACGCAGATTGCAGAAGCTGGTCGGCTCAATGTGGAGTTTTAGTGGCCCGTAAGGAACTTCGGTAGATCCGCGTAGCCAGTGATACACGAATCGTCCAAGCGAAGGGCGCAGTATGGCGCGGTGTCGCCGGTATTTCAGGAGCAGGTCCTTGGCTTGGCTGATTCTGTTCACAAAGTTTTGCTGGCCTCTGGGCTGCCCGGTGGTATCGCTTCTTCCCACAGCATGTTTGGGATCCCATCCTTGACGATATAGGCATAGCCACAGACTGTGCAGACAAGAGTGTCACCATCAATATGGAGGACACCATCGTCGCGTGTGTGGTCGTCGTTTACACAGCGGAGGATGGCAAGAAAATCTTCAGGGATAAGAGGAGACGCCGAATCGGTACCGGAGTCAGCCATGAGTGGTGCCTACTTCCTTCAACTGGAACCTAGAGCATGAAGTGAAGTGTGTCAAAAACAATCAGTAAAGATGCGAAGACACCAATAGCAATGAAGCGGGTCGAGTTGAGGCGGTGCTTTGAGATCCATAGATGTTTGCTTAGCCCTACCCAGGTGCCAAGGGCGATAAATTGTAGTGTCAGAAGCAGTGCAACAACCCACACAATAACGGTGGGGTAGGCAAGAAAATTCTCGATAAGCCCCATAGACCAGAAGTCAAGACCAAGTCCGTTCTCTGGATGGGGCGGAACTGCGTCAATGCCGAACTTGGACCAGGGCGTACGACTAAGAGCATCTGCAAGAAAATCCGTTCGATCGGGCGCAAGTAGATGCATGGCGTCAGCGCGCAATAACCAGGCGTGACCGAGCAGCGGTGAGAACTGGTACGTATAGAGAACCGCCGCGTAGTCACCTTCCGGTTGAATAGATGACCATGGTTGGTATTCGGCACCACCGTAGATTGCGCCGTTTAAGGAGACTGCACCTGCAACTTGTTGTTGAAAGAGGTCGAGATAGGTGGCGAAGCTTTTCGATACACCCATAAGTTGAATACCGATACTGACGACGATGATTGTTGTTATGAGGGTTCTTGGGATCCACGCTCGCGATCGTTCAATGAACCATTCGATTAGAGGTGCTCCCATGATGAGGAGTAAAGGTAGCGTGGGAACGAGATAGCGTGGGCCCCATGCATTCCCCCCGTACCACACCTGTTTTCGACTATAGAGCAGGATATACGCGAGCGGAATTGCGATGAAGATAAATGAGCGCCATCCATGGCGTCGTACAAACCATGGGATTGCGGGTAGTGTGATAAGCAGAATTGGGTTGTACCAGAGCAGGCCTTTCCCCCAACTGGTGATGAGTCCTCCGAGGCCGAGGCTAAAGGGGAGTTCGAGCCAACCTCGTTGAATGCCTCCGATCAACTCGCGCTCGTACAAGAGGCGGAAGTCGAACAACACCGATGCGGTGATTAGCGCAGCAGGCACCACAATGACGAATGGAGCAACGAACAACAGCAGTGACACCGAACAATGTTTGAGGGTGGCTCGCCAAAGACGCCCCGGTTTTGCATTAAAAAGGAGCGCCAAAAGTAGGAAGGGTAAGGCGACTACTGCGACGTATTTCGTGAGTATCGCTCCGAAGGCGAGTGAGCCTGCTAGAAGAACGTAGCGTCGGCGATCTGTCGACATGTGAATGAGTAACAGCCATACAACGCCGAGTAGGAGTGTTGTTACGAGCGGTTCAGCGAAGTCAAACTTGGCATATGGCCACGCCATAGTGCCAACGGCGTAGATGAGTGCTCCAACAAGTGACACGCGCTCGGTGTAGCCCAAACGACGCTGGATACGGAAAACTAGGACAACGCCGATGGCGGTGATCAGGGCGTTGGCAACAGGAACCCACAACCGACGGAAGAACTCACGATTTTGTCGCTCAGACCAAACGCGACCCACGCCAGGACCATCCACCCACTCCCCATTCGGTGTTCGTAGAGCTAGCCCATCGACGTAAAAGTTGCCCGATGGTTGACTGTATGTGATTTGGGCGCCGACGAGCGTCCGGGGTGGGTCGAAACGCCAAGTGGCTTCGTAGTAGTAGGCGCGTGCGTTTCCGATCTGGCGAGCTACGGGCGGCGGTTGGCTGTGTTGGATGACATCGCGCACGTCTCCTCGGTCATACGCCCATTCGGCGGTCTCGATGCCAACGCGGATTGGGTGGTCTGTTTTGTTCCCGGAGGCATCGGTCAAGGTCAGGCGGGCGATTTCGGAGCCTTGTGCTAAGGCTGAGCTGAGACCACTGTGCGAGATGAGTTTAAAGGTGTCGTAAAGTCCCGGCTGGACGTCTAGGTCAAGAGAATCTTGAACGTTGGGGCCAGGTGACCCACCTAGTGGATGGAAATTCACGAGGAGGATGTCATGGCCGTCGGTCGGGATGCGATCGCGCTGTGGTGCGGCTAGTGCGATTGGTTCGGCAAATGCTACGAACGGTGCAAACGCGATAGGCAGACCAATACCCCACCGAGCAAAGTTCTGGTTCTGGTCACGTAGGTAGGCATGTCCACTGTCAATCATTGCGCTCTTGGCCATTTCAAACGCGAAGGTCCCATCTGCGCTGTAGCCAGCGCCATTGCGACCTACACCAAGGGTGAGTGAGTAGAGTGAAAACACAAATAGGAATAGCAATAGAGCTGGCCGCGTTATCCACCAACGTGCTAAGTGCGCGACCGGTTTCATACGGGTGTTCGAGCAGGGATGTTGTTCAGATTCCAACAAGGTCTGTCACCAATTCATTAAGACGTGAGCGGAACGCGGAAGCATCGAAGCGGTCACTGGTTTCTTTGGCTTGAGTCGCCATAGCGGCACGTAAGTCCGAATCTTTTACCAGGTCCCAAGTACGACTGCGTAGATTTGAGGTTGACGACCAAAGAAAACCATTCTCACCGTCGATGACGAGTTCCCGAGGACCCCCGGCGTTCAGTACAACAGGGATGGCTGCGCTTGCCATTGCTTCGACAACGGAGATCCCGAAGTGCTCAAACTTGATTGGGTCCCGGTCCACGCGTTCACCGTATCCGGCAGCGTGCCAGTAGATTTGAGCCTGTCCATATAACTTTTGCAGTTCATTAAAACTTGCATTCACGGCAAATTCGATTGGGTGTCCTTGAGCACGTCGTCGTAGTTCATTGGTATACCTTAGATCGACTGCACGTTCGCTTTGATGACCGGCGAGATGGAGGGTCCAGTCGCTCAATCCTTCACGACGCAACCGTTTGAATTGCTCAATCATTACGTCGTGCTTCTTCTCATGCGTACCGCGAAAGAACCGGCCTACGCTCAGAATGGATTTTGTTTTCGGAAGCGGGGTTGCCCAGCTTGTGTCAACGGGCGGGTAGAGGATTGGGCCGGTGCGTCCCCAGTAGACGTTCATCCAATCCCGACTGTACTCAGAAATCGGACAAAGAAGATCATACGTATCGAGATGGTCGAGGGAATAGAACGTTGGTAACCCTTCCAGGCGAAGACCAAGATCTCGAAAAACACGACGGAACAATAGTTCGTAGAGATAGTGTCGTGGGTGGCGCACCCGGACGTCGGCTACGGCGAGCCCAACTTCGCGATTGTCAGCTTCGTTAACGGTATCGGATGGATTGAATGTTGGTGACTCAATCGTCAGATGAGCAATGCCATCCTCGATATGGCCGCGCTTGAGATCAATGATCCAAGACTCGAATGAACCTGGGGAAGGGACAAATAAGTGCTCGCTGATGACCTTGTTGTCAACAAGGCATCGGGCCCGCAGATTGGCATCAGTCTGGAAGTTTCCCGCCACTATCTCGATGGGAACTGACCGATGCCCTGGTGGAACACGAATCTTGACGTGTGCTCGATTGGTGGCGTATCGGAACCAACCTCGGCCGAGTTCTTGTACGTCGTAGAAGCCATCTGTCCACTCGGGCAGAAGTAGTTCACGAATCAAAAGTTTGCCGATAGCTTGTCGAAGGCGGACTGGCGGGCTCCGGTCGATTGGTGAAGGGAAGAGCACGAGCATCATGCTGTGACGTGCAGCTGATGGCTGGTTGGTCATAAAAGACGAGTTCACGAACAAATCGAACTCCTGCGTGAATTCTGCGAATCGATTCGCAGGTAAAGCAGGAATGACGCGTACACCCACGCGATCCAGGTTGATGTTGAGAGCGTTTGCTAGATCGCTGCGGCTGATTGGGCGGTGGGTAATCAATTCGGTCTCGAATCGCTCAGATAGGACCTGAGCTGCCATTGCGGCGTGGCGTTCGCCACCCCCCTTTTGATGCAGCCAGCGGTTGTAAACGGCAGCCTTCACTGTGATTCAACGAATGCGGTGATCTCTCGTCCATCTAGTGGTGCGAGTCGTGCTTCTGTGTTCCGTAATTTGAGCGTGCTGGGCGATGCTAGGAAGGTGTCGCGCAGGGCGCGCACACGTGCCAGAGCGAGGTGCGCAGCTTGTGTATCCCGCAGAGTGATGGATCGCCGGGCATCATCAAGTGCGGAGTGGATGATGGTGGCCGTGTGTTGTAACCCCCACAGTAGCGGCGCGTTTTTAGCAAGCATCCGCAACTTTCCAAATTCGACATTATGGACGAACCCCGGAGACCATTCATGGCTAAGTGCTGCGTGCTCATGGCGTACGACACCAGCTGGTTCATACCAGAATCGCCAACCCCGGCGGTGCGCGCGCCAGGCAAGGTCGGCATCTTCGTAATACATGAAAATTCCGCTGTCGAGATATCCGAGAGCCTCGAGCATGTCACGTCGATAAAGTACAGCTGCCCCTTTGGGCGCAAAGATCTCTTGTGGTATGTCGTAGTTGGGTCCATCCCAGTCAGACCATGGGGTGCCTGCGAGCAGTCGAGTTCCTCGGTCACGCATTGACCCGTCAGCCAACGGTGTTATCCCGGCGCTTTCAATGGCGGGACGCGCTAATCGCTTGGACAGCTCACTTCCAACTCGAACTCGGACCGTCGATTGTTCTGCGGTAAGTTCAGTTTCCCCAATCGGATGAGAGCCGATCTGGACGGTAACGGGGACTTTCGGGCAGGTCGCTGGGGCAGCCACCTGAAATTCGAGATCAACGTCGGTGTTCGTGTCCGCGATGGGAATGGAGAGCTTGACGTGAGGTGAGGTCCATCGAAAAGGCTTCCCGTCACGATCCAGTTCCGTGCCATACGCACCTGAGGTGACATCAGCACTGCCGGCGGACGTTTGTGCGCCGTAGAGCCGAAAACCAAGATGCCGTGTGTCTGGATCTGGTGGCGAATATTTTGGTGATGTCATGTTCAGTGGTAGACGATCATGCAGGTGCAAAATCTTGGGGCCTACCCCACCCACCAGTGGGTCGTTGTTCAGATGGATAACAAGCGGTCGTAGCCAATTTGGATCAACCTGAGTGTCAGGGTTCAGTAAGCCGAGGTAAGGCTCACAGGCTGAACGGAGTGCTCGATTGTTGCCGCGCGAAAATCCGACATTAGTCGCGTTTTCAATGAGTTCGATATCAGGGAATAAGCGTTCGATTTCAGCTACTGATCCGTCAGTCGAGGCATTGTCGACAACAGTAATTCGGAGTGAGGGGTAATCGGTTGCTTGCAGATGATGAAGACACTTCTCAATGCGTCCAGCACCGTTGTAGTTGAGGACGATGATCCTCACGGCAGGAAAATGTTCGGTCATTCCACCCGGATTGATCGTACTGCAATGCCGAGGGGCCGAGTATCGGACTCAAGGTTTAAGTCATTTGGTACAAGCGGCGTTTCAACCTCGATGATTAGCTCGTGGGTCAACGGCGTCCGTACCGGCTCTAATGGAATAACCACATCTTCGAAGTCCATGCCATGTAGGCCGAAGGTGGCTATGTGGTTCCCGCTCAGGCTCACCCGCGCTTGAGTAGCCGAACGGCTGTGAACAGGACGACAGGCTGACAAAACAAGTGCGCCTTGTCCGACGTCCTGCCGGATATATGCGACAGCACGTGGAGCGGTCCAGCGGACGTTCGGTGGCCAATTCTCAGCGGGAAACCAGCCTTCGCCCAGCCACTCGTCGTCGCGCTCACCCATAACGAGCGTTTCGGGAGGCGTTATCCAAAAAGGTCCGGATGGTTCTGTGACCATGTCGGGTTGGAGGATTGGAGTGGCATTCGGTTGGAGCTGATCGATGCTCGGCGCGGTTGATATGTGCCATTGTGCTGGGACTACTGCAATTCCGCGCGTGCCAGCTGCAGCTTTTCCGACAAAAAGCGTTAGTGCATTTGGCCAGATGTGAAATGGTTGAAGTCGATCCAAGGCTGGCCAAGCCCCAAGAGATAGTTGATAACTGCCAGGGCCAAGAGGGAGTGGGCCGAGCGTACACTCCACGCGGGTCCTACCTGGCTGTACAGCGGATGGTCCAAGCGTCGTGCCAGTTGAGGTCTCATGCATCAGGAGCCCGTCGCTTCGGCGAACAGCGCATCCGACAATGACGTCTTCGAGATAGGCTTCTGACTCGAGATCAAATTCGAGACGGACAGTTTCCCCAGGAAGATAGGAATAGCTCTCCATGCCGGTTGAGGCATCACTGGCGCGAACAGTCTCGATGCGAAGCTTTCCGCCGCCAAGTTCGGTTAGCTTGTGACTGGAGGTGGAATTTGTCTGTGAAGTGGTCTGCCGTACATTGCGAAGATATTCATGGATCACAGTGCGTGGGTCACCGAGAGATCGGATCTTTCCCTGCTCAATCCACAGAACACGATCGCAGAAGCGACGTACTTGAACGGGGTCATGCGAGACAAAGACGATTGTGCGACCGCTGGCCTTAATCTCTGCCAGTGCTTCATAGCATTTCGCTACAAAACTCGCATCGCCCACGGCTAGAACCTCATCAATTAACAGAATGTCCGGATTAACGTTGATTGCAATCGCGAATCCCAACCGCATGAACATGCCAGACGAGTAATGGCGAACAGGTGTGTCAATGAAGCGTTCGAGTTCAGCGAATTCCACGATGCGGTTGTAGAGCCGGCGCATCTCTGACCTTTGAATACCAAGAAAGGAACCGTTCAGGAAAATGTTTTCGCGTCCCGTAAGGTCGGGATGCATCCCGGCACCGAGTTCGAGTAATCCGAAGACCTTGCCCTGGGACGAGACCATGCCTGAGGTTGGCTCAATCGTTCGTGCCAAGAGTTTGAGAATCGTTGTCTTTCCAGATCCATTTGCACCGATGATTCCAAGAGTTTCGCCTGCATCCACGTTCAGATCTATGTTGTCGATAGCCCAGAAGTTCTCGTGATGTATAGGCTGGCGCCCTATGAGTGCGAGTGCCATGCCTTGCCAGGTTCGGGCAGCCTCATGACGAATCGAGAAACGTTTGCGTACCCTGCGGAGCTCAATAGCGGTGGTCATTTATAGCTCTTCAGCGAAGCGTGCGGACAAGCGGCGAAACAACCATAAGCCCACACCCAGTAGACCTATCGCAATCACACCAGTTACCAATGTGTGCCGGATTGGAAAAAAGCCCCACATGAAGGCATAGCGATAGTTTGTTACTAGTGTGGCCATCGGATTGAGCGTGAACACCCAGCGGTGGATGTCGAGGCCCAGGAACATTGCATTCGGGACGATCGACATCGCATAGAAGATGGGAGTGAGGAAGAACCAGGCCAGAAGTCCCACTTCGACAATGTGTTCGGTATCCCGTAGGAATACATTCACTGAGGCGAGTAGCAGTCCGAGACCAAGGACGAAAACCAGGTGAAGCAACATGTTTAGCGGTATCAAAGCCATGGCGATGGATGTACCGACGCCGAATGGAATAGCAACGAGCCAAAACACGGCATAGGCCAATATGAAATTGATAAAGCTTGCCAAGATCGCACTGATAGGCAGCAATTCACGTGGGAAGTAGACTTTCTTGATGAGCTGGGCGTTTGACGTCACACTCCGCATGGCTGACGTGATTGCGTGCTGGGTGAACAGCCAGGGCACGAGCGCGGCTAGAAGGAAGAACGGATAGCGTTCAATTGGATCGATGTTTGCCAAGACCTGAAAAACCAAGGTGAACACGCCCATCATCAGCAGAGGATTTAGCAACGACCATCCAAAGCCGAGCACCGAACCGCGGTACCGCACCTTAAGGTCGCGAACGACGAGGTTGCGGAGTAGGTCTCCGTACGTGAATAGGTCGCGTACAGTGCCGACGGCTTGTCTGGCAGGGGCGAGGCGTCTTTTTATAACAACGGAAGCCATGAGATACCCGCTCGGGGCTTCGAAGTCTAGCGCAATGGGTTGCTGTATCGATGGTTTCGTGACCTCGTGTTACGATTTTCTTGCGAGGTATCTCCGGCGCCTGCCGGAGGTTCGGAGCGCAGTTAGCGCATGGAAATTACGTGGGTCGGAGGCTCATGCTTTCGGTTCCGCGGACGCGAAGCCGCGGTAGTCACTGATCCTCAGACATCAGGCCTAACTAAAACGGGGTCTTTTCCGAAGGCTGATTTGGTAGCTAGTAGTGTGTCTGACAAGGGATCAGAGTCGGTTAACCTGGTTCAGGCTAACCACAAGGACCGTAGAATTTTCGTAGCCTCGGGTCCTGGTGAGTATGACGTGTGCGGCGTTTTCCTCCGGGGTCTTGTGGGGTCCACAGTTGCGGATGCGGTTGAGAGGCCCATTGTGTACGCAATGGATATAGATCGCGTTACTGTGGCGTACATTGTGAATTGCACAGCGGAATTTGACAGTGCGCTATTGGACGAACTTGGAACTGTTCAGGTGTTAATTGTGAATGCAGACAAAAATGCCGATGATGTGATGAGCCTGGTTAGCCGAGTTGAACCTAACATTGTGGTTCCCTTTGGTGTCGATCCGAATAGCATTAGTGGCTGGTTTGATGTGGCACGGGACTTAAGCGAAGTTGAGCTCACGGCAGAGGCATCGCTGAGCGTCTCAGCGTCGACGCTTCCTGAACCAGTGACGACACGAGTGCTTGCACAGCGGGTGATCTAGCGATGCGCTCATCGAGCACATTGGGATCTCCTACATGAGTTCAGCTTCGGAGCGAAAGTACATCTTTGTATCAGGCGGAGTTCTCAGCGGTGTTGGCAAGGGCGTGAGTGTGGCGAGCATAGGGCGGCTGCTCAAGAGTCGATCCGTGCAGGTTTCTGTAATGAAGCTCGACCCGTATATCAATGTGGATCCGGGCACCATGAGCCCTCTGCAGCACGGTGAAGTGTTCGTCACGGCAGATGGCGCGGAGACGGATTTGGACTTAGGACATTATGAGAGGTTTATTGACGAGAATTTGAGTGTGGCCAGTAATCTCACAACTGGGCGTGTTTACGATCGTGTAATAGGCAGGGAGCGGCGTGGTGATTTCTTGGGTGGAACCATCCAAGTCATACCGCATGTGACTGATGAGATCAAAGCTCGTATTCGAGGTGTGGGTGAATTGCACGATGCCGATGTCGTGATTGTCGAGGTAGGAGGAACTGTTGGCGATATAGAGAACATTCCGTTCCTCGAAGCGTTACGTCAGATGAGACGAGAGGTCGGTGATGCCAACGTGCTATACGTGCATGTCACTCTCGTGCCCCGGATTGGACCGACGAGCGAGCTAAAGACGAAGCCGACCCAGCACAGCGTGGCACAGCTGAGGGCAATAGGTATCCAGCCAGACATCGTAATCTGCCGGTCGGATGGACCATTGCCATCTGACATTAGAGAGAAAATTGCTCTTTTTGCTGATGTCGACGTTCGTGCGGTGATTTCAAATCATGACGTGAAAACAATTTATGAGGTTCCGCTGGTACTTGAGTCGGAAGGCTTGGGCGGATTTATTGCGGAACGGTTTGGGGTTAACGATGTTGAACCGGACCTAACCGAGTGGCGCGAAATGGTTGCGGCACTTCATCGGCCGATGCCAAAGATTGAGATTGGAATCGTTGGTAAGTACATCGAATTAGCCGATTCATACCTGAGCGTCATTGAATCAATCCGGCTGGCTGGGATCGAACAGAACGTCGATCCAGTGATTCGGTGGATAAACGCAGAAACTTTGGAAGATCGTGACCCGAGCGACTTACTGGATGGGGTGGCTGGGATAATTGTCCCCGGTGGCTTTGGCCCCCGTGGAATTGAAGGAAAAGTTCAGGCAGCTAACTTCGCTCGCGTAAACAACATTCCGTATCTTGGGCTTTGCCTTGGGATGCAGATTGCGGTGATTGAATTTGCTCGTAAAGCTTTAGGTGTTGACGACTGCAACAGCACAGAATTCGATCCCGACACTAAGCATCCGGTAGTTCATCCTATGCAGGAATACTATGACGTTGCCAATATGGGTGGGTCCATGCGATTAGGTTTGTGGCCATGTGAGCTTGTGTCTAGCACACGAGCTCGCGAAGCTTATGGAGTTCCGACAGTTCAGGAGCGGCACCGGCACCGTATGGAATTCAATAATAAGTATCGTGATCTGCTGCGGGCCCATGGCATGGTATTTAGTGGGCTTTCGCCTGACGGGAAATTGGTTGAGATTATTGAGCTTGAGAATCATCCTTGGTTTGTTGCGTCACAATTTCATCCGGAATTTGCATCTCGCCCAAATCGTCCACATCCACTATTTCGTGGTCTGCTAAAGGCGTCGATCCGACACGCTGAGGGTCGTGTTTCGGTTCAGGCGCTCACACCTGAGGCTGCCGGATAGCCGGCTCTCCTACTCGACGAAACCTAGACCTACATGCGATTCCCTGTATCAATGTGTCGGCAGAACTTGCAATGAGTACGGTTGCGGTTATTGGTGCTCAATGGGGTGACGAGGGCAAGGGGAAGGTTGTGGATAGGTTCGCCGGCGAGGCTGAGATGGTTATCCGTTTTCAGGGTGGCAATAACGCTGGACACACAGTCATTAACGATCTTGGGACGTTCGCGTTGCATCTTGTGCCCTCAGGCATCTTTAATCCGTCCGTGGAAAACGTGCTTGGCCCGGGCACGGTGGTGAACCCAGCCGCGTTGCTGGAGGAAATGGCGAGCTTACGATCTGCGGCAAATCTCTCGTTTGACCGATTCTGGATTGCTGAACGCGCTCACGTTGTAATGCCGTATCACATTGCTTTGGATGCTGCTGAGGAGGCGCAACGGGGTCAGTTGGCCCAAGGTACGACGCTCCGGGGCATTGGGCCGGCTTACGCGGATAAGGCGGCGCGGTCGGGAATCAGAGTGGGAGACCTGCAGGATGCGGAATACCTGCAAACTTGGTTGCCAGCCGTACTTGAACCGAAGAACCGGCTGCTGAAGCATGGATATGGTGTGGATCCGCACGATCCACAAAGGCTTATTGAGGAAGCTCTGGCTTGGGGTGAGGCTCTCGCTCCGTACATTGTCGATACGCTACCGCTTGTAGGGGCTGCCGTCGCCGAAAACCGCAGGATTCTTCTTGAGGGCCAGCTGGGTGTGATGCGCGATCTTGACTGGGGACACTATCCGTACGTCACATCTTCAAGTCCGTCGGCGGCGGGTGCCTGCATCGGAGCGGGTATCCCACCGCGTGCTCTCGACCAGGTGTGGGGCGTGGCTAAGGCATTCACGTCCTCGGTAGGAGAGGGTCCATTCCCAACGGAACTGCGTGATGAGATAGGAGATGAATTGCGAGAGGTTGGGGGTGGTGAGTACGGCGCATCAACTGGACGTCCGCGTCGATGTGGTTGGTTTGATTCGGTTGCGGTCCGGACAGCGGCTGCTCTCAGCGGAATAAATAGACTGGCACTCACCAAGATTGACTGTCTCGATACGCTTGACCGGATCAAGGTGGCTGTAGCGTACGAATTGGAAGGCTCACGTGTGGAATTGGCGCCGGATACCCGGCAGCTCGAGCGCGCAACACCGATATACGAAGAATTCCCCGGTTGGGAGGTTTCAACTGTTGGTGTCTCGAATATCGATGAATTACCACCCAATGCGCTTCGTTATATCGAAGCGATTGGTGAGATAACCGGAATCCCGATCGGATTGATTGGGACGGGACAACATCGTGATGCAGCAATAACCTTGGCCGATCCCTTTGACGGGACCTAGATCCAAGCTCGCGATCTCTGTTTTATGCAGGTGTGGTAATAAAAACTGATCTGATTGTCGGGTTTTGAAAAAATGGTTCGGTAGGCTGATGTTTAGTTACGCCAGTGTGTGAGGATCATCTATGTCTACGGTGTCGGTGGGTGTTCCAGCACCCGAATTCCGCCTCCCCTCCATCCGTGGGACGGTGTTCTCGCTCTTCGAGCAGCATGGAGGATCCAATCTGGTTCTTTTCTTTCTCGACCATGCGTCGGGCAGTGCTGACACTCTCGCAGCCACGTCCTTCAGAGACGCGTGTGAATTTCTTGCAGCGGAGCGCACGGCGGTTGTTGGTATAGGAACGGCGGATCTCGAGGATTTGCGAGCCTTTCAGGAAGTTCTAGGGTTGCCGTTTGAACTGCTTAGTGATGATGGATCTGTGTCGGAGGAGTATGGTGTCCGTGTCCGTCGTAAATTCGGTCCATTGTCACGCGATCGGTTTCGAAGGAGCACGTTTCTACTAGATCGGACAGGTGTCATTCGCCAGATTTTTCGGGATGTAAATCTGAGTGAGCATATCAATGAGGTTTTGGCGTCGCTGGACACCGATCTATAAGGTGACGGCCTGTACTTGGAAACCGTCCTGGTCATAGCGCTATAATCCTCCGGGCCTTTAATCCGACCCGGCGAGGCGGAAAGGCACCGCTTTAAGGCGGCGCTGGAGCATGCGCTCGATTGGTATGGGCCCATTGGGCCCGTTTTTTTTTGCCCTGTAGTTCAGGGGAGGCGTGATGGTTTGTGGATGAGAGCGCTCGTCGTCTTGTGATGTCGGCTGACGATCTCCGGCGTGCGTTGAGACGTATCGCTCATGAGATTGTTGAGCGCAATCAGGGTGCCTCGAACCTTGTTTTTCTTGGAGTGCCACGTCCAGGCCCTGTTCTAGCGTCACGCTTGGCTATAGCTGTTACTGAATTCGAAGGTGTTGATGTTTTGACGGGCGCGATTGACATCTCGCTTTATCGCGATGACCTGAAGCAGCGGGTTGTAACGCCGGACATTTACCCGACTGAGATACCTGATGACGTCAATGACAAGGACGTGGTGTTGGTGGATGATGTGCTCTATACGGGGCGCTCGGCACGGGCTGCTCTCGATGCACTCACGGACTTTGGTCGTCCGCGCTCAATCCAACTCGCGGTGGTCGTAGATCGAGGGCACCGCGAATTACCAATCCGTGCCGATTATGTTGGTAAGAATATCCCGACGGCTCCTGATGAGAGCGTTGAGGTGAGCTTGGCAGAGATCGCAGGTGAGGATGCTGTACGCATCGTCGTCAATAGCCAGGGCGAGGAAGCCGATGCCACTACACCGTAAGCATCTCATTGATGTCGCGGATTTCTCACGCGATGAATTCGAGTCGGTTCTTGATACAGCCGAGTCTATGCGGCAGGTTCTCGATCGTCCGATTAGTAGGGTCCCTACGCTGCGCGGCAAGTCGATCGTTAACGTCTTTTTTGAAGCAAGCACACGAACGCGCGTTTCGTTTGAACTCGCGGGCAAATCATTGAGTGCAGACGTCGTCAATATTGCTTCGTCGGGCAGCAGCGTGGAAAAGGGCGAATCTCTGGTCGACACATTTCACACAATTCAGGCTCTTGGAGCGGATCTCGTAGTACTTCGACACCCGAGAGCTGGTACACCAGACCTTGCGGCGCGAAACCTGAACTGCAGCGTTGTGAATGCGGGGGATGGTTTCCGTGGTCATCCAAGTCAAGCACTCCTCGATCTATTCACGGTTCAACGGCATGCGGGAGACATCGAGGGCCTCAAGGTTGTAATTGTTGGCGACGTGCTTCACAGCCGGGTAGCTCGTTCTGGCGTGTGGGCATTTGCTCGCATGGGTGCGCAGGTGTATCTGAGTGGGCCGCCGACATTGCTACCCGGTCGCTTCAGCGAGGTGCTTAACAGCGATGGTGCGGTACGAATCGAGCACGATCTTGATCGGGCGATCGATGGTGCTGATGTAGTGATGGCTCTACGGATTCAGAAGGAACGTATGGCTAGTGGCATGTTGCCTGATCTACGGGAATATTCACGGCGCTGGGGAATCACTGAATCTCGTTTGGTACGGGCGGATCGCCGTGCGCTACTTATGCATCCTGGCCCGATGAATCAGGGAATTGAGATATCGCCGGATGTCGCGTACGGAGAACAATCTGTTATCACTGAGCAAGTTACGAATGGTGTGGCGGTCCGCATGGCGATTCTTTACCTGCTGTTGGCTGGAGTGGCTTCGTGACGGGGTATAAGGCTCCTTCCCCACGTGAGATATTGCCAGGGTTGTATCAGTGGACGGTCGCTTGGCCGCGCTATCCGTTGGAGTCGTACTTACTGGAGACGTTGGATGGTGTGATCGCGATCGACCCGCAAGATGCTCACCCGGGTATGTTCAAAGACGTCCAGAGCCGTGTAAGGCATGTCTTTCTGACAAATCACTATCACGAGCGTGCTGCTGCGATGTGGAAGCACCGCTTCGGTGCAAAGGTGTGGGTTCCGGATGGTGATAGTGATGAACTTGAGACGATTAAACCAGATGAGGTGTACTCACAGGGTATGGCCCTCCCCGGTGGCTTGGAGGCGATCGCGTTGGGTGGCATAACTGAGGGTGAGCACGCTTTGTTGTGGCACGAAAACCGTGGGGTCCTTTTCGTAGGTGATGCGCTTGGTACCACCAGCTATTGGACCCATGGTGAGAGATCTGTGGGTGCGCATCCGCGAATTCGACCCCCAGCTCCGTTGCGGACGATTCTGGATTTGAAATTCACCAGCTTGGCTGTTGGGCATGGTGAAGCAATCTTGGACCAAGCGAAGATTGCCGTGGAGCGTTATATGGAGGCTGTTTCTGTTGGCAAATAACCGACCCATTGTCATCAGCGGTGGACGAATTGTTGATCCATCACAGAATTTTGATCAGACGGCCGATCTCGTCATCGAGGATGGCGAAATTTCGGCGATTGATCCACCAGCAGGCCAGCTCCCTTTAGGTGAACCGATGGTGATCGATGCTCATGGACTACTGGTTACCGCAGGTTTTGTCGATATCCACACCCACCTCAGAGTCCCTGGGTTCGAATACAAAGAAAATTTGATTTCCGGAACTAGGGCTGCGGCTGCTGGAGGCTTTACGACTGTCTGCGCAATGCCGAATACGAGTCCTGTTATCGATTCACGGAGTGTGCTCGAATCCATTTTAGAGCGGGCGGAAACCGAGGCGTTGGTGCATGTATATGTCCACGGAGCGATTAGTGTTGGCCAGCATGGTAAACAGCTCGTGGAGCTTGGTGATCTTAGTGATGCTGGGGCGATCGGATTTACGGATGATGGAAATCCGTTGTCCAGTTCTCGGCTCATGCGACATGCTCTCGAGTATGCGACTCAGCTTGGTCGTCCGGTAAGTAACCACGCTGAGGACCCCGAGTTAATGGCAGGTGCGGCCATGCATGAAGGTCTTGTCTCAACCCGGCTTGGATTGCCATCCGCGCCACGGCAGGCAGAAGAGATCATGCTATCGCGCGATCTGTTGCTGGCTGAGCTTACGGGTGGTCGATACCACTGCATCCATGTCAGTTCCGCGGGTTCGATCGATTACATCAGGCGTGCGAAAGACCGTGGAGTCAATGTGACGGCGGAAGTCACGCCCCATCATCTAACGCTCACAGATGAGTTGGTTGCTGGGCGTACAGAGCCGCTTAGTTCGGTGCTGCCACCGTACGATCCGAACACTAAAGTAGCACCGCCTTTGCGTGAGCAATCTGACTGTGACGCGTTAGTTTCGGCGCTGGTGGATGGCACCATTGATTGCATCGCGACCGATCACGCTCCGCACGCACTGCACGACAAGAACATTGAATTCGCTGATGCTGCTGTTGGGTTTACGGCGCTCGAGACAGCACTAGCTTCCGTTCTGACACTGGTTCGGGATGGCCGATTGTCGCTGGCCGCGGCTATCGAAGGTCTCACTATTGCGCCAGCACGTTGCTATGGTCTCCCAGGCGGGACGTTGAAGGTTGGTAATCCAGCGGATGTGACCGTTTTTGATCCGGATGAAGAATTCATTGTGGACCCTGCGTCGTTCCGTTCGCGCGGGAAGAACACCCCTCTGGCCGGGCTTCCCATGCATGGCGTAATTCAGCGTACCTTTGTGGATGGGGTGCAAGTGTTTGATCGGTCGGCAGAAGATCCGGCGGTTGTGCGTGCTTGATCGGGCTGCAGTTCTCGCACTCGAAACGGGCGATACGTTCTTTGGGTTCGGCTTCGGTGCGGACACTGTGGGTGCCGGTGAGGTTGTGTTCAACACGAGCATGACCGGATACCAGGAAATCTCGACGGATGCGTCCTACCGAGGGCAGATCGTCGTTATGACATATCCGCTCATCAACAACTACGGTGTGAATAGCGATGATGTCGAGTCTCGGCAGCCGTGGATCACAGGTATGGCCGTTCGTGAGTTGGCACCAACACGGAGCAATTGGCGCACGGAATCTGATCTTTGCGCTTACTTCATTGAGCATCAGATCCCAGGCATTGAGGGTATTGACACTCGGGCGTTGACGCGGATCCTTCGAACACGGGGGCCTCAGCGTGGAGTGCTAATTAGAGCTCCTGCAAGTGTGACGGATGGATTGGACCAAGTTTCTTGGGTTAAGGGACAGTCGCCAGTTGCGGTTGATTGGTCTGAGGAACAGGTTGACGTGGCCCGCCAATCTATTTCCTACGACGAACAACAGTATGTCGCTGACGTGTCGACGCCAGACCAATATGTGGCTGACTTGACGAATTGGAGTCCATGGCCGTCACCAAGCCGGCGTGAGGGCTCGCCGCGTATCTCGGTGCTTGATGTGGGGGTAAAGACAAACATCGTGCGTTCACTAACAAGCCGTGGTTGTCGGGTAACTGTGTTGCCCTATGGGTCGAGCATTGGGGACGTTGAAGGTACGACCCCAGATGGTGTGGTGGTCTGCAATGGCCCAGGTGATCCTGAGCAGGCCGCGCGTGCGGTAGAAACCGTACGTGGCGTGGTAGGCCGTCGACCGCTCATGGGCATCTGTCTTGGCCACCAGGTGCTTGGCTTGGCGATTGGAGCGACGACCAGTCGGCTGCCTTTCGGTCACCGGGGCGCAAACCATCCGGTGAAAGATCTCTCGACAGGACGCGCGTATATAACATCGCAGAACCATGGCTACCAGGTTGACGCGGGCTCAATCCCAGCCAATAGCGGGTTTCGTGTCAGCCATATCAATCTTAATGATCAGTCGGTTGAGGGTCTCTCCCATGAGGCGTTGCCCGTGTTCTCTGTTCAATACCATCCGGAGGCTAGTCCCGGACCACAGGATAACCAGTATCTCTTTGATCGATTTCTTGATCTGGTTGATGAGAACCGTCAGTCATGAAGAGGCCGGGTCACGGGACGGGAGGTCCGGGACGCAGGGTTGATGTTTCTTCGGTACTAATCATTGGGTCCGGGCCGATCGTGATCGGGCAGGCGGCTGAATTCGATTACGCCGGTACCCAGGCTTGCAAGGCTATGCGTGAAGAGGGGATTCGATCGATCCTGGTCAACTCAAATCCGGCAACCATTATGACGGACGAGGACATAGCGGATCGTGTCTACATAGAACCGCTTACGGTTCCTGTCTTAGAGCGTGTGATTGAACGAGAACGTCCTGACGGCCTGCTTGCTTCCATGGGTGGGCAAACAGCACTCAACCTTGCTATCGAACTTGTTGATGCTGGAATCCTTGAAAAATACGGTGTTGAACTGCTCGGTACCTCGGTCGAGGCAATTCGTGATGCGGAGGATCGGGAACGCTTTAGGACGCTCATGCATGCGATTGGTGAACCAGTTCCGGAAAGCAGGACGGTGACTTCATTACCGGAAGCGTGGGATTTCGCGCAGGTATGCGGTTTCCCTCTCATCATTCGTCCTGCTTATACGCTTGGTGGTAGTGGTGGCGGAGTCGCTCGACACGAGGATGAGTTTGAATCTGTTGTGACGCAGGGATTACAAACCAGTCCAATTCACCAAGTGCTCGTTGAAAGATCGTTAATTGGATGGAAAGAAGTTGAATATGAGGTGATGCGTGACGGCAGCGACAACTGCATCACGATATGCAACATGGAAAACTTTGATCCGATGGGCGTCCACACGGGGGACTCGATAGTGTTTGCCCCGTCGCAAACCTTGAGCGACAAGGAGTATCAGATGCTCCGAAGCGCCTCGCTTAAGATCATTCGTGCGCTGCGGGTCGAAGGTGGATGCAACATCCAGTTTGGCCTTGATCCGAACTCGTACGATTATTTCGTTATCGAGGTCAACCCTCGGGTTAGCCGATCGTCCGCACTGGCGTCGAAGGCCACGGGATACCCAATTGCCCGAATAGCTGCCCGGATCGCGCTTGGACAAAGCCTGGATTCGCTCGCCAACCCGATTACACAGACGACGTCGGCGGCCTTTGAGCCAGCCCTCGACTACGTGGTAACAAAGATCCCCCGATGGCCGTTCGATAAGTTTGGGCAGGCTGACCGTCGCTTGGGGACACAGATGAAGGCGACAGGTGAGGTAATGGCGATCGAGCGGACGATCGAGGCTTCACTGAACAAGGCCGTGCGTGGGATGGAGAACAGTGGACGTACGCTCCTTTGGGAGGATCCACGGTGGTCCGAGGACGAGGCCCAGATTTGGTGGCGAATCGAGCATGCGCATGATGAGCGACTATGGGCTGTGATGGCTGCACTTCGGCGCGGTGCTGAAGAATCTGAGGTCTCCCGCCGTTCCGGTATCGACAAATTTTTCATCGATAAGATGTCCAGTATTCTGGCCACGGAACGCCGACTGCTGGCCGAGCCACTGTCGCCTGATCTTTTGTGGCATGCCAAGCGGCAAGGTTTCTCGGACCAGATGATCGCTTCGCTTAGCGACTCGCTACCCGAGCATGTGCGTGAGTTGCGTGAGGCTGTTGGCATCCGACCGACATTCAAGATGGTAGATACGTGTGCGGCAGAATTTGATGCCGCGACGCCCTATTTTTGGAGCACCTACGAATCTGAGAACGAAGCAGTTATCGAGGGACGTCCCTCCGCAGTCGTGTTGGGCAGCGGTCCGATACGCATAGGTCAGGGTATTGAGTTTGATTATTGTTCAGTCCACTCGGCATGGGCGATGGGCGAAGCGGGTTTGGAAAGTGTGATGATCAACTCTAACCCCGAAACGGTCAGCACCGACTTTGATACGTCGACGAGGTTGTATTTTGAAGCGCTTGATGAAGAGAGTGTCGTGGAGGTTCTTCAGAACGAGGCTGCTGGTGCTGATGCGCCACCGATAGTTGCCCAATTCGGTGGGCAGACGGCGATCAACTTGGCTGGTCCTCTCTACGCGGCGGGTTTCAAGATTGCTGGTAGCGGCGTCGCTACGATTGATGAGGCGGAGGACCGAAACAAGTTTGACCGGTTTCTAGAGCGCCTTGGCATTCTGCGTCCGCCAGGCGCGACCGTAACTCAGATGCACGATGCGCTGGATGTGGCTGAACGGCTGGGGTATCCGGTGGTGGCGCGCCCTTCTTATGTCCTTGGTGGTCGTGCGATGCAGGTCGTCGACGATCGTGCCGACCTTGAGCGGTATATATCCGAAGTCACCCAACCCTCTCCGGAGCATCCGGTTCTCATCGACAAGTACTTACAAGGTCGTGAGGTTGAAGTGGATGCGATCTGTGATGGCTCGGAGACGCTTGTACCTGGGATTATGGAGCACATCGAGCGTGCGGGTGTTCACTCCGGCGACAGCTTCGCTGTATATCCCCCCATTAGTGTTGATGCTGATGAGCAGGCAGTGTTGCTTGATGCTACCCAGAGGATTTGTTCGGGGCTCTCAGCTCGTGGTCTTGTGAACATTCAATATGTATTACACAACGGGGAGGTCTATGTTTTAGAGGTCAACCCGCGAGCGAGCCGGACAGTCCCGTTTCTTAGCAAGGCAACGGGAGTGCCCATGATCCGAATTGCGACCCGTGTAATGTTTGGAGCCACGCTCCGGGAGCTCGGTTATCACGCAGGATTGGTGGAGCCACGCCAGCTTGTGGCCGTCAAGGCGCCGGTATTTTCGATGTCCAAACTCTCGGGTGTTGACACCTATCTCGGGCCTGAGATGAAGTCCACAGGCGAGGTCATGGGTCTGAGCAACTCGTTTCCTGAGGCGTTACGGAAAGCGATGGTTGCGTCGGGGATTGATGTACCCGCAGAGGGTGATGTGCTCGTCTCGATCGCTGATAGAGACAAGGCCGAAGCGAGCCCGATAATTTCGGACTTGGCGAAGCTTGGGTTTGGATTGCTGGCAACACATGGGACGGCCGATTTTATTGAGTCAACACTTGGGCTTCCGGTAGGTCGCGTTAGCAAGATGCGAGCGGGCAGCCCGAATGTGGAGGAGTTTATTCGAGAGGGACGCGTCGCTCTTGTGATTAATACACTGACCGGGCGTCGTGAGGCCATTCAGGATGGTCACTATATGCGCCGCGCTGCAGCCGAAACGCGAACACCCTGTCTCACCTCGCTTGATACTGCACGAGCACTTGTGGAAACGCTGCATCAGGCCCATGGAATCTTCGATGTGCGGACGGTGGATGAGTATCGCGAGTCTGGTGTATGACGAAGTTTCTGGAGACGGCGCGCGTTGTCCGCAATGTCCGGATCACACGCCGCCTATGGTGGTGTGAATATGAAGCGCCTGACATTTCGGCATCTGCTCGGCCTGGGCAATTTGCGCATGTCGTGTGTAGTGAATCCGATCAACGAGATCCGCTCCTACGCAGGCCCCTGAGCTTCAGCCGTGTCGATCGCCTGCGTAGTACGGTTTCTTTCCTTATCGACACCGTTGGGCGGGGAACTTCCTGGTTGGTGCGACAGCCGATTGGTTCGGCAATCGACATGCTGGGGCCTCTTGGCATGGGTTATGAATTCCAGTCCGGCGGACGACGTGCCTTGCTGGTTGGTGGCGGCATCGGACTAGCCCCCTTGATCGCATTGGCTGACCTTGCACCAAAACTCGACATTGAGATCCGTTTATTGGCTGGGGGACGTGATATTGATCACATAACACCGCGCGAATGGATTGATTTGAACGCGTCATACGAGATTGCAACTGACGATGGAAGTGGTGGGCATCACGGATTCATTACCGACCTTGTCCCCGACCATTTCGCGTGGAGTGACCAGATATTCGTTTGTGGTCCGACTCCGATGATGTACGCGATGGCTAAGCTTTCGCCTGACCTTGGTGAACAGCACGGCGAGCGCCCAGTCCAGACAGCACTTGAAGCTCGGATGGGATGTGCAATGGGCGTCTGCTACTCGTGCGTTGTTAAGACAACGGAGGGTGTCAAGCGTGTGTGTTATGACGGACCAGTATTCGACCAAAATCAACTCACATGGGAATGGGACCACACGGCTCCCATGCTCAGTCAAGGAAGTCCTACAACCTAGAGATTAGGCACCCGTACCCTAGGCATCTCGCCAGAGCTTGCCCATCGCCCTGACTCTTGCTAAGCGTGATGGATCAAAACTCGCCAGCTCAAAGCCAGATGGTTGCGGAGCGTGGTCAACTCCGAGCTTCGCCTGAATTTCGGGCTGTGTGTAGTACGCGTTGTATGTTTGACGCACCAGTTCGGCGAAAGCTTCTGGAGCCGCAATCTCCGCATGCTTAAGAATATTGACACGTTCTTCGGACGATCGATGTTGAAACGGCAGGTTGTCAGCCGCTGTTTCAATGGCGTCCAGCGCCACTACAATTGGCTCATATAGCTCGGCTTGTTCACGAAGAAACGCTTCAACAGTTCGGGCTCCACCAATCGATCCCGCGGAAGGCATGCCGTCTTCATCGGGTATTAACTCGTCCTGAACGGCACTGAGCAGAGCAATTTGGTGGGGACTCAAGAAACGGTCGGTCATGCTGTCACCTCACCAAAGTGATGACTCAACCAGTCAGCGCAACGCAGAGCGATCGCCTGAATAGTGCTCGTCGGATTAACAGCTCCGGAAGTCGTAAACACGCTGCCATCTATTACAAACAAGTTGCCACATTCATGAGAGCGTCCCCATTGATCGACAACAGAGCGCTCAGGATGGTTTCCCATCCGACAAGTCCCCATGAGGTGCCAGCCACTGTCCTGAACTAGCGAGTCGACGAAAATCTCGCTAGCTCCTGCAGCTTTAAACAGGTCCCGAGCACGTGCAATCGCAAAAGGCAACATGTCCTTGCTATTGGAGCCAAGGCGGTACTCGACACGTGGTGCCGGTATCCCGTCGGTATCTTTGAGCGTTGGATCCAGAGTAATGCGATTCTCCGACTCTGGGAGGTCTTCGAGCATTGTTGTGACGGTGAGCGCATGTCGAAATTGTGTTTGTAAGGCGCGATGGTGGCCGCCGCCCCACGGTACAGGCCCACCGATTAGGCCTCCGAGAGCGGTGGTAAGGGGTCCGGCATGCCCACCTAGCTGCAGCTGAAACCCTCGAACGAATCCGCGTGACCGATCGGTTTCGTAGAATTCTTGGCAGTTCATAAGGCCACCGATAGGACCTTGCTGACCATCTACGCGTTCGTCGAACACCCCAGTAACGAATGCGACTGGATGGAACATGAGATGTGTTCCGACTAATCCCGATCGATTCGCGAGACCAGAAGGAAACGACGCAGACGTGGAATTGAGTAGGATTCGAGATGTCCCGATTCCGTTGGCGGCCATGATGACCACGGAGGTATTGTGCTGGTGTCGATTTCCCGATTTGTCAAAGTAGATGGCACCTGTTGCCTGGCCGTTTGCATCTACCGTGATCTGCTCGACTCGCGCCTGCGTGATCAGCTCGACGCCTTGGGCTATGGCCAAGGGCCAGTAGGTGACGTGAGCGCTTGACATTGCTCCGATTGGACAGCCGAGGTCACAGGGCCCACAGGCATTGCACGGCGATCGATCTTGACCGAAAGGAGACGAGATAAGCGCGTTATCAGATGGCCACCAATGCCATCCAAGTTGATCGAGACCGCGTAGATATATGGAACAGGCAACGTCAAACGCTAACGGTGAGGTCTGTCGAGGACTGCGTGGGGGATTACCCGGATCACCGGCAAGTCCAGAAACGCCAATCATTGAGTCGTTCAGGTCGTAAAACGGTTCAAGGTCCCAATAGCTCAGCGGCCAGTCGTCTCCTACACCATCCAGCGTACATACACGGAAGTCCGACGGACGCATCCGAGGGAAGTGACCACTCCAGTGGATGGTGCTTCCACCCACGGCATTGATCATGAGCGGATGGATTGGCGAGTTGTCCGTGTTCACGGGATAGTCCTCGTCCCACTGGCGGATATTCGGATCCATATGGAAAACCTTCTGTCGCGCCAGTTCGTAGTCGGGTCGGCTGTGTGCATATTCCGATTGATCGATCCATCGTCCCTGCTCGAGACAGGTCACTCGCAGACCTTGGCGAGATAAGGACCAGGCAGCAGCTGAGCCTGCGGCGCCTGCTCCGACAATCAGAATATCCGAGTCGGTCTGAGTCCTGGTTAGCACGCGCCTATCCGAGCAACAGCATTATCTTGAGGACGACCGCAACCCGGTCAAAGCAATTCGTTGCGAAACTTGAACTAGTGTTGCTAATTCCATCGGTGCGACTCAGGGTCGATGGCAGTCGGCGTTACCGCTTCGAGCTCTGGCCATGCCTCGTCTGGTATCTGGTGGGATGCGAGAACGAGTGTTTGTTCGATCCGTCTTGGCCGGCTTGCTCCGACAATGGTCGACACGATGCGAGGATCTCGAAGCGAGAACTGTAGAGCCGCGGCGGCCAAGGGTATCTGAAACCGGTTGCAAATCCGTTCGAGTTCGTGGGCTCGCTCGACGACATCATCCGTGGCTTGCTGGTAGGCATAGCGTGGATACGCTTTCGGTCCGCGAGACAGAATGCCGCTGCCATACGGCGCCGCGTTTAGGACCGCAACATTTCGATGTGAGGCAATCTCGAGCAACGGGTCCGCAGAACGGTTGAGTAGGGTGTATCGGTTGTGTGTAATTACGACCTCAAAACAGCCGGTCTTCACGTAGCGGATTTCTTGGTCGATAGGCCCTCCAGCTACGCCTAGATGTTCGATTAGACCCTCAGCTTTCATATCGAGTAGTACGTCCACAGGTCCCCCGTCGGCCATGATCGAGTCGTAAGTCGAGTGTTCGGCATCATGAAGATGTACGAGTTGGAGCTTGTCAAGACCGAGTAAGTCGAGACTTCGCTCCACTGAACGCCGCATCTGAATCCCGCTGAAATCTCCTGTTTCGAGGTCACGGTCGGCCTTGGTTCCAAGGACCCAACCGTCGGGGAGTCCTCCGATATCGCGTAATGCATTACCGATCCGGCGTTCGCTTTCGCCGTCGCCATAAGATGCTGCGGTATCGATGAAGTTTACGGATCCGGTAAACGCCTCGCGCAGCATTCCTTGGGCATCGTCCTCGGTAACGGAGTAAGCGAATGCGTCTGGCATGTCACCGAGAGCTGCGGTGCCAAGAGCTAGTGGTGTGACCTTGAGATTGGTTGTTCCAAGAACGCGTAGCGAGAAGTAATCACCCGGTTCAGTGGTCATACAGCCATCCGAACGAAAAGAGCGGTCATCCCATCACCTTGGTTTTTACCTGCGGCTTGTGGTGGTCTTCGATGACACCAAGGTCACGTTCACAGCACTTCTCCGGTAACGCCGCATACCGGTATAGCCTTGAATCCATCCAAGCCCCCCTAGAGGAGGTCGAGATCGTTCGATTCCGTCTTCTCGAGTATGCGTGGAAGGGTTATCCAGAATCAAGCATCGGTTCCATATGATTCAGCTTGCCTCGCCGCTTCAGCGTGTGATTCGACAAACTCAGTAGCTAAGTCGCGAGCCCGTTCGATGTCACCCGGCTCTAAATCACCATCCAAGACAAGATCGAGTAGATACTGCTTAATGGGCTTGATCCAAACGCCTTGACCGCGATCAAAGAGTTCCATCAACGCATGTCCGTCGAGCGGGGAATCAAGAGTTGCAATGTCTTGTTCGGCTTGAAGCTGTTCGCAACGCATCTGTAATTCAGCTACCCGAGCCAAACCGTCTTCGACACGCCGGGGTTGGTAGCTCGTTATATCGGCGCGGGAAAGGGCAAGAAGCGCGTTCAGGTTGCCGTCGGCATCACGAATAAATCGCCGAACACCTCCATCGGTCCAATCAGTTGTATAGGAATTGGCTCTCATGTGAAGTCGGACAATTTCTGTCACCTTTTCGGTCATTCGTCCATCGATCTTGAGCCGACGAAGGATGCGGTCAGCAATACGGGCGCCCCGTTCTTCATGACCGAAAAAGCGAACCCGACCACGTCGAAAAGTTTTAGTTTGAGGTTTTCCCACATCGTGAAGAAGTGCGGCCCAACGAAGTTCAGGAACCGGTGGGGTACCTCGGAGTACCCGCATTGTGTGCGCGAAAACGTCCTTGTGTTGACGTTCTTTTTCCTGTTCGGTTTGCTGCAGCGGGATCAGCTCGGGAATCACGAGGCCAAGAATGCCGAGTTCGAGCATCATGATTAGACCGCGATCCGGTCTCTGGGCGAGCAAAATCAACTGCAGTTCCGCCGCGATCCTTTCGGCGCTGATGTGCTGGAGTTCTGGGACGTTGCGGCGAGCTGCGGCGAGCGGCGCTGAGTCAACGTCAAAGTCGAGTTGTACGGCGAAGCGTACACAGCGTAGGACGCGGAGTGGATCTTCTCGAAAACGGTCGTCAGCAGTTCCGACTGATCGTATCTTCCCAGCGACAACATCGGCGATTCCTCCGTGCGGATCGATAATTTGGCCTGATTGGACATCCTGAGCCACCGCATTCACCGTGAAGTCGCGACGCCCTAGGTCAGCTTCGAGCGATGTGCCGAACTGAACCTCAGGCTTTCTCGAGCCCGAACGGTAACTTTCTGATCGGAACGTCGTGATTTCGAGTGTCTCACCGTCGAAAATGGCGCCAATTGTTCCGAACCGCTCACCGATGGTGTATATGTCGTTCGCACCGGCACGTCGGACAAGTTCCTTGATTCGTTCGGGTGGAGCATTGGTTGTTAGGTCAATGTCGTTTGATGTCGTTCCCATCAGTCGGTCACGGACAGGTCCACCGACGAGAAATAGATCAAATCCAAACTTATTAAAGATGTGGACAAGGCGCCCAGTGGGATTCATTGAGACATCGCCGCGTCTAGTGCAGTCGTGTGAAAGGCCAACGAATGTTCTGCAGTGTTTTACCGACTACGCGCGATGATCTTACACGCTCACCAATCCGAGATCCGAGTCGACGTGGATTGTCTCGTATCCGACGAACACCAACATCTGCGACGAAGGCCATCAGTGCGATGGTGAGGAGATGCTGCCATCCGATGAAAAACGAATGGTTGACGTACCTTGGTAAGGACATCAAATCCTTAGAAGATTCGATGGTCGTGCCGCCGGTTAAGGTAGCAATGCGCTGAAGTTCATGCCGATTGGTGGCGACGTGGCGTAGTTCATCGGAATTGGGTATTACCAGGCCCCAGGAAGCGGTGCTCGCAAGGCCCTCGCTGTTTTTCTGCTCGACGTCTATTTTGTACACGCCTGCAGAGAGTCCGCGGACACGGGTTTGGTACCGGCCAGGCGCGATTTGCATAGCAGGCTGGTTGCGTGTGCTCCCGTCGGGCGAAGTTAAAGTCAAGTGGGTGTTGAGGCCGTTCACGAATTGGTGGTCTGCGTCCACCGTGTCGATTGTGATTTCCGCTTCGTCGTCCGTGTACGACGTGTCAATGCGGACGATGATAGGAGTAGGGGCCATATCGGGTGGTGGGCTAGCCCATTCGATAGTCTGACGCACGAACGTCGGGAAGTCGTCCCAGGTGATCCAGTCTGCGGCCCAGTGTGCTCCGGCATCCGCCATCCACGCTACCGATCGTCCACGACCGTACTGCCACTGCGCGAGGATCGGCTCATTTCTGTCGGAGCTCAACACGATCTCTGCGGTGGGCTTGGCCCGTGTTCGGACGAACCCCGATAACTCGGGGAGATCCTGACCGGCTAGATGGCCGCCAAAGATAGGGCTTGCAGCATTCAGCTGCGGCTGAAACCTCCGCTCAACAAGCGCGAACTCTTTTGCTGTCTGGGTTTCCCGAGTAAGGATGCGAGGGATGGAGCGTGGATCCGGAACGAAGTAATGACGGCCATTTCCAATCTGCGCAATCTGCTCGAGGAGCGCGCGGTCAGAATTCTCTCCAATCGCGATGGTTGAGACCGTTATGGAACGTCGGTGCATGGAGCGTGTCAGACTGACGAAGTCGCCGTAGTTGGCGCGCCCATCGGTGAGGAGAACAACGTGCTTGATCGATGCGTCAACTTGGCCTAGTCGTGACCGCGCGAAGAACATCGCACGATAGAGGTCGGTAGCCGATCCGATTTGTATGCCACGGATACGTTCGATGATGGTTTTTGTATCGGTGACTGAGGTCAACAATCGTGGTGGAACCACCCACTGCGCATTCATGTCGAATGCCATCACGCCGACGATGTCGCCCTCGTTGAGCAGCTTAACGGCATCCACAGCAGCTTCGATCGCTAAGTCGATCTTAGCGTTTCCTTCGCTCGCGCCTTGGTTCATACTCGTCGACCTATCAATTATGAGCACCAACGCCAGACGTGAGTCCATCCCTGGGTCTGTCGGGTTGGACCAAACGGGTAGAGCTTCTTCAAGGGGTGTGTTGGAGTAGCTGCCAGCGGCAAAACTGGATGGACCTCCCAACACAACCAGACCATGACCGCTCGCTACATGTTTCCTCAATTTGTCGAGATTGACGGGTCCGATGGCTTTCGAGGGGATGTCTGAGAGCACAATTGTTTCGAATGCGGACAGATCGGTATTTGTGATCTCACTAGGACTGATCTCTCGAACCTCAATCCCGCCGGCTTCAAGCGCGATGGTTAGATGGGGCATCTCGCCGACTGTCAATATCGGACTCGGTGTGCTTACTTTCACAAATGCTTCGGCGACATTATTTGTGAGACGTGGATCAGTGTCATCGAGTAGCTCAGCGCGCAGGCGATGGAATCCGGGATCAAGGATGGAAAATTCGATCCTATAGGTGCGAGCGCCTGGCGTTATGGCGATTGAGCCATCGCGGATCAGACGGTTCTCGTCCCAGAGGCGAAGGCGAGCTTGAGCGGCACGCTGGGAGACGATGTGCACCCGGGCAATCAGGGTAGTGTTGGGGCGTGCTGTTGGTTGAACCTGTATCCATTTAAGGACGAGATCGGCGGGTCGATTCGCTCGGGCAGGGATGACGGAGATCGGTACTCCGCGCGCTACTGCTGTCTGAGCAGCAGCATCTAATTGGCCGTTGCTGCCAGTTCCGTCAGACATCAGAATGATTTGGCCACCAACTTCTGGGTTGATCAACCCTAATGCGGTCAGAAGCCCGGATTCGTAATCCGTACGGTGCGTTGGCAGGTCAGTTCGAAGCATAGGCACTTTTGCGAGGCGGTGAGGTGCAGCTAGCACGGCTGTGGTTGCGCCGAACTGGACGATCCCAATCTCGGTTTCCGATCCGAATGCTTCGAAATAGGCATCAATAAATTCCGAGCTATTTACATGCTCGGAAAGGGGCACGCTGTTTGATGTATCGACGACAAACACTGTGGACGGCGTGATGTCGCGTCCTATCGAGAAGCCGGCGAGGGAAAGGATGATGGTCGTCAAGCCGAGGAGGCGAAGGAGTGTGGTGAGCACCGCTCGACGAGGGGAAAGCCGAACGACGCTGGTTTTAGCGATCCACGGAGTAACTGGAAGGGCAAGAAACAGGATGAGGAACCAAGGATGATCTATGGTCACGACTCAGCGGACTCCGCGGAAGCGGTAGAAGGTGAACCATTCGACAAGTAAGAGACCAAGCGCGACGCTGGCGAATAGGGGCCACGCTTCACGCGTTCGGTCTACAGGGCCAAGAATGGAGACCACAGGCCCATGGGGTGGTGGATCCGGGTTTGGGGTAACGACTGGTGCTGCGAACGACGCACGAAAATCGATCATAGTCTCGGCGATTAGCGTCTCCCCATTGAATTGCTGAATGATGTAGCTACCTTGGGAATCGACATCGAGAACTGGCGACTTTGAAGCATTGAACTCGTGTGTTACGCCACTAGGTTCTGTGATGGCTATGCGGTTGGCGTTTGGATGGGGGACGAGTTGTGCTGGACGGTTGAGGTCAACGGTAACGCCGTCAGGAAGTGGGTTGGATGGGTTAGCCCAGCGTGCGATGTTGGTCCAGAGAATTGGATACCAGGGTGCTTGGCTGACATGTGTACTGACGACATCAAATCCGATCACGATTGTGCGACGTCCATTTACAATCCCATGGGCGACGACACTGCGCTTTTCGGTGCCCGCATCCGATGTTGCCCACTTTGGTGTGGTGTACGCGAGGTTGGTGCCCGAGAGAACATCGAGGACGTCGATGGATCTAAACAGCGGGCTTTCGGGATTTACGTAGGACGTCGTCATTTGTTTGATGGGTTTATCAATATTGAACTCCGGGATTGGCGGAGGCTGGACGAACAGTACTGACGCCGTAGGCAGTGACTGTGGTACGAACCCCTGGAACACGTAGAGATCTCCATCTCCCTGATGTTCATTGAAGGCTTGAATTCCGATTCCAACAGCACTGATGGAATTCGTTGCTTGGAGTGCTCGAACGATTGGTTCGTGATTTTCACCAACGACGATCACATTGATTGCGGGCGAGTCATCAAGTCTTGCAATCGCGATGTTGTCCGCGACAAGGCTGTCGTCAGGTACAGACAGCGAAGCTTGATATCGACTCGCCGACGGGAGATCGTCGAACACAAGAATTTCACGTTCACCTGGGCCAATTGTGACGCTATGAAAGGGCGATATAGAGCTATACGTATCCAAGGTAACGTTCGCCGTAGTGGTATAGGGCCCATCGTTGCGTATGACAACAAGGCCTTGGACGATGGACGGGTCATTCAATTCCCGACGGACGTTAAACGTTTCGAGTACAACGTTCTTTGCGCTAGTGCCGATGAGAATTGTGCGAACTGGTGCATAACGGGGATTGTCCTGGTCGGCGAATCCGCTATCGGTGAAGAACGCAACGGTGCCGCCGAATGATGGGTCAGCTAGAGAAAGCGCGACGTCAAGCGCTGTGACGATTTGTCCATCTGAGATTTCGAGCTTGATTGAATCAAGGGCCTGTTGAATTTTCGGCCGATCGATCTCTTGCGCGACGAGTGCTTGGGGGATGGCGCCAGCACTGATTACAGAGACACGCTGCTCTGAATCCAGGGATCGAACAAAGTCACGGGCTTTGTCTAGAGCGAGATCGAGTCGTGACCTGCCATCTTTGGTGGTTCCCATCGATGCTGAGATGTCGATCACGAGTGCGACGGGAGGCGGCAGCGCAACGTTATCGCGGTTCTCTGGACGGGCTAGCGCGAGCGTGAGTACGACGACAATAGCGAGCTGCAGCAGAAGCAAAAGGTATCGCCGTAGCCAAGCCAGCCAAGTATCAGAGGTGCGACGATGAACTGTGGTTCGCCATACCAGTATGGAGGCTACGACAATGCGCTGTCTGGTGGGTCGCAACAAGAAAAACGAGATGATCAACAGCATCAGGGCGAGCCAGCCGAGTGCGGCTGGTGCGGCCCACGTCATGCCAGAACCCCGTGTGACAGTAGATGGCCTAGTACGATTTCTTCGACGGACCAGTCGGACTTGATCGGAACGTAGCGAACATTACGTCGGTGGCAAAATTGTTGAAGACTACTGGACCATTCGGCGACTTCTGCTCGATATGTCCGGAGTAGCTCTTCGTCTCCAAAGAGTTCGAGTGTTCCACCGTCTTCTGCGTCAACCAACTCGATCTCATCGGAGAAATTGGGGTTCACGAACTCTTCGTCGAGTACATGAATGACCGTGAGTTCCTCGCCATGCTGGGCAAGCGTTCCGATGGCGCGCGGAGCGTCGTGTCCAAGTAGATCGGAAACGAGAACGGCAACGCCATGCGGAGCTTGCCGTGCCACATAGGCTTGTGCACTGCGAGCAAGAAACGTCTCGCCCGAGGGTTGAAGGCCATTTAGGAAATCAAAGAATCGGTGGATGTGTAACTTGCCGTGTCGTGGCGGGAAGATATTCCCTAGATCGGACCCTAGGGATCCTGCTGCAAGAACATCCATACCGGTAAGTGCGGTCCACCCGAGCGCGGCAAGTACACGGCGTCCAATTTCGAATTTTGACAGTGGGCCCGACGCCATGGACCCGCTTGCGTCTAACAGAAGGTGAACAACAAGCGTTTCCTCGGATTCGCGGACCTTGACGAAGAGATCGTCGGTACGTGCATATACATTCCAGTCGATCTGCCGATAATCGTCACCGGGGCTATACCTGCGGTGGTCGGCGAATTCGATTGACGATCCAGCTGCCCGGCTTCGGCGATCGCCTGTGTGTAGATGGCCGTGAGGCCTGCGCGAGACGAAGGTCAGTTGCGCAAGTTTGGCTCGGAGAGCGGCCTCCGGTATGAACGCCGGGGATCCTTCACGTTCAGTCGTGCTCGTCACCTGCCCTGCGAGTGGTCATGAGGATCTTGTCGAGTATCTGTTCGGTGGTGACGCCGTCCGCTTCTGCCTCAAAGTTAAGCAATAGTCGATGGCGCATCGATGGAATAGCAGATGCGCGGACATCCTCAAACCCGACGTTATAGCGACCGTCGAGCAAGGCATAAATCTTAGCTGCCAGAACCATTGATTGGGCCGCTCGTGGTGAGCAGCCGTACTGTACGTAGCGGTGGCTTATTTCAGGCGCGGACGGATCCTGGGGATCCGTCGCCTTGACGAGGTCGACAACGTAGCGTGCGACATGCGGGGCGATGGTGATGCGTCGAGCGAATGCACCCATCGCAAGTAGATCGTCGCCCGTGGCGATGGGAGAAATCTCCGGTTCGATAGAACCGGTAGTCCGATGGATGATTTCTGAGAGTTCCTCGGCCGAGGGATAAGTTACGACCAGTTTGAACATGAAGCGGTCGATCTGCGCCTCGGGTAATGGGTATGTACCCTCCATCTCGATCTGATTCTGAGTGGCCATCACGAAGAATGGTTGTTCCAAGGCATAGGCCTCGCGTGCCACTGTGACTTGATGCTCTTCCATCGCTTCGAGAAGAGCGGACTGGGTTTTGGGTGTAGCACGATTGATTTCATCGGCCAACACAAGATTGGCGAAGATGGGGCCGCGCTCGAACCTGAAGGTACGCTGGTTGTTTGCGCCGTCAATTACGACATTAGTGCCGGTTATATCTGCCGGCATTAGATCCGGCGTGAATTGGATGCGGCTAAAGTGGAGATCGAGAGTCTTGCTTAGGGTGCGCACCAGCTCGGTTTTACCAAGTCCGGGAACACCTTCAATTAAGACGTTGCGGCCCGCAATCAGGCAAACGACAGTGTCTCGAATGATTGTCTTCTGACCGACTATGAAGTTCCCAACCTCGTCAATGATGGCATTGGCGAGCGAGCGAAAGTTTTGGGCCTCTTGCTCCGTTGGGTCGACAGATGACACGTGATCCTCAGTGTCCGGTGAAGTAACGGTCAAGAATTGGTAGGAGATCAAGGGGTGTGTTGCGATCCACGTCCGGGCGTCCGACGGCTTGACCACGATTACCGGCGATGGTCGTGTTCCATTCAGGTGCGGGCGGCCCTATTTCTAACACGGGTCGTTCCACTAGTTCGGCGGCCTCAGATGTGGGCGCTATGTCAATGACTTCAAGCTTACCTTCGGTGTTGAGACGCTGTCCCTCCGGCAACGTCTCGAGGGTGCCGCGTAACGCACGGCCTTGGGCTGACGAGTCACTGCCGCCTGCAGCCGGAGCAGCAGTGGAGTCATCAGGATCCGAGGACGAGACAGGTATCGTTACCGGTCCGATTGATGCGTTCGGAAGGTTTTCAGCGCGAGGCGCGTCTAGGTCAAGCGATTCTTGGAGGGAAGCTAGCTGCTGCGTTAGATGTTCGATTTGTTCTTCGATTTCACGGTCCATTTTGGTCATCGTACCCAAAGACTCGGTCACATTGGCCACTCGGCCGAGCGCAGCACGCGCGTCTACAAGGTGGCTATCTTCTAGGTTCCGAGCGGTGGCTCGCAGGTTTTTCTCCAAGGCGGAATTCGTGTTGGTTGATTGGTTTGTAGCACTGCGAAAGCTTGTGGCGAGACGATCAAGCTGGGCCGAGTTCATCGTGGCCAGTTGGTTCATAAGTTCTCTAATTTCTGCTGTTGCCAAATCGAAGTCTTGGTTGTTTAGTGCTCGACTGAGTTGTCGACTCTCAGGACTTTGACGTAGTGCGGCGGCTGCTTCTCGAGACACGGCTAGATTTGTGAGTGTTTCAGGATCTCGATTGCGCTCAAGCTCGTTGATTGCGGCTTGCAGTTGCTCCATTCGCGATTGAATGGCTGGGTCATCAACGGATAAAGCAGGGACGGTTACGTTGCCGAACTGCTGGGTTCGCGTCACATCTGTGAAATTGGTAGGGGGAGCGCTATACAGCGTGACAACGGGAGATGTGATAAACCAGGCGATCAGTGCTGTTGTGCTCCCCACGAGGAGGAGGAGATCGACACGGCTCAGTGTGTACGGAAAAGCACGTGCTGCGTCGATGGTTTCAATCGTTCTTACGGCATCCTTCCGCTGAAGGGCTTGTATGGCCGAATCTGCTCTTAGCTCGTCGGCCACGCTTGTCGAAAGACGCTCATGTAGGCCGAGTTGCCGATCATATGCGAGAGCCGTTGTTGGTGGCGGTGGAATCACGAAAGCTCGACCAATTAACGTCACCGCCGAAGCACCTACGACTGCTGCACCAATCATTGTGGCTATTTGCGTTCCTATCAACGAGGAGATGACTAAGCCTGCGATTATCGTCGCAACAAATATGATGGCGATCTCGCGTGGTGCTTTGTTTAGGGTCTGCTTGCGCTGTAAGCGCCGAGCAAGCTGGGCTAAGCGCTGTTCAAACACATTTGGGGCATATGCGGAAGTGAAGAATGTGGGCCACCATCGACGTCCGTTAAATCGGCCATTTGTATTGGTATGCAAGCGGTAAGGTTTCGCTTTCGGCCGAACTAATCAGCGGATCGAAAGATTGTTGGTTGGAACGGGCGTCGTTTAGTTGACGTGAATAGCACGTAACACTTGATTTCAAGTCTATTGACAAGTAACCAGGCTGATGACATCACGACGAGGAATGGCTGTCCTTCCACCCATTTGCTGCTGAGACGAGATCGCGAGCGACGCGTTGACCGGCGGTGGTGGAGGCACCGCTCATTGCCGCTAGTTCTTCGATCGCTTGTCGACCCTTTACTGGGCCAACACGCACGAGTGATGTGTCCCCAACACTCGATTTAGCAACAACGAAGTGTGTATCGGCGAAGGCTGCGACAGGTGCGAGATGGGTGACGCATAGCACTTGGTGTGCAGAGGATAGGGCCGATAGCTTTTGACCAACGAGGCTGCCGGTCCGCGATCCTACTCCCACATCGATCTCGTCAAAGATTAGAGTTGGTGTTTCATCGACCTTGGCTAGAACAACTTTCAGCGCGAGCAGTACGCGTGAGCGCTCGCCTTCGGAAGCGATTTCAGCAAGTGGTCGGAGTGGCTGGCCGATGTTGGGGCTGATCAGGAATTCGGCAACATCGATTCCAGACTCATCAAAAGCGATGGGTTCAGATTCGCTATCGATGTGCAGGCCATCAGGGTGTGATCGGTGCTCGAAATGGATTTCAAACCCAGCGGATAGCAGGTTGAGATCGTCTAGTTGGGCCGCAACAGCACCGGCCATAGTGTGAGCGGCGCGTCGACGCTCTGCTGACAAGCCGCGAGCAGCGTGGACGAGGTCAGAGGTGAGTTTAGCCTGAAGGTCTTGCAACGCCTTCAGGCGGGTGTCGCTGTTTGTAAAGGTCTCAAGCTGCATCTCTGCAGCCTTGCCGTGTGCGATGACTGCTTCGACGGTGCCTTCTGTTGTGTTGCCGCCAAATGCTGCGTACTTTCGTACGAGGCCTTCGATGAGGTTTAGACGTTCTTCGACTTGCTGGAGACGGTCAGGATCAGCCTCTACGTTCTCGGCATAACTTTGTAACGTCAGCGCAAGATCATTAGCGAGTTCCTTTAATTCGTCGGCCTGTTGTGCGAACGGCTGCAAAGCCGAATCGAGGTCAGCAAGCTTGCCTAGAGCTTGTTGGGTTTCTCCAAAGATGTCTGCGACGACATCAGGAGATTCACCGTGTAGTCGGGCTACAGTTCGGGTGGCGAGGCTTTGGATCAACTCAGCGTTCATGAGGATGCGCTGTTCAGCGCGTAGTTCATGGTCTTCGCCCGGTCGCAGGTCTGCAGCAGCAATCTCTTCGACTTGGAAAGTCAACAAGCCAGCCTCACGTTGGACCGACTGTGTATCGTGCTGTAGTTCGTCAAGTCGGCGCCGCGCGGTGAGGAGTTCGCGTGTTAGGACGGAAACCGCCTTGCGTTGTGGCAATAGCCCAGCGAATTTATCGAGGTATTCGAGCTGGCGAGATCGGTGAAATAGTGATTGGTGGTCGCTCTGACCGTGGACATCAACGAGTACCCGACCAAGATGTGCCAAAGTTCGCACAGAAACGCCGCGACCGTTGACACGTGCGACCGAGCGTCCTGAACTGAGAATTTCACGCGACAAAACTATCGAATCCTCGGCGTCGATATCGTATTCCTCGAGCAACGTGTTTTCTCTTCCAACAACGGGAGGGTCAAGCACAGCTTCGACGTACGCACTCTTGGCGTTCGGACGAACATCTGCCGGATTAGCCCGTTGGCCAAGAACGAGGCCTAAGGCATCGAACAGGATTGACTTACCGGCTCCGGTTTCGCCGGTGAGAACGGTTAGACCTGGTCCCAGATCAAGTTCCAGCGCATCGATAAGAGCAAAGTCTCGAATCTGAAGGTGGATTAACACCGTGGTCTACTTCGGGTGGCTGATCGGACGTGGCATCGTTCTGGGAACGCGCCAATGTAGTTTTTCTGCCAGTGTGGCGTAGAAGTAGTCGCGTTCCCGCAGTCGGATAAATCGAGCTAGATGTTCGGACGCCTTGCACGAAATCCTATCTCCAGACGACACAAGATGGTCAGTTTGGCCGTCGATGGAAAGCGTGGCCTCGTGGGTGGTGTATGCAAGCAATTCGACCTCGACATCGTTTCCAACGACGAGGGCGTTGCCCGGCGTTAGGAACGGAACAATTGGATTAATGACGAGGTCGCGTACTTCGGGATGAAGGACGGGACCATTTGCGGCTTGAACGTACCCGGTTGTTCCGGTTGGTGTGGCAACGATTACACCGTCCGCGGTGTAGGTGGTTAGGAGAACACCATTTATGCGTACCTCAATTTCGACTACGCGTGCGATCCGTCCGCGACCGATGACCAAATCGCCGGCTGCGAGACCCGATGCTCGGTTCTCGCCTTCGGTGTGGTGTGTCCACGCAAGCAGCGTGCGTTCCTCGATCCATGAATTGCCGTTAAGTACATGGTCAAGCTGTGCATCGAATTCGTCCGGAGCGAATTCGGTGAGGAAACCGAGACGGCCATAATTCACACCCAGACAAGCGGCGCCGTACGGTGCGGCGGCTCTGGCTGCGCGAAGCAGAGTCCCGTCGCCGCCAAACGTAATGACAAAGTCTGAAGTTGCTAGCTTTGATGGGTGCTCGGTTATGGTCCACGACGAGTCACACCAAGCGTCTAGCCCACGTTGCTCTAGCGTCTTGTGCACGCGATGTGCGTGACTGACAGAGGCGTCAATATGCGGCTGAAATAAGAGCCCAACACGCATTGGTTACCCGCCTCTCGAAGATTGTGCTAATCATAGTTGTTGTGACGACTGTTTTGGTTCGGTCCGTGGAGGTGAACAAGTGCAAAGACCTCCTGATTCCCATTCCGACCGGTAATGGTGCTGCTTACGGTTCCAAGAACTGCTAGACCTGCTCTGTATGACCATTCCAGGAAATCCGTTAAAGCCCGATTTTGAGCGTCGGGATCCTTAACGACACCATCACGTGGCACTTCATGGCCCGGAAGTTCGAATTGCGGCTTTAGGAGCACGAGCGCCCAGTGTGCTGTTGGGACCGAAACTACGATTGCTGGGAGCACGTCGCGCAGGCGGATGAAGGAAAGGTCAACCACGACAACCTCGGGTATTGGGTCCAAGGTCGGTAGACAACGCGCGTCCGTGGACTCGAGCGATTGAACGCGTTGATCTTCACGTAGATTAGAGCTGAGTTGGTTACGACCGACATCGACGGCGATAACGTGCTTAGCTCCACGTTGAAGCAAACAATCTGTGAATCCGCCCGTTGACGCGCCGACATCGAGTGCGATTGACCCTGTGATGTCCAGTCCGAAGTGTGCGAGAGCTGCAGCGAGCTTTCGACCACCACGGCTTACGTATAGTTGTTTCGGGCAGCGCAGGCCTATTGTTGTGCCGCTGCAAAGGCGACGTGCCGGTCGGGTCTCGACCTGTCCGGACACCAGGACCTCTCCGTCCTTAATGAGTTGGCGGGCAGTGCTACGGGTGCGTACAAGTCCTTGCTGGACAATCAAATGGTCAAGCCGTGAGCGGTCAGGCCTCGACGCCGTGCCCATATCAGTCCGTTAGCGTGCCTTTCGTGCTTGGAATTTCTCCAGCGCGTCTCACGTCGAGAGCGGTTGCTTTATCAAGTGCGCAGGCTATGGCCTTGAATATTGCTTCGGCTTTGTGGTGGTCATCATCGCCTGCCAGCAATCGGACGTGGATTGCAGCGCCCATGTGTCGTGCCATCGTCGCGACGATGTGTGGGATGAGGCTAGTTTCCAGGTCACCGATACGGTCTTGTCGGAACTTGCCGTCGAATGCCGCAAAGTCACGTCCGGATAAGTCCACAGCGACTTGAGCTAGTGCTTCGTCCATGGGCACAGTCGCGTCTCCCATGCGCCGGATGCCCTGACGATCGCCTAGGGCATCGTTGAATGCGCGACCGATAACGATCCCGACATCTTCAGCCGTGTGGTGGGAATCGATGTGCAAGTCGCCAGTGGCTTTAACTTGAATGTCAAACAGGCCGTGACGGGCGAGTTGAGCGAGCATGTGGTCGAGGAACCCGAGGCCGGTTGATCCGGTAAAGACACCGGTGCCGTCAATTGCTACGTGAGCGTGGACTTCAGTTTCCGCGGTGGTTCGTGTAATGGATGCGTTACGGTCAGACATTGTGTATGAGGGCAAAAGTAGGATTACCTATTGTAGTCAGGTAGTTCAGCTATTGGTTCGTCGTTCAGCAGCTCGTGCATGACCCTCGAGGCCCTCGGCCCGTGCCATGCGAGCGGCTACGGGTGCCAACTCTGCTGCTCGGGTGCCAGAAAATCGTATGACCGACATCGATTTGAGGAACGATCGCACCCCAAGAGGTGAGGAGAATCGAGCAGTCCCGCCGGTAGGCATAACATGGCTTGGGCCAGCGACATAGTCACCGAGGACCTCGGGCGATGTTCGTCCGAGGAATACCCCGCCAGCGTGTCGTATACGTGGGAGAAGAGCTTCAGCATCTTGGACGAGCAAGCACAAGTGTTCAGGTGCGTATGCGTTCGCGAGGTTAATAGCCTCATTCAGGCTATCAACGATGCCTACACCGCCGCGGAGACGAAAACTATCGCGCGCTAGCTGTCCCCGTGGAAGGTCTGCTAGCTGGGACTGAACCTCGTGCGTTATGGAGGTTGCTAAGGATCTTTCCGATGTCAGAGCAATAGGGCTTGCCGGACCACCGTGTTCAGCCTGAGCGATCAGGTCTGCGGCCACATCGGCAGCATCTGCAGTCGCATCGGCAATGATGAGTGTTTCTGTTGGTCCAGGCAGCAGATCAATGCCGACGATCCCATAGAGAGCACGCTTTGCGAGGACGACCCAGGGATTTCCGGGTCCTGCGATCACGTCGCAACGTGGAACACTCTCGGTTCCGATTGCGAGTGCTGCAATTGCTTGGGCTCCACCGATAGTGAACACGCGTTTTACACCGGCTACATGCAGTGCGAGGGCCATTGCGGGACTTATGCCATCGTGACCAACAGGCGTGGTAACAACTACTTCGGCAACACCTGCTACCTGGGCTGGTATGGCTGCCATGAGCACTGTTGATACGAGTGGAGCTGCCTGACCTGGTACATATATGCCTGCTCGGTCTACAGGTATCCACCGTTGGCCTGTTTCATTGGAGGTGTCATCGAATGCTGTGGGTAACTCTTGTTCATGAAAAGCTCGGATCCGATCCGCAGCGAGCTGGAAGTCTGTGCCGAGGTTTGAAGTGGCGCGACTGCGTGCGTGTGCGAGGTGGGCAGAAGGAATTTCGAATGAACCAGGGGTGCTGTCGTCCAAGGCTTGGGCGATGTTCCTCACACCCATGTCGCCCTCGGCCTCGACCGTGCGAATCACTCGGTCAACGAATGCCTCGGGTGTGAGGGATTCATGAAATACTTGTGATGAAATCCCGGCGGCCTCTTCATCAATCTCAACGAGACCTGTCGATCGATTGAGAAGTACCCTCCGAATCTCGTCGGCGCCATGTATGACGCGAACCGGTGATTCATCTGACAATTGATCTTGTATTGGATTCATTAACGTAGTCTAGAGTGTGTGCGCGTCCCAAAGGCTTGGTACATGCTGCTTAGGCCGATCGTCGTGGCAGGTGTCGCTGCTGGCTGTCGATGATAATTGTGACGGGACCCTGATTAATGATCTCGACATCCATATCAGCCTGAAATTTACCCGTCTGGACATTGATCCCAGTGTCGTTAAGTGCGGAGGCTAGGTTGCCGATGAGTTCGGACGCAAGCTCTGGAACTTCCGCACCTTTGAAGCTCGGACGCCTTCCCTTCCGTGTGTCGGCGATCAGCGTGAATTGTGAAATGAGTAGAACCTCTCCTCCGACATCGCGTACCGATCGGTTCATATGGCCTGTATCGTCAGCGAGAATTCGTAGGTTGGCTATTTTGTCGGCCAGATAAGCTACATCTTGATCACTATCGCCATGGGCAACGCCTACTAGCACGGCTAGGCCGGCATTGATTGACGCGTAGGTGCGTCCATTGATGTGGACGCTGGCGTTTCTGACCCGTTGAACAACGACACGCATTTCAGTCGATTTGCCTAGAGCGGGTGCTTGAGCTGGTTAGCTTTCGCCGTTACTGGGTGACGAAGACGATGGCGTATCTGATGAATTTGACTTAGCCGGGTCGGGGGTTTTTTTGCTTGTATTGTCGGTCTTCACAGGCTTGGAATCCTGTGATTTGTCAGGTGATTTTCCATCTTGCTTATATTTGCTTTTCTCAGTCCCTTCGCGGCTGTCAGTGACGTACCATCCACTACCTTTGAAGATTACACCGGCGGGGTGAAATACCTTCCCCAACTTCCCCCCACACTCGTCACAATCGGTGAGCGGTTTATCTTTAAAGCTCTGGAGAACCTCCAGATGTATTCCGCAATTTGCGCATTCGTACTCATAGGTCGGCACTGGCTGACGTCTCCTGGGCGTTGAAATGTTGTCGCGGTGCGCCGTTTATCCAGTGGCACCGTTCTTGAGTATACGGTCGGAGCTCGGTCTATACGTGCCGTAAGTAATGAGGCCCAAGCGGAAACTTTACGCTACTTATCGTCCGAGTGGCTAGGACTTGCATTTATTGTAGTTCTTGGAATTAACAGTGGTGTGAACGGTCCGTGGAGAGGTTGATTAGGCTATAGGTCACAGATCTGGCGTCCGTTCGGTGCTAGCATGCTTTGGCTTATAAGGCACCAGATCGTCAGATTGAGGACGTTATGCGCTGTTCAGAGTGCAATCACGAAAATACCGAAGGTGCCTGGTTGTGTATCAATTGTGGCACCAAGCTTCCTCGTCCGGAGGATCAGGAATTGGGGGATGAGTCGCGCAAGGTGGATGAACCGAAGGAGGTTCAGCATCGCGACGAGGACCAATTTGCGCCGCAGATCAGTGAAAACCTACGCAAGCTTCGTGAACGTACAGAGCGTGAGCGAGGCCGGCAGGTCACAGTTCCTCGCATGGGGGCTCCGAGCGGAACCTTTTTAGGCTTTCCACTAGTCGTCTGGGTTCCAATTGCCCTGTTCTTTATTATCTTTGTCTATGTACTGTCGTCCTTACAGTGATCGATAACCGAAGCGAGACACGTAAGCAGAGAGTGAAGCTGGCGGTTCGTCGTGCGCTGCCGTACGGAAAATTGCTGCCGACAGAGCCATGCTTGTGTTGCGGACGTTTGATAGTAGCTATTTCTGGAAGCCGGCTTGCCACTTGTAGCTACTGTGGATTCAAGGATCCGTGCTGCTGATCGAATCCGAGTGACGGTAGATAGCCGTCTATCCGAACACATACGGATAAGAGTTGGTGATTCTGGCCCGCTGCCGTTCAGCACATTTATGTCGCTGGCGCTCTACGATCCTGATGAGGGCTTCTACAGTCGTCGTGCGACGCCATACGGGGACTACTTCACCAGTGTCAGTGTGCACCCAACATTATTCGGTCGCATGTTGGCGGTTCATTTAGATGATGTGTGGAGAGCGCTTGGTTCTCCAGATCCATTCCGGATCGTTGAATTGGGGGCAGTCGATGGGCGGCTTGCAGATCAGATTCGGAGCGGTGCGACAGATCTTGCGTGGAGTAAGACGCTGGTTTACGTTGCGGTTGAACGTGCCTCAAACGTCGAGATGGTTGAGGCCGTGGACACCCAATACCATTCGATTGCTGAGGTCGAACCGCTCGAAGCAAGTGCCATTATTTCGAATGAATTTTTCGACGCGCTACCCGTACGTTTGGTACGCCGGACGGATGACGGATGGGTTGAAGAATGCGTCGATTTTGATGGCCATAGAGCCTTTTTCACAGATCAGCCTGCGGTTACGACCCTGTTGGAGTATGCCGAGAGATACGCGAGAAGCACGCCGCTTGGTGGACGGATCGAGGTTCGGCAGGATGTTGACGATATCTATTCGTACGCTGCCGGATTAGCTGAGCGAATAGTGATGACGACGATTGACTACGGTGGAACGAGTAATGCGGTTCATTCAGAACGTCTGTCTGCAGGTACGCTGATGGCGTATCGGCGTCAGCAGGCCTCCGATGACGTTCTAGCCAATCCGGGATATGCAGACCTCACCGCACACGTAAATTTCTCCCAATTGATTGACGCCGGACGGTTTCATGGATTTACTAGTAACCGCCTCGGAGTTCAGGCAGATTTTCTTGTAGCCCTTGGTGTGGGTGATCATCTGGTCGAGGTCCAGGCACGCGGGGAAACAAAGCTCGCTGCATATACAGCGGAACGAGAAGCGGTTTTTCAGCTTGTGTCCCCTACTGATCTGGGTCGATTTGGAGTGTTAACTCAAGGGATGGGTGCAGATCTGTCCTGCATTCGGGGCTTCACGGACGTGATTGAATGAAGATGTCGCGACGAAAGGAAATGAAGAATGGCAACACGCACGGAGCATGATCCACTAGGACCCCTCGAAGTATCTGCGGACGCGCTCTTTGGTGTTCAAACTCAGCGAGCGGTAGAGAACTTTCCCATCAGCGGACTGTGTCCTCATCCGGCATTTGTTTGGGGGACGGTTATCGTAAAGAAGGCTGCAGCTCTCACACACAAAGCTACGAACCGGCTAGAACCTGAGTTGGCAGACGCAATTGTTGGGGCGGCGAATGAGGTTCTTGATGGCCAGCATGTTGATCAATTCGTGGTAGACGTGTTCCAGGCTGGCGCTGGAACATCGCACAACATGAATGCGAACGAGCTGCTCGCGAATCGAGCGAACGAAATTCTGGGCCATCCTCGTGGCGAATACGACCCTGTTCATCCGAACGACCATGTGAATATGGCCCAATCGACGAATGACGTGATCCCGACGGCAATCGCTCTAGCAGCGCTCAAGTTGCTTCCTGAACTCGCTTTGTCGCTGGAGCTGTTGGCTACAAGCCTCCAAGAGAAGGCGCGTGCATGGGATGGTGTTGTGAAGTCTGGTAGAACACATTTACAAGACGCTACGCCGGTGCGTCTTGGTCAGGAATTTGGAGCCTACGCGCAAGCGATCAGGCGTAATGCGCAATCGATTAGCGCGACTAGCGGGAGCTTGAGGGAGTTGAGTCTCGGTGGCACCGCAGTGGGTACCGGATTGAACGCTGAGCCTGAATATCAGGCGAAAGTCATTCAAGTCATCGCAGAACTTACAGGATTTGATGTATGTCAGCCTCACGACTACTTCTACGCGATGCAAAGCATGGCTCGGTTTGCCGAGCTATCGAGTGCGTTACGCACGCTTGCGCTCGATCTAAACCGAATCGCCAACGATTTTCGGCTACTGGGATCGGGCCCACGAACCGGCCTGTCCGAACTTCGGATGCCGCCGGTACAGCCGGGATCATCGATCATGCCTGGCAAGATCAATCCTGTTATGGCGGAGTGTCTAAACATGATTTGCTTCCAGGTATTCGGAAACGATTTGGCAATCGCGTCCGCTGTGACCGCCGGTCAGCTTGAACTGAATGTGATGATGCCACTGATTGCACACAACCTCTGTCAATCCATCGAGATCCTAAGCAATGGGACTCAGGCCTTTGCGCGGAAGGGTGTCGACGGACTCACGATTGATGCCCCCATGATTCGCTACTGGCTTGAGCGCAACACCATGTTGGCGACTGCACTCGCTCCCACGATCGGGTACGCGGCGGCTGCCGAGATCGCGAAAGAGGCAGTCGCGACTGGCGAGACAATACCGGTAGTGGCACGACGGTTGACTGGATTGTCCGAAACGGAGCTTGTTGAGGCACTGGATCCGGCTCCAATGACTGAGCCCGGGGTGCGTATGGGTGGTGGTGGCGGTGGATAATCTGGATGGTTGGTCTTGAAATGGTTCTGTCACTGCGTTATCTCAGAACTAAAGCGGGAGGGTTTGCGGAGCGTGTTTCTTAGTGCGTCGGCAGTGCATAGGACATGTGATGAAGTTTTGGTCGGGGGGAAGACAATGCGACATTCCAGGTTGGACTGAATACGCCAGCATTGTGCTTGATATCGTTTGTGGAACGACGTTACTTCGTATCGAAGTGTCCCGTCTGTGACGCGCAGCCAGATGGGATCTTCTGATGGCGTTCCGGGTGGAACTGTTAGACCGGGAGGTTTAGTGAATGACTGCTGAATTTGAGGGTCGGGTTGCGCTTGTTACCGGTGCGGCACGTGGCATGGGGCTTGCGACGGCTAAACGATTGTTGGCGGCGGGTGCGAAGGTGGCAGTGAATGATGTTGACGCCGATCGTATCCATGCTGTTGCGTCTGAGCTAGGATCCAACGCTTTGGCGGTGCCGGCTGATGTTGCTGATCCATCTGCAATCCAGACGATGATTCGATGTGTAACTGATCGGTTTGGTCGGTTAGATGTCTTGGTGAATAACGCGGGGATCGTTTCGCCGACAAAATTTGAGGAGATAGGTGAACAGGAATGGCTTCGCGTTCTGGACATTAACGTCAACGGTACATTTCGATGCACTCAGGCTGTTGTGCCGGCGATGAAGACCAATGCTTATGGTCGAATTGTGAACTTCTCGTCCACGGCCGGGAAGAATGTGAGCACTGTTGGCGGTGCGTCCTATACGACATCGAAAGCGGCGGTGCTCGGGTTGACCCGGGCAACAGCTAAAGAGCTCGCTCCACATGGAATCACGGTGAATGCTGTGTGCCCTGGAATGATCGACACTGACATGCTGCGAGTAGCGTGGTCAGAAGAGCAGATTCAGACGTACGTTCCTTCGATCCCGTTAGGCCGGATGGGACAGCCGGCCGAGGTTGCTGAGCTCGTGTGTTTCTTGGCATCGGAACGCGCGGGCTATATCACTGGTGCGGCGTTAGATATTACCGGTGGCGAGTTGATGGTTTAGCATGTTTTGGCAGGTCTGGTCCGTCTATGGAGTTGGAATCTGTTCTGCACTGTTCATGCTGGGGTATCCCTCTTCGGCGTGAAGGCATACTAAGATTAATCCGCCTGATCTGGTTGAAGACAGGTCGATTTCTCGGTCGCGAGTCGGAGGCAAAGCTAGCTGGGTGGGTAGGTTGACGGTCTTGGCTTCGATATCGAGACATCTTTCCGGTTGGCGCATCGGGTCCATGTGAAGGAGATCATGCTATGGGCGTAATATTTCGATTGTTTGGTCGTCTTTTTTTGCTTGGGGTGCTAACCGCTGTCGTTGCAGCGGTGGCTGGGGTGCTTCGTGACCCTATGCGCCGTAATCGTGCTCGTGACGCGATGAACAGTGCCTCGTCCTTGGCTGGCGACGTAGCGTCGCGTGCAGCTGAGACTATGGGCAGATCCGACGATGGAGGTATGCCAGATTCTGAAGAGTCTGCTTCAGAGACGGACGGTGATAGCTCGAAGGTGTGATCAACCGTCACGTTGTTCAACCCGTGTTCACAAACCTGCTAGCGTATTTGTGGAGGTGGAAGGGACCGGGTGGTCCTTGCGGTCTTCAAAACCGTTGTGGGGCGCTGATTAGCGTCCCAGGTGGGTTCGACTCCCATGCACCTCCGCCATCGCTTCTTGTATCGATCTGGTGCGAAATCAATGCGGTTGCCTGGGATCAGTACTGAGTGTGATCGGATCCACGGTTACGGCGGGGTGAGGTGTCGCCTACGACCAAGCCTATTCCAATCGCCAACGCACCGAATGCTGCGATTGCTACACCAGCACTTCCGAACCCTGCAGCATCGATTAGCGCACCAAGCGCTACAGGCATTCCGACCGTAGCCACGTCTGCAAAGAGCTGGTTGGTTCCGAGGGCTGATCCAAGTCGGTCCGAGGGGGCGCGATCGACGACCATGGTGTACACCATGTGGCTGGCGGCAGCTCCGACTGCATACAGGAGAGCAAAACCGAGGTAGGGGCCAAATGTTGCCGTAGCTGGTAAGACGAGCGCGCCAAGCACAAGCGCCGACATGCCCGGAGCGAAAACGGCCATCCGGCCAACTCGATCTGAGAGTACCCCTGATGCGAGAGAAAGCGGAAACCGTGCTGCGGCTGCCATACCGATAGCAAGGCCAATGAGCGCCGGATTCAACCGTAGTGCTCGACTGCCAAACAGCGGGAACAGGGTTGACTTAAACCCGAAATTAGCCAGTGACGTAGCTGCGGTCATCAGATTAATACCAAGGAGGAAATGTATCTTGATTGGAAACTTATGTAGCCGTGAATCTTTCGATTCGATCCGCTTTTGAACCACGCCAGCGGCCATCTCACCTTGGACAAAGACCGGAACCAGAAGCAGTGTTCCGATCGTCGGAATCAGCGTGAGGAGAAACCCCGTCCGCCAGCCGACAACCGCGGCAGCAAATCCAATGGTCAGCGGTGCGAGAAACTCGCCAACCGGATTTGCGGTGTTAGCGATGCCCATCATGCGACCACGATCTGCGGGGCGGGCGCGCCGACCAATGTAGGCAGTCGCTGTGAAGACCGTGAGCGTAACGCCGAACCCTTGAATGACACGACCCGCAACTAGCAAGCCGAAGGTTTGGGCAAATGCCGCGACTAGACCGCCAATCACCGAGATTCCGGCGGCCACGTAGAACATTGTTGTGGGACGAATACGATCAGCCAGTGTCCCGGCCGGTAGATCGATGAGAACCCGGGAAAACGCAAAGGCCGCGGTGAGTATGCCAAGGGCTGTGAAGGAGATGGAGAAGTCGGCGGCGATCTCACCTAGGATTGGCGTCAGGCCACCATTAGCGAACGAACCGGCTGCTGAAAGAGCTGTAACTGCCAGAATGTCGGGAGGGATCCCACCCTCGTGGATCCGGATTCGTTTCAGCTGCTGCATAGACAGCAGCATGCCCCGAGACTTGGACTTAGGCTAGTGGCCAGATATCTTCGGGGATATCTGTTTGTCCCCGTTGCTAAAAATGCGACTTCGCTGGATCACCTTCGATGGGCACCATCACATAGCGCACGACGTCTGCTGGCGACGCTCGATGCTCTTGGGCGCGCGCACTGAATTCCATCATGTGTGGTGCGGCGGCGTGAGCCTTTAATGCGTCTTCAGAGGCCCATCGCTCGATGACGACGATTGCTTCGGGATCATCGATACCGCGATGATAGGTGTAGTGCAAGCAACCCGGTTCGTCGTGGACGTTGGCAACATTGGCTTGCATTTCACCGATCAACGCGTCCGCGTGACCGGGCTTTGGATGGATGGTTGCAATTACGGTGATCTCGGGCATGGCGAAGCCTCCGGTCTATCCAAAAGTTCAAAGCTGCGACAGTGTACGGTCTAGGCCGGTGTTAGTGACTACTCGTAGCGTGCTGTTGGATCCTGCGAGAGCTCACGGGTCTCTGCTGTCACAACATCTACGACTGCGGGCTGTCCTTCACGAATGGCTTGCAAAGCGCGTTCAAAGGCTGGACGCAACTCACCGATGCGGACAACCTTTTCAGCGTGGCATCCGAGTGCGGCAGCTACACCTGCATAGTCGCCGTCCAGTGAGGAACTCTGGTATTTCTCGATGGTGGTGGGGAGGTGCTTGTCGTAACCACTGAATATGCTGTCATGTTTGATGACCGTGAGGATTGGAATGTTTTCACGGACAGCCGTTTCCCAGTCCAATCCGGTATAACCGACGGCTCCGTCACCCATGACATTGACAACTGTCTTGTCCGGATTCGCTAGCTTCGCACCCAGCGCTAGGCCTAAGGAAAACCCGAGTTGTGATGACTGGCCCCAGCCGAGATAGCTACGGGGCACAGTTGACTCATAGAACACGCATTGAATATCGCGGGAAGCGCCCGACTCGTGGGTAATCATCGTGGAGTCGGGATCGAGCAAGCTCCAAAGATCACGCATCATACGGTAGCCATTTATCGGCTCCGATTCGTCGTTGAAATGCACGGCGTAGTCAGCGCGCCAGTTGGCCTTGATTGTCGCGATGGTTGCGGCCGTTTCACGACGCTCAGCTTCCCGACCCGAGGACAGGCGGTTACGCAGCTCATCAGCGAGTTGGCGTAGAAACAGCTTGGCGTCTGCGTGGATTGCGAGTGTGGTTGGATAACTCTTGTTTAGATCGGCGGGGTCATTGGTGGCGTGGATGATTGTTTTACCGTCAGGCACGTCCGGTGTGAACGACATACGGCTTAAACTGGTACCGACGGCTAAGACGGTGTCAGCGGTTTCCAGATAGTGTGCAGCCATCGCGGTTCGTACGTAGGCACCAACACCAGCAGAAAGCTCGTGCGTTTCCGGGATCGCACTCTTGCCTTGCAAGGTCGTCATCACGGGTGCGCCAAGCAATTCCGCCACTTCTTGGAGCTCAGCAGAAGCTTCTGCGTACAGTACACCGTGGCCAGCCCATATCAGGTTTGATCCGGATCGCAAGAGCAAGTCGGCGGCCTCCGAAACAGCACCGCTGTCGGCAGCCGGTCGTGCGGGACGGATCGGTTCGTAATTCAATGGTCCAGAAAACTCAGCGCCGCATACGTCCACAGGCATTTCCAACATCACGGGACCGGGGCGACCTGCACGTAAGGCTGTAAATGCCATTCGTGCGCGCTGGGGAATCTCCGCGGTGGACTGCACCGTAGCCGCGTGGCGTGTTGTTGCTGCGTAGTTGGGCACTGCGTCGAAGGTAGGCGGAATATTAGCTTTGGATACTCCAGGATGGCCTGGAATGAAGAGGACAGGCGTGGAATCTGTGAACGAATGCGAAATGGCTGCGAAGGCATTTTCTGCACCGGCTGACTGTTGCACAGTCCAGGTTCCAATTTGATTCCCGTTGGTTGAGCGTGAGACCCCGTCGGCCATATTTCCGGCAACTCGTTCTTGCCTCGCGAGGAGGACGCGCAGATCGGCGCGAGCCATTGCTTCCAATACTGGTGTGGTTGGGAAACAGAAAGCGTGTCGTATACCTTCCGCTTTTAGAATCTGGACCAAGGCATCAGCGCCGGTCATGTTGCGTTCCTTCTATGCGCACGTTAAGGCTGCAGTGTGCCTCACGGTGACATGGTGTGCCGAACGTGGCAACTGTGGTTATGGTAGGAGATTGTTTAGGCACGTGTATTTTTGTTCGTGAACTATAGATATCGGTTGCTCCGAACACTTGTCGCAAGTTCAATTGCGTTCATCGTGGTGGTTGGCGGAGCATTTTTTTTGATTGAAAGTGTCCGGGCCGGAGGAGCCGTCATTGTGAGTGCGATCGTTGGGTTAGCGGCCTATCTTGCGTTTACCGCTCCGAATCCAGCGCAAGCTCGCGGTCAGTCGGTATTTGTCCTTATGCTGGCAAGTGCGATAGCTATCGCCGTCGGGATAGCAGGATTTGCTGTGGCTGTGGTGTTGTTGGGATTAACAGGTTTCTGACGGGAATCCAGTCTAAGTGTCGGCTTCGGATCGACGGGACGCGATGGTTGATTGTGTCAACAACCGCATCAAATTACAGGACGTAGGTAGCGAAGTTTCCATCACTCGGTGGCCCGTAGCTGATGTGAAGTGACCGCGTATCGGGATGACCGATCAAGCCGGCAACCGTGGCAAATGGATCGTCCAATCGTACTCGTCGGCATATGGGTTCAGGTCGGCCGGATTCATCGCTTAAGAGTGCCTGGCAGATGCTGACGTCAATCGCGTCGGCCTGTTGTTCCAGGGCCTTCTGCAACGCTTGGCGCCGGCTTTCGGAGAACGGAAGTGGGCGTCGGACGGCTTCGTGAGGTGCGAGCTCTTCTGCTATGCAGTTATTAGCGTGGGCATAAACGCCGTCATCGATTTTGGTAACAACAGTGCCTTCCGGAAGAATTTCAAGGTTGAAAGCGCAGTTTGTGTCGGCTATTAGGAAGTTGCCGACGGCTGGGCCGTTCATAGTCTGGATTTGCTTGACCGCCGTGTCAGCACTCGTGGATTCAAGTACGGCGCGTCGCAACACCGGCGGTGCCATCCAGGTGCGTCCGGACTTGGCCCAGAGTGAGTTGGCAAAAATAGCGACGCCACAACCGTTGATTCCAGTCCCACCCAATTCACCCGGAACTGAATGCATCAAGATGTCAGGTCGATTGTCGGGACGTAAGACGGAAACAAACATACGGTGGAGGTAAGACTCACCGAGGTCACGGTTTTGGCCGGCGAGATTGGAGCAATTCACAGTCGTGGAACCTACGGCGGCGAAGGAGGTGCAACCCTCAGACAGGCCGTCTGTCCCAGGACGGATTTGCAGAGCCAAGGCTTCATTAAAGCTAATCGCAGCGCCATTGGCGAGCCCTTGGATTTCGTCGATCCAGTGCGGGCCAATCGATTCGATCTTTGGTAGTTGTGTGTGGACCCAGGCTAGGGCTGTATCTGCGGTCATGCCACCCGTCCTTGCCATCGTCATTGTTTCGGCGAGTTGCAACTGGATCAGGTCTTGAAACGCCTCGCCGTGTTGTGTTCCGATATCGTGGGGTGAGCCTCGGAACTCGGCGAACGGGAAGTGGACGCGAGGACTCGACGATTGTGGGGTGCTCAATTTGAGAGGTCCGGCATTCCACGGCTCAACTTTGAACAGGGTGTTTTCAGCTTACCGCGGGAATCCCTAATCGTGGTTCGGGACGAGGGGGATGTTGAGAGGTAACAACCTTCGCTTGGGCGGCGGCATCGAGCGGCTGAAACCGAGCCGAGGAGTCAAGAATGAGTGGCAAGAGTTTTGTTTCCCCGGTCGACGGTGCTGTGTGAACAGGCTGGGATAGTACCCACCAGAGCGCGTGGTCGATCTCGTTCTGGTTGCGGTGGGGATCGTACCAGGGTGAGAGGTCCCGTTCGCTGTCTCCCCAGCCGCCACGAGCCAGCATCTTGATCGCTTGGATCCCAACGTTGCGTTTTCGTGCGGTCTCAATGAGCTCTTGAGCGTCACGGCGGTACTGGTCGTTAAGAAAGAGGGCAGGCGTGAGCGGGAACATGATTGCGTCGAAATCAAACCGCGCCAGCGCTTCAAGTTGAATTCTAGGAGCATGGGGTCCGTGGCCCGTAATACCGATGTATTGGGTGAGTCCCTGATCACGCATCTCGACGAGTGCCTCAAGTGCTCCGCCTGTTGCCGTAACCTCGTCGAGTTCTTTGTGCGAAGTGACTCCGTGTAGCTGGAACAAGTCAAAGGTATCGACTCCGAGTCGTTTCTGGCACGAACGAATGGAGTCCCAAGCTGTCAGGCGAGATCGAGCGGCTGTCTTGGCACCAATGAACCAATGTCCATTTAGACGTGGTATCCACGGAGCCATGCGTTCCATCGCTTGTCCGTAGCTGGGCGCGATATCGAGGTGATTGACACCGTAGTCGAGCGCGAGTTGCACGGCGTTGTCGACTTCCACTTGTGGCAAGCCATCGCGTCCGAATCCGGCTGCCCCGAGGGTGATGACTGAGCTCTCATGCTCGATACGGCCGAGTTTCCGTTTTTCCATCGTACGTACCGTGGCTATATGCGGACGTAGTAGCGTCTTGGGACTTGCGGGTGGCCGGTCATCGATGTTCCATTCCCCGGGGCTCTTGTGAAACTCATTTAACCACAGGCGTCGCGGAATACACGCAGGTGGTTGAGGCCGAGGAACTTTCGAAGGTTGTGCTCTGACCAGCCTCGTTTGGCGAGGCCATGCGTGATCATAGGAACTTGGCTGGCGTCGGCCAGAAGGTATGAACCACCATCAAAATCAGACCCGAACCCAACGTGATCAATACCTGCGACCCTGACCGCGTGTTCGACATGATCGAGGTAGCGGTCGATAGTTGGATTCTCTAGGTCAACAAAGTGGTGGACGCACGTCACGCCAACAACACCCCCGCCGTCTGCGATAGCTTTGAGCTGATCATCGTGCAGGTTGCGTCCATGTTCGTTGAGTGCTCGACAGGCGCTATGGCTGGCTAAAACGGGTACGTTGGTTGTATCCATCGCGTGCCAGAATGCGGGGACGCTGAGGTGAGAAACGTCGACGAGCATGCCCAAGTCATTCATTGCGCGGATAAGGTCATGCCCGAATTCAGTCAATCCACCACCGGAGTGGTGTGCCTGCTCGCCGTCGCCGGCGAAAGTGCGAACCGAATGTGTGAGGGTCATCGTTCGGACACCTAACTGATAAAACATAGGCAAGACATACAGGCTGTGTTCAAGCGCTTCTGAGTTCTCGATGGCAAGCACTGCGACAATTTTATCGTCGGCCTTCGCGGCTTCGATATCAGCAGCTTTTGTTGCTAAAACGACCTGATGACTGTGCGCTTGTAGCTCGGCACTAAACCACCCGAAGCCATCCAGCACATAGGCGAGGTGATTACCCAAAGCAAGCGTGGTGTCAATCGCGAAGTAACCGACGTCGATACCGCCCGCTCGCATCTTCGGAAGATCGGATTGAATATCGATTTCGGCGCTGTCGACCGGACCGCGTAAATAACTTACGAGGCTGTCGGGGGTGGTCCGCATAGGGGCGTCGGATCCCGCGATGCTTTGTCCATTCCGACGAATGAGACCCACTATCGTGTCGTTATGGGAATCAATAACCAGGGCATCTTCGTGCAGAGCTTTCCAGTCGTCCTCGATGGTCATTCAGGGGATCCGATGAACCTTACTCGATGTGGGTATGAATCGTGCCATATGGCCTGCCATTGAGCGAGGTAATGGCACGTCGCAGGCCACATGGAGCCAGTACTTTTACGGGTTCGAAGGGTCGTCACAGTACGAGCAGGCAACTGGAGGTATGGACACACATTTATTCATGTATTTATTGGTGAGTGTGTGACGATCCGCTGCGTGGCAGCTTTGACGAGACGTGTGGTTGATGTTGTACGTGATGCATCATTCGTGTCGATAGAGACACCGTGTTCTGGTAGCTAGCCTTTGTTGCGTTCCATACGTGATCCTGCGAGCTCGATTGACATGCCTCCGTCGACCACAAGGGAAGCGCCGGATATGAAGCTGGCAAGGTCGGATAGTAGAAAGAGCACGGTATTGGCAATATCCTGCGCCTCGCCTCGCCGGCCCACCGGATTGCTTCGTGCTTGGGCCTCATCTCTTTCAGGGTCCGGAGCAAGTGCGGCTTTTTCGTACGCCACGTCAGTCATGATGCCGCCGGGCAAAATGCTGTTGGCCCGGATGCCATCGGCGCCGTAGGCGACGGCTACGTTCCGCATCAGTCCCGTGATGGCGGCTTTCGCCGCCTCATATGGCCCTTCAGTGGCGGATGCCTGAATCGCATGGGCAGACGAAATCCCGACGATTGCGCCGCAGCCGTTTTCAATCATGTGCGGAATAGCAAGTTTGCAGGCCATGAAATGGGATTTAATGAGGACATCCTGACTGCGGTCCCAATCAGCTTCACTCACATCAATCAGCGCATCGTGTGGATGCCAGCGGGCGTTGTTGACGAGGGCGTAGATGCTGCCGAACTGGTGGATAGCCATGTTGACCATATGGTCACAGCCCTCCATCGTTCCGACATCGGCATCAACATACGTGGCGCAACCGCCGGCACCTGTGATTTCGGCTTCCACGCGCCGACCACGAGCCTCATTCATATCGGCCAGGATGACCGACATGCCGTGAGCTGCGAGCGTTTGCGCGGTCGTGCGGCCGATACCCTGTGAGGCGCCGGTGACAATGGCCACGCGATTTTGGAGGTTCTCAAACGTTGCCATTCCACGGCCTCGCTGACTGACTGTTTGCTGTGGGTTGAGTTTACGGGTCCAGTCCGGCGCGGTAGGTTGCTGCGGTGAAGACCACAGGTCCGAGATGGAGGCCCTCAATGGACATGATGCAGTGCGTTCTTTGTCGCGGTGATCGGATCGTGGAATTGTCGGAAAAGCCTGTGCCCAATCCGGGTCCTGACGACGTTCGTATCAAGATTCACGCTTCGGCCATCTGCGGTAGCGATCTCCACAAGTACCGGCAGAGTGTGGTGGATCGTGAGGCTGGTGGCTACGACAAGCTGGTACTCGGGCATGAGGGTGCTGGTGTAGTCGATGCTGTTGGTCCGGGTGTTGTGCATCCGAAGATTGGTGATCGGGTGGTGGCATATCACCTGATTGGATGTGGAGCTTGTGAGCATTGCCGTGCTGGTGAGCCGGGATTCTGCCAAGACTTGCAGGGATTTAACTGGGTGCGCGACGGTGTGGACGCCGAGTACGTTGTTGTGCCAGCGCGCTACGCGCTCCCACTCCCAGACGACTTTGATTTCGAGGATGGTGCACTTCTGGCGTGCAACGTGGGTACGGCGTATGGGGCGGCGAGAAAGGCGGAGGCTTCAGGCGATATGACACTGGCGGTAAGTGGTCTCGGGCCAGTTGGACTGTATACGGTGATGATGGCGCGGGCGATGGGGGCTCCGGTCATTGGCGTTGACGTTCAGCAGGACCGAATCAGCCTCGCTGAACGGTTGGGAATCGAAGCGACAGTCAATGCTGCTGACTCCGACCCTGTTGCCGCAGTACGCGCATTCAGTGGCGGCGATGGTGTGCATGTATCGATCGATACATCGGGCAGTACGCAGGCCCGCACAGCCGCGATTGAGGCTTTGCGGCCACACGGTACGTTCATTGAAGTTGGTCTCGGTTCCGAAACCGTGTACAGGCTTAGCGGTCCGTTGAACATGCGTGAGATTACGCTCACTGGGTCCTGGATCTTCAAACTTTACGAGTGGGAGGATTTACTGGCGTTTGTGCGCCGCCACGAGTTGCCGATCAAGGACGTGGTGTCACACCGGTTCAGACTTGACGACGCAGTGGAGGCGTTTGATCTTGCTGAGTCTGCGCGGGTCGGAAAGATCATATTTAATGTGATCGCGTAAGGGCTCGGATGGGACTCAAACGACATACGGTTGTTGTTGTTTCTTAGCTAACACGCGGCAATGTCATGGTTTGTGGCGTTGTGTAATGTGGAACGCCACGAATGGTCTCGTTTGAACGTTGAGCGAGTCGACACAATATGGATCGTGTCTCGATCCTGTTGACGTGGTCCACAGCTCTCCTTGTGCGTGGAGAACACGGGGCACAGTCCGATGTATGGTTGTTGGTTAGGCGCAGTCTGTTAATCATTCAATTACCATTTGTGGAACAACTGTCTGCTCGGGAGATGTGGTATGGCTACGGTCGCGTTGGTGACAGAAGACGGTGCTGCCCACCAGAAATCATATCGTGATGCGATTCGTGACATTGCGCTGATAGAGCGCGTTGAATTGCTCGATCCGGGAGGGTTGACCTTCGATGACACGATCACGACGGTAGGTAAGAAGGCCGGTGGCACACACGTAACGGTGGATTCACTTCTCGGTTCCGGTGTTCCTGACATGGCCATTGTGACGATGATCGCTGCGCATGCACCAGATGTGATCCGTCCGCTTCTGGAGGCTGGTGTCCATGTGATGGCTGAGAAGCCGGCATGTGTACGGGCAGACGACTTTGCCGAGCTTGCTCGGATAGCTGATGCAAACGGGGCTCACTTGATGCTGGCGCTCGCGAACCGGATTCACCCCGCGACCGAAGAAGCGCGACGGTTGATTGCGAGTGGTGGCATTGGTGATTTGTACGCCGTCCGCGCAGCGCAGGTCGATGACCAGACGCGAATTCAGCGTCGTCTCAACGATCCAGATTGGACGTTCCAGAAGAAACTGGCTGGTGGAGGACACTTGAGCTGGCTGGGGATTCACCGTCTGGACTTGCTCAGCTATATGGTGGGCGAGGATATCGTGGAGGTTTCAGCTATGACCGCGGTCGCTGGAGGGACTCCGATTGATGTCGAGGATCTGGGCATCGTTACGGTTCGATTTTCGGGTGGTGCGCTCGGTGTGCTATTTAGTGGTTACCTAATGCCCCGAAAAGGACATTCGGGGTTCACGGTGTACGGGTCCAATGGATGGGTGCGTGGGAACGAAGGCGAAGCCGGGGCGTTGGAATGGCATTCGACCGCGTCGGAGATGCTCGGTTCGGAAGATCGACGCTACGAGTATAGTGGGAAACCTGGCGGGTATACCGCGTGGGTGAAACGTACCTTGAAGGCTGCTTTGGGTGAGGCGCCCGCACCAATCACAGCCGAGGATGGTCTCAAGGTTCTGCGTGTAGTACATGCTGCTTACGCGTCAGCTGAGTCGGGATCGGTTGTCAGGCTCTAGTTCTAGATTGTGGAGGTGCCTGCTAGTCCAGGCGGGCGTCTGCGTCATGGCTGGACAGCAGATCCTCCATTAAGCGCTTTCTCGCTCGAATACGTCATACGGTTGAGTCGACCCAGAGTCCAAGCGGGTTCTTACGCGTTTGCATTGGGAATGGAACGCGTGATCCTGTTCTATGGCCCTCGAGAATTGCCATGACCATTTCTAATGTTGCGGTAGCCTCACGGGCACTGGAGACGGGTTCTTCGCCGTTCTCAATGCAGTGGATCACATCAGCCGTTGCGTAGTGATTGAGGGCATCCAATAACCCGGCCGCGCTTGCGGGACTGCCATCCGGATTGTGTACGGCCGGAACATCGATCGGTTCCCAGGCGAGTGATGTATTGGCTGGTGTATGGAGGCCAGCAGGATAATGGCAAATAGCAGTGCCGCCGTCTCGGACGGAGATTCCAGCATCGGTTCCCCACAGTTCAAATCCGAACCACGGCGTACCGGCACCAGATTCACGTTTGTAAGAGTCGAATCTAGCGGTGGCTCCGGAGCTGAAGACGAAGTAGCCAGACAGGGCATCCCCGGCCATCTCGCCCAATCCTTGGGGACCGGCGTAGACGTCACTGACGACAACATCGCGTCCATGGTCCTGCATGTGACCAGTTGCCCAAACGACATCGCCGGCGATGAATCGTAATACGTCGAGGAGATGAGTGCCGAGCACTCGTAGGTCGTGAGTCCCCCCACGTCGGTCGCACTTGCCGTTTGCGTTCATAAATTTCAGCGTGCCTAAGGCGCCATCTTGCACGAGCTGTTTGACGTGTCGAATTCCTGGTCGGTATCGATTCTGATGTGCAACGGCAATTTTCGTTCCCGCAGATTCAGCTGCAGCGACGACCGCGTCTGCCTCGTCAAGGCTGGCCGTGATCGGTTTTTCGATGTATATACCTTTGGCTCCTGACTCGATCACCTCTAGAAGCCATCGCCCATGATGCTTGAAGTGGTGGGGGCAAATGGAGACGAGGTCTGGCAACTCGGCCGCTAGCATGTCCCGGTAATCGCTGTATTCTTTTGGATTGCCGATCTCGGCAGCTCGCTCGGACCGCGGTTCGGGAACCGGATCCGCGAGAGCTACGAGGTCGACATTCGGAAGCCCAAAGAATGCTTTGTGAATGGCGTGACCATAAGCTCCTTCGAGAGTGGAATCTGCGATTGCGACGGCGCGATATTCCGGCATATTGGGATCCAAGGCACGAGAGGTGGAATGAGTGCATGATGCCTGACGTGCGGTCGGCCCGCGTCATTTATTTTTACTTTGATGGCTGGTCATTTGCGAAGTACCACGTAAGATCACACGTGCGCTCGTAAAGGGAGTCTTGGAACATGTCACGAGTGGTTCTCATGCGAACCTCACCGGATACGGTGTTGCCTGATATTGCCCGTGTGATGCGCGACGCTGATTATGACGCCACACTTGATCGCGCGGCACCGACTGCGCTCAAAATAAACGTCTCATGGCACCACTGGTACCCAGCATGTTCAACAACACCTTGGCAGTTGGACGGCGTGATTCAAACCTTGCTTGATGACGGTTACCGACGAGACCTCCTCTTTGCGGCGCACAATCGGACTGTAGTGGTCGATGCCCATGTTGGGGAACAGGCCAACAAGCACCGTCCTGTAGTCGACGCGTATGGACTGCGGAATATTCATCTGTATGAAGATGAAGACTGGGTTCGATATGAGCCGTCGGGCCGGACTCGAACGTTGCATGAGGTATATCCAGAGGGGGTTCGAATCCCGCGACGGCTTATGGGTTCAAATATCATTCATCTGCCAACGATGAAAACCCACGTCTTCACGACCATAACGGGCGCGATGAAAAATGCGTTCGGTGGGCTGCTGTTCGAGAAGCGACATTATTGTCATGCCACGATTCACGAAACTCTTGTCGATCTTCTTATGATCCAGAAGGAAATTCACCCCGGTGTTTTTGCGGTGGTGGATGGGACATTCGTAGGCGATGGGCCAGGTCCCCGATGTATGGACGTTAAAGAACGAGGGCTGGTGTTGGCGGGTGCTGATCAAGTCGCTGTGGATGCGACGATTGCGTGCTTGATGGGTATTGATCCATTTGAAATTCCCTTCTTGAAAATGGCACATGAGGATGGGTTGGGGACGGCGGATGTACGTGAGATCGAGGTTGTTGGTGAGGACATCGAAGAAGTTCGATGGGATGTTGAGGCCCGACGCGAAACCTTCGCGAGCCGTGGTCAGAAATTGATCTATTGGGGACCGCTCAAGCGTCTTGAGAAAGTTTTGCTGCGAACGGCCATTGCTCCGTGGTCATATGCCGCTTCGAGGCTCTATCACGACGTGTATTGGTACAACGTCATCGGTCGAGGTCGAGTTCGGGAAGCACTCGGTGGTGTGTGGGGCCAACTGTTCCAGAAATACCCATCTATTGGCCGCGAATTGCCGGATGTACCAGCGTTCAGCAGAGCAGTTTTGGAGTCATCGGAACAGAGGCGCTGTACCTGATTCAACTGGTTAAAGGTGTTTGCTCCGGTGATGTGCTTGGATTGTTTACCACGGCACGTCGAACAGTGCCTGACGACTCCATGCGCGCGAGGGCTCGGGCGGACCAGTCAGTGGTCTGTTCTGAGTCGGTGATCCACTCCACATAGTCACGCACGATACTCTCGAGCGTACCTTCCGGTTCCCATCCCAAGGCTTTTAGACGTGCTGTGTCAGACCATACATGCCGGGTGTCACCAACCCGGTATCTCCCGCTTACATCCGGTTCAAAAGTAGAACCCAGAGCGTTGAGTATCGTTTCTGCGTACGCCTTCACGGAGGTTTTTGTTCCGCTACCGACATTGAAGACTTGGCCTATAGCGTTGGGGTGGTCGAGTGCTATGAGAATCGCTGATACCGCATCGCGAATATGGGTGTAATCGCGAAGTTGATGACCGTCTTCAAAAACGACCGGTGCACGTCCGTGTTGAATGTGACCGACAAATGAACGAAGGACCCCTGAATAGGCATTGGCCGGACTTTGTCGCGGTCCTTGAATGATGCTGAATCTCAGTGCGGTGGTTGGTATGTCGTGACGAGATCCTATGGCGAGCGCATAGGATTCGCTTGCAAGCTTCGAGATTGCATAGGCATTCGTTGGTCCTACTGTTGTCTCGCTTGAGGCCGTGGGTTTGAGCGGGCCAGAGCAGATTTGACACTTCAAATCCCAGTGCCCGTGTGCGAGTTGTTTCGATGGTCGAGATGAAGGGTGTTGAAGACCGTGCGCTGCGCACTGGTAGGCGCCTTCACCGTAAACAGCCTGTGAACTTGCGACGACGACTCGGTTGACTCGTTGACCCATTTCGACAAGTAACTGGTACAACAGCGCAGTTCCCACATCATTCACCCGGGCGAAGCGGCTGAAATCGGCCTGATAGTCTTGATAGGCTGCGAGGTGGACAATAGCGTCAATGTGCGGAAGTGCCGCAAGCCAATCCTCGCGGTCCTCCACATCACCACGGATTCGCTTCGCGGTTGGGTGGAGATGAGTGGGCCACGCACGCTCCGGGTGGACGCGCCCTGCTAGATTGTCGAGGACTGAGACTTGATCACCGCGCGTGATCAAGGCGTCGACTAGATGCGATCCGATGAATCCTGCTCCACCTGTGACAAGGATGTTCATAGGGCCGTCAGTCAAGACTTCGATGAACTGATCGACTAGTCATGAATATTAAGGACCACCTTGCTTCCGCTCGGTTCAAACGCAATAGGGAGCTCCCGTAATGGATGTAACGCTGTGCGAACTGCGTCTTGTTTTGAGAGCGGTACGTATAGCAGCAAAAAACCACCACCACCAGCACCTGAAAGTTTTCCTCCCAAGGCACCGGCTGTACGGGCTTGTGTGTACAGTTCGTCGATGAATGAGTCGGATATGCCCTTGGCCAGCAGTTTCTTATGTTCCCACGCGATATCGAGCAAGTTGCCAAACTCATCGAGTCGGCCATTTGCAAGCAAATGCTGTGCTTCGTGCGCACATGTTTTGAGCCGGTCGAGTTCGGTCCGGTTTCGGTGTATGTGTGCTTGCTGATGTTGCAGGATGTCAGTTGAGGATCGCGTGCGGCCTGTAAAGAATAGAAGCAGGGACTGCTGAAGGCGAAGTAGCACCTTGGCTGGGGTGATCATTTTCTCTACACATACTTGATCATCCGGATGGAATTGAATTGTCCGGATGCCTCCATAGGCGGCGATGTATTGGTCTTGTTTTCCAATAGGTCTGTCGAGTGTGTCGATTTCGATGTGACAGGATTCCTCGGCTAGGGTTGGCGCATCGACCAATCGATCTTGGTATGTGTGCAGTGCGTGCAGCAAACCTACGGTCACTGCGCTTGACGAGCCTAATCCTGTGCCACTACTTGGGACATCGGCTAGCGTTGTGATTTCCACACCCGTTTTGACACCAGTTATTCGCATCGATTCCCGTACGAGGTCGTGACGGATTTCATCAACGGCACCAACGATCTCCTTGGATGAATAGTTGATGTAAATGGCGTCATCAAATCGACGTTTCACTATCACGTACACATACTTGTCAATCGCTGTCGTGAGAACGGACCCACCAACTTGGCGATAGTAATCGGAGAAGTCGGTGCCTCCGCCAAAGAAGCTGATTCGAAGCGGCGTCTGGGTAACGATCAAGAGATTGGTGACGCCGGTCGATCGTGAAAGGTGACGTCGAGGCGTTTAGGTCGAGTTTTGCGAATGGCGAATGACATTTAGCGTGTTGGCTAGCTTCTGTCCAGGATCCCACACATATGAATCGTAATGGCATGGCCGATAGCCAGATGTAGGTCCTCCGCAAGCTGTGGCGTTTCCGCGTTAATGGGAATGGCCACATCGGTTATCGCTGTCAACGCGGATGCGGGTGGAGCGAGTGCTAGTGAATGAATGCCTATCTCAGTAGCGACCTTTACTGCCGTGAGCAGGTTTGGTGACGCACCGCTCGTACTGAGCAGTATTAGTAGGTCCCCGCGTTGCCCTAGGTTTCGAATTTGTTCGGCGAACACATGGTCGAATGACACGTCGTTGGACCAAGCGGTGATCAACCCGACGTTGCCGGTTAACGCGATGGCTCTGATTCGGAGTTTGCGGGTGGTGGCGGTTCCGATGGTCGTTTTGCAGAGATCGGTCGCAAGGTGGAGTGCTGTGTTCGCACTTCCGCCATTTCCAGCAATGAAGATAGTTCGATTTTCCCGCCAAGCGTTTTCTACGGCGGTAGCTGCGGGTCGAATGCTTGCCAATTCAATCTCTGATAGGAGCTGGCCCAGGGTTTTCAGATGGTTGGCGAGCGGATCAGGTGACGACATTAGGACGGTTGGTACATGGAGAAATAGCAAAAGCTACGAGCTTGTCGGTTCTATTAATCCCGAGGCTGTGATGTTTGAGGGGCTGTCGTATCAGGATGCGATTGGATGGTGGAAACACGAGAACTCGCCGGTGTGACAGGTCGGACCCTGCGGGGTGACCTTCAAGAGGATCGCGTCGTCATCACAATCCGCTGTTATTGAGACGACATGGAGGAAGTTTCCCGACGTGGCGCCTTTGTGCCAAAGCTCCTGCCGGCTTCGGCTAAAGAACCAAACGTGACCGGATGTAATTGTTCTGGAGACAGCCTCTTTGTTCATATAGCCCAGCATAAGTATGTCGCCCGTGTCAGTATTCTGGCAGATCGCGGGGACAAGTCCGTTGGCGTCGAACGTAAGCTCTAAACAAGATGCTTCGTCAGGGATCTCGGTCATTAGTACATTTATCCAGTGGTGTACGTGAGTGGATCGTCATAGCCGGACACGATGCGCGGGTGACCGCGCAACTTGGAAACTCGATGATACTGTGCCGCGCACGTATTTGTTCACTGTCAAGCGAAGCTGTTACCAACCAAGCACGTTACGTGGGTTCACTGCCACACCATTAACTCGATGCTCGAAGTGTAGATGCGGTCCCGTCGTCCACCCGGTGAGGCCGATGAAACCGATTACTTGCCCGGCTTCGACAATCTGGCCGGGTTGCACGGGTGGTGGGGCCGTGGTGTCATCAAGGTGTGCATAGAGGGTTTCCTCATTCAGGCTGTGTGCGATCACGACAATCATTCCGTAGGAAGCAGACGGATTGCCGGGCACGACTAAACCGGCTTGGAGCACAACGCCACGATTGGCTGCGACGACTGGTGACAGGAAGTCTGCAGCGATGTCCATTCCGACGTGCGGGCATTGACCGAATGTGCATCCGCCGAACTCAGTCGTGATGTAGCCGAATAACGGCCAAACATACGTGTCGCCTGCGAGCGGCACGTTGACGGGGACGGGCGGAGTTTGTGGCGCGTTATTCTGAGCTTCATTCCGGGCAGCTTCCGACTTCCGCCGTTCTTCTTCCGCGATCCTTAATGCTTCCTCTCGTTGCTTTCGAAGACGCTCTAGTTTTTCGAGTTGCTCAAGCTCTCGTTTCCGGATGTCACGGAGGACAGCGATCCGGTTGCCAACAACAACAGCTTCTGCATTAAAGGCATCCATGTTTTCCTGTAGCGTTGCTTGCTCGCGCTGCTGGCCGAAAATTAGATCCTGTTGTTCCTCTGAGCGACGTCGAAGCTCGGATTCAATCGTTTCTGCTTCCACGCGTAACTCCTCCATTCGATCAAGCCGCGCGGTGAGGTCAACCGTGCGTAACTCGACAGTGCGACGACTTTGTCGGAGGGTGGCGATCTCGGCAAGATCTTGCGCTAGGGCTCGCTCTAGGGATGTGGCTCGTTCCAGCGCTTCAGAGAACGACGAGGAAGAGAGCACCGTTTCGAGCATACTCGTACGTCCGGCTTTGTATAGCGAGCGAACTCGCGCTGCAAGATTGGAGGTTTCACGTGCGAGCGCACGATTGAGGCGTTCAATAGATGCAGTGATATCGAAGACCGCGAGTGATACGGTGTCGAGTTCTCGCTTGACTTCTCGCAGCTGTTCTACAGCGGTGTAGCGTTGGCGCTCAATAATCGCGAGTTGTTGCTGGAGTGCGCCTTCTCGGGCCATCGCGGCATCACGTAAGGCTTCTTCCTCCTTAGCAAGGCGTTCAAGTTCGACTTGCTGCTCCTCAGCCTTGGCGATCTCCTCCTCAGTGACTGCTGAAACAATGACTGGTGTTGATGCAACAAGGATTGTGCCCACGATGGCTGCACAAACCAACGCGCGCCCGAAAACACTGCCTACTCCGAAGCGGGCTCGGGACGGGGTTTGGGAGTTGCCGTACGGGCTTGACACGTTGTGATGCTTAGCACGATTGGGGTACGGAGCTGGGCGCACTAAAGAGGGTGTTCCGATCTTACGATTCGTTCTGCGGACTGTGAACTCGTAGGCAAAAATATCATAGGCAATCGATATCGCGTGATGATGCTTCGCGGGTAGTTCAGCGTCTGGCTAGTATCATTAGTGAAATAGTTCACAAACTAAGAATGTGTTCTCGCTCACGAACTGTTATCACGCTTTCTTCGGAAAGGGCTTCTGTGTTTGATCTAGTTGGTCGGTTGGTCGCTTCACCGCGTGGGGCGCTTGCAGTTGTCCTCGCGTGGCTAGTAGTTGGGGCGACTATATTTGTTTTGTCGCCCCCATTGGCTGAAGTCACAACCAGCAATCAAGACGATTTCTTGCCTTCGAACGCTGAGGCGACGACAGCCACCAAGCTTGTCCAGGAACGGTATCCCAGCACGGGTGGAACGCCGGCGATTCTGGTGTTTCACCGAGATGACGGGCTTACGGAAGATGACGCAGCAAGCATTGATAGAGCGACGGCTGCGCTCAAGGACAATTCGAGGCCCGAGCTGGTGGAGTCCGTGTTGGCAGTTGATGGGTCTCCACAGCTCGATGCTACGCTCCGAGCTCCTGATGGAAAGACCGTGATGACGTTCGTCACAGTTGGCGGTTCGCCGGCGGCTCCTGAGTTCGGAGAAGCGGTTGAGTGGGTGGGTGATGCGGTCCGAGGCGCTGTCGCGGATAGTGGTTTAACGGTGGCGGTCACGGGACCAGCTGGAATCATCGCAGACGCAGTTCGGGTGTTTGCTGAGATCGACTTTCGAAGCACGTTGTTTACGGTGCTCTTGGTGCTGGTCCTGTTGTTGGTGATCTACCGATCTCCGGCGCTTGCCTTACTTCCACTAGTCGGGGTTGGGTGGACCTTGATTGTGGCGCAAGGTCTGGTAGCAACGATGGCGGCTAACGCAGGTCTTTCGCTGAACGGTCAAGTGACGGCCCTTCTGTCGGTCTTGATGTTTGGCGCAGGGACCAACTTCACGTTATTTATTGTGTCTCGCTACCGGGAAGAATTACTCACCACGGCATCGCGATGGGATGCTATGCGATTAAGTGTCGCCCGTATCGGTCCGTCGATCACATCGAGTGCTGGGACCACTCTTGCGGCCATGTTGGCGCTTGTGTTGGCCTCGCTCGGATCGTTTAGGGCGTTGGGTCCCTCATTATCAATTGCGATTGCGCTCATGCTGTTGTCAGGGCTCACGTTGATCCCTGCGCTTACGGTCTTACTTGGCCCAGTGGCGTTCTGGCCTCGTCGTGCCTCGGGCCGGGCTGGTGGGAACTCACGCCTATGGTCGGCTACCGCGGATGCCGTAGTGCGTCGGCCGATGGTCACGTTTGTGGCAACGATGGTTGTGTTGATCGTGATGTGTTTAGGTGTACCGACCTTAAAGCCAAACTTTAGCTTCCTCAGCGGATTTCCTGATGGTCTTAGTTCCAAGATTGGTGCCGGAATACTGGACGATAGTTTTGGGGCCGGGGAGCTTGCGCCGACCAACGTATTTGTAACGCCGCCTGGCGGCGATGTTTATGAGGACTTGGTCGCGATTGAATCAATCAGCGCGGCTATTGCAGCGGTTCCAGGAGTTCAAAAGGTAAGCGGACCGTCTCGACCTGACGGAAAGTCTCCAGTGGTGCCGGTTGAGACATTACAAGCGGCTATCGGTAGCATCCCTGATGCGGCTAAGGAGGCCATTTCTAGCGGTTCATTTGGCAGTGGTGCACCCGCCGCGGCAAGTTCGCGGGGGGGGCAGCCGGATCCGCAGATACTTGGCGTCTATGCAGCAGGACAGCGGTTCATCGCGCCCGACGGTGGTGTTGCACGATTGGACGTCGTGATGACTGATGATCCATATGGCGTGCCGGCGCTCGACCGGATCAACTTGATTCGACAGGCGGGGCGTCAGGCGGCAGTGAACGTCGGATTCTCAGAAGGTGCGGTTCTTGTGGGTGGAGTTACAGCTATCCAGGCTGATACTCGCGAGGCTGTTGATCGTGATATAGGGATTATTGGTCCGATTGTCATCGCGTTGATATGGGTCATTCTCTTGGGATTGCTTCGGAGCCTGGTGGCCGCGACATATTTGTTGGGCAGCGTATTGATAAGTTTCCTTGCCACGCTTGGCATTAGCGTCGTTATTTTCCAGAACCTTATGGGTCATCCAGGAGTTGGCTATCAAAACGCGGTGTGGATGTTCATTTTCTTGGCTGCATTTGGTGCGGACTACAACATTCTCATTATGAGTCGGATTAAGGAGGAAATTGCGAAGCGCGGGACTGTGGAGGGTACGCGTTTTGCGGTAGCTAGGACGGGGGGGGTTATTACGTCCGCAGGAATTATTCTCGCGGGAACCTTCTCGATTCTTGGGACTTTGCCGTTGCGCGACATAATGCAGTTGGGATTTGCTGTTGCTCTCGGAACACTGATTGACACCTTTGTGGTGCGCGCCTTGTTTGTGCCCAGCATCGTGATAGTGCTTAAGCGATGGAATTGGTGGCCATCCCGGCAACCCGAAATGCCTGCCGGCGAGCAGGTTTCTGACCTAACCGCTTCGAGTTAGTACTGACATCACCGATCGGTAGAGGCCTGCTCAAATTGGTTTGAATCGAATGGGTTCGCTCGTTGGGATAACGGGGCATATTTCAAGCTGTAGTGGGGTAGAGCGATGGTGCGTTCAGGCAGATCTGGACTGGTGATGTCAATATCAACGATCAGGTTCTACCTGGATGATCTGGAGAGTTGATCGGTCGAGGCTTGTCTGAATCTCCAACCATGCTGGCGATAGTGCCTGTTAAAGCAAGGATAGCGATCAGAACCTGATAGCTGATGCCGACAGTATTGCTGTGCATGTCAAAGGGTTGATAGTTCGAGAACAACATCTGGCGAAAAAGCATGTAGGTCGGTGCATCGCCGCACGCCCAGCATGGCAGAGCAATCCGATGCTGAAACAGATCAATCGCTTGCACATAGATATCACCCCCACGCAGCAAGGATCCTGACTGGTTTCCGTGATAGAACTCCTCGGGCGTTGCGAGTACGTAGAGTTCAGCCGCAATCAGGCTGATGGCAATCACCACGGCAACTGCTCGGAATGTGGGGCGTGCGATGATCCGCTGCTCCATCACCCAGGCTGTGCCGGCTGCAATTGTCAGTGTTATCAGTGGTAACCCATGTGCGAAGTGCCGGAATGCCTCTGTTGGCTGATTCCATCCGGGCGGTATGGGTTCGGCGGCCAACGGAGCGAGTGTGGCGGTCGCCGCCGCTATCGGTAGGGCTGCCAACGCTATGCGTCCACGAAAAGCGCGGGTAATACCGACCACAAATAGTAGTGCGAGAGAGGACAGCAGAATCCAACTGCGCAGATCATCAATCAATAAAACACGGACGTAATAGTTCCACATACCGTCGAACGCGAACCGGAGGTTTGTTTCTAGGCTCGCGGCTGATATTCCTGATGGCCGTGTTGGCCAAGTCGCTTCGGTTGTTAGCGTAATGATTCCGGCAAACAAGGCGACGACAACAACCGGGATGCCAGCAGAAAACCAGGTAGCGCGCCGACGTTGGATCAGGACGGCCGCTAGCGCTAGAACGGCAGCATAGGTCAAACCTTCGGGGCGAGTCATTGTTGCCGCGGCCAACGATAGGCCTAGTAGTCCATGGTCACGGCTTGTAGCCTGCGGCCGCACCGAGCGTAAGAAAAGCCATCCGGATAGCGCGAGGAGTGCTGAAAAAATGGCGTCGGGTTCGGCTGTTCCGAGTAGATGTATTTGGTATGGCGGGAAGACGGTTATGAGAACGGAACCGAAGAAGGCTATGGCTCGGTGTTTGCTTGCTTCCCAAAGCGCTAGGTACATAAACGCGGGCAGGAGCGACACGGCCGCAAGGCTGGGAAGGAGCGCACTGTCGTAGTAGTGGCCAGTAATCAAGAATGACAACCAGATAAGCAGTGGAAATAGTGGAGGTTCTGCCCACGAGCCATCCTGCGCGTAGACGATGGATCCTATTGTGAGTGGGTAACCTTGACCGGTCGCGAGACTATCGCTGACAGTCCAGTATCTAATGAGGTCGTCGGCGGTAACAGCGATGTAAGAGATGGCTTGGAGCCCGCCTATGCCGATCAGCGTGATCGTAATTAGCGGGGCACGGTGGCTGCGTACTATTCGAGCAAGACGTTCGCGATCGCGGAATGGGTTCTCGACGTATCCTGCGCGCATGATCCAGAGCACATAAACGCTCAGGATTATCAAGAGGAGTGTCAGCGATTTAGCTCCGCCACTTGTGATCAGGAAATGACGTGCCGGTGACTCGATATGAGTTCCTACTGCACCTAGCGTTGGTAACAACAACAGTCCGGACCAAATACGCCGTGTCGAAGTATCGGAGGTATCGATACGGATGATTGCCCAAGGTATGAGTAGCAAGAAGACTGCTGGGGCCCAGGCCCACATGACCGGTGGTACGTGGTCGCCAAGCGCAAGCTTCAGGAGAAGGTCGGTGAGTGCAAGGGACGATGCCACGGTAATCAGCAGATCTCCAATTGCAACGTGGTGTGTCCGGATGCGAATCATCCACGGTTTCATTGTGTTGCCCGCACCGCACCGCAGACCAAAACCGGTGGCGAGTACTAACGTCGACAGCATCACTACTCGAGCGCTTAAGGAATCCAATATCTGTAAGGCATAGGTATCGGCGGTATATACGTAGGCGAGGAGGCTCATGCATCCGAGATGTGGCCAGAGCATGCGGGGTATGAGTGACCTGTCATCGTTCGTGGTACGTCGAGCACTCAGGGTGGTCAAGACAATTGTGGTAGTTGCGGCAAGGCCGAAGGCGACGGCGTGAGTTCGCGTCATTTCCCAAGGCCGAGTGCGTCCAGCGATGGCTATTGTGGCAAGGAGCGCCGACACGATGACACCGGTTGCGGCAGCTGTTATGGACAAGGCCTGAATCCATGCTTGGCGGGTAATGCTCACGGGCAATGTCTATTCACCGTAAGGTGCTGTATGTGGAGTCGCCGGGTGTGCTAGAGACGGTAGGACGTTCCACTGTCGTGCACAACATATGCGTCCGATCGTTGACCCCGAAAAACCGCACGCAGCTTGGAGCGATGGTGTTTACTGTTGACCCCAGGAGCCATTAGGAATGTCTCGAAACGTCTTTGTACGGTGGTGATTGCACGGATGAAGCTGACCTACTAGTTGCCTATTGCGACGATCCCACTTAGCGGGTGGTAGCTAACGGTGTCATCCTTCAAGCGTACTTGGAGCAGGGGGATGACACGGAGGAACTCCTGTTTGCCGGTGCTGACATCGAGTTCGGTAACTGTTAGGGCGAGAACATAGTGTCCGTCGCTTATTTGTTTCGATTGTACGCCCGGTTGGACGCCAGTAAGTTCTAGGGTAGCGGCGTCAAATTCGAGTCGATCTGTAAATCGCTCGGCAGACAGGTCGATTGGACCAAGCCACCACACCGCGGAATCTGCCGGCCCAGCACTCGCGAGGATTCCGGCGACGTTCGCGGGATAAAGACGCAATTCGGTGCCGGCCTCCGAAGGTAGGGATGCGGGATTTCGATACCAGATGTGGATTACTACGGTTTGTTCGGTGAGTCCCCCATCAAATGCGAGGCCAGCGGTTGCCGGGTCTTTGATGGTGTATATCGAACTGTTTGATCGGATCTGTACAAATGGTGATATTTCGGTGCCAGACCATGCGAAACGAATGTCGGCGCAGCGGTTGTTGGCTATGTGTGTGACTTGGGCCAGACCTGTCAAACGTGAAGGCTGCGTAGCAACCGTGAGGATGTCTCCGGGTTCACCGATAAATCGAATTGCGACGTTTGTTGTCGCGGGATCACAGTTCGAAATGATGGTTGGTGGTAGTGGTTGAGACTCGGGTCCGGGTCGCCAGGTTGGGCTCCACACGTCGGTGTTTACGATGTACGCACGCATGCCGCTACCGCGCCAAATCGCATCCTCACGATCTAGGCCAAATGCAATTGGCACATGTGCGTCGTGAAGGACGACCAGCCCTGGTCGAATATGGTCGATGGGTGTGTAAGCAAAGCGGGCACTTGTTCGTGGGAGGTAGGTTGGAGGTCCGAAGACGCGCTGATTTGGTCCCAAGTTAAGTAGAAGGGATTGGCGTTGTGGCTGGGATAGGAAGCCAGCGATGGTCACAGCCGCGGTTTGGTTGGCTAAGGCCGCTAGCTGACGGAAGCTTGCTGGATGAGTTGTAGTCACCCCGGCACTCGGTTGAATCTCGTATACGCGTAGTGCTTGGCCGCTGAGGCTACGTTGCTCGGTGAGGAGCCGGAATTGGTAGGGATCGTTGAGTGCAGCCAGGGCGGTCTGATCTAGTCTCTCGATGAGGTCGGGTGTTGTATACAGATGAGAGGGTTTGAGTGTGTCCAGGTCGTCCTGTGCGAGGAACGTGATGGCGTCCATATAGACCGGTGTATTAAGAGGATTGAACAAACCGAGATTGTCGCCTGACATAGGTGCGGCAAGACCGGTTGCTAACGATACTAATGGCGGGTTGGTGCGCAGGACTCGGGCTTCGGTGGGCAGGCTATCTCGCATCCATATGAGTGCTGGCCACTGGTCACGTAACGCAGCGGCAAATCGTGTGGGATTGGCATACCGAATTTGATCGCTGTGGATGGTTGGATATCCCAGGTCGATGCCCTGGATTGCATTGTTTCCGGATCCAATCAGCCGTGGTGCTGTTGTAGGTACGGCGATCATCGCGGTGAGGGCCACACCGAGCGCGATTCGTAGGCCAACCGGCTTTATCTTCGCTATGACGAGTCCCAACCCGATAAGCGTCCCAAGCGCAGCGAGCGTGTACGGAATATCCAATAGCCGTGTATCGATACCTGAAACTTCGAAACTCAAGACTTGTCGTAGGACGAGGCCACCTACGGATACCGTAGCCAGAAAACCAAGCCCGCGCGATCGAAACCAGCATGCGGCCATCCCAACCCCTAATACGAGGCCAAGGGGTCCGATTAGGAGGTTGAATCCTGATTCGGATATGTGGCCGAACGAGAGTGGCTGTATTTCTGGAAGAATGCGCAGGCTGGTTCCCGTGCCACCCGGATTCCGGAACAAGGCGTCGGTGATTGCTCCGCCACCAAGTGTTGCGAGAAGTAGGCCGCCAACAACCGCGATGCTCCAGGTCAACTGTTGGTGCCGGTGACGAGTCCAGATCGTGATGCCGAGGTAGGCAAGGGTTCCAACGGCTCCGATGGCAAACACGGCGGTCTCGGCGAGTGGAAGTAATCCAAGCGTCAGACCAAAGACCCCGGCTCGTTGACCGGTAGGCTCAGCGTTCGCGATCGCTGCCATGAGAAGGATGAACGCGATACCGAGTGCAAAGTGCGGAAGGTTTAGGTGTGCTGGACCTACGCCCAGGAAAAGCGCTTGGTTCGGAGGGGGTCCAAACTGCAGCAAGACGTCTCCGAACCCGGACATCTTGCTGTGTTCGGTAAACGCCGTTGGTAGACCAGCGGTAAGAAATGGTGCTTGAGGGCCAGCGAAAGTTGTGACCAATCCAGCGCCGAGGGCGACGAGTCGTGGTGCACCAAAGTCCAAACCGACGGTCGTTGCTGTGATGGCCACGATGACGGCGAGGAATGGTGAGAGAAGAAAGAATGCGGTCCACGGTGCTGTCCCACTTATGTTCATCATTGAGGCTGCGAGGAGATCAGAGCCGTAGTGGTAGGCAGCACCAAAATCTGGCGAGAAGGGAGATACGGGCGGAAATAGGCCCCGCGCTATGGTGGCGGCGAGCGGCAGATGCCATGGCTCATCGGTGAACAGAAGGTGGGTGCGATTGGCGAGCGCGAGATACAGGATTGCGGCGACTAGAAGCACGGATAAGCCGAGCCCTATATATGTTGATCGAGACCACGATGGAGTTGTTGGCCCGAAGCCTGTCTTAATCGCAATGAGCGATGAAAGCCCGAGTGCCGTGATGATTCCCATCCAACTGCCGACAACGCCAGGACTGATCAGTGCCAACATATTGGCAGTGAGTAAATTTAGGCCAATACCCAACACCGGCGTGTATCCGATCCACAGCAGGCCGTGTCGTGAACTAAAGATCGTTCGTGCAATAGGGATGCCGCTTACGACAACGAGGCTGAGGAATATCGCGGCTTTGACTAGTGCCGGCCACACAGGTTCTGTTGGGTTCAACATAGGTGCGCTTGTGATCTCCGCCGATGGAGCCTGTTGATTACGCTTTAGGACGGCCTATTGGGCGTAGCTTCATTTACGTGTCGGCAACACAATTCTGCGCCGAAGCACGTGAGCCGTACGGATCGTCTCTTCCCCCAAGTGTACGTGCTCTTCCGTGCGATTCTCGCTGTTCGACAACGTTGTTACGGACCGCTGCAGCACGTGAGAGTCTGCGATCGCGGGAAGGAAACACGCAGCCCTGGTAGGGCATAGACTTTCGTGTCAACGTCTACGAGATTGGGAGGTCTAGTTGTGGCGCAGTATGAAGTGCGTGAGCTCCAAAGTTCGGTGCCGGATGGGTGGAAGCAGCTTAAGGTCTATGCTGATGGTCGCTACCTTGGCGCGTTGCAACAGGGAAAATTCCGTCCGTACATATATCCCCTATTCAGCCCTGCCGGACACAATGTGCTCCAGATTGCGCCAGTAGACCATTTACATCATCTCGGGATCTGGTTCTCTCACTCGGCTATTCGTCCTTTGGGTTCCCGTCGGGAGCCGCAGAGTTCCCTAGACGCATCGTGGAGCGATCAGTCGTCTGAACAGGCTATGCCGGAGATCGATTTTTGGGGTACGGAGAGCTTTCTCCCGGGCCCGTTGCCACGCATCCTTGTACGGTCTACGCAATGGGAGATTGGTGATCGAGGTGTTCAGTTTCAGCAGATGATCGAATGGCAGGACGACGCGGGCCAAACGGTATTGCGTGAACGTCGTCTTACAGTAATGGCGGCTGGACCTTCGGGAAACCACGTGGATCTGGTGACAACACTGGAGGCGCCTGGGGGTTCTGTGGAGTTTGGTCAAATTAAAGATGCTGGGATTGGTGTCCGTGTATCGGACGAAATTGATGTGTTGGATGGTGGACGGATAGTCAACGCCGATGGAGATGAGAATGAGGCTGAAACGTTTGGAAAGGCATCGGCTTGGGTGGACTATTCGGGTCCCGTGACACCTGACGCCATTGCGGGTGTTGCGATGTTTCCGTTTCCCAACGCTGCTGGAATCCCGTGGCACACCCGTGACTATGGGCCAATGTGGATCAATCCGTGGCAGGACTCAGCCATGACCCTTGCGGCGGGCGAGACCTACTCCATTGGTGCACGATGTCTGGCTCATGACAGATCGTGTGAGGAGGCTGATGTAGCTCGTTTCTTTGCTGAGTTCCAGAAGGAACACAGCGTTTAGACATACTCAAGGGCGCGAAGTGTTCGTGATTGCAGGCATCTTGTGTAGACGGCCGATCCGAAGGGCTTCATGTCCGATTCGTCGGAGAGGAACAAACAAATGGCTCAGAGCTTCACCATGATGGTTGGAACAGTCGGTGGTGGCCTGAATGTGAGTGCTGATGGCGGTGAGACGTGGACACATATTGGTACGGGCGGCAGATTGCCGCCGGCGGAGTGTGACGTGCGTGCACTCACTGTGTATCCCAACAATCCGGCAAGGGTTCTGGCGGGCACTGACGCGGGTGTTTACCGCACAGAGAACCGTGGGTCGACCTGGGAACTGTTGGATTCGCTTATGAACACGGAATGGCCGGCACGCGTCCATCGTTCATCGCCTAAATGGCCACTCCAGAACGTGGTGATCTGGGCCATCACGATTGATCCCGTAGAGCCAGACACCATATTTGTCGGCACGAGGCCCGGGGCGTTTCGCTCAAGGGATGACGGGAAGACCTGGGATGAATTGTCACTCAATGTCCGAATGGATGGTCCGATTGGGACACCTCGCACGACAATCATGTTGGTCGATCCTCGGGATCACCGGACGATCTGGGCGGGTACTGAGGTTGACGCGGTTTACCGGAGCACGAACGGTGGTGATACCTGGACCCGTATGCCAGAGGTTGGCCCTCAGCGTATGGCTGGGGACATCCATGGTTTGGTGATCAAGCCGGGTAATCCGGCAACCACTTACTGCACAACTCCACATGGATTTTCTACTAGTACAGATGACGGTGCGAGTTGGGACTTACATGAGTTCCCACAATTCAACACGCCGAACTGGAAACCAGGGGACGGTTCGGCCTACTGCCGGACCATCTTTGTGAAGCCGGACAATCCTGAAGTCATGCTTGTTGGTACAGGCGACGGTATCCCCGGGGACACCGGGGCCATCCGTCGCACTCGTGATGGTGGCAAGACATGGGACGTGCCAGAACTCCCTGTTAAGCCAAACTCAGTTCTTTACGGCTTTGCCGCGCATGTGGCTATGCCTGACACCATTGCCGCGCATAGTGTGAATGGCTATGTATACCTCAGTGACGATGGCGGGAACTCGTGGCGGAAGCTGCGAAAAGAATTTGGGCAAATTCGGTCTTTGGCGTTATGTCCCAATTAGGGCGGTGAGATCGGTTGTCTTGCCGCTACTCTTGTGTGGGTCTCCTAAATAAAGTCGCCACATGATGGTGGTAGGAAATACCAGTCACTCTGCCCCCTCGGTACGCACGAAATTCGACGGTAGAGAACTTATCAGGACCGAAAGGCTCTGTTGGGACTGATGTCATTCGTGGTTATATCCACCCAGACGAGTTGAACCCCACCGATTCCCAGGGCATGTTCGTGACGATGCAACGCAGGGTCATGTTCGGGATTCGGCATCGTCTCGGGCTGCGAGCGTCCAACGGTGAGACTCGATTGCATCGAAGGCGGTTATAACAGGTGTGGTATTGCCCTGGATCGCCGATGCAAAGTCCTCAACAAGACCAGCCATGGCATCTGGTTGGGCGACCGAGGTGGCAGCCTCAGCGGTCTGCGAGCTTACGGTTCCACGCTTGTTGATCAGGAGACTACGGGTAGCGGAGTCAACAATTTCAAGGTGACCTTCCGTACCTTCAATGATGAGCCGACGATCACCGTGGGTGGGGTCCTCGTCGGGCGTGAGCCACGACGATCGACAGATGGCGACGGTTTCGTTCGTCATCCGTAGGTAGACGCTGGCATAGTCGGAGAGTCCGTGGTCGCCAAATCGCGCGGCCCCTTCGTCGGCCACAACCATCGCGGGCTCAACCTGGTGCATCCAGCGAGCGGCGTCGACGTCGTGGATGGTGAGATCCAGCAGCGAGCCCCCGTAACGGTGCCGTTCGAACATCCACCCCGGACGCCGGGCTATGTTCAGCTTGTGGGGTCCCTGGGCATACGATCCGACAATATCGCCAATGTCACCGCGTTCGATGGCCTGCTTGGCCGCGACGAACAGGGGTGTAAAACGAAGGCTCAATGCGCATGACAGCACGGCGTCGCTAACTGATGCGGCCTGTTCCACGGCACGCAATTGTTCGTGTGAGATGACCATAGGCTTATCCGCGAGGACGTGTACACCAGCAGCGAGCGAAGCGCAGATGATGTCCGCGCGTTCATCATTAATGGCACCAATTACGACCGCATCAACGAGTTCGTTTTCAAGCATGTCCTGGTAGTTGGTGATAGCTGGAACGCCAAGCTGTGTGGCTGCGGCGGTCCGGGACTCAGTGTCAGGCTCAGCCAATCCAACAAGAGTAAAAGCGTCGTTTGAACGGACGGCCTCGGCGATCTCGAGGACGTGCCAGTGACGTGTGCCAAACACGGCGAAACGAATAGGGTGTTCCATAATTAGGCCTCACGCGAAGTGTGGGAGCGGCCAACGGCCTGCTCCGTTGAGAGGGAAAAGCAAACCGGCCGGTATCCGAAGATACCGGCCGGTTCGAAGCACGGTTGTGCTGAAGCGATCAGACTAGCTGGACAGACCGCTTGCCCAATCCTTGTACTTGACCCACTGATCATGCTGTGAATCAAGAATTCGGTCGGAGGCAGCCGTGAGGGCTTTACGACCTTCTTCAGGAGTGACTTCGCCGAGGAACGACTTGTCAGTCCCCTTGCGCCATCCATCAAACCATTCCCACCAGCTCGGGTGTGCCGATTGCCAGTGTGAGTGGTCGTCCTTGGTCGTAAGGATTGTGGCGAGATGGCTGTGACCCTGTGGTGGTGCTGCATCCATGGTCGGGCTGTTCAGCACGTCCTTGTGGACCGGGATAAATCCGCGGTCGATAGCAGCTCGATCTTGCACCACGGGACCGGCGAAGAACACGAGCATGTCGACGGCTTGCTCGACGGTTCCGTTTCCTTCGGCCGCGTTGGTTATCAGGTGCGGCTGTTCCGATGTATGGATCGGAGATTCGCCACGCGGTCCTTCTGGCTGGAGACCAAAGCCCCAGTCAAATCGACCGGCGATACGGACGACATAGTTCCCGGCGCTTCCGCCATTCGCTACGGCGACCTTTCCAGCTGAGAACGGGTCACGGAACTCGCCCGAGAGCATCTTGGAGTCCTCAAGCTTGTTCGAGATCTTGTCCTTCCAAATGGCGTTTACGACGAAGTCATGGCCTTTGTGGCCCCCATCGTCGAAAATCGTCATCTTGGTCGCGTCGGCGTTGTAGTACGTGTTGGTCCCGGTGGTCGAGAGGGCACGCATCCACCCAGCCCAGAATGCCCACATTGCGCTCGATGACCGGAACCCATACTGGCCCTTGTCAGCGTCGGTCAACTTCTTCATCGCGTCGAGGAAGTCCGTCTCAATCCCCCACTTGCCTGCTGTTGGCTGGGGTACGCCGGCTTCTTCAAACAGCGTGAAGTTGTAGTACATCCCATTCAGGCCGGCCTGGTAGGGCATGCCGAACTGTGGACCCGCAAGACCCTCGTTGAAAGGCATCGGGCTCGTGTTCTGGAAGTTGATCGTGCACTGGTCGGGCCACATGCAGTGGTTCTTGGCGTCGTAACCCTCGGCCTTCCTCAAGGTGTCGTTGATCTGAACGAACGCACCTTTATCGGCCCATTGGTGGAAGAATCCACCGTCTAGCAGGGCGAGCTCGGCCTGTGTCCCACCAGCGAGCTGGATGCCGAATGAGTCCTGGAACATATTGTTCTGGGGCTCAAACTTTACAGCGATGTCTGGACGGGCTTCGGCAAACTTCTCAAGCGACCAGCTCATGTGTTTTCCGCGCAGACCGGATGTGTGGTCGTGAGCGAAACGAATGACTGCGGTGACTCGCGTTGGGGCAGACTGCTGGATAACAGCTACTTCTTTCTCAACAATCTTTTCAACGATTTTCTCGACCGGTACTTCCTTCTCAACGATTTTCTCGACCGGTACTTCTTTCTCAACAACCTTTTCAACCGTTACGACTTTTGTCTCGCCGCAGGCAGCTAAGGACGCTGCGCCAGCAACACTAAGCCCCAAGGCGCTTCCTGCTTTGAGCATTCGGCGACGGCTCATTGTCTTCGTAGTCATCAGCTAACACCCCCCCCGGGAAATCTGGTGATCGAAACGCAATTTGCAATGACATAGGTTAGGTGCATATGTCCAGTCCATGCCATGGAGGCCTTCTCTTAGAGCGCAAATCGCCACTGAATCGATCGAATCTGTGGGGTCACGCTACGAATCTCTCTTAGCCGTGTCAATAGCTTCGGGTTTGTAAGTGGGTACGACGCAATTCGCATCGTCAACGCAAATCAGTTCGGATGGGTCCAATCGAACGTGTCTCGAACGCTGAACGACATCGGATGACGCGATCTTAGTGGGCGATAGTCATCGCAGGAGTTGGATTTGGGAACTCGTTTACGGTGGCGTTCGTATCGAGTGGGCCGCGCTGACGGAAGATCATCACAGGACCATGTCCGTTGCCGACTCAGTCCGGATGGCACGAATCGGGGATCGGTTACGATTCTCTTCGAAAGTACGCACGGTGTACGGGGTTCAGCTATGGCTGACAAGCGACCGAACGTCATGATTGTGCTCACGGATCAACTCGCGCGTGATTTTGTGGGTTGCTACGGGGGTGAGCCTGCACATACGCCACGTCTAGATGCCTTGGCTAGACAGGGTGTGCGCTTGAACCAAGCGTATGTTCCCCTGCCGCAATGTTCGCCTGCTCGTGCTTCTATGTTTACCGGGCGATATCCCCATGAGCACCAGCTCTATATGAACGGGTATCCGGATCAGGCATGGGAAATTGATGGCGGTTGGATTCGCAACCGTCCGGTGCTGCCTGAAACAGTTCCTTCGCTCGGCCAGGCTTTTAACCGGGCGGGCTACCGGATGGGCTACACGGGACCCTGGCATATGGGTCGGGATGAGACACCACAACATGGATGGACTGATTCATGGCGGACCTATCGATACTGGGCAAGCGGCCTCGATGTCTATGAGCAACGTCTTGAGACGTGTGGATTCCTTGACATGTTCCATCAGGAACATCGAGCGGTTTCAATGGCGGATGCGGCTTCCACTGATCACCGCCAACCATCCATGGCCACGCAAATTCCGGGCGAACATACGCGAACGGCTTGGGCTGTTGATGAGGCTCTCACCTTTCTAGATGCCGCAGACGGACGTCCCTGGATGTTTTGTTGCTCGATTAAGGATCCTCACCCACCGGTCTTGCCACCCTCTGACACGGCTGACTTGGTTTCTCCGGATGCGGTGGGGTTGCCTGCATCATTCTCCGACGATCTCGAGGGGAAGCCTGCGCTCATTCGCGAGACGTTTGCGTGGAAGTGGTCCTCTTACATGTCGAACCACCAGTGGCGGCAATATATCGCGCACTATCACGGATTGATTGCGCATATCGATGCGGAGGTTGGGCGCCTGATTGATGGTCTTGAGGCCCGCGGTCTTCGAGACGACACCATCTTGATTTTTCTCTCCGATCACGGCGAGATGATGGGGGCTCACCACATGGCGCATAAGGGTCCGTTCATGTATGACGAGGTCTATGCAATTCCGTTTATCGCGCATTGGCCCGGGCGAGTTGAAGGCGGGATGGCGCACGATGACTTTTTCTCCACGGTTGACTTTGTGGCTACGATCGGTGGCTTGACAGGGGTCGGGGTCGATGATGGATCGGGATATGACCAGAGTCCAACGCTGCTCCGGGGTGATCGAGGTCTGCGCAGTGCTGTGTTTAGTGAGTTCTATGGACAAAACGCGGATCAGCCCAAACCGCCAGCGTCGGATCACATTGCTCGATGCCGAATCAAGAGCGTGCGCACTGTTGACTGGAAAATGAACGTCTACCAGGACGATCGATCGGAGCTCTATGACCTGCGTGCTGACCCCGCAGAGATGAGGAACCTGATCGATGAACCGGTACATGCCGATATCCGCCGCGAACTCGGTGATCGGATCATGGAGTGGTTGCGAGCAACAGGTGATCCGATGGCTGATATGACGGAACGGCGTATCGGCGAACTCGTTTCAGGCATCTAGGGGCTAGCGCGCGGGCTCGCCGTCCTGGCGTGAGTGGATCCACCCACGCTCTACCCGATGTCGATGGCGGCTATCTCTGTTAACTGCATGAGTGTGGTTGTGACCAGATTCTGTAACTCGGGTTCGATGGTTGTAGCAGCATATCGGTGGCGTAATCGTGCAGCGATATCGAGCCCCGTACGCCGGCCGTCGATTTCCTCGAGCACGGGCATGGCCATGATCGACAGTTCCCTATGCTGGGGTCCAGCATTTGGGTGAATTCGGGTGACGCGAGTGATGGGTCGCAACGTCGCGCCGTATTCCGTCAGATGCGCTCGAAAACTGATTGATGAACGGAGGCGCGGTCGACCGTCGAGCATCGCCGTGGCGGACAGTGATTGTGATGGTTGTGTTGTGGCAGCGAAACGGCTCTCGGACTCAGCGACATCGGCCTTGGCGGCCTCATCCAAATCCACATTCAGATTCTCGTAGATCAATTCGAGCTGTCGCGGGCTATAGCCACCGGCACTCCTGAGTTGTCCGCTGTCGTCGCGCGTTTCCGTGATGCCGGACGAAAGGTGAACAAACGCTTGGCGAATTGAAAAACTTCGTGATGGATCGGCAAGCTGCTTCGCGCGCCAGAACCACGCTTCCGCGTCCGCATTTCCACCGTACCAGTGGGTTGCCAGATCGGCGAAGTCGGTGGCGATGCCGCGGTACTCGGTGTCATACCAGTCACGGGTTAACTCCTGGAGCCACGGCGACTCACGAACCGTTCGAATCGCGCGCGCGGAGCGTACGGCGCCGTTTACGGCCAACGTGACGCCTGTCGAGAGAATGGGATCGATAAAGCAAGCGGCATCGCCAACTAGAAAGTAGCCTGGGCCAGCAAAATTCGAGCAGAAGAATGACCAATCACTGAGTGTTGTTACCGAATCGCTAATCCACTCAGCGTCACCGAGCAGCGCCGACATTTCCGGACATGCCCGGACTTGTTTTAGGTAATAGGCCGTGCGGTCGGCGGCGTTGAGTTCGGCAACAGCGGACGGTTCTGTTACGAGGCCTACACTCCGCATTGTATGGGCGATGGGAATGTGCCAGATCCAGCCATCTGGAACGGTTACGATCAGGATGTTGCCAGCATCGTTCGCATCCTTCGATTCGATGATGTCGGGGAGTTGATGCCCGCCGCTCCAATGCCCGTACAGCGCAACATGTCGGAGTTCTTCGTTGAATTGACGGGTCCGGAAGTGGCGCCCGAACAAGGCATTCTGGCCCGTAGCGTCGATTGTGAGATCGGCGGCCATCTCGAATTCGGGACCGCTCTCGTTGCGAACCCTCGCCCCGTATACGTGGTCTGAAGACCCCAGCGGTCCAAGAGCTGTGGTGTTTTCGTAGACGTCAGCCCCTTCACTCGCTGCGTGATCAAGCAAGATCTTGTCGAATTTAGCGCGATCGACTTGGTATGCGAACGCTTGGTCGGGGTAGACCTCGCTGAACTTAACGGTCCACGGTTCGCGTGTACGGCCCCAGATGTAGGTGGCGCCATACTTCTGTGTGAACCCGGCGGATTCCACCGCTGCGAGCGCACCGCTGGAGGCAAGTGCTGGCAGTACGCCCGGGATCAGCGACTCACCGACGTGTGGTCGTGGCATCTGTTCACGTTCGACGATTGCGACATTGAGACCGTCCTTCGCAAGTAGTGCGCCGAGCGTGGATCCGGCTGGTCCGCCACCAAGAATTAGGATGTCGTACTGTGAATGGACAGCCGTCATTGACTGCTCCTGTTGTGTCGGACGCGATGTGCTTCGGAGGACAGTCCGGCTTTGTCGAGAAGTGCAGCTGCCTGCTCAGTAGCTTGTGCCGCCCCGGAGGTCTCAGTGATGGCTAGTGCGTGTGCACGGGCGAGCATTGCCCGCGCGACGATATATGGCGTCGCCGTTGCGTCAACGACGGCTAGGGCTTCGTCGGCGAGTCGTAGGGCAGCTGGCGCGAACTCATGAGGATCCATTTCGGGGTGGTTGAGTAAGAGTCCGCTCAATAGGAGCTGGCAGCGGGCGAAGGCGACCGGATCAACACTTGGTGTGAGGGAGCTTGCCGCCTGTTGGGCAAACGTAACCGCGCGTTCGACGATGGGCCCGCGCTCGTCCGCAGCATAGGTGCTGAACACCTCAGCTATTTCCAGATAGGTTCGCGCGATTGCAATCGGATCGTTGTTTTGCTGTCGGGTTTCGGCGGCTGCCAGGAGATCAGCGGCCGCCTTTTCGAGTGTTGCTGTTCCTGCTACCCCAGATGGAGCTAGAACGCGTTGGGCGGTTCCACGTGCTTCAAACAACAAGGTGCTGCTTGCCTCGTTATCCGAGTGTGACATCGTGGTCAGAAGCCAGTTGGCGGCGTCGACCGCATTGTGTGCGTCTTCATGATTAACTGGATGCCCGCCCATAACAAGGCACCGAACAACCAGAGCGAGGGATTGGGCAGCGCGAGTTCCTGCTTCGACCATAACGGTGTTAGCTAGGACGGCCCACGCACGTCGCGCGTGCGGCAATACGCGCATCGCGCTTGCGGGATTGATCTGGCCGTCGGCCAGATCAACATCGCCAATATCAGCGAGAGCGTCGAGGGCGAAGGCTAACGGATCTTTGTGAATCTTGTTCTTCGGAGAATCCAGGACCATTACTTCACGGTCGTGTACGGCGCGTTACAACGCAGCGTTGGTATGGGATGGTCAGTCTAGCGTCTGTGGATCCAATCATGACCTGTGCGGCGGGGTGTCCACCAATCAGAGCTACAGTCATTGAGTTATGGACCGAAACGAGCGGTTCGATACGGGGTGGGGAGGATATGGGGTGTCGGCATGTGTTCAGGTGGAACCGAGTCGGTGATAGGCTATGGATCCCGAGCGTCGGTAGGGTGAAATCTCAATGACGCCAACGCGTCCGAATGTCTTGATCATCTTGTGTGATCAACTGGCGGCTGGCTATCTTGGAGCATACGGAAATCGCGTTGCGCAGACGCCGCATATTGACCAGATGGCGGCTGACGGGCTCACGCTGACCCGAGCCTATGTGCCGCTGCCGCAATGTTCACCGGCGCGCGCGTCCATGTTCACGGGGTTGTACCCGCATCAACATCACCTGATCTGTGTTCCACGCCTGGGTCAAGACGAACGGTTTGGCACGGTGCGTCAGCGGGCTGTACTTCCTGAGTCCGTGCCGTCGCTGGGCCAGGCATTTCGCGATGGTGGCTATCGGATGGGGTACACGGGTCCGTGGCATATGGGTGACGACGAAATCCCACATCATGGATGGGAGGAGCACTGGCGGACCTATCGGTACTGGAAGAACGGACGCGATTTCTACATCCAACATCTTGAGGACCACGGACTGGCCGAACGCTTTGAGCGCGAGCATAAGGAGTTCAGCTTTGCGGAAGGTATAAGAACCGGTGTCGTGCCGTCGGGTCCATCCGCCATCCCGGTCGAGCACGCTCGTACGACATGGTCAGTCGATGAGACCATTGCATTCATTGATAGTAGTGATTCGCGTCCCTGGGCCTTCACGCTTTCGATCAAGGATCCCCACCCGCCTGTGATTGCGCCGGGCGACTTCGCGGACCGGATTGATCCGGCAGAGGTGGAGTTGCCCCCAACACTAGATGAGGACTTCGTTGGGAAGTCAGACGCGTACGAGCGCAGTGTCACTCACCGCTGGGTACGTAATATGACAAGGGCCGACTGGCGTCGATTGATCGCTCACTACCACGGACTCAATGCACACATTGACACCGAGGTTGGACGGGTGCTCGCGCACCTTGATGCGACCGGGCAACGCGACAACACGCTGATTGTGTTCCTCTCGGACCACGGCGAGATGATGGGGTCGCACCGAATGGCGGGGAAGGGTCCTGCGATGTTTGAGGAGTCGCTTGGAATTCCGGTTATCGTGCGCTGGCCGGACGCAATTCCGGCGGGTCGACGGAGCGATGCGCTCTTTAACACGGTGGATCTGGTCGCCACGCTGGGGGCCTTGTGCGGGGTTGCCGTTCATCCGGGTTCTGGTCTCGATCAAAGCGCGATGTTTCTTGGTCAAGGGGAAGGTCCGCGTCGAACAGTCTTTGCTGAGTTCTATGTCGAAGCTGGCCTGCGTGACGATCTGATGTTCGTCAAGACCGCGGTTACGGATCGGTGGAAGCTCAATCTTTGGCTTTACGACAGGCCCGAACTCTATGACCTGTATACGGATCCGCATGAGACACGCAACCTGATCGATGATTCTGCACACGCGGATGTTCGGGATGCGCTGGTGGGGGAGATTGTTGATTGGGTCCGCGAGACGGGCGATCCGCTGTTGCCCACGGTTGAATGGACAGCCGGACGGGTCCACTCGACGTGGGACGTGGCAACGCAGACATGGACAGGGCGCCCGGTTTGATGGGCTCATCCAGTGAGCGGTGGTAGCCACGTTGTCTCACCACTCATCGCCCTGAGATCAGGAGTACACGGCCTTTCCGACGGACCGCTCCAATCAAGCGATCTTCCATGCCAGGCACGCCTGCAAAATCGATAACAATGTCGTAGGTGCCGCGATTGATGTGTTGGTCCCATCCGCCAGCAGAAACGTTCACAACCGCTTCCGCTGCACCAATCGAGCGCACGAGTTCAGTGTTGCTGGACCCCATCCACCCATAATTGAATTGATCGGACGGCGTTCACGGCAGTAGGGAGATCCGTGCCTCTTGGCCTTATCCCTTGATCCCGGTCAACGCGATTCCGCGAATGAACTGCTTTTGCGCGAAGAAGAACGCAATGAGGATTGGTGCGAGGGCAATGAGCGCGATCCCCATTTGCAGATGAAGCATCGGTGTGTCCCCCACGCCCGCCTGGAAAAACCGCATGCCCACGCCCAGCGTCATTCGATCTGGCGAGTTGAGGTAAATGAAGGGCTCAAAGAAATCGTTCCAGTGTTGGATGAACGAGAACACAGCGACCGTCGCGAGTGCTGGTTTCGCGAGCGGGAATATGATGGTGAACATAATCCGAAGCCGTGACGCTCCGTCAATCTCGGCTGCATCGTCAAGCTCTTTTGGGAGCGAGCGGAAGAATTGGCGCAGGATAAAGATAAAGAACGCCGATCCACCGATCATCGGGACTGTCAACGGCAACAGCGTGTCGAGCCACCCTATCTCTCGGAACATGATCACCTTTGGAATGATGGTGACGTGCCCCGGAAGCATCATTGTGGAAATGACCAACAAGAAAAGTCCGTCCCGACCCGGCCACGATATCCGGGCAAAGCCGAACGCAACAAACGCGCTCACGAGGGTCATTACCACGACCCCCAGCAGGGTCACGATGGTCGAATTTATAATCCAAGCAAGCACCGGACCCGTTTCCCAAACTTCCTTGAAGTTCTCCCATGCTGGATTCGTTGGGAAGATTGGTGGCGGCTCCTCGTAAAACTCGTGGGTCTTCATCAAGGACGAGCGAATCATCCATGCGAAGGGGAAGCCGTACGCGATGCTTCCACCAAGCAGCACCAGATAGATCACCGACCGACCGATTGCCCGCAGCCAGCGCGTCCGGGCGCTTCGGATCGTCCCCACCGATGTCCCGCCTCCGACGGCTTGTGTGATGTTCGCTGAATTTCTTTTCAATTGACTCATCCGTTCCTATCCCTAGTCCTCATACTCGTAGTGAACCCAGCGTCGGGCCACGGCGAATTGGACCACGGTAAACAGAAGAATGATCACGAACAGTACCCAGGCGATGGCCGACGCATAACCCATCTGAAAGATGAGGAAAGCCTTCCGATAGAGATACAGGAGTACGAAAAGCGTCGAATTGGCGGGCCCACCGCTTGTCACAATAAGCGCTGACGTAAACACTTGGAATGACCCGATGATCCCAAGCACGACTGTGAGAAAGATCGTCGGCGTCATCATCGGAATGGTCACGTGCCACACGCGACGGAGTGGCCCCGCGCCATCGATCTCAGCTGCCTCGTAGAGATGCGTGGGAATGCCTTGCAGGCCGGCCAGGTAGAGAATCATGGTCGTTCCAACGGTCCAGAAGCTCATAAGGATGAGTCCCTGCATGGCCCAGGTCGTTGAGGTCAGCCATCGGGGACCCGGAATACCAAAGAGTCCGAGGAACTGATTCAACAACCCATTTGGTTGCAGAATCACAATCCACAACATCGCCGTTGCTACCCCCGCTGTGATTGAGGGTAGATAAAACATGGTGCGCCACAGGGCGATACCACGAACGTTCTGGTTAAGAAGCAGCGCGATAAGGAATGCAATTACGATCTGCCCTGGAACATGGATGATCGTGTAATAGATCGTGTTTACAACACTCTTCCAGAAGAGTGGGTCATCCGAGAATAGTTCTACATAGTTATCCCATCCGATGACTTTCGGAGCTCCTCTGAAACGATAATTCGTGAGACTCAAATAGAAGGACGCCACAAAGGGAGCAACAATGAAAAAGACGAACTGAATGAGCCATGGCAGGGCGAAAAGCCACCCACTCCAAATCTGCCATGTATTTTTCCGCATTTGTCCTTCCGATTATGAAAACGGAGTACCGCCTATGAAGCGGTACTCCGTTTTACGCAAGCCTGAGCCTACGTGTGAATACAGGAACGATCGATAGCTACGAGGTGCTCCTTATTCCTGCAGTTCGTTGGCAAACTTGGTGGTTGCCGCTGCGAGGTCGAGTATCGTCGCCTTCGGATCCTTCTCACCAATCCATGCGAGTTCAGTCTCGCCGGAGATGATGTTCCAGAACCATTCCGACCATCCATCAAAGCAATGGTTTCCATAAACGTTATCGGCAAACAAATTGTTGTTGATGATGTTCATGTTTGTCGGAAGAGCGCCGCCTGGCTTAAGCCATGCGTCGCTATTGATCATTGCTTTGGTTGTGGGAACAGCACCACGCCAGTTTGCAACCAATTCCTGGAACTCATCACCAGCGAGCCAGGCCGCCATGATGATGGTGTTCTCAGCTGAGCCACGGTCTTCGGCTTTACGCGTAATGAAGTGACCGAGTTGGTTGTTGATGTAGTGGTTGCCATTCGGCCCCTTCGGGTTCGGCATGATGTCGAACGCGAAACGGTCATTGATAGCGTGGGCGTGGTTTCCGGGGGTATGGATTCCTCCGGCCATCATTCCGATTTGTCCGGAATACCAGGGGCTCTTGACGCCCTCCATGCCCATTCCCGCGATCTCAGAGGGTGCTGGGGCCACCTTGTCGACATGAATCATGTTCATCCAACGCTCGAACGCCCCGACGCTGGCGTCGTCATCGAATCCAGCCGTCAGGTAAGGCCGATCAATCTCTTTGAAATGCTTCCCTCCGGCCTCGGCGATTCGCTCGAACAGCTGAACCTCCGTGTTGTTGCGGTTCCAGGTCCCGTACTGCGGCTTTTCAGGGTCTGACAGCTTCTTGAGAGCGTCATCTTGCGTGTCCCAAGTCCAACTTTCGTCGGGATTTCCGACACCCTCAGCCTCGAACATGCTGACGTTGTAATACCAGCCTCCGACGCTGCCGATCATGAACGGGAACGCATACATCTTCCCGGCAATCTCGTTCGTCCAAACGCTCGGGCGGTCTGGATGAATGTGCTCAAGGAGGACGTAGTCGTCGAAGTTCACACCGAGCTTCGGTGCGATGTCGTTAACGGGCAGCAGGTTCCCTTCGAACTGGAACATCTGGCCGCCGTTCATGATCAGAAGGTCACCAACCGTGCCGGCCGCGAACATAATCGCGCTTTTTTCCTGATAAAAGCGTGGTGGAAGAGGCTCAAGCTCGTACTTGATTTCGGGGAACTTCTTGTCGAAGATCTCAAGTCCGACTTTCATCGTCTCCCAGCGTTGGCCTGAGGCCCAGTAGTTCATGAAACGGATGGGGGGTGAAGGCGCCTTCTGAGGTGCGACCTCAACGATCTTCTCGACCTCAACGATTTTCTCGACCTCAACGATCTTCTCGACGGTCTTGGTTTCACCACAGGCTGCCAGCGCGGCCGTGGCGGCAATCCCAGCTGCACCAGCCGCGGCGCCGCGGATAACCGATCGTCGTGATACTGGAGTCTTCATTCAATCCACCTCAAATCGTGACTTCTGAGTCTTTGATATTTCACTCAGTGTCTGATGATTCACTGTACGAAAGTTACAGGGCGTGGCCTGATATGTCGAGCCTTATACACGCCAATTAGGTCGGCGTGTTGTGTGCGGCCCAGGAGAGTCTCGTTAAGCGTCGGTGATGGGCAGCTGTATGCGCACGTTGACGTTGGCATGAGACTGCAGGGCGGCGAGCAGGACTTCCAGAGTTTTTCGTGCCTGCCGTCCGTCAGAGGATGGCGTGCCGCCATGGTGGATTAGATCCACCAACTCAGTGACCAGTCCGGCAATGTGACCTTGAGTGTACTGCTGCATCGTGATCACCTCACCCCGCATCGGACGTTCTGGATCGTCATACAGCACGGCGCATTCGTTACTGATGTTGATCCGGCCCTCGGTTCCCCAGATGTCGAAGGGACCGATGTATCGGCCCGGCATAGTCTTGCATGCGTTCCAAAACGCCCTGACGTCATTGTCGAACTCGATCATGATGCTGAGAGCGGGGTCGGTGTTAGGGTCCTTCCCGCCATCGCCAGCGTAGCGTGGTCCATAGTCCTCAGATCCTTTTTCTGACACGGCATACACAGCGACCGGGCTTCCAGTCGCGTACCAGAGGATCGTGTCGCACACATGGGTGCCGTTGCGGAACAGCATTGCTCGTGGTCCACCCTGATTGACCATGACTCGGAGCACTTGACCGATGGCCCCCTCCTCAATCATCCGTCCTACTTCGGCCCAGGGAAACCACCAGCGGTACACGTGGTCAACCAGCATGGGAATACCAGCCTTCTCCACCGCTTCGATCATGCGGTCGGCGTCGGCGAGCGTAGTGGCGAGGGGTTTCTCGCAGACGATGCCCTTCACACCCGCCTCGGCGGCGTCGACCACGATTTGGGCGTGCACGTGATCGCCCGTGACCACAGCGATAACATCAAGGGCTTCGCGGTCCAGCATCTCCCGATAATCGGTATAGGTATTGACTTCAGGTTGGATCGCGGCCCAATTGGCTTTGAACTGGCTGATTGCTTCTTCTCGAAGATCGCACACGGCTACCAACTCTGTGTCTTCCACGTGGTGGAATGCGGACGCACTCGAGTGCGGTACCTGGAGGCCCCAAGCGGGTTTCGGTGCAGATATCGGTGGTCGGCCACCGATAGGGGTCAGGCCGACGACTCCGGCGCGCAGTGCATCTCCCATGGGAAGTCTCCTAGATGGCCGTTCGTGTGAATGGGCCAGTGCATCGAATGCTCGGGATTGTAGGGCATCTCCGGTTTATCCGGTTTCTCGACAGCCATTCATCCGCACAGAGCACAGGTGGATTCGACCCCTTAACCACGTCGACAAGGAATTGGTTCTGTGTCACCCCCTGAACGTAGTGAAAGGGGGCAAGGTCCAACCCCACGGAGACCACCCATGCCACAAACGAGCACCAGATCACTCATCCTGATCGGCGATTCGATTTTGGACAACGCCGTCTACGTAGCGCCCAATGAGCGTTGCGTGATCGACCACTGTCGAGCACTCCTGTGGCCGACTGGGATGACCGGTTATGGGCCGGGTGGGCCGGGTGGGTTTCGAACCCACGACCTTCGGATTAAAAGTCCGCTGCTCTGCCTACTGAGCTACCAGCCCAACAGAGCTTAACGATCTTTCGGGCACTCGCGTCGACATTTATGGCTGATCGGGATAATAGGGATTATTGGAAGACATGAAGTGGATCTGAATATGGGTGTATTGGACGGAAAGGTTGTGATCGTGACCGGATCGAATCGTGGAATCGGACGTGGGATTGCACGTGGATTCGCGCGGGAAGGTGCACGATTGGCTCTCGCCGCCCGTGATGCCACGCTGCTGGAGGAAGCGGCTGAGGAGTTTCAAGTGTTCGGTGGGGATGTTGTGACGTTCCCGACTGACGTGACCATCGAGACTGAAGCTGATGCTCTCATAGCCCAGACGGTCGACCATTTCGGCTGTTTGGACGTGCTGGTCAACAACGCAGGTATAGCGCGTCATGCGCCTGTCGTTGATATGGATCTAAGTGACTGGCAAGCAACACTTGACACAAACCTCACCGGTCCGTTCCTGTGTGCGCGCGCGGCGTTACGGGTAATGGCTGAAGCGCGACGTGGACGAATCATTAACGTGGCCAGCATTTCATCCCAGCGCGTGCGGTCGAACTCGGCCTCCTACAGTGCTTCGAAATTCGGCCTCTGGGGTCTAACGCAGGTCCTTGCCCTAGAAGGTCGGCCCTTTGGCGTCTCTTCTAGTTGCCTGAATCCCGGAAACACTATGGTGGAGCGACGGATTAAAACGAACGATGCGCCCGACGAACCGATGATGACGGTGGATGAACTGGCTGCTGTCGCCGTAACCATGGCCGCGTTGCCTGACCACGTCAATATGCTTGAAGCAACGGTTTTACCTGTCAATCAACTCTTTGTGGGTCGTGGTTAGCGCGAACGTGATGCCAAGTCGATTGCTCAGATTTAGGCGTTGAGCCCAGCAGCTCGCGCCAAGTCTTCGGCGCGATCGATCCGCTCCCATGGCACATCAGCCAGATCGTCCCGACCAAAGTGTCCGTACGCAGCGACCTGCTGGTAGATCGGGCGTCGAAGCTGGAGGTCGCGGATGATCACGCCTGGGCGGAGGTCGAATATCGCGTTGATTGCTGTCTCGATCTTCTCGTCGGAAACGACGCCCGTGCCAAAGGTTTCGATGTTGATTGAAACCGGTTCGGCTTTACCTATTACGTAGGCGAGTTGGATTTCAAATCGCCGGGCAAGGCCGGCGGCGACGACGTTCTTGGCCACCCACCGTGCTGCGTAATTAGCCGAGCGATCGACCTTTGTCGGATCCTTGCCTGAAAAGGCGCCCCCGCCGTGTCGGGCCATCCCACCGTAGGTGTCGACAATAATTTTGCGTCCGGTAAGGCCAGCATCGCCCATCGGACCCCCGATAACGAATCGGCCGGTGGCATTGATGATGAACCGGGTGTCCGCATCGATCCATTGAGATGGAATGGACTGCCGGATTACAAGCTCTGCAAGGTCTTGTTCAATGACGTCGTTGCCGATGTCCGGGTCATGTTGAGCGGCAATAACGATGGTGTCCACCCGGGCTGGCTCGCCATTTCGGTACTCGACCGTAACCTGGGTTTTCCCGTCAGGTCGTAGCCATCCGAGCGTACCGTCTTTGCGTACGGCCGCGAGCTGTCGGCCAGTCCGGTGCGCGAACGCGATGGGGGCCGGCATAAGTTCTGATGTTTCGTCGCAGGCAAACCCATACATCATTCCCTGGTCACCGGCACCGAGCGCCTCAATGTCCTCGTAGTCGCCTGCGAGATCACGTACCTCGAGTGCCTCGTCGACGCCCATTTTGATATCGGCTGACTGTTCTTTGAGCGACACAATCGTTCCACAGGTCTCACAATCGAAGCCGTACTCAGCCTTGGTGTACCCGATTGATTCCACCGTCCGGCGAACGACCTTGGGCACATCAACATAGTTAGCCGTCGACGTGACTTCACCAAGCACGGCAATGAGGCCTGTTGTTGTCGCTACCTCACATGCGACGCGTGCTTCAGGATCGGACCGAAGGAATTCATCGAGAATCGCGTCTGAAACTTGGTCGCAGAGCTTGTCCGGATGACCTTCCGTCACTGACTCAGACGTGAAGAGTAGGTGTGGGGCCTGCATGAACGTACTAGTCAAAGGTTGCTCCCATCAGAATGAGTGGTGTGTCCATGGCGTTGAAAGGCTCGCAGTTTGCTAGGTGCCCTCATGCCAACCTTCCAAATATGCTTTTTGATCGTCGGTGAGTGTGTCGATGCCGATACCCATTGCCTCTAACTTGAGGCCCGCGACGTGTTGATCAATGTCGGATGAGACATCGTAAACGTCTGGGCTCAGGCTTGAAGCATTTTTTGCTAGGTGCTCCAGGGCAAGTGCTTGGTTCGCGAAGCTCATGTCCATGACGCTGGCTGGGTGTCCCTCGCCAGCAGCAAGATTGACGAGTCGACCTTGAGCGAGAACGAAGATTCGCCGCCCGTTGGCCAAAGTATAACCGTCGACGAATGGTCGGGCTTTGTCGACGCTTTGAGCCATTGTCTCGAGCTCGGCAAGGTTGATCTCGATATCAAAGTGACCCGAATTGGCGAGGATTGCACCATCTTTCATGATTTCCATGTGGTGACGATCAATCACGTGCTTGTCTCCGGTTACCGTGATAAACATGTCCCCAATTGCTGCGGCATCCATCATGGGCATGACACGGAATCCATCCATGACGGCTTCGAGGGCGCGGACTGGATCGATTTCCGTCACAACCACGTGGGCACCCATCCCATCGGCCCGGCTCGCGAGACCTCGTCCACACCATCCGTAACCGCCGACTACAACTGTCCGGCCAGCAAGCAAGATGTTTGTTGCGCGCACGATGCCATCGAGCGTGGATTGTCCGGTGCCATAGCGGTTGTCAAACATGTGTTTCGTCATAGCTTCGTTGACTGCCACGATGGGGTACTTGAGAACTCCTTCTGCAGCCATAGCTTTCAGACGAATAACACCTGTCGTTGTTTCCTCGGTTCCACCTAGCACTTTGTCGATTACATCGGTGCGTCGGGTGTGGAGAGTAGACACCAAGTCCGCACCGTCATCCGTCGTAAGGTGGGGAGTGGCATTTAATACGGAGTCAATGTGGTCGTAATAGACCTCTGAGTTTTCTCCATTGATTGCGAATGTGGCTGCCCCATATTCTTCAACTAAGGCCGCAGCGACGTCGTCTTGTGTGCTGAGCGGGTTGGATGCGCATAGCGATACGTCAGCTCCGCCAGCCTGAAGAGTCCGTACCAAGTTGGCAGTCTCACTCGTGACGTGGAGGCATGCTCCAATTCGCACGCCGTCGAGCGGGCGCTCTTGTCCAAATCTCTGACGGATGGTTGCGAGTACTGGCATCGACTGATCGGCCCAGTCAATTCGACTGACGCCGAGACTTGCCAATGATGCGTCGGCGATATCTGACTTGGTGTTGGTGTTTGATGTGGTCATTCAGGTCTCCTGAAATTCAATACTTCGTCATGAGAATGTCGGCTAATACGCTACGAATTGACGGAACTCGGCGTACCGGGCGTCGATTTCGTCACGTGTAAGCGACATCAATCGGTCAACACCGAACGCCTCAACGGTAAATGACGCCACAATGCTGCCAAAGACGACGGCACGGCGCAGGACCGTATTGGTAATTGTGCCAGCTTCAGCAACACTTCCGAGAAAGGCACCGGCGAATGAGTCTCCTGCGCCGGTGGGGTCGACTACATTTTCCAACGGATAGCCGGGAACGAAAAACCATCCGGCATTGTTCAAAAGTGCTGCACCATACTCACCACGTTTGATGATGATCGCGTCTGGGCCCAGGTTCAGGATGTTTCTCGAAGCGCGCGGTAGATGCGGATCGTCACCGAAAAGTCTTACTTCCTCGTCATTGAGCACAACACAGGAGCACCGTGCAATGACAGCTTCGAGCTGAGTCTTATTTCTCTGAATCCAAAGGTCCATCGAGTCGGCTAATACGAACCGCGGGTTTCTGACTTGATCCAGAACTTGCAGTTGGATGGCTGGATCGGTGTTTCCGAGGAATACGAATGAGTTTGTTCGAGCGTCATCAGTCAGCGTGGGGTTGAAATCACTGAGTACGTTGAGATCGACAAAGGTGGTTTCCCGGATATTCATATTGGATTCATAGCGGCCACCCCAACGGAAGGTCTTGCCTTCAGCGTGCTCAAGGCAGCTGAGATTTATTGAACGATCCTGCAAGAGCGCCTCGTGTTCCGACGGAAAATCAGTCCCAACCACACTTGAGAGAGTCGATTGCGCAAAGAGCCGGGAAGCAAGACTTGCGTACGTCGCGGAACCTCCCAGCACGCCAACAACCTGATCTTGCGGTGTTGCAATATCGTCAATGCCAACAGTTCCAATTACAACGACATGCCCATCTGCCCCATCTGAACCGTTCACCGTTCTAACCACCTCATCTGTCCATACCCGTCCAATAACCTAAGATCGGATGATCCGCGAGTGCCCAACATCCGTCAGCAAGAATACTGGGACATTATTTGTCTCTTGATTGTCCGAGATACTTGCCAACAAGCAACTGATATCTGTCCACAAGCGCCCTGTCCACAGCATCCGGTGCAGTAACGATCGCTGTTTCAAGGGCTGTTGCGCACTCGCATTCGGAACCAACGGCAGCAATCTTGGGCACTGCTCTTCGGACCGTTTCCTGCGAAAGCAGCGTGTTACGAGTCAGGTTCTCGATCACGAGTTCGGCCGAAACATCCTGCTCGCTTTCATGCCAAACATCGTAATCAGTCACCATGGCAAGAATGGCGTAGCAAATTTCAGCTTCACGAGCCAGCCGAGCTTCCGGAATTGCGGTCATACCGATAATGTCCATGTCCCAAGATCGGTATAGTTCCGACTCTCCTTGGGAAGAAAACTGCGGGCCTTCAATACACAGGTACGTACCGCCACGATGGACCGTGCCACCAGCTGTTTCAGCTGCATCAGCAGCAATCGCCGACAAAGTTTTGGAAAACGGATTCCCCATACCTACATGGACCACCAAGCCAGGATTGTCGAAAAAAGTCAGCTGGCGATGACGAGTATGATCCACAAGCTGATCGGGTACGACCACATCCAACGGATGAATGTGCTCCCGCATGCTGCCAACCGCACTCACTGACAGAACCCAACGGACCCCCAGAGTTTTAAGCGCCCAAATATTGGCTCGCGAGTTAACGGACGCCGGAGGGATACGATGCCCACGACCATGACGTGGGAGAAACGCAACGGGTACACCATCTAACGTGCCGACACGAATCACGTCGCTCGGAGCGCCAAACGGCGTCTCAACAGCCTCATCACGAGCATTTTCGAGACCTGGCATATCGTAAAAACCGCTCCCGCCAATCACTGCAATGCTTGGCATATCCAGCATCTCCCCTTCTAACCTATGGAGGCCACGTTCATCTCATCAATCCGGCACAACTCATCGAACGGCGGCCGATACACGCCACAATCAGTCACGATAGCCGCGATCAATTCATGGGGCGTCACATCAAACGCGGGATTCATAACAGGCGTGTCGATAGGTGCCCAGCGCCAATCACCGTATCCTCGAACCTCCTCAGGCGCCCGAGCCTCGATGGGGATATCCGCACCTGTCGGGACATCGCAATCAATTGTGGAGCGTGGTGCCGCAACATAGAACGGTAAGTCGTGGATTCGTGCGGCAACAGCGTGGGCATATGTACCGATCTTGTTCGCTACGTCACCGTTCGCCGCAATCCGATCAGCCCCAACGATCACTGCGGTGATCTCACCACGTCGCATGAGATCAGCCGACATACTGTCAGTGATCAGAGTGAACGGAATACTTGCCTGAGCCAATTCCCAACTAGTGAGGCGTCCACCCTGAAGAAGTGGGCGCGTTTCACTGACAATCACCTCAATGCCATGCCGCTCATGCGCCACCTGGATGACGCCTAGAGCCGTTCCAACGCTAGCAGCCGTCGCTAACCTTCCTGTGTTGCAGTGATGAAGGACCCGATCACCGCTGCGAAATAAATCGACACCTGCACGAGCTAAAGCTTGATGGCGTTGTTCATTATCAGCCGCAATCGCCAATGCGCTATCGACCAACGCCTGGCGCATCGCGTCGACTCCGCTCCCGCTCTGGGATAACGCCGTTTCTCGCATACGCTGCGCAGCCCAGGGAAGATTTACCGCGGTAGGACGTGTCGCAACTACCGCATCGATAACCACACCCAATTCTTGGAGGAAACCATCCTCCGTTGAGGCTTGGATGCTTCTTGCCCCCAGCGCAATGGCATACGCTGCGGTTACACCTAGCGCTGGTGCACCACGAATCGCCAAGCCTCGAATTGCGTCACAAACATCGGCGACATCAGTACAGTGAAGAACCTCGACCACATCTGGAAGTCGACGTTGATCAAGAATATGAATGGCACCATCGCGCCATTCAATAACCGGCGGAATGGACATGACTACTCGGATTCGCCAATAGGTTACGCCGAGTATATCGGTGGTCTAACAGCCATCGCTTCCTGGCGCTATCTTTGGCCAAGCATCTTGAAGGGGAGCCAAACCCACTCCACGGGTTACGATGTCATGGCCGTCAATAGCCAGCAACCATATGACCGACGCTTGTTGCCAACCGTCACGAGAACCAAGTGTAGAGTCGCCGAGTCCAGAGGCTGCTCCGAACACACGAACCGGAAACCTACAACCCGATCAGCGTCGGGCGATCAAACGGCCCGGAACCGTTCGCATCCGAGCCACAGAGTTTCAAATGGGAACGGAAGACGCGGCTGGTTTTCCGGCTGACGGCGAAGGCCCAGTGCGTGACGTTCGTATCGACGGGTTTCGGATTGATGCGACTGCTGTGACAAACCGTGAGTTCGCGACATTTGTGGAGGCCACAAACTACCGAACTGATGCGGAGACTTACGGATGGAGCTACGTCTTTCACCTGTTTCTTTCTCGACAGACGGTGTACCGTACGCCTCAACGTCCGGAACAGACTCCTTGGTGGGTACCTGTCACCGGCGCTTCCTGGGACGCTCCGGAGGGGCCTAACTCCGGTATCGACGAACGGCTCGAGCATCCCGTCGTACACATTTCGTGGCAGGACGCGTCAGCCTATTGCGCCTGGGCAGGCACTCGCCTACCAACAGAGGCTGAGTGGGAACTGGCAGCACGCGGCGGGCTCGAGCAGCAACGGTTTCCATGGGGCAACAAACTTACTCCGAAGAACGAACATCGGTGCAACATCTGGCAAGGCCAGTTTCCGGACGTGAACACTGCTGCAGACGGGTGGGTCAGTACGGCACCCGCTAGTGCCTACAAGCCCAATGGGTTTGGCCTATACAACGTCGCTGGCAACGTCTGGGAATGGTGCAACGACTGGTTTAGTCCCACGCATCACATCACCGATGATCCCAACAACCCGATGGGACCAGAACACGGCCAGCGCCGGGTACTACGCGGGGGTTCTTACCTATGTCATCGCTCATACTGCAACCGTTACCGGGTTGCGGCCCGGAGTTCGAATACGCCGGATAGTTCCGCTGGCAATCTTGGTTTCCGGTGTGTGGACGGTAGCCCACGACCAGCAACTTCCTAACCATGCCTTCCATAGAACCGCCAGCCCCCAAACCTACGATGGGTCCGTCCGACTGACCGCGATTCCATATTTCGCGTGGGCTAACCGAACGCCACGTGCGATGTATGTTTGGTTATCACTGGTTACCCAATAACCGTCATCGACTTGAGGCCAAACTAGCGATTCAACTGCCTACCGATCGGAAATGTGTCTACCGTATTGATATCACGACTCAAGCATCGTGATGGTTGGAGGTGAAACAACTCCGGCATGCTGCATGCGTTCTTTTTGCTCCGGGGACGAAAAGAACGCCATAAATACTTCCTTAGATGGCGCATCACCAATCACCCAAACTGTGTTTGGCGCATCGATCTGGAAGTAACACTCGGCCGAAATCCCGACCTCACGTCGAGCCTCTGCACGTTCGTTAAAAGCCTTCTTGAAATTTTCCTTGTCAGCAATATCAAACGAAATAATGACTTTGAGGCTCATGAATTATCCTTTCGCTGATTTCGATCAGGCCGAAGAAATAACGGATCCGTCCGGAGAATTTCGACTGGCTTCCCATCGTGTATGGGAAACAATGGCATTCTAGCCAATTCGAAATTCCATCGGAGCCCGAGTGAAATTGATCTGAGGTCCCTCTTGCCGAATGAAATCCGCGCCGCCATTTTCTGCAATCCGACGCTCCTGATCGGCCTTGGCCGCTATATCGGTGGTACGGAGATCACAGATGGATCTCAACGCCGTTTCAAAAACGCATCTTATGTCTGCCTTAGACTTGAGGTGTACCTGAGAAGCCTTCTTCAAATTTGACTGAAGAGGAATTATTAACGGATCGCCGGTGAGTACATCCCCAACAGGAGTCGTTTCAAAGCAGGCACGCAGGCTCGTGCATTTCACAACACAATTAAAGCGATGAACATTGCGCACGTTCGAACGCACACGTTGAAAAACCCTGACGTTGCTGCGCCCGGTGGACCCGGTGCAACACG
>CAYRCL010000003.1:0-4407 GCA_964422795.1 uncultured Chloroflexota bacterium
CAGGATAAAGGCAGAGCAAATCTTTACCGAGGTCGACACGGAAAGCCTGTATCTAGTCGATCCAACCCGGAAGCGAATCATCGAGATCGATAAGCGTGAGGAATCTGAAGGCGCGTTTGTCCGACAATTTAAGTTCGCGGGTTCTGACGACTTCTTTGCTGATATCAATGGAATCTGGGTCAGCGAGATCGATGGGAAAATGATCGTCCTGGGAAAAACATCCATTAGACAATTCGTGTTACCCAAGATTCCGGATCGCTCCACCTAAGCACATTTATTCACCCGTCGACACAGCGTGCAGATCAAATCCAACGCTCAAACCATCACCGGAAATCGCGTGTGACTCAAACTCCGCGCTCTAGGCAACCACTCCATCGAACCCTAGTTGGGTTGGTATCTAGCCAGCAAAACCTAGCGAGTTGGAGCGGGGAACGGGAATCGAACCCGCGTCTTAGGCTTGGGAAGCCCATATTGGACCACTCAACTATCCCCGCCAATCACACTGATACCGCAATACCAATTTGACGACATTCACCCCACACGTCAATTCACAGACCAGTCCTACATAGAACCACTTCAATGTCAGCTATAGTTCCGCACCTGCCTAGCATGCTGGTCAAACAACTGCCTTTACTGTATGAGGGGGTGTAGTGCAAGACATTCAATCGGTTGCAAACCGAATTATCGATAACGTATCAACGGTGATCGTCGGCAAGAATCAAACAATAGAGTTGGTGGTCGTAGCACTACTCTCGAGCGGTCACGTACTAATCGAGGACGTTCCCGGCGTAGGTAAAACATCGCTAGCGAAGACCATAGCGCGATCTGTTGGGCTCAGCTTCAATCGTGTGCAGTTCACACCAGACCTCCTTCCATCGGACGTCACTGGCGTTACTATCTTTAATCAGAAGACTCATGAGTTTGAGTTTCGGCAAGGTCCAATCATGGCCCAGATCGTGCTTGCCGACGAGGTTAACCGGGCAACACCGAAGACTCAGTCCGCTTTGCTTGAAGCGATGGAGGAACAGCAAGTCACTGTAGACGGCGTCACCTACAAACTACCAAACCCTTTCCTCGTGCTTGCCACCCAGAACCCCATTGAATATGAGGGGACCTTCCCTCTTCCTGAGGCGCAGCTTGACCGTTTTCTGGCTCGAGTCAACCTTGGATATCCTGACCGAAACGACGAAATCAAGGTTCTAGTAAACCAACAAAATGACCGACCAATCGACGATGTGAAACAGGTGGTCACCACTGACGATATCCAAAACGCACAAACGGCGGTGAAAAATGTCTATGTTGATGAGCTTGTTTCCAACTACATCGTAGACATTGTGCGCGCTACGCGTGAGCATGCCGACGTGTATTTGGGCTCCAGTCCTCGTGGGAGCTTAGGCCTATTTCGCGCTAGCCAAGCACTGGCCGCCGTCAACGGGAACGACTACGTTCTCCCAGACGATGTCAAGCGACTCGCTGAACCGGTGCTTTCGCACAGAATGATTGTCAGCCCCGCTGCACGAATCCGTAATGTCGACACACGCGGGATAGTCGAGGAAGTCCTCGAGAGCGTGCCAGTCCCAGGCGCGAACACCGCTTAATGGACAGGCCAGCAATAAATCAAAGCTTCCAAGAGCTCGCTATCGTTGCGCGGAGAATCGATCCTTGGGGTTGGTGTGGTGTCTCGGCTACCGAAGTCGGAATAGTTGGAGCTAGCCTTGCTCACAATTCAGAACCTGCCTGCTTGGATGCATTACGCGCCGCATCCACCGGTGCACGTCACCGATCACGTGGCGCGCAAAGGCTTCGTGGGCACCGAGTGTCATCAACATCTGTCGTGGCCGCTGGCCGTAGTGCGTATCACATTGCAGGCAATGGAATCGAGCAACTATGGGAATACTTCATGACTGGCCGACAACGCTTGGACGCGCCATTGGACACGCGCGCCGGCACAGACTTCCAGTGCGCAACCTGGGACGTCCTACGCGACATCGCTTTCGGAGAAACCCGTAGCTATGGCTGGGTAGCAAACGCAATTCAAAATCCGGAAGCCACCCAAGCTATCGGCACAGCAACGGGAAGCAATCAGCTATTGATTTTTATCCCCTGTCACCGAATCGTCGGAGCACGAGGGATCGGTGGATACTCGCGTGGTGCCGAAATAAAGCGTCGATTACTCGATCACGAACGCTCATGGCCACGCATGCACCCGCTCTTCAGGGACTAACGAACTCATCCGAATCATCCATATCGTCTAAATTACGTTCAAGCGTTCCCCCAGGTCGCAAACGAACTTGCTGTCCATGTCCAGCATGAAAATCATCACTGAAAAACCCGACCTCATCTCCTCGATAAACGCTCACGTAGAAGTCATCGCGTGGAGTCTCCGCCGACATCACCAGAGCCTCATCAACATGCTTGATTAGCGACAATATCTCCGCCTCCGCAAGATCACGGCGAAGAACGAGCGAAGCATATACGTTAGACGACGCAAAATGCAGATCTAGCCGCGCCAAATTGCCTTGCACGTCACGCAGATGATATCCCTCTGAGGAATTGGTTCGATATTGCCTGTCAAATTCCACGGTGGTCACATCCATGTCAGTACATCCAGTCCTATATCTACTGCTCGTGCGGAATGCGTAAGTGTCCCGATCGAAATATCGTCCACCCCTGTGAACGCATATGCCCGAACATTCCCGAGATCAACGCCACCAGTCACTTCAAGCCGGGCTCTTCCACTCACACGTTTCACGGCAAGCCTCACTTCCTCGATCGACATGTTGTCCAACAGAATAGCGGTAGCGCCCGCTGCGAGAGCTTCATCAAGTTGACCAAGCGTATCCACCTCGATTTGCACATGGATTCCTTCCATCGTTTCGGACCGCACACGACGCAAAGCTTCAGCAACACTACCGGCCGCCGCGATGTGATTATCTTTAACCATAATGGCGTCAAAAAGGCCAAATCGGTGATTTACACCACCTCCCACAACCACCGCATATTTCTCAATTATCCGTAGCGTGGGCGTTGTCTTGCGCGTATCGAGAATTCGCACATCGGATCCACGCACTTCATTCACAAAAGCTCGAGTAAGCGTTGCAATACCACTCAAGCGCTGGAGAAGGTTTAGAGCCACACGCTCACCGGTCAAAACCCGTCGGGCACTCGAATCAACCGTCCCAATCACATCCCCGGTCTTTACAGATTCGCCTTCGGAAACGGCATCCTGCACAGCTTGGTTATCGCCAAGCTGGTGATACACCTCATGTACTACCGGGAGTCCTGCCACAATTAACGGTTCACGTGCCACGAAAACCGCCCGCAAAGAATCCGTCTGCTCAACCACCGCCGCAGTCGTGCGATCACCATCACCTATATCCTCAGTTAGCGCCCGTCGAACAAGCTGCTTGATGAATTCTGGCGGCAACTCGCAACTCATGCTGCAATCACCTACGCCACGCCTCGAAAGCTGATAACCAAGTTTCCATAGTCCACATCAGATGGCCAACTTCCGTTATATCGATAGAGCTGACAACGAACTACACCTAAATCATCGATATGGATACAGGCCTGAAAACCTTCCGCGTAAGTCATACTTATGTACTGCCCTCGAGCTCCATCGGTCTGAGCATTAATCTGATATTCGCCCTCAACCGGCGGTGCTATGTACCAGTCACCCTTCGGTAGCGTAACCGCGTCCCGCTGGACAAAATCATCTATGTCGATCTGGCCGTCATCCACAAGGATTCAGTGATCCCGACTAAAATCTTGGTTGTATACGGAATCGTACCTCGACAGGGTCTCTGTCGAGACCCCAAGCAACGGAATGAGTGAGCTATCCACCCCCTAAGATTCCTTCTCATCCCCCTAGCCACTGTGTTCGCTGCATTCGCGGTCGCGTGCGGACAAGACACACCAGCCTCGGGCAACCCGGAGGGAACTTCGGACAATTCGAAGGGATCGCTTGTATTCCCGTTGGATAGAACACCTGAACCAGTCCCTAATCGTGTCCCTGGCCCAACCACACCGCAGGCTCAACTCATCGCCCAAACTGAACCGTCTGCAATACAGAAGACAACGGCAAACGTATCGGGAACGCACCCAGCTTCCAACAAACTGAGTGTTCCCGAATTAGTACGGATAGCCCGAGCCTCTATTGTCCACATCGCAACAGAAAAACCCTCTGCCGGACGCACCAGTAATAGGCTCCCAGCTCGTGGGGTTGGAACCGGATTTGTACTCGAACCAGATGGCCTGATCGTTACAAACAACCACGTTGTTGCAGGAACACAACGGATCCTTGCCACCCTGTCATCAAGCACAACTCTTGAGGCAACAGTAGTAGGACGTGACCCGCAAACTGATCTTGCTGTTCTGTCGGTGCAAGCAACGGGTTTAACACCAATC
>CAYRCL010000004.1:0-18659 GCA_964422795.1 uncultured Chloroflexota bacterium
AACGGGCATAACGAGCGTTTTTCCGGGATTATTGAAGATGCCTTGAATGCGTTGGCCAGTGGGGCTTTATTTCAGCCGAGTATTGCTCAGGCCGTGCGTATTCTTGAAGTGCAAGACGCGGTGTATGCCCATGCCCGAGCAAACCGAATAACGAACGGGCCGCATGCTATGGCGCCAGTTTCGTAGATTGACATCGCGTTCCTGCACCTGTGCGCACGATATACCTTAGGGATTGGGGGCAACACTGTTACGGAATGGGAATCGAGGCGCCGGGGCAGATTTTAGTATGGTGAAACTCGAGGTGGACCCGGATCTGATGCCAGGAAGGTGGCGTCAAAACTCCGTTGTAAGAGTTTGAGCTTGATGTCTTGGTGTGCGCTACTTTCCCACAGGCTTCTATGTTCATACGGGTCATCGTCGAGGTCGTAGAGTTCGCCGACATCGTGTCCGTGATAGACGTTCAATTTCCATCGGTGGTCCCGATACATAGTCGCCCGCGTACCGGTCGGGGTATCGATCGCATCGAGGTACTCGCACCGGACAAAGTCGCGATGAACCCCAGCCGGCGTTCGGCCTTCTAGAAGTGCGCGAAGTGATCGGCCTTGTACGTCATCAGGTGTTGGTAGTCCAGCGTAGTCGAGGAGGGTTGGTGCAATGTCAGTCAGTTCGACGAGCGCGTTGCTTTGGACACCCGCTTGGATTTGATTCGGTAGCCGCCAGATTAACGGGACACGGGTAAGACCATCGAAAAAGCGGCATCCCTTCTGTGTTAGGCCGTAATCGCCGGCTGATTCGCCATGATCGCTCGTGAAGATGACGATTGTGTTGTCGAGTTGTCCGGACGCGGACAGGCCTTGGAGTAGACGGCCGAAGTGCTCGTCAATTTGCTCGACCATGGCGTAATACGCAGCCTGAATCTTTCGACCCTCGATTTGATCGGGGTGGCGGGCCTCGCTCTGAAAATCGATCCCCACTTTGGTGAGCATATCTTGGTGTGCTAGGTCCGTATCCTTGAAATAGGGGCCTGGCAGTGAGTCGATCTCATACCTGGAGTAATACTCCCACGGCGGATTGTATGGCGGATGTGGATCGTAGACGTTAACGCTCAAGAACCAGGGCTGACGGGCTGGACGGTCCTGGGTGATGAATTCGATAGCGGAGTCCGTCGCCCACGTTGTCTGGTGGAACTCGGGAGGCGTGTTGTCCTGAGCCAATGTTGGCTCGATCAAGCTTCCATGCTGATGGCGTGGATCGTGCTCTTTGAGAAGAACCGTTTCAGGTTCAATGCCCTGGTCAGCAATCCAGGCCGCGTAAGCATGCTGATCAAGAGGCCAGTCATGCCTCGGGGCGTGGCTGTACTTAAAATATCGATAACCATCATTTACCCGGGGTTCGCGAGCGCCCGCAGCTCCAGCGAGGTGCAACTTGCCAACGAGGCCCCCGTCGTACCCAGAATCAGCGAGTTTCCGTGTTACAAGGTGTTCCGTCACTGTTGGATGGACCCACGCATTTCCGTTTCTTGGGTTGTGTACACGACTTGGATACATTCCCGTCAGGAAGCTCGCTCGGCTCGGTGTGCAGATCGGACTCTGGCAGAACGCGTGAGTGAATGCCGTGCTCTCGGCAACGAATTGATCAAGGTTAGGTGTTCGGATGTGAGGATTTCCGAGGGCCCCAATGGTGTCAAAGCGTTGCTGGTCGGTGCAGTACCACAGAATATTTGGGCGTTGCAGATCCATGTCGGCGACGGTATCGGTGCTCACGGTCCGGATGTACCCTACCGCACATCGACACCGTTTCCACGGGTGTGCTTACACCTGGGACGTAGATAGCAAGCGGCTGGTAGACGCGAAAGTTGGAGATTTGAGCGCTGGCCTGACCACCCGGGAGACGTTTGCACGGGGTGGATGAGTTGTACCCTGCGTGTACTACGCTGCTCAACGATGGCAGCGTCACGAGCTTCGGCGGCCTCTTTCTGACGAGCCCGGTCTGCCGGTGAGATGCTTGGTGGGTGCCACGTTACAGGCGAAGCCTCGGGGAGGAGCGTTGTGCTTGCGTCCAATATTCGGTAGCGCTCTTGTGTGGACTGGAATCGTGATCGTTCTATCGGGTCTGCTTTTTATGCTGCAGAGCTTCGGGATCGTTGGTCCTGAGAGTTCCTTCATGGTCGAGAATCCCGATTGGTTTGGGTACGGTGCACTGACTGTTCTTGTTGGAAGTGTTACTGCGATTGTTGGACGAACACTTCAACAATGATCGGGGCTACTACCGAGAGTCAATACGTGTGCTGCGGTGGCGGCATATCGATTCGCGCTGATCTCGTTCATGGTTCGTAGATCGGGAATGTGGGTTGGAAGGGCATGGTGCGTCCAACAGGACAGTTGGGTATTGCAGGTTTCAGCCTGCGTCCTACGGGAGTGAATAATGCAGGGTTGGTGAAACCTGGGGGATATGTAAGTACGTACTCCCGGTAACTCGGCCGGTGTCTGTTTCCACGCTCAACGGTGGTTGCTGCCTGTGCGATAGGCTCCAATTGAATGTTGGCAGCGACCCGAGAGGCGTTGTTGGCTGACCTACGTCCAAGCGTGTGCTTCACGGAGATTTGTTGTGTCATCTAACGCCCCGCTTTCCAGTAGTCCGTTGGTTGATGTGGATTCACGCCGTGATGTCCGGTCGCGCCTTTACAAGCTCGCTTGGCCAGCCATGCTCGACCATTTGATGCATAGCGCTGTTTTTTTGATTAACACTGCGATTGTGGGACGTCTGGGCGCGGAGGCCTTGAGCGCGGCTGGTATATCGAACCAGCTCATGTGGTTCATGATCACCCCAGTGGTTGGGCTGTCGGCTGGGGTGCTAGCAATGGTCGCGCGTGCGACAGGGCGTGGTGATTTGGACCAAATCCAGCGCGTTGTACGGCAAGGACTCGTGATCTCGGTCGTATTTACCGGAATAGTCACGGCCGTGGTCGTGCTCTTGGCTGAGCAGATTCTGCAATTGTTGGGTGCACCCGGGCCCGTGATCGCTCACGCTTCGAACTTTTTGCGCATCGCCACGCTTTTCACCGTTTTTCAATCGGTTGTAGTGGTGGTGGGGAGCGCTGTTCGTGCAACCGGAGATACGAGGTCGCCCATGGTGGCGACGGGGATCATGATCATCCTTAATGGTGTCATTGGGTATTTGTTGGTCTTTGACGTGATTGGGCCAGGTGGATTGGGACTGATGGGGGTGGCTCTGGCCTTCAACGTTGCCCGATTAGCTGCGGCTACGTACATCGTCTCGGTTCTGTTGCGTCAGCCAGCGGGGCATGGATTGCTTCGGGGACCGTGGAAAGATCAATGCATTGTGCGCCGTATCGGGAAGGTCAGTGGGCCGGCTGCGGCGGAGCAGGTCATCACTGTGGGAGGCATATTTGCATCAAATGTGGTTGCGCTCCAGCTCAGCACCGCTTCCTTTGCCGCGCACAATGTGATTGGCCCTATAACCTCGCTACCGTTTATGTACTCATATGGTCTGAGTGTGGCTGCAGCGGCTGCGGTAGGACAAACGCTTGGTGCCCAGCGGCCAAGATTGGCACGAAGGTACGGCTCCGAGGCGGTGGTAGGGGGTGCAGTGGGAACGGCAGCGTTGGGCTTGGTGATGGTTCTGGTTCCTGAGCAGTTCATGGCGGTCTTTACCAGTGATCCAGCGGTGATTGCAGCCGGTGCTGGGCCGCTACGTGCTCTAGGGTTTTGCGCGGTCGTGTACGGGCCAGGAAATGTGCTTCCCGGGGTTTTGCGGGGAGCGGGTGATACGCGATCGACCATGGTTATCGCGTTGGTCGCGCTTTGGGCTGTCCGGTTACCGGCCGTGCTGGTACTTACATTTGGCTTCGGTCTCGGTCTGATGGGGGTCTGGTTGGGGTTGGTTGCTGATTATCTGGCTCGGAGCCTTCTTTCGTATATACGGTTCGCTTCGAGTAAATGGCAAACCATCAAGGTGTGATGTGCTTGCCGGCCTCCGCTGACCTCTTCTAACAGTCTCTTCGATGCCGTATTTAGTTTTGCGACAACGAGTCAATTCCGCGGTTGTGGATTTGTCGCAATTACGGTGCGGCCGGGTCACGTTCGTAAGTGGTGCGATGCCGGATGTCATACCGTCCCGGGTACCGAACGGGTAATGCTCCACTCTCAATCATCTCGATCAGCGGCGATGTGCTCGTCTGCATCGGTAATTCCACGAGGCTATGTGTTCGGGCTGACTCATAGATGGCCATGAGTATTTCTTGGGTCCGGACGCAAACATGAGCGTCGGTGTGATGGGTAGAGAGCGTGCCGGAGACCCACCGTGCGAACGTGTCGATTTCCCGTCTTCTTCGGTCAACGAAGGAGTCGTCGTGGAACTCGAAGGATTCCACGTGGCCACCTGTCCGGTGAATCCGTAGGCCGATGGGGTCGTCACCAGCCACTGGATCAAACCGGACGGCCAGTGTTCCTTCGGTTCCGATAAACGTATGTCGGTGGTCCTCGGTGTGTCCACCGTTCGGCGTTTCGCCTTCCAAGATGAGTCGGGCCCCGTTGGCAAATCCTATGACACCAACGGCTCGCTCCTCGGCCGGCCAGCCCCGCTCCCAGCGGTCAGAGTCTCGCTGTACGTTTCCCATCACCCACGCAGGTTCAGGATCACCCATGATGAAGAGGGCACGGTCGCAGCAATGACACATGATGTTCATCATTCCGCCCTCGGCGTACCAAATATGAGACATTTGGACCTTGCCGATGGCTCCTTCTGTGATTAGCTCACGGGCTTGTTGGACTTGCGTTCCGTGGCGGAGAGTGTGGCCGATGCTCAACTTGATATCGTTGCGCTCGCAGGCCGCCAGCATTGCTCGAGCTTCACCCATACTGATCGCCATACCCTTTTCGCACAGGATGCCCTTCGGGGTGTATCGCGTAGCAGCCAGGATCGTTAGCGCCGCGTGCGTTTGCTGTGGTGTCGCGATGCTGATGAGGTCCGGTTGCTGTTCTTCCAGCATGGTTTCGAAATCCGTATACCGGGCTTCAACGTCGTACTGGTCCGCGATGAGATCCAGCTGGGTCTTGTCGAGGTCACAGAGTGCAACGAGTTCAGCAGCGTCCGACTGCACATAGGCGTCGGCATGATTTTGGCCAACCCGGCAGCCGACAACGACCGCTCGTAGTTGATGTGTAGATGCCGAATTCACGGTCATAGTCGGGATCTGTGCTTAAGGTGTTTTGGTGAACGCAAGTGTCTGGTGCTACGCACTGGCACGATGGTGTCTGCCAATTTGAACGAGTCCTGGTAATCGTATGTGACTGCACATGTCCGCGCCGGTATCGGTTCCCTAACGGGGAAGTGCTCGCGGATCCGGTGATTTACGGCGGGCTTCATAGAACAGCGGTGCGTATGACGTCGCGTATAGCGGCTTTTGCCCTGATCCGACGGTTGGACCAAAGCGATCTTGTGAAAATGGCTGAGGAATCGATGTGCCTAGCAAGGTCTCGATCGTGGACTTGCGTTCACCTACGACGTCGGGATGCTTATCGTGCACATTGTGGCGTTCCTCCGGATCGGAAGCCGTGTGGTAGAGCTCAGGGTTTGGATCCTGAAAATCCCATCCGGTGGCATAGACCCATTCATCATCGCGGATAGAGACACGCCCAGCCCACGCTGTCGTTACGTAGGATCGCAACTTGTCTTGTTCACCGGTTACCAATGACCAGGAACTCCGGCCATCCATGTGTTCGGCGGCGTCAGGAATTCCGGCCAGATCGAGAATGGTCGGGCCAACATCGTAGTTCTGGATCCAACCGTCGATGTCTCGGTTGTGCGTGGATTTGTTGGGATGTCGAATAGTCAGGTTTTGCTGGGTATTAAATGGATGAAGTTCGGTGTTTCGCTTGCCCCAGCCTGTATGGTCGGACAATTCCGTCCCATGGTCGGTGAAAAATAGGACAACGGTATCGTCCACCAGTCCCATAGATCGTATGGAGTCGAGCAGTCGCCCAACCTGAATGTCGGTGAATGTAATTTCACCTTTGTAGCAGGCCTGATAGTAGTCAATGAACTCGGGTGATGTGATGCCCAGGTCGGCTCCCTGCATGTCTGATGAGAACGAGGGATGCAGGATGTGCCGAGGCTGTTGGTAGATCGGTCCGGTCCATGTGTTGTTGTAGCGCTGTACATAATGCAGGGGTGGGTCAAAGACTTCATGCGGCTCAAAACAGTCGATCCAAAGAAAGAACGGCGTGTTCGAGGCGTTGTCCTGTATCCAGCGTTGGGCTGTCGTGAAGACTTGAGCGCCCGGCCAGTCGCTTTCTTCACGTCGGTCCCGGGCGTTGTGCAGGTACTGAAGGAAATCACTTTCTCCTTCCATTGATTGTGCAGAAGCAGTTGTGGGTTCGGAGGTGCCGAAATAGTCTCGAAAGAGGTCCCGAATGTGATCCCACGATCCTGTTCGCCATCCGTCTCCGGTTGCGCCTCGGATGTGATCCCAGGACATGAACCCGCGGTGTTGGTTCATGTTTGGCTTGAACAGGTGCGGTGTGTCCGCGACTAATCCCGTTGCATACCCGTGCTTTACCAAGATTTCTGCGATGGTGGGGTGTTCATCCGGAATTTCATGCCACCCGTAGTACCCATGGTGATACGGGAAACCGCGCATACCGGTGAAGCAACCGTTGCGGACTTGGATGGTTTGTCCGGGTTCTGTAAAGCATCGATTGAAGCGCACTGATTCAGCAGCCAAGGCATCGAGTGCTGGTGTCGCAACGCCGCTGAACTTTTTCCCGGGACCCACAATGTCAGCGCGGAAGGTATCGATGCATATCGCGACGATGTTGAGTTGTTCCATAAGCCCACCTTTCCTGGAGCTGGTCTGCGAGGGCTAATCGTGGTGATTACGCGGTAGTTTGCCGCATCGTGGTATTGCTGTCTGCCGGGTGACTTCTCGGTGTCTGCGTTTAGCCGGCAAAAGCTTTGGATGGTAGGCCACGTGGACCTGGGCGGGTCCGAAACAGGCCGCCAGCATGCGGCTGCTTTTCAAGATCGTGTGATGAAAGACTGAGAGAGATGGATGTGACGTACAGGTCGGTAAGGTGGGGGCCCCCAAACGTACAGGCTGATGTGAGGCTTGCGGGGAACTTGATGACGCGGTCACGACGCCCGTCCGGCGCATATCTCCGGACCTGGCCTCCGCCAGCTATAGCCACCCACAAATACCCCTCCGCATCGACGGTCATTCCGTCTGGTACGCCGATCTCTCCAGTCATGTCGATCAAGACTCGGCGATTTGAGATCGTGCCCAGATCAGCGTCGAAGTCGAAAACGTCGACGTGGCGTGTGGGGCTGTCGATGTAATACATCAGCGTGTCATCAAGACTCCAGCTGATGCCATTTGACACGGTGATTCCGCGAAGCATGGTGTGAACCGAAAGGTCTGGGTCCAAGCGGTAGAGCGCACCAACTCCAGGGCTTACGGTGTCGTAGGGCATCGTTCCTGCCCACAGCCGGCCGCTGCTGTCGCATTTTCCGTCGTTCATCCTATTGGTCGGGATGTCTGCTTCAACATGCGCAAGTCGGGTCACCTGACCATCGTCATCGACTGCAACGAATCCATCGTCAACGGCGCACACGAGGCCACCGCATTGACGAGGGACCACTGTGCCTACGTGTCGGCCAATCTGGATAACCGAATCGATGCTTGTGATCGGATCGAACTCATGCACTTCGCTCCGCATGATGTCGACCCAGACCAAACGCTCCGTTACTGGATTCCAGATCGGTCCTTCGCCGAGGACCGCATGTGCGTCAACTACGATCTCAACTTCCATCAACACTTCTCGTCTGTCGATCGAACACACGATCTATCTTAGCCAGAGATCGTTGGCGATACGTCGAACGTCGATGTGTAGCAATGCAAGCGCTGGAGAATTCTTGACCAGCGAGTTGGGCGAAAGGCGATGCTAGTGTCATATTCTGAGAACGGGTCCGGCATGTCGTCTGGCTGCTTTGGTTGAATAAGTGGACAACTTTTGGTCCCGTCTCCGTGCGGGCGTGTTGACGGGCCTTCTGACGGGGTTGTTGGTGTCGCTGTTCGTACAACTCTTCTACGTTGTTGAGTTGGATCCCGGTTCTAATGCAGCTAATCAACTTCCCGACGGGAGTGAAGGTCGAGTGTTTAGCGGCGTTGAAGCCTTGTTGACGTTTGCGCTCTTACCAATTGTGGCGGTGTGGTTGACGACAGTCGGCTTTCGTGATCGACGGTTGTTCCTCCGGTTGGTTGTTGTGGCTTATCTAACAGTCGTCATTCCAGTGTTCGGAATTGGCTTCGGCGGGTCATCCGACCTTTTCCTCAGCGCCTTGCAGATGGCGGTCGGTGGCGCGATTGGTGGGGGTGTCTGGAGTCTGTTGGTGTTATCGCCGCCGCTGCGATCCAAAGGAAAAGAATGGCGCAATGACGAATGAGACGTCGGCTCTCGTAGGTCGACGATGCGCCGGAAACCTCCGAATCTTACATTGGGCCGTTCACGTCTGATCGGATTGCAGACTGCTTCTTTCGTCTGGTCGGGGCGGACGGTAAATCCGTGGTCTAAGATCTCGGGTGACGATGCGAGGGCCGTATTGTGGGGTCCTATCTGGGAGGCGCGTAGACGACAGCCCCAGCCTTCTTAATCGCTTCCATGCCCTCATCGGCCGTCATGAGGGGCGTAGTTTTAACGCTGCTGACCGCTCCGCCTGCAGCAGCAGCAATGATGACTGAGGCAACAGTCACATTGTCGGGAGCTTCTGAGATCATAACGATGTCGTATTCGCCAAACGCGTAGTACATCGACACGAGCCGACCGCCAGACGCTTCGAGAAGCTGGCGTATGACGTCCGATCGGTCTTGAGGGTTTTGAGCCTGAGCTTTCCACGCTTCTGCGGTGTAGGAAGCCTGTGTTAGGTAATAGGGCATCGATTTCGTCTCTTGTGGTGGTTCTAAGAGTTAGGTTCCGGTTGGTCAATTCTAGGTCGTTGCCCTGCTTGGACGGAAGCGCTCCGGGGACGTATCTGCATGATCCACATTCAAGTGTTTCAACGGAGCGTGTGCGACATCCGGTGACACAGCAGCCGTCTCCGCTGCAGGGTTTGAGCACGTACGGGTGCAGTGGCCCAGCATTCTGTTCAACAGGAGGTAACTTTGGGTCGAGGTAGTACGAGCGCCCGTGTTCGACAAGGCATCTTGTTGATGGGTCCATATGGGGTCATCAATCGAACGCTACGACGCGACTGCAAAGCTGGAGACGGTCGAGAAGGCCTACATCGAAGAGCTCGAACAAGACAGCCTTCGAAAGCATTGCCAGAAGCAAGCCTTCCGAGGACCATAAAAGGCGCGCCTTTTTCAGCAGGAGTTTCTGCATGCCTCATCAGCGAATATCGTCCGGTAAGCCGCTTGAATCTGTGATCGGTTACTCGCGGGCGGTTCGAGCAGGAAGTCACGTATATGTCGCGGGAACAACCGGCGTGCTTCCCGAAGACCACCCAGATGCTCCAGGTGATGCGTATGCCCAGGCCAAGCACGCGTTCGAGATCATTGAAACGGCCCTGGTCGAGGCGGGGGCTTTGGTTGGTGATGTTGTTCGGACGCGTGTATTCCTGACGAACATTCAGGATTCGGACGTCGTCGGACAGGCGCATCATGAGATGTTTGGTGCCACGCTTCCCGCGTCCGCCTTTATCGGGGTCGCGAGCCTTATTGGAGGCCAGGCAGTGGTTGAGATCGAAGTAGACGCGGTTGTTTCAGGAGAAGCCTAGTTGCGGCCGTTAGCGAAGTGGTGGGCGAAGGCTGTGCGTTGAGCCCTTCATCAATTTGGCCGTCGTGTCTACAATTCACATGCAAGTTGCTCGTCTCGTTTGTTCACGTAACAGATTCGAAGGAGTAATGGAATGACGACATCGGCCAACGGTCGTTTCACGGTGCTGGCACACCTGCACATGCAACGGGATCGAACGGCTAGCAGTATTGAGTACCGAGAACCCCATAGGGATCTTCCCGGGCGTCAGGTAGACATACCAAAACTGAGGCGGGGCGGGGTTGATTGCATTTGGCTGTCTGAAGGTGGGCCTGGCGAGTTTCTTGTCGATCCGACCTACGCGTTGCGAGCTGTCGAACATCCGAACACGTCAATGGTTCGTCGAACCGTGTATCACGGGGCTTCTGGCGTTCAGCGGATATTGCGCGGGTTTGATGCCGTACGGCGATTGTGCAGTGAGTCTGGAGAACTAGAGCTTGTAACGACGACCGAGCAGGCTCGTTCGGCTCAAGCGTTAGGCAAGGTCGCGGTCTTTCTGCACACCGAGAACCTGTTAATGGCGGGCGACTTGGCCATGCTGCGTGCGTACTACGAGGTTGGGCTTCGTATCACTGGGCTTGTGCATGGCGTTCCGCAAGACTGGATTGATTGCGATGCGGAACAGACCGTTCCGAGCGGACTAACCGATTTTGGACGAGAAGTTGTTCGGGAGCTAAATCGGCTCCGTATTCTCATTGACGTGTCTCACGCGTCCGAACAGGCGATCGATCACGTGCTGGACGAGACGGCGCAGCCGATTGTGGCGTCCCATTCCAATGCGAAGGGCAAGAGTCCGCTGCGACGAAATTTGACCGACGATCACATCAAACGTATTGCGGAGACAGGTGGCGTCGTGGGTGTGCACTGCTCGTCCGCGTTTGTTGATATTCGTTGCCTGCACGGCCGCGAGCTTGCCACAAGAACGGACGTGTCATACAAGGACAACCAGCTTCAGTTGCTTGATGACATCGCGGCTGGCAAGGTCGATCCGTTTGAGGCTGAGGCACGGACATTGCCATCGGTGCTGGGGTATACCTCGTTACCGACCGTCGGTCTTGATGCGCTGGTGGATATGGTGGATCACATGGTGGCCATTGCGGGCGAGGACCATGTTGGCATCGGTACCGATTTTGAATTCCTGGAGGACGTGGTCGAAGGCTTTTCCAGCGCCGACCAGACCCCCGCGTTTCTCGATGCGCTTGAGAGGCGCGGTTATCCCGGACGAGTCGTCGACAAGATCGCGGGCGGGAATTTCATGCGCGTCATGGCGGAAGTGATCGATTAAGGATCGACATGTGCTGATCTTGGTTTTTGAGAGTGTTGGGAAGCGAGGTGCCTTGGCGTGGGTGTGATCAGCGTGCGTCCAGCTTCCCTCGATGACTTAGAGACCATCGTTGATTTCAGTGCCTGTCTGGCTCACGAGTCCGAGCAGATCGAGCTGGGTCGAGCCACCGTATCAGCCGGTGTTCGTGCCGTGCTGGACGATCCATCGAAGGGACGATATTTCATCGCGCAAGTTTCGGTGGATGGTGGCACACGCGAAGTCGCCGGTCAGCTGCTGATCACTTATGAGTGGAGCGATTGGCGGAATGGCATGTTCATCTGGATTCAGAGCGTTTATGTGGAGGTTGCACATCGCCGCAAGGGTGTCTTTACGGCGCTCTATAGCCATGTGGCTAATCTAGCGCGGTCACCCGGCTATTGTGGTGTTCGCCTCTATGTTCACGACCATAACGCGTCGGCGCGCCAGACATATACGAGTCTTGGCATGGTCGACGCGGGTTACCGGGTGCTTGAGACTCCGGATGAACTTAAGCCGTAGGGATTCATTGCGATAGCAAGAGATGGATTCGAAGATCGAATACGTGTGGTTGGTCAGGAGTCCTGCAAGTGTCCTGGTCCAACATCGAGCAATCGTCGGGCACGTCGGTCGTCCGCGTCCGTTATGTACAGAGCGCGAAGGCCGTTCTGCAACACGGTAAAGACGACGCGCGTGCCACACGGTGACCATAGGGGATGGAAATGCCCGTTCTCAAGGTCGGTTAACCGTCGGGTGTGTTCTCCAGATGAATCTGTGATGAAGATGCTCGGTTGATCTCCGTTGCCGTAACGGTGGTAGGCGATTTCGTTGCCCCGAGGGGACCACACAGGGTTCAAGCATCCTCCATGGGAATCGCGTATCCGGTTCGGCGGTCCTCCTCGCGTGTCCAAGACATAGATGCCGCGTCCATGATTGGAGTTTCTCTCAAACGCAACTTGTTGGCTGTTGGGGGCCCACGTGAGGTTGGCGTTCCAGTTCGAATCATCAGTCAGTTGGTGAATAGCGTCGCTAGCGAGAGTGCAGATATAGATGTTCCAGTCGCTGGTATGCCAGCCGAGATAACCGATGTGCTTGCTGTCCGGTGACCACATGGGCTGACGGTTTTCCCCACTAGGATCAGATATTCGCCGGACATTGCTTCCGTCCGGATGCATGACATAGAGGTCTCGATAGCCGTGCCGAATGCTCGTAAAGGCGATATGTGTCCCGTCGGGCGACCACGCGGAATCCAGATCTCCCCACGGATCATCCGTCAATCGACGGATACGGCTGCCATCGATACCCATGGTGTAGATGCTGGGGTGTTCGCCGTCGCGATAGCTGTGAAACACAATCTCTTTGCCGTCGGGCGACCACGCAGGGCCGAAGCTTTTCTCTGAGATGTCGGTTAGGCGCCTGCAATGTCTGTGTTCCAGATCCAGTACACAGACAGTCCAATCCTCGCCGCAGATGTTTGTGAATGCGATTTCGTTGCTGTCGGGTGACCAGCTGGGCTGGGTTTGGCTGCAATCAGGCTTGATCATCGCGCCTGCACTCTAACGTCGATCTCAACCTATGGAACCACGTTCGTGGGTTGTTGATGTCAACCCAGGTCGGCTGGACGTACGGGCTGGCCAGAGCGTGCGGACCCATTAATCGCAAGGGTGGCTCGGAGTGTGAGAGCTGCATCTGCGTAGGTGGATCGAATCTGGGAGGGATCGTTATGGGCGACAGCTCGAACGAAGGTTGTGTCCGAGAGGTACATCGGATCGTGTGTATTCTTCAAGGCCCGGACTTCGCCGGGCATAGCGATGCGTCCACCGTCGGTCCAGACGTACAGCGACAGGTCGCGGGCCACAATCGTTACACCGTGGTCCCAGGGTTCCCGGGCGAGGTCGTTGAGTCCACAGGTATTGAGGAGGGTGCCAACGGCTCCGTTCACGAACGTCAGGGTGGCGACGCTGACATCGGCGATGTCCAGGTTGGGTACGTCCGTCATGAGGCGAGTCCCGGCGGCGGCATGAACGGACTCGATTTCACCAACGAGGTAACGTTGCAGGTCGACTATGTGGGTTGCTTGTTCGACGACCTGGCCACCGGACTGGGCGTGGACGCGCCACCAGGGTGTTTGGGGCATACCGCCGAGATAGGTTCCGATGGCCATTCCGACCGGCCGATCGGCCAGTAGTGATTTGGCTGTATCAGCAGTCTCGGTATATCGGGCTTGATAGCCCACCGCGGTGATGAGGTTCTGTTTAGCAATCGCCTGCTCAATCGTGCGAACAGTGGGCATGTCGAGCCCGACGGGTTTCTCCACGAAGATCGGGACTTGGGCTTCGATGCATTGGTGTTCGGCATCACCGTGCGCGAATGGTGGTACTGCGATAAATACGGCATCGGGGTTCACAGCCGAGAGCATGGATCCGACGTCGTCAAAGGCATCAATCGTTGGTGGTGAGATCGGTGGCGTTTGGTTAGCTGAAGCATGTTCAAGAGCGACGGGGATGCGTTCGAGATTAACGTCCACGAGTGCGACAACCTCAGCCTCAGGCATACGCAGGAGGTTTGTGAGGTGCTTGGTCGCGATACCACCAACACCGACTACAGCAACGCGTACGGGTGTTGAGTTAGACATATGGTTGTGGTGGCCTCATGGAATCATCGGTATGAGCTATTTTGCCTTGCATCGGTGGCTCACTGCTATCGATGTACGCACCTTGGATTCGAATGTTTGATGCGGTCTGCTGTGGTTCTATTCGATTTCGAATGAGAGTTTTGTTTGTGCTGGGAGGATGCGTTCATGAGTGGACTGAGCGATGTCCATTTCCCCGGGGGCGTAAATTGACCAACGTTCGACAGATCCGTGCATGATCCGACCAGCGTACGGGAGGTTGAGTGGAGGAAGAGTTGCGCTCAATGGGCGCGAGATTCGAGTGGGATCGGCGCGATCAAACGATACATCGTTGGATCGGTGCAAACCCGAGTGGTATCGATGTATACGATCTATGGTCTTCGGTTTGCATCCCGACGCGGTTATAAGAACCAATAGGCGATTCCACATGGCTGATGTAATGTGAGTGCTGCTGCTCTGGGTATAGTTCTTGGGTTGGTAGTTGGTCGAGAGTTCTAGTTCTATTGATTGTGCGCAGTCAGAACTGTTTCAATTCAAGCCGATAACGTGTTGGTGGACGATAAGAAGAGCTGCAAAACGAGCTGTAGAAACCACATAGAGGTGAAGGGTTTATGCGGGTAATCCGGCTGAGTCGTGTTTGGGTGCTTATGTTGATGCTCGGCGTGGCTGTGGCGACAACAGCCTGTCAGGACTCAGACTCATTTCAATTTAAGCCTAGGTCATGCGCAGGTGTAGACGGATCAACCGGATCAGCGAACCCAAAGTCACAACAGGCTGGACAAACAACAACGGATTCGCGACTGAACTCTTCAGAAACGTGCCGGGACGCGGGCTCCTGACCGGGATTTTTTCGTGCCAATGTCTTGCAGGGCTATCTGTGGCCGGTGTTGTTTAGGGCGAAGACGAAGCTGGTTTGGGAACCACTGTGAATGACTGCTGGTGTTGCTGGTGCTGGCCCACCTGACGTGAAAGCGTACTAAACAACGCGACACGGTTCGATGGCATGGTTCCGAGTCTCGAGATGGAACTTCGTCAGGTAATACCATTTCCGATGTGGCAGGTCGGATGCAACGTGGACTCGGTGTCCATGCGGTACCTGGGGTACGATCGGCTTCCTCGATTCACGTGGTAGGTGTTTTCGTGTATGACCTGCTCATCGTTGGCGGACGTGTCGTAGACCCAAGTCAGGGTCTTGATCGCCGATCAGATATCGCGATTCGCGACGGCCATATCGTCACGGTCGAGCCGAAGATCGATCGAGACCTTGCTGGTCGGATCATAGATGCCTCTGGTCAGCTCGTGACCCCGGGTCTCATTGATCTTCATGTACATGTCTATCCCGGTGTGAGTCACTACGGAATAGATCCTGATACCTATGTGCTGCCAAGCGGGGTGACGACGGCCCTGGATGCCGGTTCGGCTGGAGCTAGTACATTCGAGGGGCTTCGTCGCTACGTCATCGATGTTTCGAATACTCGGCTTTTCGCGCTTCTCAATATTTCGGGTATGGGTATGGTCTCCCAAGACGTTGGTGAGTTGTTGGACATCCGTTGGGCGGATCCCAAAGCGGCAATCCGTATGTGTGAAAAGCACCGTGACATCATTTTGGGTGTCAAGCTGCGAATGACCCGTGAACTTGCTGGTGACAACGGCCTGCAGGCGCTTGCACACGCGCGAGAGGCTGCGGATGCTGTGGGATTGCCCGTGATGGTTCACCCGCAGGACGCTCACTGTGCTCTGGACGACATTCTGAACGAGCTCAGGGACGGTGACATCGTCACACACTGTTTCCACGGTATGCGGGGCGGGATCTTGGATCGCGATGGTCGCGTTCTCGATTCAGTCCGGCACGCAATTGACCGTGGCGTTCGGCTCGATCTTGGACATGGCCAGGGCAGTTTCGATTTCCGTGTGGCGGAACAGGCGCTAGCGCAAGAGGTGATTCCACACACTATTAGTAGTGATTTGCATGCCCACAATGTGGATGGACCGGTGTTTGATCTCGCCACAACGATTAGCAAATTCATGCTCCTGGGTCTTGGTCTTTCCGATGCGATACATCGGTGCACGTCGGTGCCGGCTGAATTCTTGGGTATGGCTGGACGAATCGGGACGCTCGTGGCTGGGGCTCATGCGGATGTCGCGATCTTTGACGAAGAGAACGGTCCGCACCGATTTGAGGATGCTCACGGGCAGGCCCGTATAGGGGAGCATCGGTTGGTGCCCCGTATTGTGATCAAGGGTGGTGAGGAGATCGCTGGTATTGCACGGAGCCATGTGCATCAGCACTAGGTAGCGTGCGAGTGAGGTGCATAAGCGGTTTCCGTCGCACGGGCTAATATGCGTTTTCGGTGAGTCACCCGGATAGTTATGGTCCAAGCCAGGGCCGGTGTGGTTGTGCTCTGTACCTTGATGTATGGACGGGATCCAGCGTCTGGTTTACGTGTTCGGCACCGTCAACGGGGCGAGCATTTCATCGGTGATGTAGCGGCCGAGACCAAAGAGCTTGCGGTCTGCGTACCAAAGGATGCGCTCCCCGTTGTGTTCGGTAAGGCTGGCATACATGGACAACCATGATCGGTAAAACGGAAACACGCCGACTTTGTGTGTATCGAGCACGAGTAGTGGCTCGCTGAACCAGATCGGTTGATGAGCGTTGTTACGGAACTCACCTACTGAAACGAATTGCGGTCCACGGTTATCGTTGTCAGTCGGACCCCGACCGCCGTGAGCAAACCCATCGTGATTCTGTAGGAATTGAAGGTAGCGGCCATCATTCAGTTTGAAGATCGGTGTGGGCGCTATTGGATTGAGCATGACGTCACCCCCATCCTGAAACCGTAGTGGCTCGGGTACGCGCCACGAATGGCCATTGTCATGTGAGACCGTGTACCAAATCTCACCGTTTTGGGTTCGCATGCTCGTAAACAGCCGGTTGTCTGGTAAAAGGACAATGCTCGGTTCTTGGCAGTATGAGAGGTCTTTTGGGGCATCCGGGATCAGGGTCAGTGGAACCGATATCAAGTTTTCGTCATCGGGTAGCCAGGTCACCTCGATATCGCGTGGTTCGGGGCCCATATCGATGTTCTCGAACCTAAGAAATTCGCAATGACAGTCCGTTCCGAAATCCTTGATCTGTCCATCGGCCAAGCGTTGTATTGAGGGCCGCTTTAACTTTGGTGTCCAGCGGGTAACGCCAACCAGATGTTTTCCATTTGCGTCACGTATTGGCTTCTGCCAGATAACGTTGTCTGCCCCAATTTTGGGGTCGGGGTGGCTGTATTTCGTATGGCGATAGGGGATCTCGATTTCCCCGTCGATCCATGTGCGACCGTCATCGTCTGAGTACTTACACCGCAGAAATGATGTCGTATAGGCAGTGCCGACGCCCGTTCCTTTGTTATAGAAGCAGTAGATGCGACCGGAGGCACTAATAACCGGAAAACCAAAGCAGGCTACTTGACCCGGTTTTGGTCCGGGAGGGTCGATCTGTTCTGGTTCTTCCCAGGAGCGACCGCCGTCGGAACTCCTCGTGTAAAGGACCGAATGATCGGACAGATCGGCTTGAGTTCCGTTTTGCCACATTGCGAGCAGGTCACCACCTGGTGTGACCTCAACTAGGACATGATCCACGGCCTCCGAACACCGTTGCGGTTCTTTGGGTAGATAGAAGACGAGATCAGGGTCTGTACGACGCCAGTCGTCACTGAAGCATTCGTAGTCGCCAGTAATCGGCACAACTAACCTCTCGGAGTGCGGCAGCTGGCTCCATGGTAAGTGATGGCAGCTTAGCCTTGTTGAGCGCAGCGCTTAGGTCTGCGTATTTTTCCGTGTGGGTATATGAAGGCCAACGTACCAGACCCCGATGATCCCAACGATGACAACGGTCGCTTGTATCAGAACATTTGAGACTATCAAGCCAGCGCAGCCTGCGGTCCCCAGAGTGATCATGGCGATAATGATCATCTTGGTGCGCAGGGGAAGGCTGCGGTCGTTGTACCAGGCACGGACGTGGCGTCCTAGCAACTTGTTGGTGAGCAACCACCGATGGAGACGAGTCGAACCCCTGGAGTACGAAGCAGCGGCGATGATCAGAAATATTGTTGTCGGTAACCCCGGCACGACAATCCCGATGATGCCGGTGAGGAGACTTGTCGTGCCAAGTCCGATGAAAAACCATCGGGCCGCTCTCGACCGTGCCAAGTGCAGTTCACCCGGTGTTTCATCGGTGCTATCAGATATACGTCGTTTTGGGCTACTCGACATGGCTGTGGGAATGCTCGATGTGTTTTGGGTTGTGAAGCGCGTGTCTTGCGCAGGACCATTATCCATAGTGTGGAGTTAACATAACGAACCCCTAGTGATGGGCCTGTTACGTGCGGAGTCCTGTCATCAGCAAGCCAACATTGCCGACATGGTCGACCGACTGAGCCGGAAAGAACAGGGCTTGGCATCCATGGATGCTATCGCGGTGATAAATCACGGATGCCCCGGGCTATGTGCGAAGACTGGGTCGAGAGTCGCAATGGTGCTTGTTGTGATTCGCCCTTGAGGATACGGAGGTAGAGCTATCGCTTCTTACCGATGTCCTGAGTGCAGCCATAAGTTGTAACCCGGGTGGTACTGCAACTTAACCGCATCTGCTCATCGCGACTGCGCTGGCCGATGGAGGTCATGCGCAGGAACAGACCGACCGGTGCAGATGAGAGCTTGATGGTGTTTTCGACGTTCGAGGTGATGGTGAGGTGGTTGGCGGCCCAGTCCTGCTGGTAGATGACGTCGACCTGCTGGTCGTCGGCGGCCATGGCGTAGATCCGTGTGAAATCAGGGCGTACGGCGACCATGCGTGGACCCTTACCGACACGGACGTGGGCGAGCAGGATCTGCTTCTCGGTAT
>CAYRCL010000005.1:0-32334 GCA_964422795.1 uncultured Chloroflexota bacterium
CGCCTGCGTGGCGTCCCACTCGTGTAGATCTCCCAGAGGAAGGACTGGGGTATGTGGGTGTTTTCTTGCCTAACAGACTCGACGTTCGAGGTGAGAGGGCGATTGGATATTTGAGTCGAGTAAGAATCCATCTCGAGATCCAGGGTCAGTGTTCATCGTTACTCATTGCGTGGGATACGGCCGGTAGTGCATTTCTAATACAGCATGTTCACCTCGCAACGGCGGTTTGTCGAGTCGGTCATGGTGCTCTGCATCGACTGTACTAAAAGAGGTGACTGAAGCCTTATTACGCACGGCTTTCTGTGTCCGATCAATCCGATATGTGGTCAATAGAAGAGCGGACGAGCTCAGTGGTTGCTATGAGATGGATACAGGCGAGCGAGGTTTTCTCCGAGGATGCCGGCGCGTTGCTTCGGTGTAAGGAATGGGCACTGTGTCTGAAACAAGATCAACGATTGGGAATACGTTACGACCTCATTGCATGAGGGCATATCCGATCCCCATACAAGTTTTTCGCTTCCAACATTGCTGACCAATGTCTCGACTAACTTCGGGATTTCGGGGTGGTAGGGAGGGAATTCGTGGTCCCAGACCATCTTGTGCAACATCAACTCGAGGTAACTATTCGGATATTGGAGGTAGTCCAGGATTTCCCGGGGCACGGTGAAGCGGTCAGGTCGGTCGATGCCCTTGCGGAGGTTGTCGAGGCCATGGGTGAGGACCGAGGGTATCTCGGGATGGCGACGCGCCCACTCGGCAAATTCGGATATTTCAACGAGATAAGTCTCGAGGGCAGGCAGGCGTAGACTTGCGGCATACCAGTGGACCGGAATGCCTAGCTCACCAACCAACTCCCATAGTGGATCGAGTTCGGAGTCGTTGATTCCAAAGCTGAAGTCCACAAAAAAGAAGCCTATCGTGGAGAAGTAGAGTCCAGAATGTCCCAGGTCTTGAATCTGGTGGCGTACACGATGTAATTGATCCGGCTGTCCACCACGCCATTCATCTACCTGGGCGAGCGCCACGAATCGGTCAGGGTATCGTGCGACACACTCAGCTAGGTAATCATCCAAACGACCATAGATACCGTCGTGCTGGAGCACTGCGCGCGACACGCCTGCGGAGTCCATCTCAGCGGTGATGTAATCGGGTTTTGCAGATAGATCGTGGCTGTGGGGTGGAACCAAGTGTAGGTAGTAGTCCTCACCGTGATGAGTGAACTCCACCCGGCCGAATGTTCCGATACGGAAGCCAACGTCGGTTAGCCAAGAGATGCCGTCGCCCGCACACAGGATCTGGGCCGGGTTCTCTAGGACGCTGTGGTCATGGCGTCGACGGAGACCCATCCCGCCGAGTCGAATGTGGTACTGAATCTCTTGGAGGCGTTGTTCGAGATATCCGTCGTCGATACCGATGGGCGTGAAGCAATGGCTGTGCGCATCAAATATTTGAGTCATGGACTTCTGTTGGAGAGAACCTTGGGGACACCAGAGGAAGAATACCCGAAGGACCTGTGGTGCTTTGTAGTGCTCGTGGACGTGTGCATGGGCGAACGCAATTAATCCTCGGGGACTCAACTGATAGCATCAGTCGCTACGCTGAGCTTCATTCCAACAACGACCGTATGCACTTTTGGAGGGATTAGTGGCGATTAGTTTGGGTGGTCCTCTGGTTCGGGAAAACTGCCGTTCAATGATTCTCGAAACGGATATTTCAGAGCATGAAGGTATTGCCTGGCGGCTTGAGCCTGCTGAAGTCGATCCAAACAACCCGCTCGTTGAACCAAGGTTCCCCTGGGACTCAGGTGCGTTTTTTGCCCACGGGACCGTCTTGCGCGACCCGATCGACGGATTGTGGAAAGCCTGGAACATTTCCACCAAGGAGGACTTAGGCGACTTTGAAGCGAGTCGTCGTCTAACCTACGCAGTTTCTGAGGACGGTATGAAGTGGGAACGCCCGCTGCTGGATATCGTTAAGCAGCCTGGGTATCCAAAAACCAACATCCTGCTTGATTTCGATTCCGGCGGGACTTGTATGTATGCGTCCGTGATCATCCATCCAGACGCCGAAAAGGACCGGCGGTATGAGATGTTCATCTTGCGGTCTCCGGGACGACCCGATGGCTCACCACGACAGATCGACGGGATTCCGCTCGAGCCAGGCACCGACAAGCATCCGTATGGGATCTACCGTTACTGGTCTGAGGACGGGATCCGGTGGACTGCTACTGAGGGACCAATCATCGTAACGGCGGTTCCTGGTGAACGCATGATCACCCCCTACGATCGTCCAGATAACGCAGCGGACAACGCGCTATTTCACCAGATGAAGGACGGCACGTACACGCTGTACAGCAAGATTGGTGAGCCAATCCAGCCTGGCGGGTTTGTCCCGTACGACATCTTCACTCAGGGTCGGCGTGTTCTGGCCCGACGCACCAGTCCGGATGGCTCTGTGTGGAGTCCGATCGAAACAATTGTTCAACCCGACTGGCAAGACCCGCAGGATCTGCAATTCATGGAACTGGGCCTGGGACGTGTCACGGAAGGCTTTCTTGGTGTTCTTACGTGCTATCACAACCTTGCCCAAACAACTGATCTCCAGCTAGCTGGAAGCGCTGACGGTCGCACCTGGTGCCGCCCTTCACGAGAGCCAGCTGTTCCCGTGCGTCGCCTGGGCGACTATGGAGGCGGCATGCTTTGGGCAACGCGTGAACTGGTGGAAGACAACGGCCGAATGTTTGTGTATTACGCAGCTTCTGAAGGGTTGCACGGCGATCCGTTTTCGACCAAGAACACCATTTACCCGTTCCACGCCGCGCTTTGCCGTGCGAGCTGGCAAACCGATCGATATTGGGCTGCTGTTTCCGCAGCCGGCGGGCCTCACGAGGGGACCCTGACGTCATTCTTGTTGCCGGCTGGTGGCAAACGCCTCAGCGTGAATGCAGTCACCTCAACGGTGGGCCAAGGAGAGCTGACGGCGGAGCTCGTCGATTCAGAAGGCAGAGCTATCGAAGGCTTTGGCCGATCCGAGTACCAAGCCTGGCAGGGTGATGACAAGGCGAAGATATTGCGTTGGTCGGGCGGCAATGTGTGTCCGGCTGAACATGCTGCAGTCCGCTTCTATATCAAGCGTGCGCGACTATACGGTTTTGGGTTGGTTTAAGGTCCGGTCCTCTGTCTCCACCTGAACCGCATCCTTTGTCGTCTGAGCTGCGTTAGCCCAGTAGTTAGCCCTACGCAGGTCGAGTTTGAACGGCTTAGATAGCGGATGTGCGCACGCGCTGTGTGGCGTTTCGACGCGACGAACATGCGCGTAACAGCGGAGTTAGCTGGAGTTAGGATTCGAGCTATCGACCCAGAGCCGCATCGAAGACGGACCGCGGTTACACCAAGCGTAGTAGGGAATCGCCATGATCTCGGATGCGTGGTCGGTAGCTGCTGGTCCTCGCAAAATGGTCACCCCACCAAGCAAGTCGGGCTGATCGATCGGGGTGAAGAACGGGAGATCAGCGCTAGGCTGATAAAGATTTTCCGGTTGAACATTATTCGTGAACGGTCGTATTTTTGTTCCGGGAGCGATTCTAATCGATCGGACGGAGCAGTCTGGATTGTCAATCCCTTCAAAGCAGTAAAGCAGGGGTCCACGCATCACGGCCAACTTACCCTGAAAGTCTCTCGCGCGTGGATCAGCTTCCATCGCTACAACGGGCATGGCTAATTCAAGGGTAACGACGTCGCCATCCAACCATGTTCGACGGATACAGTGATAGGTGCCACGTTCGACTGGCCGGTCGAGAGCCGAGCCGTTGACCGTGAGCACAGCGTTTTCACACCAGCTGGGGATACGAAGATTCAGGTCGAAATCGACGGATTGGTCAAGTCCGACGGTTATGGCTACATGCCCCTCCCAAGGATAGTGTGTTTCCTGATCCAGCACGATCGGCTGACCGCTCGAAAGATGCCATTCCATGCGGCAGTCGTCGTACAGATGTACCCAGAGTCCGTCATCGGATGTACTGAAAAAATATGATGGGATGGAAGGTAAGAAGCGTATGGCGTTGGCAGGACAGCAGCCAGTCGTAGGGTTGCCCCACGGGTTGCGGGGCGGGTGGTCGCCATCCGAGGCCATCAGGGATAGGTAGTGATAGTTACAGTGATCTAGCGCAACGTGCGACAGAAACCCGTTGTATAGCGTGCGCTCTACCAAGTCTGAGTAGGCAGCGTCGCCAGTGAGGGCTAGCATGCGCCAGTTCCACATAATGTTGCCGACAGCTTCGCAGAGCTCGAAACCATGAATGATGTGATCCTGCAAACATCCGAAGACACCGACGGATAATGCGAAGGGTTCGTTGGTGATTCGCTCACCGAGCCAATAATCAGTCGCGAGCTGGCCAATGATTTGGAGTTTTCCGGTGGTCATATCGCGCCAGATGGCCGATAGGTGTTCCCAGAGTTCAGGGTCGGATTTTTCAGCGAGCAGATCAGCAGCACCGCACGGCAGGTACGTCTGACGGACTACATGCCGGTTGAAGTGGTGCCAGTGACCTTCACCCGTGTCAGGTCCGATGATGGGATCTTGTTCACGGATCAGGCCTACGAAGTGGGAGGCCAGGCGTAGGATTCGATCATCGCCCGTGGCACGGTACAGTTCGACAAGCGCCATCTCGATGCCCGGATGTTCAGCGAAGGCCTTATCTTCGAATCTTGAAGCGATGGTAATGGCGACGGTGACGGCGACGTCGAGGAATCGAGTTTCGCCGGTAGCCCGGTGATGGGCAACCGACGCGTGAAAGAGATGGCCTGGCGTCCCGAGTTGGTAGGAATGCTCGAAATGGTCACCGTAATACCACGTCAGAAACTCTTTATTCTTGTGGGCGTACACGATGCCGGTAACCAGTTCGTCCATGAGATCTCGGATAGTCGGATCATTGTTTGATTGAAGGGTGTGAGCACACGCTTCTACCACTTCCATTACCGTGGCACGCCATGTGTGTCGAATCCGCTGGCTGTTGTGTCCATCGAACGCCCGACGCATCTTGTCGAGCCCGCTGGCGAGTTTGGAGTCATCACCGGTTCGGGCAAAATGTGCAAATTCTCGGAAAGGGGCAACCTGGTCGTCCTCATCGAGCCATTCAAGAAAAGCGAGGATGCCTACCGTTCTATTGGCATCCAGACGTGGTTTCCAAAAACCGTCTCTAAGAGTGACCGCGCGGATCGGAACGGGTCGCAGCTTCGCGTGGGGGCTATGTGTGGTGTCTACTGTGCCGGCGCTCTGCCACGGCGATACGGATACGTGATGGGGGGTCATGCTCGACGCTTTGGGATGGGAGTCGATCTTGGTGGAGCAGCAGTATGCCCGAACCTTGGCAGGGTTTTGTGAAAGGTAACAGCCATAGGTTCAACGGGTGCCGCTGAGTAATTATCACGGTGAGGCGTCGACATAGTTCTCTTCGGCAATGCTCTTCGACTCCGCGACATTAACGAAATATTCGTCGCATCTTAAGGCCAACTGCAGTTACCATAAACACATCGCTGGAGAAGCAATACACCAGCGGGTTCGCGGACAAATGCTTTCTGCAACAGTCATTGTGAACCACTCTAACTAGCCGCGAATCTACCCTGCGCCCTGAATTGCTACGGTGCCTGTTTGTCGCTGCCTCATGCGACCTTGGAGTTCTATGTCAGCTACGTTTTCCCAATTGGGTGTTTCTTCACATATTTGTCGTGCACTTGCACGGGACGGTATTTCGGTCCCGTTTGAAATTCAAGCAGCCACTATCGCTGATGGCCTTGATGGCCGTGACGTTTGTGGCCGTGCGCCGACAGGCTCTGGTAAGACCATTGCGTTTGGCGTGCCCTTGGTTAGCAACCTTGAACGAGCACGTTCCAAACAGCCCCGCGCCCTTGTCCTTGCACCGACACGTGAACTCGCCGAGCAAATCATGGTCGTACTGCGGTCCTTTTCTGGCGATGCCCGCGTGGGTTCTATTTATGGCGGGGTGGGCTACAGCAGACAGTACAAGATGCTTCAGCAAGGAATAGAGGTGCTAGTGGCGTGTCCGGGACGACTGGAAGACCTGATTGACCAAGGCGCTGTTGATCTCTCCTCTGTAACGCGTGTCGTCCTTGACGAAGCTGACCGAATGGCCGATATGGGTTTTATGCCCGCTGTACGGCGACTGCTCGACCAAACATCGACGAAGCGACAGACCTTCCTTTTTTCAGCGACTTTGGATCGCGATGTTGCAGAGCTCACTCGGACCTATCAAAGAGATCCAGTGCATCACTCGATTGGCAATGAGTCGCCTGACGTGACGGCCGCCCGCCACTTCTTTTGGTCGGTCTCGAAAACAGATCGCCTGGGAGTGACCGTAGACGTGTTGAAAAATAACGCTCCGGGACTGGTGTTCTGTAGGACGCGCCATGGTGCGAATAGACTCGCGAAGCAACTCAGTCAGCTGGATATAAAAGTGGCAACAATCCACGGGAGTCGAAGTCAAAATCAACGAGCACGAGCTCTTGATGAATTTGCATCTGGCCGAGTGCAAGCTCTAGTAGCTACAGATGTGGCTGCCCGAGGGATTCATGTCGACGGTGTTGCCGTAGTGCTGCACTATGACTTTTGCGCAGACCCAAAAACATATGTGCATCGATCTGGACGTACGGCCCGGGCGGGGCACGAAGGGCTTGTTGTATCGCTTGTGCAGCCGGAAGAAAGTCGCGACGCACGGAGCTTGAATCGCGGCCTAGGGATCAATGGTTCCGTTACACGACCGGATCTATCGACCTTGTCTGGATTTGTTCCGGAAACGGTGTCTTCACCGCAAAATCATGTACAAGACGTCACACGCCGATCTTTCAGCAAGACCACTGGCCACTCTTCGTCACAACGAAAAAGGCGGCGTCATCGAAGACGGTTCAAACGATCCGCTGGGCAAGACTTAAAGGGCCGAGGAATCCGAAGCGACAACGGGCTGGATAGGTTCTCCGGAGGATAATCGTGTTCGATCTGATCGAAGGTCCCGTAGGGTAAGTCGATAATCGCCCTATCGTCTGAGTTTGCGCTATAGGAGGCTCAGTTACTCTCAGGCACCCAACGAACGTCGGGACGACGATTTGCCGATACTTCGTCAAGCCGACGTACCGGCGCGTTGACGGGAGCATTAAGAACCTTATCTGGATCGGATTCAGCTTCGCGGGCTATCTTCTGCATGACGTTCACAAAATGATCTAACGATTCCAAAGACTCGGTCTCGGTAGGCTCGATCATCAATGCTTCGTCAACGATCAGAGGAAAATAGATCGTTGGAGGATGAATCCCGTAATCGATAAGCCGCTTGGCGATGTCAATCGTGCACACCCCTAATTTCTTTTGCCGAGTTCCCGCTAAGACGACCTCATGCATACAGATGCGGTCATACGGCACATCGTAATCCGATGAGAGCCTCGCTCTCAGATAATTAGCATTCAACACAGCATCATCCGTAGCACCACGGAGTCCCATCGATCCGTGTGATCGGATATACGTGTACGCCCGTACTAGATTTCCAAAATTTCCAAGATGCGCATGTACTCGTCCAATACTGGACGTATCGGCCTCTTTCAGCACATATCCGCCGTCCTGCCGCTCGATACGGGGCCCGGGCAAGAAACACTCCAAGTGTTTCTGGACCGCAAGTGCACCGGCACCCGGTCCTCCCCCCCCGTGCGGAGTACTGAAGGTTTTATGTAAATTCAGATGCATCACATCAACGCCCAAATCGGCCGGACGAACACGGCCTAACATCGCGTTCATGTTCGCGCCATCACAATAGACTTGCGCTCCAACCGAATGGACACGTTCGATCACGTCAATAATTCGCCGCTCAAACAAGCCAAGCGTGCTTGGCAGTGTGAGCATGATGGCAGCAACGTCGGGACCGAGACGAGCATCCAGCTCATCAAGATCGATGCCGCCATCAGATGCCGTCGGAAGATTAACCACGTGCAAGCCACTCATGGTGCCCGTAGCCGGGTTAGTGCCATGAGCCGAATCCGGAACAAGCACCTGAGTGCGACGCTCTCCACGTGCTTTGTGATAAGACAAAATCCCGAGAATCCCAGCTAGTTCCCCTTGGGATCCAGCCGACGGTTGAGTCGATACAGCAGTAAATCCTGTAATTTCAGCAAGCATCGCCTCCAAACTATGGATTAGCTCCAAAGCTCCCTGAACATCCCCGTCTGGCAGATACGGATGCACATCAGAAAGGCCTGGAAGACGCGCGACGACCTCATTAACCTTTGGGTTGTACTTCATCGTGCAAGACCCAAGGGGGTACATCGCCGTATCAACGCTGTGATTTCGATGCGATAGGCGCAAGAAATGTCTCATCACATCAATCTCGGATACCTCCGGAAGGTTGAGTCCGGATCGGATCTCCGATTGCGACAACACATCCTCCGGATCAACCGGTTCGAATTGAGGTAGCGGGACTCGAACACCATCTCGACCAGAACTACCAAGCTGGTGGATCAGCGGCTCACTATCCATCGTTCGTAGCCTTCCAACCCTCCGCGAATTTCCTCACTTCATCAGCTGTCGTGAGCTCCGTCGCGGCAACCAGAATCAAATCATCTAATTCAGGATAGAACCGACCTAAATCGAGACCACCAATCACATCTTGCTCGACTCGAAGACGCTCGAGGCGATGTCCTGCTCCATCCGGCGCATGAACAAGGAATTCGTTGAAATAGGATCCGCTGGTCGCAAGGGTCGCCCCGACAGCAGCCAGAGCATCAGCCGTTCGATGTGCAGCTGTTAAACATTGCTCGGCCATTTGTCGGAGACCTCGAGGACCCAGCGCACTTAGCGTAATCGTAGCTCCCAAAGCTACAAGGGCTTCGTTAGTCGTAATGTTCGAGGTAGCACGTTCCCGACGAATGTGCTGCTCGCGGGTCTGGAGTGTCAGAACAAACCCCGGACGACCATCTTCATCGGTCGTACGACCAGCGATACGGCCTGGAACACGCCGGATAAGTTCACTCGTTGTAGCAAACATGCCGGCTCCCGGACCACCGTACGCTAAGGGTCCGGCAAAAGATCGAACTTCTCCAACCACGATATCCACACCACTGTCACCGGGCGGAACGAGCAATCCGAGCGAGACCGGATCACCCACCACGGAAATCACTCTTGCGCCGTGGCGGCGTGCCGCAGCCACTATCGGTTCAATATTTTCAACGACACCGAAGAAGTCTGGCCGCTGCACCACAACACAACAGGTTTGGTCATCAATGGCATCAATTACAGCCTGCGGGTCCGACATCAGGCTCAACTTATCCCTTCGCACCGAAGATACTGTCCGAACATCAACATCCAGCGCCCGTGTATATGTATTAACCACGGCACGGTAGCTCGGGTGCACACTATCGGCTAAAACAACGCCCGGCCTGTTCACAAGATTTCGACACAGCAATACGGCTTCAGCAAGCGCCGAAGCACCGTCATACAGCGACGCATTCGCGACCTGCATCCCAGTCAAATCACAGACGAGCGATTGAAACTCATACATCGCTTGTAGCGTGCCCTGAGCCATTTCAGCTTGATACGGCGTGTAGGCCGTATACCACTCAGAACGCAAGAGTTGTTGATCCACAAGGGCCGGAACAAAATGCCGATAAAAACCGCCACCAAGAAACGAGGGGATGTTCTCAAGAACAAGATTTTTCGCACTGAGTGTGCTGAGGTGACGAATTACGTCGGTCTCGGGTAAGGCTGGAGGTAAATCGAGCACTGGGTCACGATGCTCACGTGGAACATCAATAAACAAATCATTGATTGAGGCCACTCCAACGGCCTCCAACATCGTGGCCCGATCAGCGTCTGTGCTAGGCGTGTAGGTCATTTACAAACTGTTCATAAGCTTCAGCCTCGAGGAGACTGTCAAGCTCATCTGGTGTACTCGCTGCAACCTTTATCATCCAGCCAGAACCATACGGTTCTACGTTCACCAACTCGGGTTGACCAATCAGGGCCTCGTTAACTTCCACGATTTCGCCAGCCAGAGGCGCGAATAGGGGAGATACAGCCTTGACCGACTCTACAGTCCCAAATTCACTACCTGACGAAACCATCTCTCCGACCGAGGGGAGCTCCACATATACGACGTCACCTAATTCATCTTGTGCATAGCTCGTAATACCAATCACCGCCGTCTGTCCATCAAGACGAACCCATTCATGTTCACGCGTGTAACGGACATCACCCGGATACATACGTTAACTCTCCTACAGGAAGCACTACTAACTAGACATAGAATATCGCAGTGCAGCCGCCCTCACCTTGGAGCAACTCGAACATGGCGCGCGTCATCGTCACGGTGGCTTTTCTAGGCAATGGCAGTGAAGACCACATACTCCAGGCTCTCAACTGCACTATCTCATCAACTTTGCATCCAGGAGCTCCTGCAATCGAACAAAACAACGACCAACAGACAACATGGACACCAGCAACATGGATCCCATTTCCGGAACAAATTTTCGAGCACTCGTCCGTCCTCGGCGATGAGAGCTGGTTGCACCTTCCATCACCGCCTAACACTGCGAAGTGGCGCACTGCCATTAGTGAATACGGAAAAGAACGGATCTGTTACATATCGCCAGGCGAGGGTCGAGATGATGACCCTGGGATCCGTACCCTTCTGGAACTGTCAGAGCACGAGGACATCTCCGTCAATATTGGCGATGAATCGTCACCACCAGTAACAGGGCCAACTCTCATCGGATCAGCCGCTGACAACTGGTTGCCTAACCCTCAAGTGACAACGATAGTGAGAGGCATAGCCAGTCCATCGATCTTGAAGCAGTGGCGCCAGCAACTCAGATCAGAATATGGACCTACCGTTTCGCTCGAGATCCTGACATGGTCGTCCACAACATGGCTTCCTTACAACACAACCATCTCATCCGACGAGTCGGATACGCACACGCTTGAAGAGTTGGGACTTTCAAAACAAGCCTTGGCGTATCTTAAGAGCCATGGCTTTGACTCTGCTCAAGAAGTTGCGGATATGTCGGAGCGCTATTTCCATAACCTCGACGGAATGTCAGATCATCTATCGACTGAAATCCGCAACCGTCTCACGACAAAAGAACTAACTGTGGAAGGCCCCGATTTTCCATTATCCCTACGCGCACATCCAAGCTCTACGTCAGTCCTTCGCTCAACGGAAAGCCTTCGGAAAACCATCCAAGAATTGCGTGCACCAGACGGGTGTCCCTGGGATCAAACCCAGACACATGAGTCCCTACGTCCATACCTCATAGAAGAATCGCACGAGGCACTAGCAGCCATCGAGAGTGGGAAAGACAAGGCGATGATCGATGAATTCGGCGATGTACTACTGCAAATCGTCATGCACGCAGAAATCGGTCGCCAACGCGGTGGTTTTGCATGGCCGGATATTGTCGAAGCTGTCAACGCGAAGATGATCCGGAGACATCCTCACGTGTTTGGAGACACACAAATCGCTGACATCAAGGAACTGCGTACACAATGGGACCGAATCAAGGCCGAAGATTACGACAAACCCAAACACCCGTTTGAAAACCTACCCGAATCCTTACCCAGCTTGTCGTTTGCAACCGCCGCAGCGCATGCCATGCGCCGTGCAGGAACCCCAATGGTGCATCGGTATTCAGACGCAGACATGATCGAAGCCCTAAGAACATCCAACGACCCGGACTTGCTCGGTGACGCGATGTTGTGGCTAGCCTCACGCGCCGACGCAGCAAACATCGACCTTGATCTAGCGCTCCGTGACGCCAACGCCCGGCTTAAGCGGACAGTAAAAACCTCATGCGCCGGATAGTTGCGGTAATGACGGACTTCGGACTATCCGATCCGTATGCCGGACAGGTCAATGCTGTCTTATCGGCGTATTCTGACCTACAGATCATTAGCATCACTCACCACGTGCCACCACACAACATAGCCCTGGGAGCACATATTCTTGATGCTTCGCTTGACCTTTTCCCCGACGGTTCAGTTTTCCTTGCCGTCGTCGACCCCGGTGTGGGAACGGACCGACGCGGACTCATCATCCGGAGATCTGGACGATGGTTGGTTGGACCCGACAACGGTTTATTGACCACGCTGGACGCGGAAGTTGAAGCATGGGAAATCGACCAGCCGCAAACTTGGCGCCCAACCATTCAGGCAACCTTCCACGCCCGCGACATCTTCGCATCGGTAGCGGGACAACTCGCATCATATGCGCGTCCAGAGTGGCTCGGAACATCCATCACGAACCCAATACAAATCAAACGAATATCCGCACACGTTGAGGAAGGAATAGCGCACGGACAAGTCGTGCATATTGATACTTTTGGCAATCTAATCACCAGTATTCCAGCGTCTGTCGCTCTATCATCCAGTTCGATCAAAACCGAACTGGATGGACTCACAATCGAAGGCCTTTCAGAGACTTACGGCACCGGGAGCAAGTTTGTCGCTCTGATCGGCAGCTGGAACTTACTTGAAGTAGCTCGGCCTGGAGGATCAGCCGCGACCGAACTAGGCATCGGTGTAGGAGCCCCGATAACAGCCACGTTGATCAACCCCTAAGTCACAACAAGGTCACCTTTAATCACAGCTATGTCACAGAGTCAGCACAACACTGTTAAGGTCCGAATCCAAAGACAACACGACCCGGCTTATTGGACCACCCTTAATTAAATGCTTTTCCGTTGGGCAACTGAACCACAAATCTTCCTGATCGTAGCGCTAGCATTCGTGATAGCAATCACACTCCATGAGGCAAGTCATGCGATCGTTGCAACATGGCTAGGCGATGATCTTCCAGGCCTCCAAGGACGAGTGTCGCTTAACCCGCTCCGCCACCTCGACCCTCTCGGAACCGTCATGATCGTTATTGCGTCATTTGGTTGGGGTCGACCTGTACTGGTCAATCCATATCGACTTCGGTTTGGTCCACGCCGTGGAATGGCTCTTGTCGCCGCCGCCGGTCCAGCGTCAAACATCATCTTGGCCCTCGTCCTCACACCAATTGCCCGTGAACTCCTCTCGACGGGACCGGTCGACACGTTAAGCCTAATAGCTGTTTTGGTAATACAACTAAACATCTTCCTCGCCATCTTCAATCTGCTTCCCCTACCGCCACTAGACGGATTCAGCGTGCTGGTCGGAATCCTGCCGGAAGAATCAGCCACTCGCCTGGAGAGTATTCGAAAATACGGACCCGGAATCCTGTTGGGGCTGTTCTTCGCAATTGCGCTTATCCCCGGTGCGACCGGTATCATCAGCGGGCCCGCCCTCTGGTTGTTGGAAGTTCTACTTGGACTTTAGCTATCGCCTGTGCCAAGTGCTCAACTTGCTCGACCGGCGCGTCCCAACGGCCGCCCGCGACAGAGCCTTGGCTTATCTCAATCGTGATGAGCAAACTTTGTTCAACCGACTTCATCCATCTGACCAGCGTCACGCGTTGGCTGTACATGCAGCCGCGATGACCACCTGGCCCAATGACGGCGTTCTGCACGTCGCAGCCCTACTCCATGATGTGGGCAAAGGCCGCCCAAGCACTCTACACCGTATCGTTTTCACCCTCTTAGCAACGTTCGCACCGTGGATACTTCTGCGTTGGGAGAATCAACCAATCACCACAAACCGTGGCCAGATAGCTCGACTATCCCATGACACTGAATCAAGCGCTCGATTTGCTCAACTAGCCAATTCAAGCCCCGACGTCATTGATACATTGCATTCATATGGGTTTCGCGACCATACGCGAGGCCACCGCCTCGCAGAATTGGATGCAATCCGATGAACCTGGCCGGATGGGGCCCAGCAGGCCAATCAACTGCTCTCGCCAATTTTGCTATCGATATTGAGGATTTCGAAGGACCCCTGGACCTATTACTCCACCTGATCGAAAAGCAAGGGCTCGATATTACAGGGGTGTCTATTCTTTCCGTAACCGACCAATTTGTTGCATACGCACATGAAATCCGCGAACGCTTCGCCGAAGCAGCCTCTGAATTTCTCCTTGTAGCCTCACAACTTGCACTTCTGAAATCTCGGGCATTGCTACCTCATGCGGAATCGACCGACGACGAAGAAGAATCCGCTGAGGATTTGGCTGAAAGACTCCGTGTTTACGCTGCGTTCAAAGATGTCGCCTACCAACTCGACAACCGGCTACGTGCGGGAACCGGATCATTCATAAGAGTTGCACCACCAACTATCAAACCACCGACCGCAAAAGCGGGCTCCGGAGACCTCGGCCTGCTGCTACAAGCAATGGACGAACTACTTCGTGATGACCCGCCGAGTGACACCATCCCCTCTGCTCCAGTCCGGAGATTCCACGTTGGCGACAAGATCAATGAACTCACCAAGCTCCTAAAAGAAAACGACGGCATCAGCTTCGACCAAATCTCATCAACATGTGCCGACCGATCAGAACTAATTGCAACCTTCCTAGCGGTTTTACACCTTGTTCACGGACAAGTCGCCACCGTCAAACAGCAAGACGTATTTGGCCCTATTGTTCTAAGACAAGCCAACCCACATGCCCTCAACCAATAGCGAAAACTCCGCCTCGGAAGAGAGCACGACCGCCACCAACACCAACCCAACCTTTGGTCTCGCTCGTAAGATCGAAGCACTCCTATTTATCGCCGACCACGCCCTGACCCCGGACGAGCTCGCTGTTGCCGTCGGAACCAACTCGCAGGATGTACGCGTAGTAATCGACCAATTGACCAAACATTACGAGACGCGTGGGATCACAATACTGGAACACCGTGAAGCGATCCGCTTAGTCTCCGCTCCAGACCTCGCCGAGGTCTGCCGCAGCTTTCTCGGCCTAGATCATCGCACTCGTCTATCGCAAGCTGCCCTCGAGACGCTCGGCATCGTGGCCTATCGTCAAGGTGTAACACGTGCCGAGATCGAGCACGTACGAGGCGTAGATTCAGACAGCGCTCTAGCCACGCTACTTTCGCGCAATCTCATCGTTGAAGCAGGTCGACTCGACGCACCGGGCCGTCCATCCGTGTTTACAACGACCGACACCTTTCTGGCCTACTTTGGGATCACCTCGCTAGACCATCTGCCAGAGCTAGACCTCGACCCACCAGCTGCTGATGCCACATAACACCACTTCCGCGTTCCGACACCGGCAATAGCGGACCAGCAGCCTATCGCTTAGTAAACTGCTTCGCCTTCCGCGCTCTAACAAGCCCAGGCTTCTTTCGTTCCTTAGCACGTGGATCACGTGTCAACATTCCAGCCTGCTTAAGACGAGGTCGAATCTCCGCATCCATTGCGATAAGTGCGCGAGCCAATCCCAAACGAATAGCCCCAGCCTGACCTTTAGTCCCACCACCCGTTACACGTGCGGATAGCCCTATCGAGCCACCTTCAAGAACTCGAAGTGGTTCGAGTGCATGGAATCTATGATCCGGAACCGCAAGGAATTCCTCGATCGGTCGACCATTAACAATCATTACCGTCGCGCTGGGATAAACCCTTACCTGGGCTATCGCCTCTTTACGACGACCCAACCCATAGTAGTAGGAACCCTCTAGTGCCATAGCTCTACGCCTCCACCATCTCAGGCTTCTGCGCCTCATGCAGATGTTCAGGTCCATCATAGACACGCAATCGTCTCAACGCATTGCGGCCTAGTGCGGTTTTCGGCATCATCCCACGCACAGCCTGACGGATTACTCGATCAGGCCGTTTAGCCAACAATTCGTCCAATCTTGTTTGTCGTATTCCACCCGGATATCCACTATGGCGGAAGTAGAATTTCTGCTCAAGTTTGCGTCCTGTAACCCTGATCTGTGCCGCATTTACAACGATAACTCCGTCACCACCATCGACGTTCGGACGAAAGGTAGGTTTGTCTTTACCACGTAAAACATGCGCGATCTTGGTGGCGAAACGACCGAGCGTTTGCCCCGACGCATCCATGACGACCCAGTTTCGAGTGGATTGTCTATCGCTCAATCCTCTAACACTCATCAGACTACTACCTCTTCTTTGAAGACTTCATTGTATCGATAGTCATGGTCCGAATACATAACTTGTATAAGCGTTAAGCCATGAGCGGGTGCTGTACCCATAACCCGTTCACGTAATCTCAACCTCAGGATATCTTCCACTTCACCCGCCTCCAACCCATCCTGACCAGCACGAACCAGGGTAGCTACGATGCGTCGAACCATGCGATAAAGAAATGCTCTTGCTGAAATCCGGATAAAAACCAACGAACCTTCAGTCCATATCTCGACCGCTTGTACCTCACGCTGAGTATTACCTTGCTGTCCTGTTGTAAACGCGAAAAAATCGTGAGTCCCAACGAAACATTTTGCAACCCTCCTCATTCGTTCAAGGTCAAGTGGCTGTATTAGGTGCCATGAGCGCCATCGCCCAAGTACCGGACGGGTTGGCCGTTGATCAATTCGATACTCATAAACACGAGTTATGGCATCTCGTTGGGGATCGAAATCAGTCGACACCGTCATGATTTCCGTAACAACCACGTCTACTGGAAGATGGGCATTAATAGCCCTTTGCAAACGAGCATCACTCATACGTGTAGGCGTGAGAAAGGAGACGACCTGACCAACCGCATGCACACCGGCATCGGTTCGCCCTGCCCCTTTCACGGTTGCTCGAACACCCGTACTTGCGACAATAGCCTCTTCAAGTGCTCCCTGCACCGTCCGTACGTCCGCCTGCCGCTGAAACCCTGAGAATCGAGCACCGTCATATTCAACTACGGCACGAACTCTGCGAATGGTATTCACACGAGCTCAAGCAGCGCACGCGGGGCCCCATCACCAAGACGAACTCCCCGTCGCCTAATGCGCGTATATCCTCCAGGACGGTCTGCATATTGCTCGGCAAGCTCCGAAAACAGCCGTTCGATGACGACTGGATCAGGCATACGTGCAATAGCCTGTCTCCTCGCGTGTAAATCCCCACGCTTGGCAAGCGTAATCAAACGATCCACATCCCCTCGAACTTCCTTTGCACGGGCAAGCGTCGTCTCAATCCGACTATGTAAAAGGACCGACCGAACAAGCCCACGTTTAAGAGCCCGACGCTGCGCAGGATTACGACCAAGATGCCGCCCGCCTTTAACATGTCGCACGTCTACTATTCCTCAACTTTTTCCAGCGCGTCGGATGCCAGAGCAAGACCTCGCGTCACCAGGGCATCTCGAATTTCATCCACCAATCGAACACCCATACCCCTGAGATTGAACAAGTCGTCCTCAGTCATCGCGGCAACTTCCTCAACAGTTTCAACCCCGTGTCGCCTTAAGCAATTCATCGCACGATTTGAAAGTTTAAGTTCTTCAAGCGCTTCGCTTACAACCTCAACAGCGTTCGGTACGAGGCCAGCTGTCTCAACATCGACCGTCTCATCCACACCTGCAACCATCGCGAAGGATTCAGAAAGCATTCGTGCAGCACCACGAAGCGCATCTGGCGGGCCAGTTGTCCCATCAGTCCAAATCTTGATTACAAGCCGGTCATATAAAGTTTCACGCCCGATCTGAGCATCCTCGACGCTGTATTCAACCTTTGTGACTGGGCTGAAGACCATGTCGAGCGGTATTACGCCTATGGGCAGACCCGTTCGTTCTTCGCTACCAATATAGCCAGATCCACGTTCAATCGTGAATTCGGCTCGCAGCGTACCCTTGGCAGTCAACGAAGCAAGGTGGTGATCCGTATTAGCAATATCGACGCCGCTAGGAAGCTCTATATCTCCGGCTGTGACCTCAGCTGGACCCTCGATCTCCAAAGAGCATCCAGGTGATTCATCTTGGAGCGACGTGAGCCTAATCCCCTTGACATTCAGAAGGAATTCCACGAGATCCTCACGCATGAATTCCAGCGTACTGAACTCATGCAGCGCACCATCCACCCTGGCAGTCGCAATAGCTGCACCCGGCAAACCCGCCAACAAAACGCGTCGAAGCGGGCTTCCTAACGTATGAGCTAAGCCTCTACGCAAGGGTTCGATGTGGAAATGGCCATAGTTCTCGTCAACCTCCACGGGCTGAATGGACGCCTGCGGATCGACTTCGTCACGTGTGTTTTCGATTGGAGCAAGAAACACCGATGAGCCTTACCTTCCTGTCCGTCTCTGCGGACGTTCGCGCGCGCGTCTGCGCCTAGCGCGAATAGAACTCAACGATAAGCTGTTCGTTAAGTGTTGCATCTATCTGATCACGTTCGGGGATCGCATTCACCGTGCCTTCGAAAGCGTCCGTTCCCATCGTCAGCCAGTCTGGACGACCAAGAGCCTCGGCCCGCTCCATAGCGTTTTTGACCGAATCAATATTTCGACTCTTACCACGAAGTCTAATTGTGTCCCCAACACTCAAGACAGCAGAGGGAATATCATGCTTCCGCCCATTAATCTCAACATGACCGTGCATCGTCAGTTGTCGCGCATGGGCCCTACTGAGCCCAAACCCCATCCGATAAACAACGTTATCCGCACGCAACTCGAGTTGCTGCAAAAGCCGCTCGCCACGTGGTCCGCCTTGCTTTCCAGCATCTCGATAGTGTCGTCGAAATTGGCGCTCGAGCACACCATAAATCCGGCGAGCCTTCTGTTTCTCCCGCAATTGAACAGCATATTCTGTAGGACGTCTACGATTAGGACCCCTCGTGCCAGGCCCGCCGCCCTCACTCTTTCGCTCAATCGCACACTTAGGCGTATGACAACGATCGCCCTTTAGAAATAGTTTTTCACCTTCACGTCGGCACAAACGACAGACAGGGCCGGTATATCGAGCCATGTGATATGAATCTCCCCTTAACGCCCTAGACCCGACGTCGTTTTGGTGGACGAGGACCGTTGTGCGGAATTGGTGTAATGTCGGAAATGCTTAACACGGAGAGTCCCGCCGACTCCAGGGCGCGAACTGCCGCATCTCGACCCGACCCAGGACCTTTAACATAAACCTCGATCTCCCGCATGCCAGCATCCATTGCACGTTGACCGGCTTCTTCAGCTGCTTGCTGTGCTGCGAACGGAGTGCTTTTACGCGATCCACGCGCACCCACAGTTCCACCACTCGCAGTCGCGATAGTGTCACCAGATGGGTCAGTGATGGTAATAATCGTGTTGTTGAACGTAGCGTGAATATGCGCGGCTCCCTTAGGAATAGGAACGCGGTCTCGTCGCCGGGCTCGTGCTGACTGTTCGGCCATACATTAACCTCGCTTAATCACACGTTTTCGAACACCGACCTGGCGTCTTCCACCCTTACGCGCACGCGCATTGGTACGGGTTCGTTGTCCGCGTACTGGAAGACCGATCCGATGTCGCAAGCCACGATAAGAGCCGATCTCCCGTAAGCGGGAAATGTTGGTTTGAACCATACGGCGGAGATCACCCTCAACACGATGTTGCTCAATCTGGTCCCTGATCCGGCTAAGCTCACCCTCTGATAAATCACGAACACGTTTCCATGGTTCAACACCAGCACCTTCCACAATCTTGGTGCTGATTATCCGGCCAACACCGTAAATGTGCGTCAAAGCGACCACAACAGCCTTATCCCGAGGAATATCAACTCCGGCAATTCTGGCCATGAAATGTCGCCTTTAACCTTGTCGCTGCTTATGCTTAGGATTACTACAAATAACCATCACTCGTCCACGCCGACGAATAACCCGACAATTGTCACACCTAGGTTTAACAGACGCAGAAACACGCATGGCCGCTACCGCTCGACCCGCTCAGCGCGGAGTCGCCACGTAATCCGTCCGCGCGTTAGATCATACGGCGAGAGTTCCATGCGCACACGATCACCCACACCACACCGTATAAACCGAAGCCGCATTTTGCCCGATAAATGAGCCAATATCGTCTGTGGTTCCTCCTCAGAAGAACTAACATCCGTCGAAATACGTAGAGGCTTCCCGTCCGGACCAATTGGTTTCACCAGAAATGTGGTGTTTGGTAACGAATCTACGATTTCACCCTCAATTTCTATCACAGCGGCCTTTGCCGATGATGCCGAGTCCTCCGACATCGCCTTCTTGGGATCTTTCACAGCCACCTCACAACCCGTCCGTGAGTACCAGCGGACCATCATCAGTAATAGCCACTGTGTGCTCGAAGTGAGCTGAGAGTGAACCATCAGCTGTACGCGCCGTCCAGCCGTCATCATCAAACGTCACATCAGCAGTTCCTATATTAATCATCGGTTCAATCGCAAGCGTAGTCCCAGCAACCAAAACGGGGCCACTGCCGGACAACCCAAAGTTCGGAACCTGGGGAGCCTCATGCATTGTTCTACCAATCCCATGTCCAACAAAACGTCTCATAACTGTGAATCCGGCCTCCTCAGCAAGACTCTGAACGGCTGCTCCTATATCCCCTATCCGTCCACCTACAACCGACGCAGCAATCGCAGCGCAAAGCGACTTGCGTGTCACGTCAATTAATCGGCTCGCGTCGTTGGACACTCCACCGACTGCGAATGTACGGGCAGAGTCGGAGTGCCAACCATCAAGGATAACGCCGCAATCGACTCCAATGATATCGCCTTCTGCCAATTCTGCGCTACCAGGAATGCCATGCACGATTACATCATTAATTGAAGCACAAATTGAACCTGGAAACGGATCAATTTTTGTATTGCCCGAAGGAACACCGAGAAAGGACGGTGTTCCACCATGATCACGAATGTACGTCTCAGCGATCGAGTCGAGTTCCGCAGTTGTTGTCCCAGGGCCAATCACATTCTCGATCTGCGTAAGAGCACCCGCCAAAACCTGTCCCGAGGCACGCATACGTTCGATGTCTTCGTCAGATTTCGGAGATACAGATCCATCCACCATCATGAGTTCAAGGCCATTTTCACCACGTCCCACACCCTTGACTCAACATCATCAGGATCACCGGAACCATCGATCTGACTCAGCAAACCAATCTCGTTGTAATACTTAATCAGGGGCTCAGTAGTAGCGTGGTACACGTCCATCCTATAACGAGCAGTCTGAATCGTGTCATCTGCACGCCCCCTTTCAACCAAACGTTCTAGTGCAATGTTGTCTTCAACATATAAATGGAGAACCACCGCAATGCTTAGCCCGAACCGGGAAAGCACCCTATCTAATGCAACTGCTTGTTGATAGGTCCGCGGAAAACCGTCCAAGCAAATATCCGATCCTTCCAGATCAGCCAAATACTCTTCGACCAGCTGCAAGACCACTTGATCAGGCACGAGTTGGCCAGTCTTCAAATACGCCTCGGCACGCTGCCCAGCCGGCGACTCTGTCTTTACCGCATCCCGAAAAAGATCACCAGTGGAAATATGAGCGATTCCCGCACGGCTTGCGAGGCGGCTGCCCTGTGTTCCTTTCCCCGCACCTGGAGCTCCTAACATCATCACGACACGCGGTTTGTTTTCCACAAAGGTTACCGAATGAAACCTTCGTAGTTGCGCATCATTAACTGCGACTCAAGTTGGCGCATCGTGTCCAAAACAACACCCACAACAATCAACAATCCGGTGCTGCTGATCGCAACAGCCTGTGCACCCGTGACCGATTGGGCTAAAAAAGGCAGGACCGCAATAAAACCCAAAAACACCGCACCCGCGAGTGTAATACGGTTGACTATTCCGGACAGGTAGCGTTGCGTTGGCCTCCCTGGCCGTATACCCGGAATAAACCCACCATTCTTTTGTAGATTCTCAGCTAGGTTTTGCTGTTGAAAAACAACCAGAGTGTAAACATAAGTAAAAACGATCACTAAAAGAAACGTGAAGACCCAGTAAAGCCCGTTTGTAGGACTCAGAGCAAAAGCGATTGCACCCGCTGCATTCGAAAGCCAACCAACGCCCGAACTCTCAAAATAGCTTGCCACAGTCGCGGGTAGAAGCATCAAAGAAAACGCAAAGATTAAAGGAATCATCCCCGCCGAGTTAACTTTTAGCGGTATGTGCGTACTTTGACCACCGTACATTCGGTTGCCACGAACTCTCTTAGCGTATTGAACAGGCACACGACGCTGTGCCTCTTGAACAAACACAATAGCCGCGATCATCAACAGACCAATGACAACAACTGCAACAAACCCCCCAATATTCTCGCCAGCAAATAACGACTGTCCAAGGGCAGCAGGTGCACCCGCAACAATGCCAGCGAATATGATTATCGAAACACCGTTCCCAATTCCGTTCTCCGTAATAAGCTCACCGAGCCACAGCAGGAACATCGTTCCGGCCGCCATCACAATCAACATTACAAGAATGTCGAAAGCACCTAGAGTTGGAACTAGTAAACCCTGTTCAGCCGATCGTAAGATCTGAATTTGGCCGAAGCCTTGCAACATGGCAAACGGAATCGTTGCCAGACGCGTCCATTGGGCAATCTTACGTCGCCCAGCCTCACCCTCCTTCGATAGTTCTTGTAGTGGCGGGATAAGCGGAACAAGCACAGTGGACGCAATATTTGCTGTGACATATGGATAAACCCCAAGAGCCACAACGGAAAAATTCTCTAAAGCCCCGCCCGAGAGAAGATTCATGAATCCAAGAAGTTGATTTCCAGCGAAGAAATCAGCCAATAGCTCTGTATTGACACCAGGCAACGGAATATGAGCCACAAGACGAAACACAACAAGAAGCCCGACCGTAAACAATATCTTGCGCCGAACATCCGGAAGTTGGAACGCAGCGATCGCCGTCTCTATCACGCACCCAACTCCTCGACAGTACCTCCAGCCTCTTCAATCTTGGCCTTAGCCGCCGCCGAGAACCTTGGAGCCCGCACAACAAGTGCATGCTTTAGCTCTCCGCCTGCAAGAATCTTAAACAAGCCGGGTTCAATCAAACCCTTCACGACCAATTCTTCAGGCCCAACGACCGCTCCATTGGGAAAATCCTGAAGCGCTCCAACGTTCACAGCTTGATACTCCGTTTTAAACCTATCGTTCGTAAATCCACGACGACTCGGAAAGCGCATCAGTAGCCGCGTCTGACCACCCTCAAATCCAGGGTAAGCATTTGTCCCACTGCGCGCACCCTCCCCCAGAGTCCCACGCCCCGCAGATTTACCCTTCCCAGAACCTTCGCCACGACCAACCCTGCGACGCCGTTTGTTCTTACTACCAGCCTGACTAATGACATGCGGCTTCACGAAGAAACACCGCCCCGCTCATCAGACTCAATTTTTACCAGATGACCAACAAACCGAACCATCGCACGTACTTCAGGTGTATCAGGCCGTGACGCCCGTCGACCAACCGTTCCAAGTCCGAGCGCCTTTAGCGTACGCCGGTGTCCAACACGAGTTCCGATAGAACTCCGAACTTGCCGCAGGCACAACTCCGCCATATCAAACACCACCTGCGGAGTGACGCCGCCTTGCTACAGCCTCTTCGGGAATCTCTAATGAGGCTAATGCCTGAATTGTAGCCCTGACAACGTTCAACGCATTCGTAGACCCAATGATCTTCGTCAGCACGTTGCGCACACCGGCCAACTCTACAACCGCACGCACGGCACCACCGGCAATCACTCCAGTTCCAGCCCCAGCAGGTCGCAAAACAACTTTAGTGGCCCTGAACTGTTGCTCCACATAGTGGGGAAGCGATCCATCTTCCGTTATAGGAACCTCGACAAGAGACCTTTTGGCTCTATCCTGCGCCTTACGGATAGCAGAGACCACCTCATTTGCCCGACCAATACCAACGCCTACTTTTCCACGACGATCTCCTACAACCACAACCGCGTTGAAGCTGAACCTCCGGCCGCCCTTCACTACCTTTGCCACACGATTAATCCGCACGACCCTATCTTCCATGCCTTGCTGTTCATCATTCCGGCCACGCGCAGATCGATCACTGCGATGATCAATTTCTATCGTCATACCAGCACTCCAGATTCTCGGAATGCTTCAGCCAGCGCCTTAACGCGTCCATGGTACTGATGACCTCCGCGATCAAATACAACAGATGTTATGTCGAGTTCCTTTGCTTGAGCTGCAAGGCGCGATCCAACACTCGTCGCCTGTTCCAACCTATTCGCACCAGCAGCTCCATCATCTAATGAGGACGCAGCAGCGACCGTGCAAGAACCTACATCGTCAATTAACTGTGCATATATATGCTTTAGACTCCGATACACTGCGAGACGTGGCCGCTCTGGGTTACCCGCTACTCGTCGCCGCACACGGCGATGACGAAACTTTCTTGCTTGCCGTCGATTTTTCATTAAGCTACTCGACTCCAAACCCTAGACCGGCGCACTGGTGGCAACAGCCGACTTCCCAGGTTTACGCCGCACATATTCATCTTCATATCGCATTCCGTGACCTTTGTACGCATCAGCCGGTCGAATCGCACGCAATTCGGCCGCGACATGGCCAACAAGCTGCTTATCAATCCCGCGCACGACAATATGCGTCGCGTCAGGCAATTCAAATTCAATACCCTCTGGCATCTCACGTCGCTGGGGATGCGTGAACCCGAGTTGAAGATCAAGAGTTCTTCCTTGCAACTGCGCACGATAACCTGTCCCTCTAATCTCAAGACGTTTTTCATAGCCATCGGTAACACCGACAATCATATTTGCAACCAGCTGACGTGCCAGTCCATGCATAGCACGAGATACACGATCGTCATCCAGTCGAGTGGCTACGATCTGCCCATCTCGATGCTCGAAAGAAATGACATCCGGTAACTTCTGAACCAACTCACCCTTAGGACCTTTAACCGTTACGGTTCCCTTTTCCGGAAAGGTCACATCAACACCTTGAGGAACATCAATCGGGGTCGATCCAATGCGTGACATTTTTCTACCAGACGAAGCACACGACTTCACCACCGAGGCGACGCTTCGCAGCCTCGGGGCCAGTCATGACACCTTGTGAGGTGGAGATTATGGCAAGCCCAATTCCACCCATAACACGTGGGATCTCTCGTGCTCTGGTATAAACACGCAGACCGGGACGACTGATCCGTTTCGCACCACGGAATGCAGGATCACCATTAAGGTAACGAAGGCTGACGTCAACCCACGATCGATGACCTTCACGTATTGTTTCCGACCCGTCCACAAACCCTTCTTCTGTAAGGATGGCTACCAAGCGTTCCTTGCTTGTTGAATGCGGAATCCTAACCTTTGTATGACGTGCTGCCGAACCATTCCTTAACCGCGTAAGCATATCGGCAATTGGATCCGTCATCGTCTACCAACTCGCCTTGGTCACGCCAGGCACATGCCCTCGCACAGCCATTTCTCGAAAACAAATGCGGCATACACCAAAATGACGCATATATGCGCGCGGTCGACCGCACAGCCGACAGCGATTACGATAACGGACCTTATGACGAAGCTTCCGCCCCCTCAGGGAAGTAGATTCGAAGTTTGGATCCATAAAAGCTTTACGCTCACGTTTCCACTTCTCGATCTTGCACTTCTTAGCCATATCGGAACCCTTACGCAGCCACTTCAAGGCGCTCAAACGGAACGCCTAACAACTCAAGCAAACGCAATGACTCCGCATCAGTTCGAGCTGTCGTTACGACAATAATTTGCATACCTCGCACCCTATCAACTTGATCATAGTCAATTTCCGGAAAGATCAGTTGCTCGGAAATCCCAAGCGCGTAATTTCCACGACCGTCGAACGACTTCCGAGATACTCCACGGAAATCACGAGTACGTGGAAGAGCGATGCTAACAAGCCTATCCAAGAATTCGTACATCCGACCGCCTCTAATAGTCCCTTTCACCCCTACGCGTTGACCCTCACGAAGATTGAACGCCGCCACACTCTTTCGGGCCAGCGTGACGACGGGCCTCTGCCCACTGATCGTTGCGACATCGCGAACCGTGTTCTCAACGGCAGCATCATTTTCAATCGCTTCCCCCAAGCCGACATTGATCACAATACGATCAAGCTTTGGGACCTCGAGCTCATTGTCATAGCTGAACTCACCCATTAGCTGAGGCCTAATCTCTTCACGAAACCGCGCGAGCAACCGAGCCATTAGTCGTCGGTCCTCTCATTGCACTTACGACAATAACGCCATTTCCCACTCCGATCGATTTGGACACCGACCCTGGTGGGCTTATCGCACGCTGGGCAGACCAGCATGACGTTTGAAACATCGAGAGGCGCATTGAAGTCGATAATCCCCCCAGGCTGGCCTACCGCCCGAGGCTTCGCATGCCGCTTGCGCACGTTAACACCGTCAACAACCACTCGCCCTGTCGATGGCACGACATACTCAACCACACCCCGTCGACCAGCATCACGTCCCTGCAACACCTCGACGTTGTCACCTTTCCGAATTCTAAATCGATGGATAGCCACCGTTACAACACCTCCGGCGCAAGCGAGACAACCCGCATAAATTTACGATCTCTCAGCTCGCGTGCGACCGGACCAAAGATTCGTGTTCCGCGTGGAGCCTCACCTTCAAGCAAAACTGCGGCATTGTCGTCAAAACGAATCCTTGAACCGTCTGGCCTCCTATATTCCTTGTTCACGCGTACGACAACAGCTTGCACAACAGACCCCTTGGCCACACCACTATTCGGAGCAGCCTGTTTGACACTAGCGACAATGACGTCGCCCACACGAGCGTATCGACGCGAGGAACCGCCAAGCACACGAATACACATGATTTCACGTGCACCGGTGTTGTCAGCAACTCTAAGTCTGCTTTGCTGTTGAATCATTCCTTAGTCAACTTTTCGACATCCTCAGATTGATCCTTTGCCATATCAACTTCGCCGTCTTGGCTCGAACTCGTGGAACCCAGCACTCCTGGTTCAACAACCAAGGCAGCCTCGCGTTCCTCCAACGTCAACTCACTACGTTCAATCACATCAAACAGACGCCATCGCTTGTGGCGACTAATAGGTCGACACTCCTCTATCTCAACCCGATCACCGATCCGACATGCATTACCAGGGTCATGCGCCATAACCTTGCGTCGCTTCCGCACTGGCTTACCATAGACCGGGTGGCGTCGGAAAAACTCCACCTCGACCACTATCGTCTTATCACCTCGATCGCTGGTAACACGGCCAACGCGGTGTGTTCGAGAACTCGCAACCACTTCTAGTTCCCCGCTGTCGTTGATGAATCGGACGCCGAAAATTCACGCTGCCGCCGGATCGTCAACATACGCGCTACATCACGCCGCAATATGCGGAGCTGGGACGTGTCCGGAAGTTGCAACGTCGCATGTTGGACGCGCAATCGGAACAGTTCCTCTTTGACTTCAGAAATTCTCGTCGCGATCTCATCATCGGTGAAATCACGAACTTCGCCAGCTTTAACCAACAACAACCTCCATATTTCTTGTAATGATACGCGTACGCACTGACATCTTATGAGCAGCCAAACGCATCGCCTCGCGAGCCATAGGCTCATCAACGCCAGCAATTTCGAACAAGATACGTCCAGGCTTAACAACCGCAACCCAGCTCTCGACATTCCCCTTGCCGCTACCCATACGAACCTCGGCTGGCTTCTGCGTAACCGGTTTATCCGGAAACACTCGAATCCACACTTGCCCAGTCCGCTGAACTGCATGAGTTATCGCTCGGCGAGCCGCCTCGATCTCTCTACTATCAACCCAACCAACAGTAGTAGCTTGGAGACCAATCTCACCCGATGCAAGCGTGCTTCCGCGAGACGCCCGTCCACGTCGGCGCCCTCGATGCGCCTTACGATACTTTGTACTCTTTGGCATCAACATAGCTATGACCGTTTCGGTGCTCTGCGTCCACCCGATGTCGGGCGTGAAACCTGTTCACCCCTCATGTCAGCAGAGTTGTTCGCCTTCCCCCGATGAACCCATGTCTTGACGCCAATCCGTCCGGCCGTTGTACGGGCCTCGGTAAAGCCATAATCAATATCAGCATCGAGCGTTTGGAGCGGAACTGTACCCAGAAGTTCGAACTCACTTCGGGACATCTCACGTCCACCCAGTCTTCCACTAACCATGATCTTTACACCACTAGCTCCAGCCCGAAGAGTTCGCTCAGCTGTCATCTTAATTGCTCGACGGAAAGAGATTCGGCGCTCAAGTTGCTCGGCCACATTCCGTGAAACAAGCAATGCATCCAACTCCGGCTGTTCAATCTCCTGCACATCAACCATTATGCGTTTGCCCGTGTGACGCTCAATTCGCTTCTGGATCTCTTCCCTATTGCTCCCACCACGCCCGATAACAATCCCCGGGCGCGCTGTATGAATCACAACCCTTGCCTGACTGACTTGCCGTTCAATCTCAATCCGTGACACTCCTGCGCCAAAGCTGCTACGCCGCCGCCTACCACGGCGTGCATCCCGACTACCCGAAGCCTCTAAATACTTACGAACAAGTTCGCGGATTTCCACATCCTCAAGTAGAAGGTTTGTGTAGTCACGATCCGCGTACCATGTGCTTTCCCACCGAGCTGTGTAACCGAGTCGATAGCCAACCGGATGAACTTTGCGTCCCATTAGTTAGCTCGCCCCATCGTCAACCGTCACCGTTATGTGACCTGAACGCTTCTGATACCCACCAGCACGACCACGAGCCTTCGCGCGAAACCGACGCAGAGAAGGCCCATCGTCAACCGTAACGCTTTGAACATGCAACCCATCCCGATCCAAAGCGTAATTGTTCTCGGCGTTCGCCACTGCTGACTTAATCACCTTCGCAATCACAGATGAGGCACGATTCGGCATAAAAGCCAAAGACGCCAACGCCTCATCGATCGCAAGCCCTGAAAGAGATCGAGCCACAATCCGAGCGCGTTGCGGAGACATACGAACATGTTTCGCGGTAGCTGTAACTTCCAACGGGTTATCCTCCCATCGGATCAGTCGACCGACCGCTAGCATGCTTTCGAAAGGTTCTGGTTGGAGCGAACTCTCCTAGTCGGTGTCCAACCATGTTTTCCGTCAAATAGACTGGGATATGGCGACGACCGTCATGCACAGCAATCGTGAGACCAACCATATTCGGATGGATAACACTCGCTCGACTCCATGTCCGAATCACCTGCTTTTGACGAGACCTTGAAGCCTCCCCAACCTGTTTTTCAAGTTTCGGGTGAATGAACCACCCCTTCTTCGTGCTTCGTGACATCTGGTATTACCTGTTCCTTCGACGAATGATGAGCTTATCGCTTCTACGCCGCCCCAAACGAGTTTTCCGACCATGCGCCGGCTTGCCCCACGGTGTCTTCGGACCGGCCATTCCCACAGGAGCTTTCCCCTCACCGCCACCATGTGGATGATCCGTTGGGTTCATTGCAGCCCCTCGCACATGTGGTCGACGGCCCCGCCACCGCATACGCCCTGCTTTTCCTGCTGACTGGTTGCTGTGATCCACATTACCAACACGACCTATCGTCGCCATACACTTCTCGGAGACTTGCCGCATTTCGCCGGATGGCAGACGCAGAGTTGCAAGGCCACGATCCTTCGCCATGACCTGGCACACCATGCCAGCCGACCGCACTAGCTGAGCGCCTCGTCCAGGCGTCAACTCAACAGCATGCACTTCCGTCCCCGATGGAATTCGGGCTAACGGTATTGCGTTGCCGACCACAGGCTCAGCGTTGGGTCCAGCTAGCACTTCACCACCTACAACAATCCCTACAGGAGCCAAGATGTACCTCTTGTCACCGTCACGATAGTGCAAGAGAGCAATATGGGCCGACCTGTTGGGATCATACTCAATACTGGCAACCACAGCAGGAACTTCAAATTTGTCACGCTTCCAATCAAGAATCCGATATCTACGTCTAGCACCACCGCCACGGTGCCGCACCGTTATACGTCCCGAGTTGTTACGTCCAGCTCGACGAGTAATCGGCCGCAGCAAGCGCTTAAGGGGTTGGGCACCAGACAGCTCTTCATTGTCCACAGCGACATAGGTACGACGCCCCGGAGAGGTTGGATTGAAGTTACGAAGACCCATTATTAGGTACCCGGAAATATTTCTATGGTTTGGCCTTCGCCAAGGGTAACTATCGCTTTTCGCCACCTGGCACGTCGACCTTCGAAGCGACCGTAGCGACGGGGCTTTCCACGCACATTCATCAGGTTGACTGCCGCCACCTCAACACGAAACATTGCCTCAACGGCCCGCGCAACCGCGTGCTTTGTGCTACCCAGGCACACTTCAAAAACATACTGTCCTTCCGCTGACAACGCCGTGGACTTTTCTGTGACGATCGGACGCACTATCACATCAGACGGATTCATATGACCACCCGCTGTTGCAGAACATCAAGAGCCTCTTTGCTCGTCACTATGCGGTCAGCGACCGCAATTTCATAGAAGCCAAGCGAGTCAGCTCGAGCTACCTCTACACCCGGAATATTAGAGGCGGACCGTCGAAGCTCATTCGATGGATTCACATCAACCAGTAGTACCCGACCATCGATCCCCGCTGCCCGCAACCACGCTACGCGGTCTTTCGTCTTCGCGGACTCGCCCCACGAGTCCGCCACCAACACGCATTCCTGAGCAGCCATCATCGCCAGTAACCCGCGAATCGCCGTGCGCTTCTCACGCTTGCTCATTCGATCCCGCGTTCGCCCGGGTCGCGGACCAAAAGCAACAGCACCACCACGTCGAATTGGTGAACTACTACTACCGGCCCGCGCTCTTCCGGTTCCCTTCTGTCGGTAGAGCTTGGCTTTGCTCGCTGAGACTTCGCCACGGCTCTGGGTGCTCGCTGTGCCTTGCCTCTGATTAGCAGCATGTGTAGTAAGCGCTCTCTTGAGCAGATCTGGGGATACGTCGGCCGCTCCAAATCCATCAATGGGCACAGCAGCCACTGACACCTTCCCTTGTCTTGGCGCAGCCATCAATTAGCCTCTAATCCACTACTGGGCTGCGTTGGACAAATCGAAATGACGGCACCCCTAGGCCCGGGAACCGATCCCAGAAGCATGATAAGGCCTCGATCAACATCGACTTTCGCAACCGGCAAGTTTTGAGCTGTTATTCGAACACCACCCATCCGACCAGCCATACGAGTCCCTTTGAACACCCTACTTGGTGACGTACCGGCGCCAATAGATCCAGGCGCACGAAGCCGATCGGACTGTCCATGTGTTCGTGAACCACCCCTGAAACCGTGACGCTTTACAACGCCGGCAAACCCCTTACCTTTGGACACCCCCACCACATCCACAGCAGAACCAAAATTCACGTCAGCCACCGTTAATTCCGCACCAACTTCAAGCTCACTCGGACCTTCGGTTCGGAATTCGCGCAGAACTCGGTAAGCCGGCAAGGAACCCAAATGCCCACGTTCTGGCTTATTCAGACGCGTATCAGGAATCTGATCGAAGCCCAGCTGAATCGCCGAATAGCCATCGTTCTCAAAAGTCCGCACCTGGGTCACATGACAAGGCCCCGCCAATATGACTGATACACCTAAAGCCTGACCCTCATCATCAAATATTTGGGTCATTCCAAGCTTGCGCCCAATCAAACCAACAGCCATCGCTATGACTTCAGCTCGATATCCACGCCTGCCGCGAGTTGCAAGCGTAAGAGTTCGTCCATTGTTTGTTGGGTGGGATCAATCACATCAATGAGCCGCTTATGGGTTCGCATCTCGAATTGCTCACGCGAGTCCTTATCAATAAATGGTGATCGGTTAACGGTCCACGTCTTTCTATCTGTCGGAAGTGGAATCGGACCGCGCACGTCGGCTCCCGTACGCTCAGCAGTCTGGATAATCCTTCGAGCAGCGTCATCAAGCACACGATGGTCATATGCCTTCAAGCGAATCCGTATTCGCTGACTCGGAGACTGACGGCGAGTCCGAGGCGCCGCAGCCACACGACTACGCGAGGATGGCGCCGGCGGAGAAGATTCCCCGTCGGACGACTTTCTCGTCACTGCACTCTTACGTCCACTTGCCATACTGTTACTTAATTATCTCTGTGACAACACCGGCGCCCACTGTCACCCCACCCTCACGAATCGCAAAATTGACTCCGTCCTCAAGCGCGATCGGTTGATGCAGGCGAACAGTCATCTCGACATTATCCCCGGGAACTACCATTTCCATCTCACCCGGGAGTTCGATCGCCCCTGTGACGTCCGTAGTCCGAATATAGAACTGAGGACGATACCCCGGAAAGAACGGAGTGTGACGCCCCCCCTCATCCTTTGTCAGCACATAGACCTGTGCTTTGAATTCCGTATGTGGAGTAATTGAACCAGCAGCCGCCAGCACCATGCCACGTTCAATTTCGTCACGCTCAACACCTCGAAGCAAACACCCAACATTGTCACCAGCTAGGCCTTC
>CAYRCL010000006.1:0-16722 GCA_964422795.1 uncultured Chloroflexota bacterium
GGAGACTCACTGATCAGCCCTGCATGGTGAGAAAGCAGGCGGCGTAAGGTCACTTGGTCGAGTGATCCGCGACGGATACGAACAGCGTTGAACTCGGGCAGGTGTCGTCTTATTGGCTCGTCCAAATCCAAGTTGCCAGCATCCCTTAGCTGTAACAAAGCCGTTCCGGTGATCGTTTTTGTGATCGAGGCAACACGAAATATCGAGTCGGCAGTAGGGCTCGCTTTCGTTTCAGTGTTGAGCACGCCCAAGCCTGTGAATGCGGAGAGCTTTCCACCGTCGACGATTCCGATGGCCATCCCCGGGACGCGTCGCGACGACCGGATTTCCTCTAACGCAGTACGAATAGGGGCGCTTATCGCCGGTACGTTAGGATCGGCCATGAGTCACCATGCACCGCTGATCTGTTAGGACTGTAATGCTTGTTTCCTCAAAAGTCGCGAGTCGGAAAGATGAAACATTCCGGACGGTGGGTAATGCCAGCGCCAACAGCGATCTACCATACACCTCGATGTTTGCTGGCACCACCGTGGTGCGATTCCCCACTACGACGGAGATTGAATTCACGCGGACGGGCATAGCCGTGTCACAATTTTGCAATGACTACTCCTACGAACGGTAGGCAAACCCTTATGGCCTTTGCGGATGGTCGTATGGTCTTGGGCGTGGATGATGCTGACCGCGAGGATGAAGCGGATCTGATGATCGCAGCGGACCATGTCACGCCCGAAGCAATTGCCTTTATGGCTTTCAACGGCGGTGGGCTTGTTTGTGTAGCGATGACGAGTGCGCGGTTGGACGAACTCGATTTGGGTTTGATGGTCCCCTCCTCAGTAAACACCGCTTTGCACGGCACGGCTTTTACTGTCTCTGTTGATGCGGTGCGTGGCACGACGACGGGAATTTCCGCTGTCGATCGAGCCCGAACGATTCAAACGTTGGTTTCAGTCCACACGGGACCAAAAGATTTAGCTCGACCCGGACATGTCTTCCCGCTTCGCGCCCACGCAGCTGGTGTTCTCGGTCGTCGGGGGCAGACCGAAGCAGGCGTTGATCTTGCCCGGTTCGCGGGATGTTCGCCGGCCGCCGTGATCTGTGAAGTCATGGCTGAAGATGGCACGATGGCCCGCGGAGCCTACCTAGCGCAGTTTGCGTCGGATCATAAACTGCCGCTCGTTACTGTCGAAGAGCTTGTGATGTATCGCAAGGGCCTGGGTGACTGAAGGCACTGGTAGTTGGTTGAAGAATCCACGGGATCATTGGAGGACATGTTATGAAATCGGTTGAAATTGACTTTCTAGGCCACGCGTCTTTCCGGTTCACAACGTCGGATGGGCACATTACGTATTTTGATCCGTGGTTGGATGATAATCCTACGTGCACTGAGGCGCTTGCAGACATCACCAGGGCTGACGTGGTGTGTGTGAGCCACGGTCACATCGATCACTTAGGAAATGCGATTGATCTAGTGCAGAAGACCGGCGCTGCTCTGATTGCGAGCCCCGAAGTGGCCGGATATGCAGCGACGTATGGAATTGGATATGACACCGACTCGGTGCCCCTCAATATTGGCGGATCGGTCAAGCTGGGGCCTGTTACCTACACGATGGTGCGTGCCGATCATTCAACCGGGCTGCATGGAGCGGCGTATCGAGACGGTACGGCGTACGCGGAGCCGGACGGGAGCGTATGTGGGATTGTGATGACTTTCGATGAGGGGCCAGTGATTTACGACACTGCTGACACCGGTGTCTTTGGTGACATGGCCCTCATCAGCCAGTTGTATGCGCCCGATGTCGTCATTATGCCTGTGGGTGGTAAATACACCATGGGAGTAAAGGAGGCGGCGATGGCGGCTTCACTCATGCGCCCGCGTGCGGTTATTCCGTGTCACTACAACACCTTTCCAAATCAGGTTGCGGATATTGATGACTTGACCGATCGGATCCACCAACTGACGCCACGAACCCAGGTCATTGCGCTCGAGCCGGGCAGGACGGTTAAGTACCCGACATAGCGAGTCCCATATGAAGAAGGCGACATCTTCGGACTTTTCGATGCAGCACTACGACGTTCGGGATTATTGGATTTATGTTTTCCCTCTCGGCCAAGGCCTTTGTAGTACTGATTGGGGATCCCAATGAAGATTCTTGGATACACCGATCGGCTCAGCGTTTCCGCTGGTATGACGATTCAATTCATGGTGAGCAGTGAACATCGTAGGTATCGGGCTGATCTCGTTCGGCTCATTCACGGTGACACGAATTCGGATGGTCCCGGGTTCAAGGATCGAGAGGTTGCGTCGTCGATTTCGGGTGAATACCCCGGTCGACGACAGGAAATCCACAGTGGGTCCTGCATTCGTATTCCGAGCAGCACGGTGCTGGAGGATCTTCGCAGTTTTACCGTCAGTGCTTGGGTTTTCCCGACGACTTCCAGGCGCGGAGTTCAAGGTCTTATGGGAGCGTGGTCGGAAAATCCGGTACGCCAAGGGTTCGCTCTGATGATTGGAGAACGTGGCGATCTTTGCCTTCGTTTGGCGAATAGTGCGGGCGATGTGTTCGAGATTGCTACGGGCGTACCACTTTTGGATGGTGACTGGACGCATGTTGGCGCGAGCTATGACGCGAACAGTGGCGCTGTGGTGGTGGCTCAACAACCCAAACGTGCGTGGCATGGAGATGTCGGCCGTATGGTCGTTGTCGGAGTGTCGCCGGTGAAGATGTGTCCTCCAAGTGAGTCGCCATTCTTCATGGCGTGTCTGACGGCGCCACGTGAAGGCACACGAGGAGCCGTGGTCTCGCCATACAACGGGAAACTCGACAAGCCGCGCCTGTATAGCCGCGCACTTGGTCAAACCGGATTGTTTCGCCTAGCTGCTGACAATAGGTGCGAGGAGTTTGATGAATGCCTTGGAGCGGCGTGGGATCTTAGTCGTGATCTCGACAGTAACCGCGTTGCTGATACCGGGCCACACGCGCTTCATGGGATGACCGTGAATATGCCAACGCGCGGCGTGACGGGACATGACTGGACCGGCGACGAGACCAGTTTTCGTATCGCTCCAGATCAATACGGAGCTATCCACTTCCACGATGATGATCTCGAAGACGCTGGATGGGATGTTGATTTCACACTGACGATCCCACGTGACCTTCCGAGTGGCGTGTATGCGGCGAGGTTGCGTGCTGAATCGGACGAAGACTACGTGCCGTTTTGTGTGCGGCCAGCAGAGCGTTCGCAGCGTGCTCGAATTGCTGTGCTTATGCCTACGCTTACGTATGTCGCGTACGCGAATTTTCGCGATCTCGACGGTGGCTTTTGGTCACGCGATCGTTTGCCTAATGCCGATGCTGCCCTCCATCCCGATGAATATGCCTATATTCGGGCTAATGGATTGCCGGGGTTGTATGAGCGGCACTCCGATGGGTCAGGGACAGTCTTTGTTTCCCACCTTCGCCCAATCCTGAATATGCGTCCGAAATTTCGGTACCGCGTATGGGCAGCTCCGTCTCGCTTTCCAGCGGATCTCTATTTGATCGATTGGTTGGATGCCAACGGTTATGCAGTTGATGTCATCACCGACCATGATCTGCATAACGACGGGGCCGATCTCTTGGCGTCGTATTCCGTCGTGCTGACGGGGGGGCATCCGGAGTACTGGACAACACCGATGCGTGCGGGTCTTGACTCCTACCTGGAAAATGGCGGCCATTTGATGTACCTGGGAGGCAATGGGTTCTTCGGTGTAACCTCGATCCATCCTGACCATCCACACATCATCGAAGTTCGTCGCTGGGGGACGAGTTGGCCCTTTGAGATGCCGCCCGGTGAACGGGTGCACAGTACGACAGGCGAACCTGGAGGAACTTGGAGAAACAGGGGGCGGGCTCCGCAGTCGATTGTTGGTGTAGGGTCCTGCGCTGCGGGTTTTGACCAAGGCGCCGCTTACCGGCGACAACCCGGGAGTTTCGATTCCCGTGTGGCCTTCATCTTTCAGGGTGTCGGCGAAAACGAACTGATCGGCGATTTTCCGTCATTAATGGTGAAGCACGGCGCTGCAGGATATGAGATCGATCGTGTCGAACCCGAGCTTGGTACACCGCCGCATACGCTATTGCTTGCCTCCTCGTTCAATCATTCGTCTCGTTATTCAGCCTTCGCTGATGAGATGCTCGAATTCACCCGGGGGAAGGATGGTGTGTTGCCAGGTGACACGCCAACCGCTGGCCAGGTACATCCTTTCATTCGAGCTGATATGGCTTACTTTGAAACACCAAATGGTGGTGCTGTTTTCTCGGTTGGTTCCATCGCGTGGCGTGGCAGCTTGTCGTATAACGAGTACAACAACAACGTGTCTCGTATTACGGCGAATGTGCTGAATCGCTTCATGGCATAGCCTGCAACGAACGCAGCCAGATCATGCACGAGACCGCTTTGATGGTTCTTTCTAGATGGGGACAATACGACCCGTTCAGGTAGATGTGGAGCAATTTTCTTCAGCGGGCCTATACACTCTGTGAATCGATGGGCTATGAGGACATGCCGTGGCTGGAGAGTTTGACCGAACGGGTGAGCGTCCAGTGGTGCCTATGCCACCTCCGTTGGAGTTCCCGGAATTCGGGGCTCCTGAGTCTGAGGTGCTCAACGATTTGAAGGATTGCCTAGACCAAGATCCGTATACGGTCGAACAGAATTTTGGGGTGAGTTACGTTGGACCACCCCACGGCATTGTGGAACGGGTTCGGGAACTTACAAACGGTCGATTCTTTGTTGAGTGGGCCCGTGAAATGAACCCAGGAACTGACCTTCTGGAAAAGCAGGCGGTTCGCATGCTGGGCTCGCTCCTGGGGCATCCTGATGCGGTTGGGTTTATCACCAGCGGTGGAACCGAATCCAATCTTATGGCTATGCGCCTCGCCAGAAATCTTGCGAATAAAGAGAACCCTGAGGTTGTCCTCCCGGTATCGGCCCACTACAGCTTTCGCTTGGCTGCGGATCTTTTTGGTCTTCGACTACGCGAAATACCTGTTGACAATACGATGCAACCAGACATGGCTGAAGTTGAAAAGGCTATCAACCGTCATACGGTAGCGATGGTGTGCTCCGCACCGGAGGGAAACTTCGGGCAACTCGATCCGATTGCAGAGTTTGCGGCGATTGCCGAACGACGGGACTTGTACTTGCATGTGGATGCTGCCTTCGGAGGTTTTGCGCTTCCGTTTATGCGTGATTTAGGGCGTACGATTCCACCATTCGATTTCAGTTTGCCCGGCGTCAGTTCGATGATGACCGATGGGCACAAACTTGGGTTGCTTCCTGTAGCGACAGGATTCTTTCTCGTTCGTGATGCGGCGATGCTGAGGGCGATCCCCTCGGAATCAACGGTTATTCACACTATTACAGCCACCAAGCCGGGCGATCATGCGGCTGCGGCCTGGGCTGTAATGCGTCACTTGGGCCGCGAGGGGTATCGTGCCGCTATTGGGAATCTACTTGATGTGGTCGAGATTGTTTGCGAGGGGATTGAAGGGATTGATGGCCTTCGACTTCTGGCTCGCCCGCTTATTGGTGTGGTCAACTTCACTTCGGATGCGGTTGCGGCCGAAGCCCTCCATTTGGAAATGCGTCGTCGCGGTTGGGGTACGACATATGGACATTCGGGCGAAATGGGTCGGATCAGGTTATCGATACATCCACACCGTGACATGGTGCACGCCCGGAAATTTGTCGCAGCCTTAGAGAGCGCAGTGCAGACCTTGCAGGACTAGCGGGTGGGCCTCTCTACGGAGATGGATTTCAACTGATCGGCGACTTTGTTGATCTTCGTGGATGGTCGGTGGAAAAGGCCGATACGGTGGAGCTTGGTTGTGGCTGATCTTTTGTTGCGAGCATCAGGAGGGAGGGCAAGACAATTAGTGAACTGGCGAGGGCCATTCCGATCATGATGGCAGTTAGGAGTCCATAGGCTGCGAAAAGCGGCATGGGCGCGAAGGCAAGGATTACAAAGCCGACGACACTGGATCCGGCTGAGGCCAACAGGGCTCCTCCGGTTCCTGCCCCGGTAACTCGAAGTGCGGTGTGGCGAACTCCGTGCCTCCGCAACTCTTCACGGAAGCGCATGGTGAAGTGGGTTGCAAAGTCCACACCGATCCCAATCGATATTGCTCCGATTGTTGCAGTCACGATGTTGATGGCAAAGCCGAATACATCCATGAAGGCATACAACCATATAACGACAAGACCAATCGGGATGATGGTCACTAGCCCATATGGCAGGGAACGCATCGCCACCGTGGCAACGATCAGGAGTAAGGCGGCGGCGATTGGTACGGAAATACGAAGAGCGCGACTGATGGCGTCGAGACTTGATTGACGCACGATTGGACTTCCGGTGAGTACGGCGCGTGACATCACATTCGTCTTCTTAAGCTCAATCTGAAGCTTTTCCACGAGTGGTTCGATATCAGCACGGACTTGGGCAATGTTTGTTTGGGAACTTGACCCGAGGACCTGAAAACCTAATTGTGTGGCATGGAGTGGCTCGCTCCCAGTTAACGAGATTGACCCTTTAACCTCGTCAGGGCTTCGCCCCAAATGCTGCCTGCTATCCGTATCCGTCGGAACTCCGAATCGTTGGGTGACCTTGTAGAGAGCGCTGAGTTGTTCTGGAGTGTCTGGCCAGCCATTGAAGTCGGTATCCGTCAGACGTATTCCTGTGTTCTCTAGTATGAGGCCGCGTGCGGTTGCGGAGCGCATGACGTCGTCAATGATCCCAAGCACACCCGTGTTGACTCGCGTATGCCCGGTGCTATCGCGAGCCAAGCCCTGGCTGCTGACACCTTGTGCTGCCGTTTTGAAGGCGTCGAGTGCAGTGAGGGATGTGAGTGAGGTCAAATCCGTCTCAACATAGACGATGGCTGGTTCCCCGCTTGTGTCACCACCATGCATTTCAAACTTCTCTAACCCAACAACAAAGTCTGTGTCGGGTGATAGAAAGTCGGATGGCTCAAATTCCGTGGGTACACGGAGTGCCAGCACGCTTGCTAAACCAGTTATTACGATTATCGTGGGCAAAACTACACGCCAGTATTTCGCTAGATTTGCAACGCTTTCCCCAAGAAGGCGAAGGTTGATGGATTGGGATCGAATCTCGGGTAATTCGATGTGGGATGGGGCTGTTCCTCCTCGCCCAGCAAGTAGATAGGGAACTACTAGGAAGAGGAGAGCATACGCTCCGAGTATTGCGACCCCTGCCCACGGCAACAGGAACACGCTACAGAGCACTGAGGCGGTTACGGTAATGCATGCGCACCAACCGGCGATTCTGCCGACCAGACGGCTTCGACGGGAGATCCATCGCCCTGCAATTCTCGTTTCAACGGTAGAGAGAGCAAGCGGTGTTACGGCACCGAGAAGTAAGAAACTTCCGATGAGGCCGAGTGCAGCGCCAACACCGAATTGCATCACCGATTCGATGCCCGAGGATAAATTGGAAAGAAAGGCAATTGAGTCAGTTGTGAGAGCGAGAAGCAGGGCTGCTGCAACTGCACCGAAGCCGATTGTGAACGCAGAGCGAGTCGGTATCCCCGGACGCTGTTCCTCACGGTAACGACCAATCGCGTGAACAGCGAAATCAATGCCAAATGAGATCATTGCGATAGGCACTATGAGATCGAGGATCAAATCGGTTTTTAGTCCGAACAGATTTGAGAGTCCCTTGAGCCAAATCACGGCGGCTGCGAGAGCCCCACCGGTAATGGCAATCACCCAATAGGATCGGAATGTGATATCGACGACCAGCAGGACGGCCAATATTGTTAGGGCAATAAAGGGCCCCGCGATTTGGCCTTGCTCCTCGCTCGTTAAATTCAGGTCGATGGCGATGCCCCAAACCTGAATATGCTCTTGCTCACCGCGCAGCACATCCTGAACGGTCCGTGCGAATTCTTCTTTACGCGTGTCGCCGGCGGCTAATGTAACCCCCTGATTTCCTCCGCCTAGGGCGTTGTTGTCGGCTAGTGTGAACACGAAGGCTGCAGGCGTGATCCACGTGCCTGATGCATCACGGGCTGTATGCACCGAGAGTCCGAGGTCAACGGGTGTTCGTGCTGCAAGTACGGTGTTGACGGCTGTGTGCACCTCCAGCTCGGTCGCTGATCCAAGGCCGTCCCCGCCCCCAACCCTAAGTTGGCGGTCGATCACATCCGCAAAGGTGTCGAGTCCGATTACGTCGATGTCTTGAGAAAAATCGGTGTATGAAATGAGAAGGGGCACGATATCAGGATGAGTACGTACTTCCTCGCCGTAGCTAAACAACTCCGTGAGCGCTGGCTTGCTCAGAAGATTTCCGCTTCGCGCTTCGACGACGAATGGAATGACTGCGGTGTTCGAAGCAAACCGTGTGTTGGCACGAGCGAGAGCCTCGTAGACCTCTCCTCCCGGCTCTGATGAGGCCCGCTCGTCAGCTGGTAGAAGAATAAAGGGAAATGCGAGTGCGACCGTTAGAAGAGCCACAGTGCAAATCACAAGGGTTGTGTTGCGCTGCATCCAGCTGGCAACACGATCAAGATATGGCGCTGCCTCCGACGTTCTTGCGTGCTTCACGGTCTGTTTTTGGTGTTTTGGCTGTTCGTGACGATGTTGCGGTTGGTCCTGATGCCTGATTATTCCTGAAATCCTGCTTCATGCATTGCAGCATCCAAGCGGGTGAAAGCGAGTCGTGCGTGCTCGAAGGGATCGTAATCTGGGCGCTTCTGGACGTGCATCGAGACTTCCGCCGTCTGGTATGCGTCGTAGCCGGATAGCGCCATCAACCTGATCTCTCGTCCATAGTCGTAATCATCCTCTCCAGGAGTGACGAATTCGAAATCAGGCTCGCGCCCGGTCACGCCCTTTAGATGTGTATTGATTGTGCGGGGGGCCAGCAGTCGCACACACTGCTCAAGCGGAAATCCTTGTGCTAGAAAATGGCTATAGTCAAAATTAATCCATAGCCGTGGCGAATTGACTTGGGCGATCAATTCGAGCGTTTGCTCGGGTGTGTGTACAGCTGATCCAATGTGTGGCTCGAGCGCGACATCGACGCCCAGTTCAGCTGCATACGCGCATATCGTACCGACACGTTCAACGATCAAGGGCTGTTTCGTTATCCAGTCTTCAGGTTTACCGCCCACGGTGGTATTGATGGCTGGTGGATCGTCTGGCAAGAGGTCAAGCGCCAGTTCCATCGCACCTCGCACGCGCCACACGCTTTGCGCGTTGGATGAAGGATCAGCGTGGAGGAGTGGTGAGTGCGCCGCAATGGCTGGAAGATCGACGTCATGGGTTGCGTACAAATCCCGAATCATTCTCTGGCGGTCACGGGTCAGCGATTCCAATCGCGTCGACCACGCGTCAAGTACAGTGAGTTCTACCCCGGTGTAGCCTATGGCCGCTAAAGCCGGGATTGCGTCTTCGATAGCTACTTGAGGCATGCCCCAAGTGCTATAGCCGAGCTTCACGTGTCCTCACTTTAGGCACCGTTACGTGGGTTGGCAGCTTGTCCGAGGGTGGTCGACCAGCATAGGGCTGCTTCATCGCAACGCTTCCTCCATTCGTACATGATTGGGCCAGGTCTAGGCTTCGTCCATAAACGCGGTTACGGCCGCTTGAACCTTTTCGAGGTACGTCTCGTAGCTCGTAGGCTTGAATCCTAGGTCGTGAAGTACAGCACTTGGTTTATACCAGCCAAAGGCCTGTGAGATCGTCAGGTAAGAGGTGATGTCTTCTGGAAGCCCCAGCGCGTTAAGGTAGTCTGTTGCGTACTGGCCCCCTGTGATGCGCCACGTGGAGCCACCTGAAATGTGCACGGTCTGGCCATCGGGTTCCTCTACTTGGGCCAGTCGGGCAATTGCATCAGCGACGTCATCGGCCAGAACGAATTCCATGCGTTGTATACGGGTAAAAGGCCATGGTTTTGGCGGTTCCAGAACGGCCGATACGGCGACTCCTGAGATTCGTGCGATGGTCCACTGTGTCCCTGATTCACGCACAACTGCTTCTGCAGCGGCCTTGCTTTCGGCGTAAAGCGTCTTGGGGCAGAGTGGCTGGGTGTGGTCAATGGGCTCCAGTACAGCATCAGTTGCACCGTAGACAACGACGGAGGAGGCGAACACGAAGGACGTATTGGCTGCTCTATCGTGTAATGCGTCCACAAGGTTCTGTGTTCCGTCGACATTCACCGCAAAAGTCATCTTCCGGTTGCTCTCAGATTGTGGTGGGAGCACCGCTGCGAGATGAACGAGGATGTCCGTGTTCCTGACGGCATCGCGCGCATCGTCAGGAATAGTGAGATCTCCACGCTGAGCGGAAACGCCAGGGAGTTCATCAAGATGCGCGAAGTTTGCCTGTGGGAGGTCGAAAGCGCGTACGGTGTGCCCAGCGTCAGCCAAGAGGCGACATACTTGGGTTCCCAAGCGTCCAGCGGCTCCTGTTACAAGGATTGTTGGTTTCGTAGCTATGTGATTGCAACTCCACCAGTTCCGGTGGTTTTTTCCTGAAGTTTCACAGCGGCGGCTTCCACCTTTTCTAAGGGGGCCGTGTCCCTTGCGTCCCCATCGGCGTATGCAGCCTGTGCTTCATCGGCTGCTCTTGCGAGGGCAGCCGTGAAGGGGACTGCCAGGGTGCCTTTAACAAATATATGATCTCCAACCTCATCCAGTGCTGTGAGCAATGTTCGAAGGCGTTCTGCCAAGGGATCGTCGGAACCCGGGATGAGTCCAGCGATGATGTTTCGGGTTGCCGTAATGTGCTCCTCACCTTTACTCATGGATGTCTCCTATCGCACCGCATCGATATCGATTTTGGTCTTACGGTCAAATCCATGGCCGTTATGCCATTCCCAAGGGAAGGGATCCTCACGCTGATACACCGGTCCATACTTCAATCCAACCACTCGTCGGTCCATCGGGTCTAGATAGGCCTCAGATGTGGCGTGTGGCTCAACTTCCTTAAGAATGTATTCGGGGTCACCGAGCCCATTTTGTGCCCCGGCCTTGATCTGGGTTTCCTCACTGACTCCCAATACGACGGGTGATGTGTGTGCCAACTTATGATCGCCAGCTCCCATGACATCCCAATCCTCAGCGCTCGAACCAGGGTTTCCCTGGGCCGCGACTATCGCGTCAAGACAGGCTTGGTCGAGTGCGACGGGGTCATGACCTGCGAAGAGACCGATGTGAGGGACGACGGCTGCGTCCGAGAAGTCAACACAGTCGCACTTTGGTGATATGTCGATTGCGAAATTGATGAACCCGACCTGGCCATTCAATGCTTTCATTGCGGCGAGGGCGCCATCAGCCATTGCAGCTTGCTGTGCGGCGAAATACTCGAGTGGGGGTTCCCAAACACCGTTGTTAACCATGAGGCCCAGGCAGCCGAGACAGCTGGTGCATTTTTCGCGGAGCCATTGATAGGATCCATTGTTTTTTTGGAGGGCCCCATATGGGCAGAGATCAGGAATCGCGTTGAGTACGGCCTCATTAACGTGTTCGGGGCGCTCAACCACGGTAGCTGGAAGGCTGTAGGTGGGATGTCCTCCCATATGGACGTTGTACTTACCGCGTTTGGATTGAGCTCCGATTCCGAGGTTCTTGATCGACCCGCCAATAACGCCGAGAGGATGTCCCTTGAAGTGCGTGAGCACGATTGCTGCGTCTGCAAGCGCGATAGCTTTGGCGATATATGCCTCCCGGAGGATATAGCCTTCGGGCAGGTCTATCCGTAGGTCGTCGGTTCCGTTGAAGCCGTCGGCTGCGAGGAACGGAGCGCCGAGTGTTGCAGATGTGAACCCATTGCGTTCTGCAACTCGAATGAGATCAGGAGCTGTTACCCGGTCAGCTGTGGCGTGATACGTCAGCGTGGTTGTATCGCATACAAATGGTTTGCCACCGAGTTCTTTAATTCGATCGCAGATTGCTCGGGCATAGACAGGACGAAGATAGGACGTGTTGTTCCATTCACCACAGTGGATTTTTACGGCCACGATATCGCCCGGGTTAATCAGATCGTCATAGCCTGCCGCCTCGAATAGACGGAGCGCCTGAGCCACAAGCCCTGTTTGCGTTGAGTGGCTTCGCAGATCCATGGTGTAGACGGTTGCGGGCATGGGCTTCTTCCTCGGTTGCGATTGGGGAACATCTTACGTTGGAACGCCCGCGTCTCGCTTGCCGTAGGCTATACACGACGTAGCGGGGGCACTGCGTCGTCTGCGTATGGGTGCTTGAAGATGCCTACCTCAGGCACAACACCTACAACAACGCGTCTTCTTGCGTGATTTGAGCGGCCTATAGGAGGTTTCGTGACATGCCAACCACAGATATCTTGATCACGGGTGCTACGGGTCGTATTGGTGCAAATATTGCCAAGCATATGGTCAAACTCGGCCATAACGTTCGAGCACTCGTTTTACCTGACGATCCGGAAGTCGAAAAGATTTCGTCTTTGGGAATCGAGCCAATTTCGGGCGATATCACCTCGTTCGAGGATGTACGTGGGGCTGTCGATGGAGCAAATGTGGTCTTTCATCTGGGAGCGGCATTCCAGGCTGGCGGCCCTTTTACACCTGAGCAGTACATGCAGGCGAACGTTCAAGCGACCTTCCATATCTTTGAGGCTGCACGCGAGCGTGGCGCGGGGCTTCGCCAGGTTGTGTTCTCCAGCACGGATGCAACCCTTGATAAATATCCGGTGGGCGGCAATACCAAGTTGATCAATGAAACGAACACTACACAGATGCAGACTGATTGGTATGGCTTTAGCAAGATCCTTGGGGAACGTCTTGCTGATCGCTTCGTGCGGGCTGACCGTCTACCAGTCACAGTGGTGCGTTTCCCGATGGTTTGGGGAGCAGGCGAATTCCTTCACTTCGAGCAATTCAGGCTGTCCTACTTTATCGAAAAGCTGGAGGCTCAGGATGATGCGGTGTCTCGTGATACATATAGTCGTTTGTGTGAGCAGGCTGCCGACGACGACTCGCTCGTTGTGGCGCTCGATGCCAACGGGCGTTCGTGGATGAAACACACGCTTGACGTGCGTGATATCAGTCATGCCTTTGAGAAATTGCTTGGAAATGAGCGTGTAATTGGGAACACATATCAGCTTGGTGCTCCGTCTCCATTTAGGTGGGCTGATGTCGTACCCGCGATCGCGGATGCGACAAGTGAACCGGTTGTTGAGGCCCGATTAGCTGGACTCGTTCCAACCTTTTACGAATTTGATCTGTCCGCGGCACGACGAGATTTCGGATATACACCGAGCCATGGATGGGAATCCACCTTGGCTGAAGCCATTCGGTTCACGACCACCGGTCATACGGATATTGTTCCAACGCGCCTATGAGATACGCGTGGGTTAGGCAATCAAGATTTGGATGCACACAAAGGTGTTGTTTGCCATATGGGCGGATTTCATACGCTGGATTATCTGTACGCTTGCGCCTGCATTTCGAATAGACGTGCGTAATATTCGTTTCGTTGAACCAGCTGGTCGTGGGTTCCATGTTCGAGAATTGTTCCATCGTCAAGTACAAGAATTTGGTCGGCCATTCGAACGGTAGTGAACCGATGTGAGATCAGGATTGCCATCTTGTCCTTCGCGAGGGCACGGAATTGTTGGAACACCTCGTGTTCACTCTGAACATCTAGTGATGAGGTTGGCTCGTCGAGGATTAACAGTTGAGCCTCACGCATAAACCCCCTGGCAAGCGCAATCTTCTGCCACTGGCCAATCGATAGATTTACACCGCCGCGGAACCAGCGTCCGAGTTGGGTATCGTAACCCTCGGGTAGTTCTGTAATCACATCGTGTGCACCGCTTTGCGAGGCAGCATGCATCACGCGGTCCCGATCATTGATATCGGGTAGAGACCCGTAGCCAATGTTTGTGTGGGCCGATTCCTGGTAGCGTCCATAGTCCTGAAAAATAACGCCAATCTGAGTCCGGAGATCGTGGGTGTCGTAGTGGTGGAGGTTGACGCCGTCGACCAGGATTTCACCGGAATTCGGTTCGTAAAATCGAGAAAGCAGTTTCACCAGTGTGGTCTTGCCTGCACCATTCGCTCCAACGACGGCCACTGTCGTTCCTGGTTCAATCGTGAATGAGAGACCACGGAGCACTGGGCGGTCTGTCCCAGGGTATGTGAAATGCACATCGCGGAATTCGATGCCGCGCGATATGGGTCGAGGGATTGGGTGTCCCCCTGACTTGGGCTCGATTAATGGTTTGAACTCCAGAAACTCGAAGAAATTATTTACAAAGAGTCCGCGTTCGTAGATCCGAGTGACGCCCTGAAGGAGCTGATTGGAAGCATCTACGGTCTGTTGATATGCCACGTAATACGTGCCGAGTGCCCCAATGCGAAGGATGCCCTGAACGACCTGAAAAGCCACGAAGGTGAAGACGCCGGCACTTGAAACAGCTCCGAGAGCTTGCAAGAGGGCCGTTGCCCGTGCGCTCCGTAGCGTGAGGCTGCGATTCTCTCGAAAGAACTTCTCAAACGTTCGTCGGTACACCCCGATTAGATGACGGCCTAAGTCAAATATTCGAAGTTCCTTAATGTAATCGTCATTGGTAATCAGCCAGCGGAAGTAGCCCAGTCGTCGAACTTCAGGGGATCGCCATGTTTGCAAGCGAAACCGTTCTCGTCCGTACTTGATCTCCACGATAAGTGCCGGGGCAGTTGTGACAATCACGACGAGCACGATCCACCAGGAAATCGTAAAGAGGACCGCGGTTAGTGTGATCAAGGAAATGGCTTGCTGAACGACGCCAAATGATTCCGAAACGATCTGCATCGGCCCTTCACGGGCTTCTCGTTGTGCGTTTTCTAGCCGGTCATAGAAAGCAGAATTTTCAAAATACGAGATATCCAATTCCTCGGATTTTTCCAAAATCATCAAATTGGTTCGATTGCTGAAAAGATCGCCGAGAATGGAGGTGACGGCCCCGCGACCAGCCCGGAGGAGGAAAGCTATGAGGACGATGGATCCTTGAATGACCACAAGTAGTGCGACTTGGTCGAAGTTTCCAACGCCAGTTCTTACGGCATCATCAACGGCTGTGAGCACGGCACCGAGAAGAAACGCTGTCGCTGCTGGCGCAAACGCGCTGAGAACGGTGAGGCATAGCATTAAACCCGTGAGTCCAGGACTCGTTGTCCACACAAGCCGGAATACACGGATCGCGTTGGCGAAGGCTTCGTTTGCCTTGGCAACCGTGAACTCGATCTGCTCGGTTGCTAAACCACGATGCATGAGCTTCTACGCCCTATTGAGGTGACGACCCAGGCACGAACTATAGCTTGACGAGGAGTAGGCTATGCCCTGCTATCACACATCATCAAAACCAAAGGCATAGAGACGGGCTGCTCCGTAGATCCAAAATCGGATCCGGAATCGTGGATCCTGAAGATCGGCAAGACTGCCGCCGCGCCATCGGACAGGTTGTCTCCATCCATCGGTACACATGTCCGTACAGTCTTCGCGGCTGAAGCCAGGGATGGGGGTATCGTGCTCAGCGTCTAAGATTTCAGCTTCAACCCAATTCCGCGTATGTCGAACGCTTCCAACGTTTAGGGTGAGCGTGGAGTTTGTAGTGGTTCGCTCAATGGGAGTAGTTATTGCGTAACCAGGAACCTCGCGGTCCGGTGTTTGAAGACAGGTGAGACCGTCTTCGCGAAGTGTTGCGAGCCCAAGACGTGAGGCACGGACGGATCCCGTACTTCCATAAGGGTAGGCGTCCAGCATATTTTCGCCTGGCCAGCTGGTCCATTCTTCGCCGTTTCCTCCGTAGAACAGGTGGATGGTTCCGTCCTTAATTGCTGGCTTGTCGGAGATCACCAGCAATCCAGCATCCCATGCGTCATTCTTCCCTCGAGGGATCACGGGTTGTTCTGCATCAATGCGGTGAAAGCGTTCGCCATCGGCGCTTACCGCAAGCCGCACATCTGCACAGTACATTCCGAAATTCCCACTTCCGCTGGGCACGTACCACCCGTATTCATATGCCATGAACCAGGCACCACCGTAGGGGGAGAGCATGACATGATGATCCTCGTACTCGAATCCGGTAGCCGGTGTTATGAGGGGATTGTGTTCAGCGTGTCGAAAATGTTCGATATCAGGACCATACGCAAGCATCTTTGATCGGCCGTCGGATTTGTCAATTCGATCAATGGTGTCTTTTGCTTGCCACACCAATTTATAGCGGCGTGATGCGTCAGGATCTTGTTCATCGCGCAATAAGACGCCACAGTCCGGAGTCCGATTTCCCCATTCTGGGATGCGGATTCTTGGGCCTTCGGTCCAATGGATGCCATCCGGAGAATACGTTGCGCGTGCGCCAAGACGTTGCGCGACCTCGCGTGGGGTTGGACCACGTTTGATCATTTTGTACCGGCGCTCAGGATCTGGTTCGGCCATATCTTTAATGACCGGTCCATATCCCATGACGACGATATTGTTCTTCGTTGACCCGCGGTAGGAATGCAGGCCAAGCGTGGGTTTTTCCCACGTTAAGCCATCGGGGCTGGTTGCGTATCCCGTCGCCCACCATCGGTCTGTGCTGACATCCGATCCTGAATACCATGATTTGAAGACCCGATCATCGTCGTCCCAAATTACGGTGGGCGATTCCCAGGGCCTCGCCTGCGTGGCGTCCCACTCGTGTAGATCTCCCAGAGGA
>CAYRCL010000007.1:0-21048 GCA_964422795.1 uncultured Chloroflexota bacterium
CTGATTGGATGGTCGATCTTAATTCAGGTTGAGTAAGCGGTCTCGACGGACGCTGATGTCGTGCTAAGCGTATGGGTGCGGCATCTGGCACACTGCTTTATCGGTGAAACCCTACGGCATATCGCCGCGCCCACTATGAAAACTGAGGGGCCTATGTGGCAGTTTTGGACTGGCACCAACCGACGCATGGTGACTCGAGAGCCGGTCGTATAAGTGGTGCCACCCAAGGGGTCGCGGAGTCCCAACATTGTGTTATTCATGACGGATAGCATGGATGGGCGGGTCATGTCGCATTTAGGTCATCCAGCAGCCCACACTCCGAACATGGATCGTCTTGCGGCGCGTGGGACGTCGTTCCGTAACGCCTACTGCAATTCCCCGCAATGTGGACCTTCACGCGCTAGCTTTTGGAGTGGCCAGTACGCACATCGGGTGGATGCGTGGAACAACCCGCGTGGTTTACGGTCTGGGGCCCGGACGTTCGCGACACAGCTAACCAACACATCGGACGGATTCGCGAGTGGATACGGGACGCGAGCATCGATACCAGATTGTGTAGATGACTATGGGGTGCACGTCTTTGGTAAGACCGACTATGAGTTTGGTGGACACTCACTGAAGGCGCGAGTCGCGGCATGGATGCGTTCGGCTGATATCAAGCGTCCGCATAACCCGAGGCCGGAGGCGGTCACGGTAGATCCCGACACGGTACGAATGCATGTCGGTGACTGGACGCAGGTCGATGCGGCAGTGGCGTTCCTGCGTGAGCGGTCTGAGGACGATTCGCCGTTCCTGATCTATCCGAGTACGAATGTTCCACATCCTCCATTCCGTACGACGGCCACGTACCTGGATTTGATCGATATCAAGAAAGTTTCGCTTCCGCCGTACGAAGCTTCCTTGCACCCCGTTATGGACTACATGAGTGTGACCAAGAATACGCATGATGCGTTTAGTGAAGAGGAGATCCTGGCGATTCGTCAACACTACTTCGCAATGGTTGCGGAGACCGACGCCATGTTGGGTGAAGTGCTGGATACCTTGGAAACTACGGGTCAACTCGACAACACGTATGTCATCTTTTCCAGCGACCATGGCGAGATGAACATGGAGCACCGACAAACGCTAAAGAACGCGCTCTATGAGGCCTCGGTGCGTGTACCGCTCATCGTGAGCGGTCCGGGCATCCGCCATGGTGTGATTTCAGATGAACTTGTTTCGCTCATTGACTTGTACCCGACGCTTCTCGATATGGCTGAAAAATCCGTGCCGAATGACGTTGATGGCGTATCGCTCCTACCGATTTGCCGAGGCGAAGTGTCGAGGAGCTCGAGCTACGTGTTTGCCGAATATCACAGCAACTTTGCCAATACGGGTATTGCTATGTGGCGCGAGGGGCCGTGGAAGTACGTGCGCTACGCCGGCTACCGGCCGCAGTTGTTCAATGTGGAGGATGATCCTGATGAGCTCGTGAATTTGGCAGACGTGCTGCCAGCACAGGTCCAATTGATGGATGCCCGCCTTGAAAGGCTCGTGGACTTTGATGAGATTGATCGTCGGGCAAAGGCGGCTGATCGACAGGACTTTGTCGAATGGCGTTCGGGGCTAACGACAGATGAATATCGGACGGCGATGACCGATGTGCACCGTGGCGTCTGGGATGCAGACGATGATGCTTGTATTGAGGGTTGGCTGGACGCAGGCTGATTTCCAATTCAGCACGAATAGGTGATCGTGCGTTGAGCCCGAGTTTGGTGTCTGCGCCGCGGTCGTGAGCGAGGTCTGTGGGTTGTAGGGCGGGTTTTGCTGATTCCCCGACTTTCTTCAAAAGTGCTCGAATCGTGTACTGTGCACCTCTTGGCTATGGCGTATGCGAGGGTTGACGGCATGAATTTTATACGTGAGCCGGCACGGGATGTGCCTGTCCTGCATGACACTGATGTACTTGTCGCCGGTGCGGGAATCTCAGGTCTTTTCGCTGCTCTGGAATCGGCTGCGTATGGTGCGCGAACCACGGTGGTTGATGAGTTCTCATCCGTCGGCGGGAATTATGGCCCCGGTCTCGGGTCGCGCCACGACTTATGGCAAAGCCCCAGACAGGATGATCGAGGTCTTGGTGGTCAGGTCGGGGCGTTCATGGATGCTCTGGATGCACGGGGCGGTCTCAAGACATTTGATTTCATTAGTGGCGGAGATAACGTCAACTGGCGATGGGATGCGATGGACCCAATCCCGGTTATCGACCGCGACGAGTTCCAGCGATTGGCGCTCCAACGACTACGGGAACTAAACGTGGTTCTGCTTTTATCCACGACGGTAGCTGGTGCGATCGTGACGGACGGCACGGTTGGCGGTGTGTTTGTTGAGACGGGTGAAGGACGAAGGGCTGTGACTGCAAAGGTCGTGATTGACACGACCGGTGAAGCGGATGTGGCGGCTGCAGCAGGTGCCGAGACAGACGACCGCCATGCCAGCGAGGAAGCGGGAATGGGTCTCTTCTTCCGTGTGGAAGGTGTCGAATGGGAACGCTACGAAACATTTCGGGCCGCTGAACGCGACAAACCGCTTGCCGACGATGAACAACGCTGGGTTGAGGATGTGCTTTACGGAGCGCTGGAACGGGTTTGGCAAAACTATCCGCGTGAGGTGTTGCCATTCATGAAGGCTGACTGGGAGTCAGGTGCCTTCAAATACGTCGCCTCCGTGCCCGGCGGAGCCCACGTATACAAGATCCCGTTTGCGACCCATGACCAAGATGTAACGACGATCGAGGCGCGCTGGGCGGGTGGCAAGATGTCGGTGCTCAATGCGCTGGATCGGTCGACAATCGAGGCGGCAGCGCGTGCGCATGCGTACGATACGGTCGATTTTTACCGCCGTCACGTCCCTGGGTGTGAGCAGATACGAATCAGCCAGATTGCACCGTATATGGGGAACCGGTACAGCCGTACGATTGTTCCGGATTACACCATGACGAAGGACGACATCGTAGCGGAGCGAAACTTTGACGACGTGGTCCACGTTCTCACCACGCTGTATAAGTATGGCGGTGGGTCCGGACAGACCGGATCGAAATCAGGAGGATCACGCTCTTACCTCGATTTAAAGAATCGTGAGGAGGGCCATCGGTTCGACATTCCGCTGGGTCAATTTCTCCCGCGCGGGGTCGATGGCATGCTCGCGGCTGGTCGATCGATCGGGCGTGACCGGACGGCGAGCTTGCGTTGGCGATGGATTGCCAAGGTCACGGGTGGGGTGGCAGGTCTAGCGGCGGCCAAGGCTGCAGCCGATGGCGTTCCACCACGCGATCTTGAAATACTATCGCTTCAGCGGGCGCTCGTTGAGGCTGGTTATTACCTGGGTGAACCTGACCGACTGGCTGATCTTGGACTGGTCTGATCCGTTTGCGGTCATATGGATGCCGGTGTTTGTGGCAACTCCAATGTGTGGAGCTTGGTGTTAGAGGGATAGGGAGGTAGCAAGGGGAGGCGGAAGGGACGAGTCCTTCAATCTTCGTTCACCAACCGCGCAACCAAGTCGATCTCCAGTCGAACATCTTCCGATACGTCCGCAATGAATGGGACACGGGGAATGACCAAGTTGTAATCCGATCGCTGTACGGTTGTAGTGGCTTTGCCTTCAAGACGATCGAGGGACACAAGCGTGACGGTTACATCAAAGGAGACAGGGTGGGTAATGTCACGAATTGTCAGATCCCCATGCAGTCGTAGGTTTACCGGGATGCCAACTTCTACGGAGGCCGGGAGGTCGTCGATCGTGATTGGCGAAAACTCGGCAAACTCGAATGCGGGTTGGGCGCTCTGCAGGATGCGGCTTCGCGTGGCACGGTCACGTCGTTCTTCGTCTGTTTGTAGGGTGCGCACGTTAATACGGATAACGCCTACTCGTGAGCTGGCAGGATTATTCAAATCAAGGCGGATGTCACCAGCGACTTGGTTCGTGGTTCCGACAACTGTGGTGGGTTGTCCACGCTTGACTTCGTCAATGATGTATCGGACCTCGGATTCTTCAGGTGTGATGCGATAGAGATTGCTTGCAACCGTAGTTGTGCTCGTCGGAGTTGATGGAGGAGGTGTCGAAACCCTCCCAGCTATAGCGGGTGATGAAGCTTTGGATATTGGTGGGGTGGATGGACTGTCGGTGCTTGTCGCCTCGCGTGCCGGATCGGAAAGTGGTGGCGCAGTGATACTGGTACTTGGAGCGCCAGGCCCGCCGGATATCCAGATCCAGATGTATCCGCCCGCAAGACCGATGGTCACGAGCAAAGCCAATATCGAAAGCGTTACGACAGTTCGACGCATGTTGCCTTATTGGGGATCGGGCCAGACCACTAGCGGTTAACCCTCGAGGAGTTGTTGGCGCATGGCTGGTGTCTGTGCGGGAACCATACTCCATTTCCTAATGAGTCTGCATCAGTATGTTTGGTTAACGATCAAATGTCGGGGCTGGTTTTTGTTCCGGTATCAACGAAGCGTAGGCACTGCGTGGGTGGTGATTTTGCGCGGCTCGGCATTATGCGCTTCGCGGCAATCAGCAGACCCAACAAGGAAGATGGCTCTCCCTAACAGCGGGACAGGCAGATTCCGTCGGGGTTTGAACTGCCTGTCCATCAGCGTATGGCCGGTTGGCTTTTGTTAGAGGCTGTTGACTCCTACTTGTACGGTGCGCTGCCATTTGTTGCGTAACGGCTGAGTGATGATGAAGCAATCTTCATCATGGTGGCCGGAAGTCGCGCGTACCGCATGTGAGTGAACAAGAATAGACTCTGATCGTGCTTCTGATGCTCTGCAATTTGGGGAGTTGCGGCCATGAGCCAAACTCAGCCTCACGTACTTCTATTGGTCACGGATCAACAGCGTGGTGATTGCGTTGGAATCGAAGGTCATCCAGTACTGCAGACACCGACGATGGATTACCTGGCCACCTCGGGTACTCGTTTTCGACGGGCCTATGCTGAGTGTCCGCAGTGTGTGCCGGCTCGGCGAACACTTATGTCGGGCCAGGATCCAGCAACGCACGGGATGCTCCAGAATGATCCGGGCCAACACTGGATGCCCCCTGCCACCATCGCGGATCAGCTCAACGCGGCTGGGTACGAAACCCATCTATCGGGAAAGCTTCATCTCTCTCCCAAGCGAAAGCGCTACGGCTTCGATGGAATGGAGTTGGCCGACAGTACACGTGGGGATCACAACGATTATTTGGATTGGCTTCACGGCGAGGCACCGTCCAATCGTTGGGCCATGGCGCATGGTGCGACGCCCAATGGATGGATCGGGAGACCCAGTCACCTGCCTGAGGACAAAACGCACGCGTTTTGGTGCGTATCCAATGCGATCACATTCCTCGAGAAACGTGATCCGACGTCGCCATTTTTTCTCAAAGTGTCATTTATTGATCCACATCCACCGTTTACGCCACCAGCCTTTTATTTCGATCGGTATGACCGGTGTGAACTTCCAGACCCGACGATTGGGGATTGGGTTGATCCAGTCGATGCCCCGACGCGGGGCATCGACATCGAGATGCTAGAGGCTCGATCACAGGGGTTGGAACTTGATCGACCACAGATGCAGGCGTGTCGTGCTGGCTACTACGGTTTAATTAACCACGTCGATATGCAGATAAGCAGGCTTCTGCAGTACATGCGTGATATGCGCCTGATCGATAACACGTTGATCGTCTTCGTATCGGACCATGGTGAGATGCTGGGCGACCATCGACTCTTTCACAAGTCGTGGCCGTATGAGGCGTCGGCACGGGTCCCGCTATTCGTGCGTGCTCCCGATAGATTTGGGTGTCCTCGCGAGACTGTGTGTGATGCGCCTGTCGGTTTACAAGATGTGATGCCGACAATATTGGACGGTGTTGGACTTGATGTCCCCAAGTCTGTGACTGGACGCAGCATGATGCCGTTTATTCGCGGCGAATGTCCTGAATGGCGTCATGTGCTTCATGGCGAGCACTCGGGAGGAACACGACCTGAGACTGCCTGGCATTTTCTGACCGACGGACGGATCAAATATGTCTGGTATAGCCAAACAGGTCACGAGCAATTGTTTGACGTAGAAAACGACCCCAACGAGATGAAGGATTTGGCCACATCGGATCAACTTGAAGTATGGCGCGAACTTCTGATGGTGCAACTCACCAGGCGACCGGAGGGGTTCACGGACGGTAAGCGGATGATTACCGGACGATCACATGGGCCATTCGTTCCAAACACACCGGTGCAGGGCAATCCACCACCGCTTGTTGAGTAGTGGCCGCAAGCGAGTGATGCTATGCATGCGTATGTGGACGAGTGGTTTGAGTGCGGTAATGGGTCAGGGTCTCCGTGGTCTTCCCGCTCAGCTCGAGTAATCTGCGGTATGCGTTCGGGGAGCGATGCAGTCGAATTGAGGGGATGCTGATGAGTTTGCCCGAGTCGGATCTGCGCATACGCCCAGAAAATGCGGTCATGGTGACAGGCTGAATCTGGTTGGAGTAATCCCGGGTTCAACACATAGTGGCTGGCCGTAAGGTGTAGGCGGCTGTCGTTTGTGTTGGCTAATCTAATTCAGAGGCCGTACTTGGTTTTGAGATCAAATACAGCGTTTCTGATCTGCTGTAGTTCTTTGTTTAGGACCACTCGGAGTTCTTGTGATTGTTCATATAAGGCCCGGTCGCCGGTCTTGAGATATCTGACATATATGATTGATCTAGCGAAGGTGGCTTCAACATAGTCCTTGAGCTGGTCGTCAAGTTCTCGGACTTCGGGGACGCGCAGAAACGTACCGGGGTCAAACACAAACCCGTAATAGCCATCCTTGCTACGAGCTTTATCAATTACTTGTTGGAACTCCTCAATCTGATTTTCAGGGCTAACCTCATCACTATTGAGTTTGTTCGTGGTCGCAATTTTTTGATTGAGTTTGTTTATGAATACATCCCAGTCTCGCAGCCACTGGAGGATGCCCTGGGCGACTGACGGGGTTGTGGTTGCTGGTGGTGTTGGATTTCTTGATGTGGATGACACTGGTTGCAAGATTGGTGACCATGCAGGTTCATAATCAAAGCCACTGATATTCGTCAGCTGTCGGACATTGTTTCCGTCTGCATCCATGACGTAGATGTCCACATCGCCGTTACGGTCGCTGGTAAACGCGAGCTGGCGGCCATCTGGCGACCACGCGGGTAATACATCCCACCCCGGTTCATCGGTTAGTTGCCGGATTTTCGTCCCTTCCTCGTCCACAATGTAGATGTCGAGGTCTCCGTCACGGTTGCTCCCGAAGGCGATCCTGGTTCCGTCAGGCGACCATGCGGGTTCCAGGTCGTCGCCCGGATGGTTCGTCAGCTGTCGGACATTTCCACCATCCGAATCCATGATGTAGATGTCGTTGTCGCCATCGCGGTCACTCGTAAACGCGATCTGGTCGCCGTTAGGCGACCACGCTGGTGACCAATCTGACCCTGGTGAATTGGTTAGGCGCCGGACGTTCGTTCCGTCCGTGTCCATGACGTAGATATCATCGCCATCGTCACGGTCACTGGTAAATGCGATCTGACGTCCGTCGGGGGACCACGCAGGGACTCTGTCCAGGCCCCGATTAACGGTTAGCTGCCGGACATTTTTGCCGTTTGCATCCATGACGTAAATTTCATCGTCGCCATCGCGATCACTCGTAAACGCGATCTGACGGCCGTCAGGTGACCATGTGGGTTCCCAGTCCGTCGCGCGTGTATCCGTCAGTTGCTGGACGTTCATGCCGTCCGAATCCATGACGTAGATATCGTCGTCGCCGCTTCGTTGGCTTTCAAAAGCGATCAGGGTCTGCGTGGCTGGTAGTTCAAGCTGGCCTGTTGCCAGTTGTGGGAGCCATTCGGCGAGCCGTGCCTTGATCGCACTCGCCGGAATCAGGAACCCCACGCTCTCCGCGGCCGATGGAGCGAGTCCTGCGACGGCCAGTCCAGCTACCTTTCCCATGTCCGTAACGGCCATCCCACCGCTCACTCCAGGATTGAGGGCAGCGTCGGTCTGTAGGAATGGTTGGTCAAGAATCTCGATTCGCCCAGAGAAAATACCACGGGTTACGGTGATGGATTCACTGCAATCCGAGGGTGATCGAGAACTTGGAAAAGGGTAGCCCAAGACAAGCACTGATGTCCCGAGACTGAGGTCAGCGTCATCGGCCCAGGCAATCGCTTCAGGTTCAGCGATCGGTGATGTGGTTTGAAGAAGTGCAAGGTCCCGTTCGCGGTCATAGGTCAACACCCTCAGCTCGACGAGCGTGCCATTTGCTGTTTTGGCGAGGACAGATGCCGTGCCTTGGATCACATGATGATTTGTGAGGATTAGACCATCGTGCCCGAGCAGCACGCCTGAGGCACATCCGTTTGGACGCTCGATTCGGACTACATAGTTCTGTGCCTGCTTTACGATCTCGGCGATCGATGGGGGCGTCGTGGGCTCAGGTGTCGGGGTGGCCGTCGGCTCTGGGGTCGGGGTGGCCGTCGGCTCCGGCGGGGGGGTTGCCGTCGGCGCTGGCGGGGGGGTGGCCGGCGGCGCTGGCGTGGGGTGGGCCGTCGACTCTGGCGTTGGCGTGGCCGGCGGCTCTGGCGTTGGGGTGGGTGCAACCACATCAACGCCGCCACAGGCGGTCAGTAAACCGGTGACGAGGAGGAGGGCGAGGACGTAACGCACTAGGGTTACCTCCTCTGCGTCGAATCAGTCATGAAACTGAATGATGACTTCCGTTTGTCCAGCTACTCAAGTATTGCTCGAGCTGGAAGCCGGGCCAAGGTCTCGTGGTCATGGTTGCCTGAATCCCACCGTTGGATCCGTTCGATTGATGAGCAGGTAGCGCGGGAGACGTGATTGGTGTCCGCGATGGAAACTGGACAGGCGTAGGGTGTGGCCGACCGAGTCACGTAGGCAGACCGCGATCACTTTTCGAGCTGCGCTATGCTGCCGCGACAGCCGGCGGAGATCATGGTAAGGAGTCCTGAAAATCTCATGGGTAGGCCCTATCGCGTCGGCATTATCGGTTGTGGGAATGTCGCACGAAACCATCTGGCCGCCTACCAGAATCTACCCAATGCAATGGTGGTAGCCGTGTGCGACACGGATAGGTCGAAGGCGGAAACGTTCGCATCGCTCGCGGGTGGTGCGGCTGTGTGCACGGATTCAGAGCAGTTGTGTGCTGCCGGTGTTGAGGTGGTGTCGGTGTGCACACCGCCCCCGGAGCATTGGCCCGCCGCACAGGTCGCAATTGACCATGGTGTCCACGTAATGGTTGAGAAGCCCATAGCAGCGACGTTGATGGATGCGGACCGGATGATTACGGCTGCCCAAAGCAGCGGTGTGAAACTTTCGGTTATTTTTCAGCGGCGCTTTTGGCCTGCCGTGCTACGGACTCGTAAGGCGATCGATGAGGGTCATATGGGCCGACTGATCTTGGGCGATTGCATGGTGAAGTGGTGGCGCGATCGCGCGTACTATGAATCGGCGCCGTGGCGTGGCCGCTGGGATCTCTATGGTGGTGGTGTGCTGATGAACCAGGCCGTGCATGCCCTCGATACGTTTCTCTGGCTGATGGGGCCTGTGGAGTCCGTGTATGCACGTGCCGCGAACTTCATGCACGCCTACGTGGAGGTTGAGGATACTGTGACAGCCACGCTGAATTTCACCAGTGGGGCGTTGGGTTGTTTGCTTGCCACTCTGTGTGTGGATCCACCGGGCGACGCGCAGATTCATCTGCACGGAGACAACGGGAGCAGCGTGGGGATATGTGAGCGCGACGAGAGCGGTGCGGGGTTTACCAGCTTGTGGAACGTGCCAGGCTTGAAGGGCAACTCCAACTGGGACGATGAAGCCCAGACTGAAAGAGCGTTTTTTCATCAGGCGCAGCTGGCTGACTTTCTGAGGGCCATCGAGGAAGACGGAGACCCCTTGGTTGCCCCAGGTTCGGCCCGAGCTTCACTGGAGCTGATTCTGGCCATATATGCGTCCTGGTATACGGGTGATCAGGTGCGGCTTCCACTGACTTCCGATCCACTACTTTCGCGTTCCGGCGGGGTTCGGTAGCGATGGAGAACCTTGTGGAGCGTATTCCCGATCAGTTGTGGATCCGTGGCGTATCCCAAAGCTACGTGGGGCTCGAATGCGGTCACCCGATGACGGTTATACGGATCGTAGGCCGATAAACGGAAACCGTGGTGGCCGATCTTCTAGTCGATGAATTCGTCACGTACTGGGCTAAACACCTCGAGTATTAACGAGTCCTCGAGTGCTTGGGCAGCGTGCTCGACGTCTCCTGGAACGACCCACGATCCGCCGGCTTCGCAAATGGCAGTTTCACCCTCCATCGAAACCTCGATGCGGCCCTTGATGCAGAAGCTGAGTTGCTCGTGATGATGGGAATGGAGCGATGCGGTTGTGTCTTTCGGGAGGATGGTCTGGATCGCCAGCATTCGATCGCCGTATGCGAGGGTCTTCCTTGTGATACCGGGGAATGGTGTCTCGACAGAGGTCACATCGTTCAGGTGCACTATTCGCAGTGAAGTCGCTCGATTCTTCAGGCGGGTGGAGTGGGGTCAGGACCAGGGCCTCGATCAACCACAGCAGGTTAATCTTGCTTCGGGACAGCGTAGCTAACCCTGGGGTGCAATGCACGGTCGGTCATGGCTAGCAATCGACGCACTAAACGCTAAGTTTAGTCGTTACTTCTTCGCGCCATCTTTTAGGTGCTTGCGCGTTTGAAGTTCCCGCAGCTTCGCACTGGCCTGCTCGCGAGTTAGCTCACCGTTCTCCACTGCGGTCCGAAGCTTGGCTTCGATCTTTTCAGCGGTTAGTGGGCTGAACTTCTTTGCCTGACCGGCGTGCAACCACCGACGGTATTCGAGACGCTTTTTGCGTGCCTGCTCTTCGGTAATCTCACCGTCGGTGAGAGCCGCGCGCAGTTTGGCTTCGATCTCCTCATCGGTTAGCGTACTGGGCTTCTTTGGCTTACCGGCGTGCAACCACCGACGGTATTCAAGACGCTTATCGCGTGCTTGGTCTTCTGTAAGCTTCCCGGCGTTGATAGCCGTGCGCAGTTTGGTTTCGATCTCCTCATCGGTTAGTGCGCTGGACTTCTTTGCCTTAAGGGCGTCCAACCGTTGGCGTAAACGCGTGAGGCGTACATTGGCTTGTTCCTGAGTGATCTCGCCGGACTCAACTAGGACTGTCAACCGATGTTTGATGGCTTCAGGGTCTAGCTTCGCCCGTCCGTGGGCCTTACCGATTGACAGCTTCTTGGCTGTACGTATGTCTGCAGTTGTTGAACTGGCCATAGCAACGCCCACACCGGCTCCAAATACGGCGAGCGTGGTTAGACCGACCGCCAGTATCGATCTGCGGCGAAAACGTTGGATTGGCTTTGCGACGTTCTTTATCACTTGCTTGTGTCGAGTGTACCGTTCATTGGCGAATCGTTGTTTATCGTCTGCCCATTCGCCAGGACCGCCCGTAAAGCGAATACCCAAGAACCCCAAGCAAAACTCGTGGATCCGCTAGCGGGGCTTGGGCACAAAAGAGTTATCCGAACTCGATTCGGTCCTTTCCGTAGATCGGCAGGAATAACAACCGTGTCAAACAATGGGTGTGAACCAATGGATTGCCATAAACCATCATTGATCTGAATCCGAAGTTCACCAACCCACCCCACGTGCAGGTCAACGGCACCTTCTACAGGGGCCACCAACTCCGTTTCAGCAAGACCCATAGCGGGGCGCGACCGTTTATCGTCAAGTTCTGGCAGCACAAATACCCTAGAGAAGTCGACGAACCCATGAATATCTCGAACATGCTCCCAGCAGGCTCCGGATCGGCCAGCCCGATTCCACGGGGAATCCTTTGGGTAACCGTTTTCAGGGTACCGTTGCTCTGGGTCAGGAACATGTTGTTCGGCTGCCAACGCACCCGTGGTATCTCTCACACTCGGATGGAATGGTCCGCAGACCCACCACGTTGGAGTTCCTCCCAGCAGTTTCAAGTCGTCGGTACGGGTAGTTTCGGTTCCGGCCGCCAGTGCGCCCCAGGGCGGAAGTGAGGTGAAGGGGCGGTGTGGTGGATCCTGATACCAATACGCGGTGCTACAAATGTCATTCGCCATACAACCGAAATGCACCTGTATCGCTCGATCAAAAGTGATCGAGTCATGGGTAAAGAACCGGTAGGCAGCCAAGCGATGGCGGGCTAAGGCTGGACCCGAGTCTTCATGCACGTAATACGGTATGCCTTGGTCGAGATGCGTGCTTGGGGAATGCAGCACCCCACCGTATGCTGCGCCAAACGTGTCTTCGCCTCCACTTCCGCGCAAGTGAGAAAAAGCTCCGCCAGGGGCATCGGCATCGTTCGCAAGATAAATATTTTCAGCGCCGGCGTGGGACCAGCGAGAACGGTCGTCGTAGAGACGCACGCCGTAGACGAACCCCAGGAAACGGCCTCGACCTACAGCATCGAGGATCAGGTATCCCGGACCAAATGCCTTACACGGAAACTCACGCCGGAATTGAGCATGGAATCGAAACGTTTCCTGTAATGCGCCAGTGCGGTAACGGTGCCAGTCCAAATGCCATGTCACGAATTGCCCTTCAGCTTCAGGTCCGGCTTCGAGCGAAACGCGTGCCCGCTTGGAAAACGGCATTGGGAAAACCGAGGTTGCCCCGCTCTGGCTTTGGGAAATTAGGTATCGAGAGTTCAACGGGTAGTGCAGTAGCCCATGCAGCATTCCGAAAAAGTCTGGTAGTGGGGCCTCAACAGCGGGTTCTTCAGCGTCATCCCACCACACCTTCAGAATTATCTGGCGCAGTACTTCGGGGCTAGTGCCTCGACTCATCGCAATCCAGATCCGTCGTATGCAGCCTGGGCCTTCTAGGTTGGCAAGAACGGAAGGTTCTCCAGCCTGTAGTTTGACCGTGCCGAGTGTTCGTGATGGGGAGACCCGGTCAGGCAATGTCAAACCTGCATCAAGGGGGTCTCGCAAGGCGCTCATGAAGAATTCATCCTGATATCACCAGTCCACGGGCTTTCACGTTAGGACATCTGCTAGAGCAGTCGATTACCCAAGAGCTCTCTTGTTTCCCGCACCGTCTCGGCTGAGATTTCGTAGAGCAGGCTGCTGTCACTTGTGACTGCCATGAACGTGGCGCCTTGTTCGACCCAATTTGCGATCTCTTTCGCGTTTCGCCCTGTGTGTGGACCACCGGCAATCCCGACGCGTTTCACAGCCTGGAGCATCTTCAAGATTGCATCATGAACGTCCGGATGATCGGTTTGCCCCGGTATACCCATACTTAGTGATAGGTCACCGGGTCCGATCAAGATGGCATCGAGTCCAGGTACTGCTGCGATCTCGTCGATGTTTTCAATCCCGGTGGTGCTCTCGACCTTTACGGCAACTAAGATCTCACGGTTCTGGGCTTCGATCCACTCGACGGTGTCGACCCGCTCAAACGCGTTGAAAACACCCCGTGGCAAGAGGCCTCGTGCGCCGATCGGTGGATAGCGCGTCCATTGGACAATTTGCTCTGTCTCAGCGGCAGTTTCTACATGCGGGACGACTACGCCCATTGCTCCTGAGTCGAGTGGGCGTGTGACGAGGTGATCATCAATACTGGTTGGTCCAGCGACCGGGATGATCCCAGCGGCTTTGGAGGCGTTGCATATGTGTTCGAGGTCCTCATAGTCAAGGCGACCGTGTTCCATATCTACGTAGTACCAACTGAATCCAGCAGTCGCGAATACCTGTGCCACGGGCGGACTCGCGAATCCAATACTGCAGGCTCCAATACAAACTTGGCCCTCACGCAGGGCTCGAGTGACCGGGTTTACCCACGGACTGATTGGTCGGTGACCCGAGATCATCGCGTCACGTCTGTTTTGCTACATGGGTTGGGATGTAGTGTTGTATCAAGGTCTCTCCAATGCCACTGCTTGATAAACCAACGTGGCACTGATTGTAGCCCTGAAGGGGGTAGGGTCTGCTTGTGCCCAGACCGCTCATGCGGGGAGCAATTCGGCGCAATCGAGGTCGACAATCGATGCAGTGTAGCGTTGGATTTGCTCCTGTTGAATCTGCTTGAGCTTCGATCCCCCGCGTTCTTGAAGACCCTGAGCTTCTATAGCCATAAAGTCGACAAGATTTTGCAAATGGCCGAAACGGTAATCATTGAACAACGTTTCGAACGTGTATCCCGTTACACCATGGTCCGTTAGAACGTCGTAGTACATGTGGAGAAGGTCCAGCTCATGTGTCCGTCGGATTTCTGGCCGGAGGCTGCTGCCAAAGAATCGGGATAGGTCGAGCGGGCCACGTCCTAGGGCCACAAGTTGAAAATCAACAATCGCGAACTCATCCGCTTGACTATTGGTGCCAAAGAACATGTGGCGGGCTTTCACATCGTTGAGCACGATGGTCAGAGGGGGGCGGGACTGCATCTCGAACAGATGTCCATAGTGAACCTGCACGCGTTGCGCAATCTCTCGGATCACCTTGGGCAGCGGGCCTGCAAATGTGGCCGCTGGTTTTCCCAGAAGTTCGAGACTGAAGGAGCGGTCGAATGGTTTGAGCCAGTCCATCCGTTCAAGATCGGGATTGGACCACCAGATTGCATGAAATGCCGCGAGGTTTTGCACCGCGGTGGCAGCGTCCTCCGGTGAACAGCCCTCGATGTCGTCGACGATCCGGTAATTAGTGAGGTCCTCCAACACGAGCACGAATTTGTACGAGTGCTGATCGATTGCGCTGTAGTAAACACGGGGTGTCCGGAGCTTGGACTGTGGAACTATTTCCGAGTAGAACCGAGCCTCGGTTGCATTGGCCTCGTATACGAACTTTCGAAGGTTTGGCTCTGGAGGATGGAACTTGACGATGAGTGTTGTGGGTGAACTGGAGTTTTGATGGTCGTAGGTGATGCGAATTCGACTCAATCGGCTCAACAATCCTGGTGGAGACGTCGTAGGCTCGATCTCGACGGATGCTACCGAACTCGTTCCAAGGGTTCCGGCACACTGCAGTGTGCCGTTCAGCCATTCGGGCGTGATCTCTGAAGGTCCATCGGGAATCGACCAGCCACTCTCTTCTGTTGAACCAGATGCTTTGTTCGTGGCTGCCTATCCCTTAAATCCTTGGTAGGGGTTGGGTCTCAGCGCTGAGGTTATTTCGATTCAGTGATTGTTGTTGCCGTTCGGCAGCCCGTTGTTCCGCCAAACTGACTTTGAACGCATTCCTCCATACTGACGCTCAGGTCTGATCGTGCGGCCTTGATCGTAAATGAGAACGTTCCTATCCCATCGGTGACCGAGATGTCAGTGTTGGGCTGACGAGTATTCTTATCTAAATCCGATTTACCCGAGTCCACCTTTACGACGCCATCTTTTTCCGTTTCTTTGAGTACGACGTCAAGGTTTGGATTTGATGCATCTCCGGTCCACCAGTGGTACCAGTTTCCTGCTATGCCGGAAGCTGAGCACGTCACCAACAGTTGCGCCGTATCAAGGCTACAGCTGAGGTTCAGCTCCGATTTTTCCGCCTCGTCCTTACACTCCTCTTTTCCACGATCACCTTTCCCCATGTAGGAGCAGGCAAAGTCGCCACCCTGCGAGGCATCCTTGCCAGTCATTTTGTGGGGATCTAGGAAATCTCCGCCACTGGCGTCAGCACTGGTGTCGGCGCTGGTGTCGGCACCACACGCGGTGACCATAACGACGCAAAGGATTGTGAGTAGGATGAGTAAGCGGTGCTGCATCTGGCAAATTCAGTGCTGCATCTAAGCGGGTCAATCGTACCATCTGACGGCGTACTCGACGTCTAACGTGGTGATCAATCGATTACACGTGCTAGATACACATAGGTATATCCAACGGATAAGAGCGCTGAGCCTGGGGGTCTAGACGGACTGCTCTGGAAAGTCTGACTCACCACAGATGTCCATGAGCGTGTGATGGACGGCCCGGTCGTGGGCGTAGTCAAAGCGGGGTTGTCGATCACCACGAATACAGCCAACGAACTCGTTGATGTCAGCAAGAAAGTGTGCGTCGCCGACAGCGCCGTGTACGTGCCAGCCGGCTTCACCAGTCTCAACTCCACCGGTATGGATAGCGACCGAGGCGGACCGATCGCCCACCGGACTCCATGGCGACACGATGGCTTGGGCCTTCGAACCGTAGACCTCGAAACTCCGAGGGCGTTGTTGCTCGGTTTCGAGGCAGCTGATCTCGATCGTGGCGATTGCTGCCGGGTATTCAAGAACCACAGTGGCGTTGTCCACAAAGGCAGCATCGGTAAACCGCTCGGTTCGGAGGAAGGGATGAACGGTGGTTGGAACGCCCAACACAGCCATAGTCAGATCTAAAGCGTGAGGCCCGAGGTTGTAGAAAATCCCGCCCTTGAAGTACGAAGGACTGATACTTTCCGGTTCGTAGGCTCCACACATGTGGGCGCGAATTCGATACACGTCACCAAAGTCTCCAGACGCGACCATATCCAGCACCCGACGAAAATGCGGCCTGAGCCTGTGATTGCACCCAATCTGGAACAACAAGCCGTTGCGCTCAGCTAGGCTGGTCAGCTCATCGACATGGGCGTGGGTCCAGCCACAAGCTTTCTCCATTAGGACATGCTTCCTGGCCTGTAGTGCGCGACGGGCGTAGGCAGGGTTCTCGAGTTCAGCGCCGCCGATCACGATGCCCTGGATCGATGTATCCCGAAGGATGGTGTCGATGTGGGGCACATACGGAACACCCGCGGCGTTGGGTTCGGTTTCATTCGTCTGCCGTACGGTCGGGTTGGGTTCATAGACACCAGCAAGATCGATCGAGTCCAAATCCCGCAACCAGCGCAGCTTGCCCGGCATGTGACCGTGCTGGGCGCCGAGGGCGGCGAGACGAACTGGCTCACGGCTCACAACGGTGCCTCCCTTCTGCCTGTGGGACAGAATTCGTACTTGTCAACTGTACTTGTCGCGCAACATGCGGGCAGCGGCTGCCTCATTGGTGAGCTTGGCATAGGCCTCGTCTATGGGGATTTCGGCTGCACTACCAGGCGCGAATCCGCAATCAGGGTTCAGGCTCAAACGCTGCTTGTCCACGTGAGCGAGTGCCTGCTCAACGCGCACTACGATCTCCTCAGGCGTGTCGATATTCTCGGCGCGTACGTCCACGCACCCTAACCCGATCAGGCGGTTGTCCGGCAATTGTCCTAAGACATCAAGATCGCCCGTGACGGGAATGGTGAATTCAAGGATGTACTGGTGCACAGCTAGCGCTCGCAGCTGGCGCATAATTGGATCATAGCCTCCCTCGCCGACCCAGCCTGCACGTCCACGATTGCGCCGACAGAGATGGATAGCTGTATCGATCCCGTCGACATCATGGAGTACCCCATTGATTAGCTCGACTGCCAGATCCGCCTGCAATTCTGGGTTGGCATAGCTCATACGCACCTGGTCGTCTACGAATAGGCAGAGGTGGGGGTCGTCGATTTGCACCACATCGGCACCGGCATTGCGTACGAGGCGTAGTTCCTGGTTCAGGATGGGCACCAGCGCATGCATGAAGGCCTCGCGCGTGGGGTATGCCTGGGACGAGCGTTCGCGGTTCCACATCCGTTGGCCCAGCAGGTACGGCGACGGTAAGGTGGCTTTCACTCTCCGATCTGTGTGCTCGCGCACGAATTGGATCTCGCGTGCGATCACGCCTGGGTTCTCGGCAGTGATGGGAGCAATAACCGTGGTCCATGGACGTCCATCGATCGTGGATCGTTCGAAACCTTCGCAGATGTCAGCGATGACACCGATGTAACTGGGACGTCGCCATTCCCCGTCGGTGATTTCGTCAAGTCCAGCAGCCTCTTGCATCGCGATGCAATAGGTGCAGGCGGCATCCATGTAGCGGCGGTAGATCTCGGTGCCCATCTGCTTGGACACACCGGGCCTGATCAGCTCACGGACGAATGTCGGGCGTGGCATGGACCCCACAACACTTGACATAAACAATGGCCGATCTCGGCTCATTGCCAGTGCTCCTGGGCCAGTTGGTAGTCTTCCTGGGTGTCGACCTCCATATATTCGCCGGCGGTCTCGAGTAGATGGATTGGAGTCCCGCCCTGCAGCATGGCGTCGAGCAGTTGGATCAGGTAGGCCGAAGATGGGTGATCCGCTAACTGAAGCTCGCCTGTACTTGTTCGACGCCAGGCTTCGCGCAGGGCAGCTGCGCCCTCTTTTGAAAAGACGGAGACTCCGATGAATTCCCCTGCTGCCGCGTCGTTCGGAACCGTGCGACTCACGCGCGTAATCCGATCCTTCATGGCTGTGACCTTTTCCGCGTCATCCGGTGGATGTTGAGTTCGCGTGGTGTAGCGAGTGGCCCAATGGGTATCCACTGCGAGCGTGATGTCGTGTGAGCTTTCAATGAGTCGGCGAACAATTGCTGGTCGGTACAGGATGTCGGCGTAGCTGCATACAAACGGCGCATCCATTATGTCCTCGGCGCAAAACAACGAGGCCAGCATGTTGGTAGTGTCCCACGCGTAATTCTCGCGGAACTCGAGATTGGGATAGTCGCTGCGCACTCGCTCAATCTGATAGCCACCGACAAAGATGATCTGGTCGATCCCTGCCGAGTACAGTGCTTCGAGGATCCAGTCGAGAATCCTTCGTCCGCCGATCTCGGCATAGCACTTGGGCGTGTTCTCAGTCAGTGGCATGAGGCGCTTACCGCGTCCGGCACCTAGGATAATTCCAGTTGGTTGCGTGCCCTTCATCCGCTAGCCCGGCGTGGCACGGTGTTTACGGGGAGCAACATCGCGCTTTCTGGCGCAACGATCTTAGGGTTGATCATCAGTGACAGTGGATCCTCTTCGGTCTGCGCCGTACAGTCGGATTGATCTTGACCATTTGATTACATTGGTTCGTTTAGTGCTGTGGGCTGGTGTATCGGATGACCGGCTAACCGTAATTTCAACATTTCTCATTGTGTGATACCGCTATGGCAGGCGGACCCGAACGTCCTAAACTCAGTCGATTCGACCGACGGACTAGGAATAGCGTATTTACTGGATGTCCATGTGGTCATGCAGGGCAGGTCTTTAGCAGATCCATGTGTAGGAAACATTAGCTGTTTAAACAACCACATGCACTAGGGTTCACGAAAGCCCGAGTTCTAGAACGACCATGAATATGGTAACCAGCTCAATTCGATTATGAATATATCGACGATTCAGACGCTTCGCCTCGCCAACTCGGAACAGGTTATCCCTGAGGGTTCGAGAAAGTCGTGGGATGTCACAACCCGTCGCGGGTCACAGATGAATCGATATAGACACTGGTATGAGAACAAAACGGAGTGGGCACCACAATCTGGAGACGTTTGGGTCGCGATAACGGCAGAAGACGGTACACGTGGTTTAGGGTTTGCTCCAAACGCCGACGTGACAGCCACCATTATCGAAACCCATTTGTCCAGATTGCTCGTAGGACGTAGTGCCCTCAGCACAGAAGCCCTTAGCGACATCATGTGGAGAGCAAGTGCCGGACTAATAGGTGGATCAATAGCTCGGGCTATAAGCGCAATTGACGCAGCTCTCTGGGATCTAAAAGGCAACATCCTCAAGCAGCCGGTTTATAGCCTCTTGGGTGGACCCTCTAGGGAATACGTCAAATGCTATGCGACAAGCGACGATATCGATTGGTCAAAAGAACTCGGATTTGAACGATTCAAGATGAGTTGTCCCTGGTCCGCTGACGATGGCGAACAGGGGCTTCAAGAGATGGAAGCTAAGTTCGCTAAGGCCAGGGCCATTGTCGGGGATCAAGCTGACATAGCTTTCAATCCCGTTATGTCGTTCGATCTCGAATATGCAGTAAAGACAGCAGAACGACTACGTCCATTTAATCTGCGTTGGCTCGAAGAAATGTTGCCTCCTGACGATTATGAGGGGCATGTAGAACTTCGACGAAGAGTTCCCTACGCGATACTTGCTACCGGGGAAGATCATCATCGTGCTAACCAATTCATGAGACTGGCATCCGGACGTCTTGTGGATATTCTGCAGCCCGATGTGCAGTGGTGTGGCGGTATAACTGAGCTGGTCAAGATATGCCATATTGCCGAAGCCACAGGATTGCGAGTAAACCCGCATTTGGGTGCTAACACCCCAATGGGTCTGCACGCCTGCTTGGCCCTGCCTGCGATAGAAGGAGCCGAATACTGGTTGGGTACTGCGCCAGGGGTACCCATCAGCTTCAACAACATGGTTCCAGGACACGTCGATCCAGAAAATGGAGTTGCAGTACCGTCAAGTCGGCCTGGGTTAGGTTTTGAGATAGAAGATGATCAGCTATCACTGTATTTCGAATAGCAGTCAAGCAAGCATGGTGATTGTGAGTCTCTGACGGTGTTCTCGATAGCTAAGTCGATCTCTCTCGGTCGTGTTTGAGGCCGTGGAAACCGGAGCGCCAGTCACCGTATCAGCTGATATGTCTATGGTGATGGCGTGACATCAATGAGTGCCGGCGGCCCGCCGTGGTAGAAGTGTGTGTTGTGCAGGAGGTGGTCTCCACACGTCTGGTATGAAAGCAGCGGTGTCTTTTTCGCACCACAACCACCACAAATCTGGTTGGGCTGTGGTGTTTGACCAACGTCACTGCGAGTTGTTGGGCTATCGCTTCTTGCCGATCGAGTAATTCTGATTGCAGGCGACATACCCCGACCCAGAAGAGGAAGATCCGGTGCAGTTGCTGCGCTTTGCGCTGTCGCGGCTGCGCAGGCCGATGGAGGTCATGCGCAGGAACAGACCGACGGGCACGGACGGGAGCGAGATGCTGTTTTCGACGGTCGAGGTGATGGTGAGGTGGTTGGTAGCCCAGTCCTGCTGGTAGATGACATCGACCTGCTGGTCGTCAGCGGCCATGGCGTAGATCCGGGTGAAATCAGGGCGGGCGGCAATCATGCGCGGACCCTTACCGACGCGGATGTGGGCGAGCAGGAGTTGCTTCTCGGTA
>CAYRCL010000008.1:0-40176 GCA_964422795.1 uncultured Chloroflexota bacterium
GGGCACACCGGCTTCCCCGGCAACCGCCTTCGAAAGGAAGGTCTTACCAGTACCTGGTGGGCCAACTAGAAGGACTCCTTTCGGAATCTCCGCACCAATCTTCGTGAATTTCTCCGGGTACTTCAGAAATTCAACAACCTCCGCCAGTTCTTGTTTGGCCTCATCAACGCCTTGAACGTCTTTGAACGTGACCTTCGGCCGGTTAGCAGTCACCATACGCGCACGACTCTTGCCAAAACTCAATGCCTGCGAGTTGGAACCTTGCGCCTGCCGCATCATGAATATCAGCAAACCAACAAAAATCAACAGAGGTAACACCGATGTAAGGATGCTAATAATTGTGGGTGCATTACTCGGCTCATCAAACTCGACGGCAACCTGCTCACCGCTGGCATTCAAGCCACGCGCCGCCAGCTCGCGACCTATCGAAAAGTTCTCATCAACCACAGCAACCATCGCCCGACCGTCGACATTCGCTGAAACACGCGATCCACTAACTCGCACCTGGGGACGCGATCCACGTTCAGCCGAGCCCTGAACTTCCGCGAGCAGAGTTGATATAGGCACGCTCTGTTCGCGTGTACCGGGGTTAAACACGACAAAGAGCACAACCAACACCGCGACAGCTAGCGCTATATACATGAAACCGTTGCGAACCAGCCGGCTATCCATCTATCGGTGCCCTTTCGTCCAAACATGAAAGGAACAAGATTCGCAGAAGGTAGAAATACACTCTATTTAATACCCTAATCTGTGCCCGCAACAAAAGTATCAATTTATCCCTAAAGATATGTTCCCATTACACCACCGTCAGAATCCACTATTTCTGCAGCCTCCTTAGAATTCAAAGGCGCCCACTCCACCGAAACAGTAAGTACTTCAGACGCTCCGATCGAGGGAAGAAAGTTAAAACCCACAGCGAGACCTGGGATACATGCGGGCTCATCATCGATCGTTAGTATCGGTGTACCTGCTCGTAACGCGGCAGGCACGCGCCGCCTACCAAGGAATCGGAGCAGCTCATGCGCACATTCATCGATAGGTGAAATTAACCGATCGCCTTTTCTCGGCGTACGGATCGCCAGTTTGGCTTCAGGTGGAGGCACAGCCATCACGTGTGCTCGAGGAGCATGACTGAACCCACTTACTCCTGAGTCACACCCAACAACCACACGACCAACAGAAAGCTTTACGCTGCCGGGTGCCTCGATCGGGATGGGATTCTCGATCACCGGATCGGCAACACGCTCCGAATACAAGGCAATCGCACGATCACGAACAAAGGCCCAGCGTCCAGCAGGGAGTTGAATCCATCGACCAGAGACATTCTGTTGTAGCGCCTGCCCTAGAACTCGCCAAGTAGCAGCCCCTATTTGCCGCGTTGCATGCTCATCAGATCGAACAACCGACTGGAGACTGGGTCGCAACGGACCCGCAGGCACAAAATTCCTGTCAGGCGCCACCGGCATCCGAACACCTACAGCTGTTCGGACTATCGGTTCACGTTCGCTTTGCATAAGCGCGGCAGCCCTAGTCAACGCTCGGCTTGCTCCAGGGTAAATATCCTCCATTAGCGGGATGAGTTCGTGTCGCACCCTATTGCGACGGAAATCTGAAGAGTCATTTGCCGGATCGCGGTAGTAGTTCAGATTAATTGCACCCGCATAAGACTCGATATCCGCACGTCGCACACCATGGAGAGGACGCAAGACCCATCCATCATCGGATCGCATACCCCGCAAACCCACAGATCCAGTGCCACGGGCCATGTTCATCAAAACAGTCTCGGCCTGATCATCAGCTTGGTGACCAGTCGCGATGCGGACAGCACCGATCCGTCTTGCTTCACGATCGAGAAAAGCGCGTCTAACTCGTCGCGCAGCCATTTCGATAGATTCGCGGTTCAGTCGACCGTGCGACGGGACACATTCGGTCGTAATTGGAATTCCTCGCTCTTGACATACGGCGCTGACCTTCATCGCAACTTCGGCGCTCGCATCGTGCCAACTGTGATCCAAGTGCAACACATGCAGGGATGGTCCACCACGATCTCCCGCAGCAATTAGAGCATCCAACAGGACCATAGAGTCTGGTCCACCCGACACGGCCACAGCAATCACATCAAGCGACGTCAGACCCGCTCGTTCAACCGTTGCCGTATACACAGCGTCGCGCACAAATCCAACCACACGCCGGTTTTCCGGCCGACTAACCAGTGCTTCCAAATCCACCGCGTGTCGGCCCGCAAGACGCATCGCGCTCCTCCCAGTCCACTCTCGCAACTCGCACAAAAACTCCTTGAGCGATTCGGTCGCCACGATCGACGGTTACTGGACGATCGGTGGGATTCCACACATCAATATGGATTTCATCTTCGGATCCAGCGTAATCCTGATCAATAATTCCTATCGAATTCGATAGACGAAGACCGGTACGACGTGGAGTGCTACTACGAACTGCTACCAACAACATATGGCCAGGAGGTGTGGCCACGATGACGTTCCCCGGGATTCGCGCCATCCCACCGGGTTCAACCGTCGTAGTGACTCGTGTAATGAAATCGAATCCGACAGAACCCTCAGTCGCATAAGTGGGCAAGGGCAGAGAAGTGTCTACACGAACAATTGGTACACGCATCGAACAAGTAGTCTACGACCCGTATCGATTCACAATCATGAACCCGAAAAAACACCCATCCAAGCATGGAAGTGTCCAAACTCAATCGGCGGCTTATCAATCGTTGGCACGACCGGAATAACAGATCTCCGAATACGTGGCGGTTCCTTAAGCTCATCAAGAATAACGATTGCGCGATCACCGGGATCAACGAGTCCAAGATCCCGTTTTGCTATCTCCCGAAGAGATGGGAGCGACTTGGCATAGGTCAATCGCTGCCGCACACCCACATTCTCTTGCTCAACTCTCGTAATTTCCGCCCGAAGCTCTTGAATGCGCGCATTACGAGCACTGTGTGCCGAAGAAGAACTAGTGTTCTGGACGACTACCGCAACCAGAACCACGATTCCGATCATCGCAACGGATCGGGCAAGAACCCGCGCTTGTTCACTCATTAGGAAATAGCACCAAGTTGACCACGTCCTCACTCCACCGTGACCGACTTTGCAAGATTTCGCGGTTGATCGACATCTAATCCACGTAACACCGCAACGTGATATGCAAAGAGCTGCAAGGGAACGACACCAATCATTGGTGCTATAAAAGGCGAGGTGCGCGGTATAAGGATTACGTCCTCAGTCAAATCAGGATCGAGATCATCCCCTTCGGAGGCGACAAGAATCACACGGCCATCACGAGAACGAATCTGCGCAACTGCATTCAGGGTTTTAGCTCTCGTCGCGTCATCCAGAACAACAGCAACGACGGGCGTGTCTCGCTCGACAAGCGCTATAGGCCCATGTTTGAGTTCACCTGCCGCGAACCCCTCCGCATGAATGTAGGAAATTTCTTTTAACTTGAGAGCACCTTCCAATGCAACCGCGTGTGCAAGGCCGCGACCCATATACAAGAAATTTGTGAATCTATGGTAGCGACGAGCAAGTTGCATTACTTGCTGTTCAGTGTCCAAGGCACGCGAAACGCCGATCGGCGCATGAGCAATATCAGCAACATTCCGTGCTAGATCATCGGGCAACAGCACCTTGCGACCCACCCCGATTTGACAGGCGAGCAAATACAACAGGCCAATCTCTGAAACGAACGTCTTTGTCGCGGCAACACTAATTTCTGGACCAGCATGCAAGTACAGCACCGATTGAGCAGTTCGAGTGAGCTCGCTTCCTTCTTTGTTTACGAGCGCAACAACCGAAGCCCCAGCATCACGCGCACGTTGAACAGCCATCAAAACATCAGCGGTCTCTCCTGACTGCGAAATCGCAATCACAAGCGTACGAGCCGATAATGGGCCAGGTGCATACGCAAATTCAGATGCAACCTCGACTGAGGCTGGCATGCCCGCAATATCTTGGATATAGCGAGCGCCAATCATTCCAGCAAAGAATGACGTTCCGCTAGCAACAATGATGGTCCGATCGATTTCCCCAGCATCAATTGGAGATTCAAATTCATCTAGTCTGAGCCTCGCCGGATCGACTGTGACACGTGGGCGAATAGTATCGGCGAGCGTCTCCGGTTGTTCGTGGATTTCTTTGTCCATGAAATGTCGATACCCCGCCTTCAACGCAGCAATGGGATTCCAAGGAACCGACATGGAGCGCCGGTGAATCGTCTGTTGTTCCAGATCACAGAATTCCGCACTGTCACGACCCAGAGCCACGACCTCGTTCGCCTGTACGACTTGAATCTCTCTCGTATGCCGAACCACGGCTGGAAGATCGGATGCCAAAAATCCTCCACTTGGACCGTGTCCCACGACTAGACCACCCGCTGATCCAATACGTCCAGCAACAATAAGCTCCGGTTGGTCCTGGGAAAGAACAACCAACGAATGAGCTCCAGCAAGATGCCGCAAAGTACGCCCAACTGATTCCGTAAGAGACATGCCACGGTCATATTCAATACCAATGAGATGCGCGATAACTTCAGTGTCGGTCTCAGAAGCGAATGTGTGCCCTTCCGCAATCAACGCCTCACGCAACTCCGTCACGTTGTCTGTCATCCCGTTATGGACTACAACGATCCGCTCCGTGGCATCTGTATGTGGGTGGGCATTGTTGTCGGTCACAGCTCCGTGTGTTGCCCAGCGCGTATGCCCAATGCCTGTGTTGCCAGCAACAGTCTCTCTGTCGATAAGATCAGCCAGATCCTCAATACGTCCAGCACGACGTCGGACGGTAAACCCCATCGGACCAAGAACCGCAAGGCCGGCTGAGTCATAACCCCGGTATTCGAGGTCACGCAGGCCAGCGAGAATGGGTTCGACAGCTGGCCCGTCACCTACATAACCGACTATGCCACACATGGCGCTGTACTCCGCGCAGTCGCGCTAAAGGTCGTATGACCGCTGGATCCCGCGCCTCCCTTACACGACCATACCGCCAGCTGCCTCACACGGCAATGAAACCGCTCACGAATCGTTTGACACAAACCAGTTGAGAATACGGACAGCAAGGTCCGCTCGATGCGCCAGTTCAGCAATCCTATGGCACTCACGCGGGTACCGACTACCAGGCAATCATCGTGGCCGTGTAACCACGGGCGCCTCGAATAGACCTCGACAGTTCCCGCGTCGATCGCTGGAACGTTACCTGAACTTGGCACTCACTAAGGAAAGGCCACCCGTCCAAAGCCATAGCAACGAGGACAACGTGAATCACGTCGGCTTGGAAGCAACGGACGCTTGGAATCAATACCTGAGCCTTTACACGCAGGACAGCGCCGTGAAAGAAGCCGCCTTACAAACCGCCACCAGAGACCCGAGATCCAACCGCCTCCCACATATTCTGGAGGTCTTCGTTCAGACGGCGAAGGTGACACTGAACTCATGCGACAGGCGGAACACCACGACGGAGAGCTCGTCCAGGTGTCGCTCCCGTGTGGATCCCATGATCGATCACAATCTGACCGTTCACCACAACGACGTCAATTCCATCAGGGTATTGCTTCGGGTTTTCAAACGTCGATCTCGATTTCACCGCCTGAGGATCGAATAGAACAAGATCGGCGAACATACCAGTCCGGACAAGCCCACGATCGACCAGTCCAAAACGACGAGCAGGAGCAGACGTCATATGGCTGATCATTTGCTCTAAGGACAATGAACCGCGGTCGCGTACAAAATGCCCGAGAAATCTCGGATAGGTACCGTAACTTCGCGGATGAGGTGACCCGCCAGTCAGTAAAGCGTCCGTCGAACAAATGTGGGCTGGATGCCGCATTAGCATTTCGAAATCGTTGTCGGTGGATGAATTGTGGATCACCGCCGCTGCGAGCCCTCGTTCCTCTTTGACAAGATCCACAACAAGCGCCTCCGGCGCAATTCCTCGTTCACACGCGATTATGTCAACGGTGAGACCCTCCAAATGATTGTTTTTTGTCGATGGCATGTACGCGAGACGAATGTGCGACCCGTCACCAACATCTTCGCGCATAGCGGCCTCTATACGAGCACGAACTGTTGCATCCCCAAGCCGTACCAGCATTGGGGACACTCCGCCGTCCATCGCCCAATCTGGAAACGAGAAATGGAGCAGGGTGCTACCAGCGGGCCAAGCGTACGTATCAAACGACATCGAGACCCCGGAAGCCAACCCACGATCCGCCTCCTCGAGATTGACCCACCAGCGCCCTTCCTGACTGTTGAAATGCGAAATGTGTACGGGGCAGGCGGCACGACGCCCAATATCAAACGTTTCCCGTATGGCGTCCCGCATCCCGAGTTTGTATCGCATGTGCGTAACGTACGGTGCCCCATATCGACCTGCGACCGACGAAAGCGCGACTAACTCATCCGTATCGCTAAATGAGCACGGCGCATAGTCAAGCCCGGTAGACAACGCGACGGCTCCATCGCACATCGCCTCATCCACGATCTGGCACATCTGCTGTATTTCCTCTGGCGAAGCCGTACGGTCATCCCAACCAATAACCGTAGCTCGAACACACCCATGTGGAACGTGATGAGCCACATTTACGGCAACCTTACGATCGAAGCCCTTCAGCCATCCTGCAACCGTTTCCCAAGCACCATCGACCCTTGGATCTCCGTTAAGAGCCGCAAAGTAATCCAGAAAAGGTCGTCGTAAATTGGCCGCAAGCGGCGCGTAGCCAATGCCATCTAGTCCGGTTAGTTCGGTGGTAATACCCTGGCGAACCTTAGGTTGATGCTCCGGACAATGCAGCAACATCAGATCAGAATGAGTGTGGACATCAATAAACCCGGGGGCCAAGACACGACCGTCTGCGTCAATCTCCTTAATGGCACGATCCTTCACCGAACCCACAGCAACCATCCGGTCACGGTCAATCGCGACATCTCCTGACGTAGATGGATTACCCGAACCATCCACAATCGTGGCGTTGCGAATCAGGAGATCGTGCGGCATTGGATCACAAACCTACTACATGCCAGCTGTCGTTTAGCCCCGAAGTTTCTTGCGCACCGCACGCGCGTGCCCTGATAGTTTCGCTGGTCGGCGTCCGACATATCCGATCGAATGGTTCCTAAACCGCCTATCGGTGGAAATCTCATAAGAACGTTCGTTCAACCAGAACTCGTATAACGGATGAGTCAACAAGCATTTCGACTGTAGCATCCGTGGTCAAAGCCGCTGTCAGAATATTAGGAACCTGCTGATTGTAGAGGAGGCACACGAAGTGGAAATCTACGCTGGGCATACAGGGATTGTTGTTCAAGACCTTGATCTCGTCAGACGCTTCTACATTGAAGTGCTCGGACTCACAGAAGTTCGTCGTATTAGCCGTGAAGGTCCACAGATCGACGAACTGCTCGGGTTAACGAATGTACGACTGGACGCCGTCTTCCTAGGAACGCCGGATCGGCCAGCTGCCATAGAGTTGTTGAAATATGTTCGTCATCCATCGGCTGCGATCACCCGAAGTCCGAACACGCATGGAACCAATCATGTGCATTTCATTGTTAACGATCTAGATCCAATATTAGATCGTCTGAGCATCTACGGGGTTCCGTCCATTGGCGGACCCGTAGATTGGTTCGACACGTGGTCACGCGTGCTTTATATGCGTGATCCAGAAGACAATATCGTGGAAATCACTGAGGTTTCTGGCAGCGGACCACTACCGTATATGCCCAATCCCAACTAGGACTTATCGAAGATGATTACTCGATCGAACCACGCGTACATTCCAAATATCAACGCATCGTGACAAGGACGTTACTTTAACTTCACATCCTCAGGTCGACCCGATTCGATCGACCCGAAAATGGCTTCGGTCGTCGCAGTTGCAAACCCGAGCGCTTGTCCATCAAGGCAATCGCCGTTATCCATAAACGCTTCGACGGCACGAACGTACGCATCAAATGGCGTCTCGATGTCGAGTGGCGAGGCCTGATCATCATCAAAACGGAGAACGGCCGGTGTATGACTGTCAACGTGTATCGATCCGTTAGCACCAATCAGCATCGCTCGATTGAACGGCCGACCCCCAGCAGAAACTGAACCAACATCCACCACGGCCGTCAAACCATGTTGAAACGTAAGCGTAGCCGTGACGTAATCAATCGTAGATGAACGTATCGCATGCCCGGCCGCATAAGCCGTAACCGGTTCCCGACCCATCTAATCCGTGATTGCCACCAACTCGTTCGTGAGAAGGCCTTCAAGGTGTAAAGATCCCTCAAGAAGCTCCCAGCGTGTCCAGCGCATAAATCTTGGTGAACCGACACGCCTTTCATTGATCGAAGCTCGCACTAGCCCATACGGCTTCCCGAATAACGATGGCGCAAGCACAGCACTATCTGGCAGAGCCGAGGCCGATTCACGTTCGCCCAACACCTTTACACCTGATCCCGCTGCGGTGTGCACGAAGATTGCACTCGGAAGATCCGACTTTACAGCTGACGCCGCCACGATTGCTTCAACATCGTTGGAGTACAGAAGGAGCACGTCAACACTTCTCTGGTTCAGTAGCGTGGATAAATCTGGCGTAACAAGAACATCAGACGTGACGGCAAGCCGTTCACGTAGTTTGGCATCGGGACATACAACGCCACTGAGCTCAATCGCCGGCGCTGCAATAAGTGCATCAGCCAGTGATTCCATCCCGAATCCGTCGGCAATAAACGCAACTTGCATTGGCAATGTCTTGATCTTCGTCAATTAACTAGACCAGTGTGGCGAAGCAAGCCTTCGACAGCAACCTGCTAGGTGGGCGCCTATGGCTCCCACCTAGTGAATTCCAGGTTGTTACATGACGTGCTCTAAGACTTAATACCAGTCAGCGCAATTCCCCGCACAAATTGCTTCTGCGCGAAGAAGAACACAATAATGATCGGCGCGACAGACACGATAGATGCAGCCATTAGCATCTGAAACTCAGTGCCGTACTGGGTCCGGAACCACCGAATACCAACCGCCAGTGTGAGTTTCTCAGGTGTCTGTATAAAGACAAACGGCTCAAAAAACTCATTCCATTTGCTGATGAAATTGAACACAGCCACGGTCGCAATCGCTGGTTTCGACAAAGGAATCACAACACGAAACAGCACTTGTAAAAGATTCGCCCCGTCAATCTCAGCCGCCTCATCCAATTCAACTGGCAGCGTTAAGAAGAACTGGCGAAGAATAAAGATGTAGAAGGCTTGACCAAAGAGATCCGGCAACGCCACAGGCCACAAACTATCCAGCAATCCGGCCTGGCGGAACATGATGAATTTGGGAACGATCGTTACATGACCCGGCAACATCAACGTGGCCAGAATCAGGATGAAAAGCTGATTGCGACCGGGGAATTGCGTTCGCGCAAACCCAAATGCCACAAAAATACTGACCAACGTCTGGCCAAACATTCCAAGTGCAACGAGGATCAACGAGTTAACGATCCAATTTGCAAATGGGCCTGTCTCCCACATATCAATGTAGTTCTGCCAAATCCAGGGATCAGGCCAGATCTGTGGCGGGTCCTCGAAAAGTTTATCGAGCCGCATGAAGGACGTGCGGACCATCCACAGGAATGGAATAGCGTAAAGAAAGCTACCAAGCCACAAGACCGTATATGTCGAGAGTTTTCCACCCGCCCGCGCTGCACGAATTCGACCGGGAGTACGAACACGAACCCCACCTGGAGCTCCGGAGGGAGCGGCTGGATCAACAGTTGTGGTTTCCTGAGCCATGCGTCCCCCTTTTTACGCCCTTTCGCCTTCGTAGTAGACCCAACGGCGCGCCAGCATAAATTGCACAATCGTCAAGAACAAGATGATAAAGAAAAGAATCCACGCAATCGCTGATGCATACCCCATCTTGAAGAAGCGAAAGCCGTTCCAGTACAAGTACAGCAACAAGAATAAGGTAGCGTCTGCCGGCCCACCTTCCGTAATGATCAAAGCACTAGTGAAGACTTGGAACGAGCCAATCACCGCCAGCACGAGCGTCAAAAAAATCTGGGGCGTCATCATCGGAAGAGTCACGTTCCGAACCTTGCCCCACCAACCAGCTCCATCAATCTCCGCTGCTTCGTATAGATGCTGTGGGATGCCTTGCAACCCAGCGAGATAAATAATCATTGTGGTCCCAACCGACCAAAAGCTCATGATGATTAGACCCGGCATGGCCCAGGTCGTAGATCCAAGCCAGTTCGGCGCTTGCGCACCAAGTGGCTCAAGAAAGATGTCTAGGAAGTTGTTCAACAAGCCGTTTGGTTGCAACACCCAATACCAGAGAACCGCAGTCGCTACACCCGTGGTAATCGACGGCAGATAGAAGGCGGTACGGTAAATCGCAATACCTTTGACCTTCCGATTGAGCAACCCGGCGACCGCGAACGAAATAACTAGCACCCCAGGTACGTGGAACACCACGTAGTACGCAGTGTTGTAGACACTCTGCACAAATCGCGTGTCGTCACCCGATAAGAGCTGCACATAGTTCGCAAGACCCATCCACTTCATGTCACCTACAAGGCGCCACTGCATGAAGCTCAAGAAGAACGAAAAGAAAAACGGGCCGGCTACAAAAACAACGAATCCGAACAACCATGGAAGCACGAAGAGAAAACCACGGGTCTCCCGCCACGTCCATCCGAACAACCCTCGTCCGGTAGATTCGCCCTCCGGCCGGGTGGCCATATCGGTTGCGGTCATTGCGCCTCCTCAAACACCAAGAGTTTGCGTTGCTGCACGAAACCAATCGCGGACACTAAACACCGCCGCATCCATCTGTTAGCGAGACAGTCAATAGAAACCTCATCACCGTTCAAACCCAATTACTACTTACCGTCCACGGTAACAGTAACAATGGACCGTACAGTCGACACGAGCCGCCGTCAACTTTCTTCAGGCATAAAGATTCGGCCAACGCCACGACTTCAACCATCCAACACCGGATAAGTAAACTCCGCATTGCTATCGCTCATAAACCCCCACTGTTCCTCTCGTGCTCCCGCTCGAACCAGAACCCCGTCCGGACCATCGACTCGTGAACCTGATTGCCACACCACATCCGTATCATCCCCATAAACGAAAGCGGTCGCAGTCCAAAAAGCATCAGCCGTCACATTGACGAGAACAGTAGACCGAAGATCACTCGCTGGGTTTCCCGGCGACCGAGCAGAGATGAGCGACGCACCCTGAATCGCAGCAGTGGAAACAACCAATGATGCTTCGGCCTTGCCCTGCACGGGAACATCCAACTTAACGGCAACCGACTCGTCCAGAGGCCATGCAAGTACGTCGCTAAGATGAGCATAGGCTTCATTCTCAGGAAGATTGGCGGTGCTAACACCGCTGACAGGCCAATCCACAATGAGTCCCGCGTGGTGAAACGCAACGTGGGCATGTCGTACCACGGGCACCTCCACGCGCGTGAGGACAAGGAAATAACCATCGCGCGCGAGAATAATTCGGCGCGCGTACGCAGCCGCGTACGGCCCCTGTTCCCAAACAACCTGCGCATCAATAATGCCGAACGGGTTCGCCCGCACCGGACGAAAACGGCGCATCTCGCCTGTCGCGGGTGGTTGGGCCTCACCTTCAAGGATGACCGTCGAATGGCTCAAAGTGTGCCGGTACCAAGATTCGTTCATCGGAATTCCGTAGCCGGGAGTACCGAGATCGGCGCCCCAACGCTCACCACCACCAAATATGCTGACCGCTAACTTGTCGCTATGACCGTGGCCTCCACCGTGATGGCCATATTTCAGCAATAACTCCCCAGCAGAGCCAATCGGAAGTTCAGGACGAAGAACAGCAAACCCACTAGCTGCTTCGTTGGCCTCGACCGTAGGCGACGATGAAGCTTGCGGAAATAGATCCGCTCCATAAAGCAACGCCTCAATAGTCGTCCGTGGCGCTAATTGATATGCCCGAGTTAGAACTGCCTCAAATTCCTCCGAGCCATACCACCCAGTAGCCACCTCATAGAACGCTGGACCCGATGGTATACCGTGACCGACTTCCTCGGTCACACGCGAGTGATACCAACAATCGTTAATCGCTGGCACGTAGTCATCCGGATACGCAATACGGAGCGGTGCCTCAAACATCTGGCGAACCCTTGGATCCTGGCGTGGATCGCCGGGTAATCCCTCACGAGCTTGGGCAAACGCAAGCACGGCACCCAACGTGAAGTAGTGATAACTGGATGCACCTTCGTACCAATGCCCATCATCCAAAACTCCACGAGCCAGTTGGTCAGTCACGCCATAGGTTGCATCCAAAACACTCTCAACCAATACGTCATTCCCAAGAGCCGTTCCGAGTGTCGCCAAGGCTGCGTTGAGCCAATTCTCATAGTTGTGGATGCGGGGGACCCTCTGCGAGTCAATGTGGGCCGCCGCCGGTTCTAGAAGCCGTGTACGCAGACAATCACGCGTGGCGTCATCCAAATCCGGCCAGATCCAGTGGCACGCCCAGGTAACCGGTATTGCCCAAACGGACTCGTCCATCGCGTGATACGTGATCTTCCCAACACTCGGTGCATCACGACCACTGTGGACATCAGGGTAAACCGCCGCGTATTCCGTCAATATCTCATATGCCTTGTCAAAATGTGCCGCATCACCCTCAATCCGCCATAGCAAAGACAGTCGATATGCACGTTGCGCCAAGCGCCGATTCGCAGTCCATAACCATGCGTCATCAAAAGGATCGCCAGACCACACATGATCGTCCACCGGACAAATGTGACGTGTGGAGTTACGTTCATCGAACGTGAGTTCGGCAGCGTGATCGGGACAGAAATAATTGTGGTAGTAACCGCCATTACGACTTTCGGGACGAAGCGGACTCGTTAAAGCAAGGTCCGCTTCATCACGCAGAGCCTGCATCGCGTCAGCGAAGGCGGGTTCAGCACGGCGCCGGAATGCCCGGTCAAGAGGTTGCTGAGGTAGGCCAAGCTCATTCATAACTCATAATTCCATCTTCGTGAAACCGTACGCAGCGAGCGTGCGATTGGCAATCGTGCTCCAATTAAGCAATCGGTCTCGTTCTAGTGCCGCCGTCCTAGCAGCGTCGATATCAATCACACGTGCTTCCTTAAGTGCTCGCTGTAGACCGGTCGGATCGCCTGGATCATACGAGATAGCCGCAGCACCGGTTCCAACTAACTCAGGAAGACAACCGAGACTCGGCATGACAATAGGGGTCCCATAGCCAAGCGCCAGAACGGCAGATCCGGACGTCAACGTGTCGACGAACGGGAGTACCAGAACATCGACAGCCGCCATGACGAGCTGGACTTCCTCATCCGCAATGTGTCGCAGATGCGCGATCACCCTCGGATCGTCAATTGTCGGAGATCGCAGCGGACCGTCGTAATCACCATGCAGAGCCCCTGCGATCAGCAGGCGCAGGTCACTACCCTTCATCGTCGAGAACTCGTCGATCAAGTTCTCAACCCCCTTGTATGAGCGAACATTTCCAAAGTACCCATAGACAAACACATCGTTCGGTATATCGAACGCACGCCGTGCCTCAACTTTCGTCGCGTCCCGGGGATAGGCTGTGGCGAATGATCCGTGTGGAATCACCTCTACACACTCAACCCGTCCGAATTTCTGTCCCAATACTTGCCGGGCGTACTCACAGTGACAGATCACGACATCTGCGAACGCGATGAGTATTCGGCGCGCCAGCAAACCATGTGACGCGCGCATCTGCTCATGCGGAACGCCGTTATGCATCGTCCAAACGATGCGAAAACCGCGGACGCGTGCCCACAGTAGTGTGACGCCGAATGCCAGTAGCCGGAACATAGCAACTACTGGATGCTGGTGTTCATAGAGACGGGGAATCCAGTTGAAGTGAATAACGTCGTACGAGCGCGGGAATGTCCAGACAAAGCGAAGATTCGTGTCAGGCCGAGCGTCTACGCGAACACCGTGGCCTGCGAGTTCTTCCGCCAGCAATCCGGCATAGGGATTGGCACCACTCGAACGCCAGTGGAGTGAGGGTGGACTCCAGAGAAATGCAACGCGTCCGATCGGATTCTTCACGCCATTGGATTCCAAGCTCATAGTGCAACGCATCGATGAAAGCCCACCCGCCAATTAGCAGTCAAGGGTCCGAGACCCGAACATCTCACGGAGTTCTCGCGTTCGTCCAAGCAAATAGCCTTAACCTGAGAACAGCTAGCAGGACTTTCGCCGCATCCTCCACAACTGACAGATCCCGTGTCGAACTAATTTTCCACTCCTAAGAACAATGAAAGGAAACCAAACAACCGCTCTCACATCGGAATCCTGATGCCAGATAGGGTTCCGACCTAGGACGTTCCCGACGTCTGCACTACCTCACCTAGTTCGCACGCGTAGGCAAACACCAGCGGAGTTCCTCCAGTGTGCAAGAACACCACGGTATCGCCCGGACCTAAGACACCCTGTCGAATGTCGCGCAGAAGCCCCGCAAATGCTTTTCCCGTGTAAACCGGTTCAAGGAAGATTCCTTCGGTCTCCGCTACAAGTCGAATTGCTTCAATTCCTTCGGGTGTAGCTTTTGCGTATGCCGAACCTACAAAATCCGTCGAGTTCCATATTTCCTCAGGCCGAATCTCGAGATTAAGACCGAGAAGATCGGCACTAGAATTCGCGAGCTCCGCTTGCTGTTTCATTCGGCCGCCTGGCACGACCAACGGACTAAATCCGCGTATGGAATAGCCAGCGTTTAGTGCTCTCGCTCCGAGTTCAAGACCTGCCTGTGTACCACCGCCTGAGGCTAAATAGATGTAGCGTAGGCCTGCATTAAGGTCAAGACATTGCTCATGAATTTCGAGTAGGCATTCAACATAGCCGACAGCGGTCAGAGGGCCATACTCAACGACGAATGGACGCCTTCCAGCAGCACGCAACTCATCGGCGACGCGGGCCAAGTCAGATTCATGGCCAAACATGCCATCCCTTCCAGTCGCTCGCACATCCGCGCCCAACAGATCAAGCAAGAGACGATTACCTTGCAATTCATCCCCATGGGGCCCGTCATTGAGAAGCAACACGCATTCCAGGCCAGCCCGGCGGGCCGCGGACGCACATTGCCGCGCATGGTTTGACTGCATAACACCGCCACCCCAAACCATAACGTCGCATTCGTGCTCGAGCGCCGCGCCAATCTCGAACTGGAATTTGCGATTCTTGTTACCCCCCAGACCACAGTGGGTCAGGTCATCCCGCTTCATCAAAATTCGCGGACCCTTCAATTGCTCGCTGAGATTTGGCAGTTCGTGTAAGGGTGTTGGTAAGTCCGTCAGTGAGAATTTGGGAAGCCTGTTGAGACGTCTTCGAATATCAGCTACAGCCCAAGATGGCTTTACATTGTGCGATGTCATTTGGTTTTGTTTTATCCTCAGTAGACGTGGTCATGATCTCCATGACCGCTGCAATGATTTGAATCTAAGCTTGACGAATCCTACAGTCGTCATGCGACATGATGGGCGCGTAGCTCAGCTGGTTAGAGCGCCACGTTGACATCGTGGAGGTCAGAGGTTCGAGTCCCCTCGCGCCCACCATCAAATGGCCGCGGATTGAGCGTGCAGTTTTCAGCTCGATGCGCAGTCACAAAGTAGTAGGGCCCCATGCTGTACCAGCATGGGGCCTCTTTATTGGTTATTGGCTGTGCCGGTTCAGACAGCCATTGACTATCAAGCCCACATCCATCCGTCTTTCATTTGATCGAGCCTGTAAAACATATCGCAGCTAAAACAACACAATTCCGCCAGTAAATCAGACGATCATGCCTTCCGCACTTTTTCCGGACGCATCGCCGTGCGGCGGCGGGCCTCAATCGCTCGGCGGGATCGATCTTTGTCAACCACGATTGGCTCGTCTGTTTCGATCACGGGGGGATGAGGCGTTACCTGCCAAAAAGAATCGATACTCGTAACCCACGCGTCGATCAACTTTTTTCCGAGGCGACTATTTGTCGCGTCAACATGCGCGGTAATGAGCTTCTTCAAATATTCGTCCGATGCTTTGGATACCACCTGGCCAACGCTTACAAGTTCAGGGTTGTACTGGCCTAGAAAATACTCATTGGGATCATAGATATAAGCAACACCAGCCGACATACCCGCCGCGAAATTTCGTCCAGTTGGACCAAGGACAACCACCGCGCCTCCGGTCATATACTCACAGCCATGGTCGCCGACCCCTTCTACAACAGCCTCAGCCCCGCTATTACGTACGGCAAAGCGTTCACCCGCACGCCCGGCCACGAACAAACGACCCGAGGTAGCACCGTATAAGACCGTGTTTCCGATGATCACGTTGTCTTCGGCTGCAAACGCAGCGGTCTCTGGCGGCCTTACGACAATCGTGCCGCCACCGAGGCCTTTTCCAACATAATCATTGGCCTCACCAGTTAGATGCAGCGTTATACCGCCGACTGTAAAGGCACCAAAGCTTTGGCCGGCTGTTCCACGAAAGTTGATCCGAATTGCTCCATCCGCCAAGCCATCTTCGTATCCGGCACGCACTAGCACGCCGCTAAGCCCAGCTCCCACAGCCCGATCGGTATTCGAAATCGATAAATCTAGTTCCACGGGCACTATCGCATTAGACGACAGATCAATACTTTCGATCACCTCATCATCCAAATACCGATCGTTCGGTCGATCATTGCGAGCATGCATACGTCGAAGGGGTTCAACACCAGTCTCATCAGGGGAGGCGAGAAGAGCCGTCAAATCAAGTCGACCACATGGCTGATCAGCATCCGGCTCCAAATAACGAACTTGGCCCACCAAGTCATCAAATCGAGCGACACCGAGACTTGCCATGATCTCCCGAACACCCTGTGCGATATGCATAAAAAATTGGACTACGTGTTCCGGCTCGCCTGCAAAACGCTGACGAAGATCTTCACGTTGCGTCGCCACTCCAACAGGACATGTGTTCAGGTGACACTGCCGGGCCATGATGCAACCGACCGCTACAGCAGCAACAGTCCCAAATCCGAATTCCTCAGCGCCAAGCATTGCCGCTACTACAACATCGCGGGCTGTCTTTAGCCCACCATCCGTCTTGATCAAAATTCGGTCACGAAGACCATTACGCACCAAAACATGCTGCGTTTCAGCAACACCAATCTCCCATGGAACGCCAGCGTTTTTGATGGAACTGATGGGCGAGGCACCGGTGCCTCCGTCGTGACCACTGATCAGAACATAGTCGGCATAGGCCTTCGCTACACCAGCCGCGATAGTTCCGACACCCGACTCCGCAACCAGCTTGACCCCCACATCCGCGTGTGGATTGGCATGCTTCAAGTCATAGATGAGCTGGGCAAGATCCTCGATGCTGTAAATGTCGTGATGCGGAGGGGGCGAAATTAGTGGAATGCCCGGAATCGTATGCCGTAACCCCGCAATGTATGGAGAAACCTTTGCCGCAGGGAGCTGGCCGCCTTCCCCCGGTTTTGATCCCTGGGCCATCTTGATCTCAAGCTGCTCAGCCTTCGACAAATAGAGGGGTGTCACACCGAAACGACCCGAAGCAACCTGCTTAATCCGACTGTCAGGCGCATCACCACCAGCATCGAGGTTGTACCACGCGCGATCCTCACCACCCTCGCCGGTGTTGCTCCGAGCTTTGAGTCTATTCATGCCACGACTCAGAGTGCTATGGGCCTCTGGGCTCAGCGCACCAATTGACATAGCTGTCGTCGTGAACCTGCGCACAATCGTCTCAATCGGTTCCACATCCTCAATAGAAATCGCAACATCAGGACTGGTAAACCGCAGCAAGTCTCGGATCGCATACGGTGAACGCTCGTTAACAATCGCATCGTAAGTTGCGAAGTCGTCATCGGAGCCAGTTCGCAATGCGCGATGCATCGCCTTGACGAAACCTGGGTTCGCCGCGTGAAATTCCCCATTCCTCCGGTAGCGAGCCCAACCAATATCAAGCGGAGCCTCCGGGGCATCGTCCACGAAAGCCGCCGCGTGGCGATGGAGCACATCACTCGCTAACTCTTCAAACCCCACACCACCCACGCGAGAAGCTGTTCCTTTAAAACAGCGTTCAACGATCTCACTCGCGAGACCAACAGCCTCGAAAACCTGCGCACCGTGGTAGCTGCTGACAGTCGAGATTCCCATCTTGGACATAACCTTGCGAATTCCGCCCTCTGCCACACGTACAAAGTTGGCAACCGGATTTTCCAGACCACTGGCAGCATCCGTCGAAACGGTTTCTTTGACGGTCGCCAGAGCTAAATATGGATTCACAGCACTTGCGCCATACCCGAGAAGCGTGCAGATGTGGTGGACATCCCAAGCCTGCGCTGTGTGCACAACGATGCTTGCACGCAAACGGCAACCAGCATCAAGCATTCGATGATGCAGAGCCCCAACTGCCAGAGCGATCGGTATAGGCGCATGCTCCCGATCAACAGAACGATCACTGAGTACAAGAATGTGAGCCCCAGCATCGATAGCGCCCAAAGCCCTCGTTTCAAATTCATCAAGGGCCTTAGAAAGGCCAGCAGCACCTGCTTCAATCGGGAACACAGCATCCAGCCACGTAACAGCGAATGCTGGATCATCCTGCGTTGTTATACGAACTAGATCGGTATCACTGAGAACGGGTGAGGCAAGCTGCAGGAGGTGCGCTGCATCCGCCGATGGCTCGAGAAAATTACCACGTGCCCCCAAGCGCGTAGTAAGCGACATTACGAGCTCTTCCCGAAGAGGGTCGATTGGCGGGTTTGTTACCTGGGCAAAACGTTGCTTGAGATACGAAAAGACCGAAGGCCTAAATTTCGACATTACCGCCAACGGCGCATCATTCCCCATAGAAAAAACGGGATCGACTCCCTGGAGCGCCATCGGTTCAAGAACGTGCGTTAAGTCCTCACGAGTAAAACCATGAATGTGTTGGAGTCTCAGACGCTCGCTCTCATCAATCGTGACCCCGTCTTCCATGTCGGTCGTCGTATTTTCAAGCAAGCTAAGTTCGTCTCTAATCCACTTTGAATACGGTTTGTTTTCGACCGTTTCACGCTTTGCTGCGTAGTCCTTGAGTAAAACCCCTGCCTCAAGATCTATGGCGATCATTCGCCCCGGTCCTAGCCGCCCCTTCTCAACGATATGCGCATCATCCAACTGAATAACGCCGACTTCAGAAGCCAGCACTACAGTGTCATCGTCGGTAACAACGTAACGAGCTGGGCGCAGGCCGTTTCGATCAAGAGCCCCACAAACCCATCGACCATCTGAGAAAGCGAGAGCTGCGGGTCCATCCCACGGCTCCATCAGGCAAGCGTGATAGGCGTAAAAGTCGCGTAGTGGTTGAGGCATGCCGGGCACAGCCCGCCACGCCTCGGGAATCAACATCATCGCACTATGCATGATGTCCCGACCTGAAAGCGTGAGAAGCTCGAGAGCATGATCGAGACTGTATGAGTCGGATCCGTCATCATGTGTAAGCGGTTTCAGCAAGTCGACATCGGATCCAAAGATTGCGCTGTTTAGCTCACCTTCACGCGCCCGCATCCAGTTTCTATTTCCGTCAAGCGTGTTGATCTCTCCGTTATGGGCCAAGGTGCGGAACGGCTGAGCAAGCTCCCAGGTCGGATGGGTGTTGGTGCTATATCGCTGATGAAAGATCGCCATCGCGGACTGATAGGCGGGGTGACTAAGATCGGAAAAAAAACGACCCAGTTCAGTTCCAACCACTAGCCCCTTGTAAACAATCGTTCGACCCGACATAGAAACCACGGAGTTGCCGTCGAGCGACTCAGCACGCACACGACATTCAAGATCCTTGCGGGCGAGGAAAAGTTCGCGCTCGATTGTCATCCCGTCTCTATGGGATCCATCGACGATCAGAAGCAGGTGCTTGATATCAGGCATCGTGGCACGCGCCGCGTCACCCAAAACACCCTCGTCGATCGGAACATCACGCCAATCGGCGACCCTAAATCCACGCTCTCTACAAATTAATTCGGCTAGGCGCTGGACCCGACGAGATGCACGTGGATCACGCCGATTCAAGAAGAACACACCAACGGCCATACATGTCGGATCAAGGTCGGGTTGACCAGCCTCCGCATAGGCAGCCGCAAAGAACTCGTGGGGAATCTGCGTCAACAGCCCAGCTCCATCCCCAGTTCGAGCATCCGCAGCAATAGCACCACGGTGTGTTAGCGACGCTACGGCCTCAAGACCCTGACTAACGATTCGATGCGACCGCCGACCGCGGATGTCCGCAACAAAACCGACGCCACACGAGTCATGCTCGAAACGTGGGTCATACATCGATGCCAAGGGCCAGATGTCCTTTCGACTGAGAATCCGCTAAGAAGCAGTCAGCCTTACTTAGATATACATGCTTTCAAACTGACACGGTGCCAAACATCGCGTGACAATCGCACCCGGTCTCACTCATGCAGCACATCCTCATCCATGACGTTCGTAGAAAACCACAATCACGTCATTTACATCCGATAACGCCTCAATTGGACCTGCGGATGCACAGCCACAGTGTTGGCACACTGGAAATACTCCTACTAGGGTAACGCACGGGTTGACTGGTTCACCGCTACAAACCTGTTAACAATGAGATCGATCTTCACATAGCCCGTCAGTGATAGCATCGGTATACACGCGCCTGAGATTTGACCTGATGAACCGCGTGCTACTTGTAAGTATGATCGTCGCGACCATTCCGTTCCTGATATACAGCGGAATGCGCCGCCGGTTACGGCATGCATTGTCTGTAACCGCAACTGTTTACCTCGTCGTGTATGGGCTACGCGCCTTGACGGGTGTGTGGTTTTTCAGCGAAGAAATGCACGACACCATTGGGCTTATTGCATTTATCGTGCTCGTTGCCGGCGTGTTATACACGGTTATCCGCTATTACGGCGATCGCGCAGTACAACGAAAACTCGCAGATCGAACCAAACAACCAGACGCCCATCGGAGTTTGATTCATAATCTATTGCGATCACGGAAAAATCGACGGGACGCAAGGAGCAGGGAGTAGCAGGTGGCCTTCACAATCAACGAGACACCAGTGCACTGGGATGAAGTCGCTAGACCGAACCGGATGCCTCCATGGCAAGAAGTTGTCTGGATAAAAATTCCAAGCTTTCACCGAAAGCTATGGTTTGTCTCAAAAACTGGCCTCAGCTGGCAGCAGCGACAACGCGAGGAGATCATCCGCAAAGGACGTGAAATCCTTATGCAGGAGCGTGACGCGAGCACCTAGTGTTCGGACAGTTTCGTCATGGTAAGACGAGAATGGCTTGCATCCCGAGTTCATAATTTGCCATGAACTTAGAACTAGAAGGGCTCGTAGCAGCTGTCACAGGTGGCAGTGAGGGTATCGGACGCGCGATCGCTGAAACACTGGCACGTGAGGGCTGTGACGTAGCGATAGGCGCACGTCGAGCGGACGTGCTTGAGCACGCAGCTTCTTCAATCGCAACCTCAACGGGACGCCGAATTTGCCCGATCGTGACGGACGTCGGAAATCCCGCTGAGGCTCAATCATTCATCGACACCACAGTCGAAGAGTTCAGCCGACTCGACATTTTGATAAATAACGCCGGGGGTCCGGGGGCACACCGCTTCGATGGTGCCAGTGACGAGACTTGGGAACTCGACTTAAATGTGAAGCTCTTTGGCATGATCCGCTGCTCACGAGCAGCTATCCCACATCTCCAACGAACGATGGGTTCCATCGTGAACATTACGTCGATCGGGGGGCGGGAACCTGCTCGGGCATCTGTTCCCACATCAGTAACACGTGCAGCAGGCATCGCCCTAACAAAAGCCCTTTCCAAAGACTATGCGGACGCCGGTGTACGGATAAACACCGTGATGCTCGGCTCAATTGAAAGCACTCAGTGGCAACGTCGCTGGGAAGCCACAGATCCACAAGACACCCTTGAGGAGTTCTATGCTTTAGCGGCCCAACCCATACCGCTTGGACGGATCGGAAAAGCCGAAGAAGTCGCGGACCTGGTCGCCTTCCTCGTGTCATCCCGAGCGAGCTACATTACCGGTACCGCCATAGCCATCGATGGTGGTCTCAGCAACTCGGTCTGAGGACCAAATCCGAAATCCTGATCCTCAATCCTTGCTCTCAAATTCAGCGTAGCGTTAATACCCCACTGCAGCATCGACAACATTACGCAGTGCATCTCCACGAAGATAGCGCTCCATATTGTCAATGATGAACGCGTCCACACGTTCAGCGCGCCGCGGTGACATGCCAGCGATATGAGGAGTAAGAATAAGATTCGGTGCATCCCAGATCTCGCTACTTGAAGCCAGCGGTTCTTCCTCAACCACATCGAGCCCAGCTCCGCGCAAACGACCGTCACGCAGTGAGCGCACGAGCGCGCTTGTATCCACAACCTTCCCCCGCGACACGTTGATCACATACGCGTCGTCAGGCAATGCTGCGAGCGCTTGTTCATCAATTAAGTGATGCGTCTCCGGCGTATAAGGGCAACACACAGTCACCACATCAGTTGCAGGCAGAACATCAAGCAAATCGGCAATAGGATGTATAACCGACACATAATCATCAGGTTCTGCATTCACGATATCGACCCCAACAACCTTCATTTCTAACCCGCAATACCGCTTCGCCACCGCACGCCCAATCCCACCCGTTCCGACAACAAGAGCCCGCTTATCGGTCAGCTCGTCATAGCCATAGTCCCGATCCCATCGATGTTCCTGTTGTCGCACAGCCGCGTGCGCCACACCACGCGTGAGTCCGGTCAAGAGGGCGACTGCTGTTTCGGCCACATGCGTACCAAGCAACACCCGAATATTCGTAACGGTCACCCGGCCACTCCGAAACAGGTCAAGATTCGCTATGTGTTCAACACCTGCGCTGGCGACCTGCAGCCACCGGAGTTTTGTCGCCTGTTCGAGTAACTCCGGCTCAATCCCGCCTCCTTCTAAGATCATAACCTCGACTTCTTGGATTTCCGCTGCTGCCGATTTTGCGTCAGAGGCATACACGAATTCATGGCCCGGAAATGCGGCCGTAACGTCAGCCCATCGATCGGCCCCACCAAACTTGTAGAACAGTATCTTCATACGTCGTATCGTGAAGGGAATGCTGCCTAGTGTAGAAGCTCGTCTATGTGGAATGCGTAGCTTTCACTGCTAAACTTCGCGCGCTCCGTTCCGAACATTCAGTCCACAACCAACAACGACGCCACAATCATGCAGAAAAGGAAACCCGACGACGTGCGGAAACTCAACGCCGCAGATGTGCGGTGGACATGCAATCCGAGTCAGTTGACTTTTGGTACCACGGCAGATCTTGATCCACCTGACGCCTTGATCGGGCAGACACGCGCTGAGCGCTCACTTGAGTTCGGTGTCGACATCAAAAGCCCTGGATTCAACATCTATGCAGCAGGAATCCCGGGCACTGGGCGCACGTCAATGATCGTCGAACGGCTTCGGGAAGAAGCCGCCAAGCGGCCAGTACCGGACGACTGGTGCTATGTCCACAACTTTGACGATAACCATCGTCCACGAGCTCTGCGCCTCCCTGCCGGAACTGCCCCTATCTTTAGCTCTCAAATGGCCGACGTAGTCGAGACCCTCGTTCACGAAATACCAAGAGCATTTGAGACTGACGAATATCGTGACCGGCGCGACCATATCACCCAGTCTGTCCAGAACGATCAACGGAAAGCGTTTCATAAACTGGAGCAACAGGCATCGGCTGTCAGTTTCGGGTTGATTCAGTCGCCTACCGGATTGACCGTCGCACCTATCACCGATGGGAAACCGATGTCACCAGCTGCACTCAACGCTATGAGTGCAGCCGAACGTGAACAACTGGAAGCGACAAGCAACAAACTTGAGGCTGAAGTAACTAGAACAACGCGCTGGCTGCGAACTCAGGAGCGTGAGGCGCGAGACGCTATCACCACTCTGGATCGCGACGTGGCCCGGAGTATTGCTCGCCCACTGCTCGATGATCTTCGTGATCACTACGCAGAATTGCCACCCGTTGTAGCGCACGTTGATGCAATCGAACAGCACGTCATTCAAAACTACGGAAGGTTTCTCGAGTCCGGCAAGCCCGACAAATCATCCCAGCGGCCGCATCCCGCCGGAGATCCACTGCTCCCATACCGCATCAACGTACTCGTAACCCACGCACCACCTACAGGAGCTCCCCTAGTCCGCGACGGCCACCCAACACACCCGCGCCTGTTTGGCCAGATCGAGACCCGATCCGAATTCGGCGTAACTGTGACGGACTTCACAATGATCCGTCCCGGCACTTTGCACCGGGCCAACGGCGGATACCTCGTACTGGAGATCGAGGATGTCCTTCAAATGCGACTTTCCTACGAGGCACTCAAGCGCGCCCTGCGCGACCAGATCATCCGAATCGGCAGCGCCGCCGACGATATGGGGCTGCAATCCATGGCTCGCCTCGATCCTGAACCAATTCCGCTGGATGTGAAGGTAGCGCTAGTTGGACCACCCGACGTCTACGCCATGCTCTACGAACACGATCCAGACTTCGGCGAACTATTTAAGGTTCTCGCGGAGTTTGAGACCGAAATCGATCTCGATGACGGCAACATCACGCGCTACGCACAATTCGTTGCTGCACGATGTGTTGACGAGAATCTTCTGCATTTTGACGAATCGGCAGTCGCGCAGATCGTAGAAGAAGGGGTCCGTATCGCCGACGACCAGACGAAGATCTCCACACGGTTTGGTGACATAAGCGACATCATCCGCGAATCCGAGTACTGGGCACGACAACGAGGCGGGAAGATCGTTACCCAAGAAGACGTCTGGGCTTCAATTGATGAACGCACACGACGGTCAAATCTGCTCGAGACACGAATACGTGATCGAATGTCTGATGGAACAATTTTGATTGACCTTGATGGCGCTGCGATCGGACAAATCAACGGACTCTCCGTTCTAGGCGTCGGGGCTCACACATTTGGACAACCGAACCGCATCACTGCCCGTGTGTTCTCAGGACGTGACGGCGTCATAAGCGTTGATCGTGAAACGAAGATGACTGGTCCAATCCACGACAAAGGCGCGATGATCCTGGCGGGATTTCTGAACGGGCAATTCGGAACCGTGACCCCGCTGACTATGAGTGCCAGCATCACATTTGAACAGTCGTACGGTGGTATTGAGGGCGACAGTGCCTCTCTCGCAGAACTACTAGCGTTGTTATCGGCGCTCACCGAATCCCCACTCTTGCAAGGCATCGCAGTCACCGGCTCCGTTAACCAACATGGGGAGGTGCAAGCGGTTGGTGGCGTCACACGAAAGGTGGAAGGCTTTTATGACCTCTGCGAACGGCATGGACTCACAGATCAACAGGGCGTCCTAATTCCTGATAGCAACGTTCGGAACCTGTCATTGCGGCGCGACGTCGCACAGGCTGTTAGCGAAGGCCGATTTCACGTTTACGCGACGGCAACTGTGGACGGAGCAATCGAATTACTCATGGAGCGTACTGCAGGACAACGCGACGCTACCGGACAATTCAGCACAGATACGGTGTACGGCCAAGCGCAGAGTCGACTAGCGCGCTTCGCACGAAGGCTTCACGACGGCCCCCATTCCTGATCGTGTGCATAAGCATCGGGCACATGTTGTAGTAGCGAGATTTATGTCCGAAGCCTCGTTCGAAGAATCCAGACCTGCCTTCACGAATCCTTCCTCATCCAATGCCACGCTGTTACACCGGCGCATACCAGATTCAGTTTTCCGAGTAACCACTCGCCCTCAACGTTCCGAAACGGTTTACTCTCGATTTCGGCGTCGTCGCAACCAATGAGATCCCGGCCAGACGAATAGAGCCGCGATAGCAAGAGCCCGAAGTATCCATCGCACATCTCGAGGAATCGGCACAAAGAATTCGACGACGAAAATAGCGGGAACCCAAGGCCAACGCACCGGTGTCGCAGCAGCCAGAATCCCTGCCGTGAGTGGAAAGACATAATAGCGGCCGTGCCCCAACGTCAAAGCAAGCGCATATAGGAGTGCAGCTCGAGCGACGCCGAGCGCTCGATCGTGACTGGCCCATCCCAGCACCAACGCTGCCGCAACGACGACGAACATCGCCGAGTCCTGTGGACCATGAAACCTTGCCGGGAGCTCACCAATCAGCGGCTGAAGGAACCCGCGAACTACGGGCAGAGCATCACCTCGACCCTGCAGATGTCCGATAACCCCCCAGTGCAAGGCACCGGCATCGCGAACAAGATAAGGCCCCACAATTAATGCGCCCACACCAAGTGCTCCCGCCCCGTAGACAAAGACATCACGAACACCACGGCGCGCATACCAACCCGCAAGAGCAAACCCAGCGATCGCGAATTCCGTTCGCGTCATCGTTGCGAGTGCCATCAGCACACCCGCCTGCCACGGGACATCCAGACGCAAAAATGCCAGTACCAAGAAAAAGGCCGCAACCGATGTCACATGACCGTTGAGGGCGGCAGCCTCAAACTGCCAAGGAGCCAGCAGCCAAGCAAGCCCCAGTAGCGTCGCGGGGATTGCTTGGACAGATCGCCTGTTCGCGTACCCAATGATCGCGACGACAGTTGCCACTTCAAAGGTGTGTACCAGCGCCTTCACCGCAAGGACCGGATCCCAACCCGCAAGCAACGCAAGCCGGTGAAACGGCGCTAACAATAGTGGGAACAACGGCAGATGCGCATACGTAAAATTCTGGTCCGCGACTGACGCGTAGTAGTCAAAGTGCGCTGGCGTGAAGGCAACTTCGGCGAACGCGAAGAAGTGTTGCAAGTCCGCATACAGATGCGTCTTGGCCTCGAAGAATCTACCCACCAAGGCAAGCCCAATGCCAAGCACGGCCAGTAGAGTCGCGACCACCTTCGAATCAACCAAACGCCCCACATGTTGCTTAGCCGTCATGACGTTGGACCCGACATCGCTAAGCTCAACACCTGCCGCTGATCGATATCAGTCATCGCTTCCAATCCAAAAACGCAGAGCCCTGATCGCAACAGAACTCATGGGGTTTCATCCAGTTAGCTCGGTGGCAGGTCTTCAGTGTGTCACGTCATGCCAGCTACGGTTCACCATACCGTTCCACACGGTACGACGAACCGCTCAGGGATATACTTCAGTTCGTGTCGACTGGATGGTACCCAGCCAACACCCCGAACCGAGGAACAGATCCCGATGAACTCGATGGACTCAGATCTACGGCGACAAGCACACATGCGCCGGAGCCCCCTCACGTTTGTACGAGAAAACTGGCGGGCACTGCTCCTTTACCTGTGCCTTACCGGTGGTTTCCTTTATGGCCTAACGAACGCCACGCAAGTCACGCTCGGCATCTTGGCCGTTCTTGGTCAACTGCTGTTTGCCATGTTCTTCATGATCGTTCAGTTCGGTGCACTCTTCTACCTGCTGGGCCGAGGGCGTGTCTACTGGGTCCAACCCGGAGAGACAGGCGTGTACTTTTCGGACTATCGAGGCAACGACCAAGTGCTGGACGTGGCCCGCAAAGTCGTCACCCTGCTTCAGGGCGCTAAAGCCTTCAAACGCATGGGCGGCGAGATTACTCGGGGCGTCCTGTTAGAAGGTCCTCCAGGCACGGGTAAGAGTTATCTCGCACAAGTAATTGCCAACGAGGCCAATATTCCGTTCGCGTATGCCTCAGCACCGGGATTCCAGAACATGTTCATGGGCATTGGAAATTTGCGCGTGCGCATGCTCTACGGAAAAGCCCGGAAGCTGGCGAAGCGGCACGGGGCCGCCATTGTGTTCATTGATGAGATTGATGCCATCGGCATGGCCCGGTCGGGACAGACCGGCGGCGGGATGATGATGGGAGGAATGTTTGGTGGCGGAGCGGGGATGGGTTTACTGAACGAGTTGCTGCTCCAAATGGATCCGCCAAACTTCGACAACGGCTGGTGGGCGCGAATACTGCGGACGGTGGGCCTCCGACGCACACGTGCGCGGCCTCCGATCGTCCTCACTCTCGGAGCAACGAATCTCGCGTCTGCACTCGATCATGCCCTGCTTCGTCCAGGCCGATTCGACCGCAAGATCCACGTGGACATACCGGACAAAGAAGGTCGAAAAGACATCATCGAGTATTACCTGGCCACCGTACGGCACGAAAACATGCCGATCGATCGCATGAGCAACGACACCATTGGGTACACCCCGGTGGCTATTAAGTTTGTCATTAACGAAGCGGTGATCCATGCGCATTTCGATGGACGTGACGCTATCAGCTATGAAGATTTCACCCGGGCACGCGAAAACCACGAGTATGGGTTACGAGAGCCGATTCGTGGCTTGTCAGACGAGGACCGTCGTCGACTCGCCTACCACGAGGCAGGCCACGGGATCGCAGAAGTGAAGTTGGTGTCGTGGAGACGGATTATGAAGGTGACCATCATTCGACACGGCGACGCGCTGGGTTTTATGGCGTATAAGCCGGTTGAAGAAAAGCGCGTAATGCTGCGCGAAGAACTGCTGCTGGAAATGCAGGTTACGCTGGCCGCCCGTGCAGCCGAGGAGCTGTTTCTCGGCTCGCAAAGTCAGGGCGTCGGAGGGGATTTTTCTTCAGCGACTGAGACAGCTTTCAATATGCTGAGCCACTGGGGTATGGATGGCAGTTTTTATTCGACAGGACCATTTGGCAACGCCGTCGGCGCGACTGATCCCAACATGAGACGCCGGATTGACCAGCTGCTCGATCAGCAATACCGGAAGGCCAAGGCGCTTCTCTCCGAGTATTCAGGTGCCGTGCACGAACTGGCCCAGGAGTTGATGAAGCACGACGAGGTAGATGGGCAAGACGTCGAGGAGATGGTACGCCGCTGGGATGAGCAAATCGCTGAGGGCAAAGCACCAAAAGTTTTACCGGAAGATGCATCAGTCCTTGTTGGGTCGGACGGGAATCCCAAACCCTACGTGTTTGGTAACCATGGAAATGGATCTTCGAACGGTTCCTCCACGCCTCCGCATGAGACCCCGGAGGATCGCGCGACCTAGCACCAGTTCCACTTCCCTCACGACATCACCGATTGGTGGTTAGCCATCAATCAGGGCGAGTCGCTCATCAAGAAAATCAAGGCGCGCTAAAGCACCGCGTTTCAAGCGCCGGTATATCTCCAACGCTAATTCCATATCTCCGGCACGATGTGCTTCCAGCATAAGTTGAGCATCGCCAACAAAACGGTCGAAAAGCTCGAGAAACGAGCCGTGAAATAGAAGCGCTTTTGCAGGAGCCTCCAAGTTCCGCGCACGTTGCTCACTGTCTATCATCACCGTGAGAAAGGCCTTGATCCGTGGTTCGGCAGCAGCAATTCCAGTTGTACCCAGTAGATCTTCGCTCTGGACCCCAAAGAATGTTTCAAACGCCGCGCGTTCGTTACGAAGGATAGTCGTCACCGCATCCTTGTAAGCTCTTCGAGCTTCATCAGCAGTTCCACCGACTTGATCCTCACTCAGCTCAGATCGTCCGCCACAGGCCATCATCACCGCAGTACCAACCGCCACAAAAACACCTCGAAACCACCCACGCCGCGTCAGTCGACGTCTGCATAGGTACAGCTCGTCCAGACCTAATGACGCCTGTGGAGTCCGCATCCACCGTGAGCGTGGATCCTGCCTAGATCGCAGGATTAGCTGGGACCTCTTGCTCAGAATCGGTTGGGTCTGTGGACGGAAGATCCTCCTCGTCGAATGGCATCCGGAACTTACGCATACGCGCGTGGGTGAGAACCACCAGCTCACACCGATCCGCCCCATCACTCATTCGTGACGTATAGGTAGCCTTCATATTGAATCGCTTGAAGAATTCGTGGTCGTACGTGTTACTGACGTCGCAGATTGGATGAGCATCACCGGTCTTTAATCCATACGGACACGTGTGCAGCTCGATAACCGCCGATTCTTCCGCTTTCTGATCAACCGTCACCGAGTCATGCGGCACCAGATGCCGCCGGCAGCCCGCCCATGCCTCAGCAACATCACGCGGATCGGCATCAGCAAGATCCTTACGTCCATCCGCGTCTGCTCCTGCCTGCGTACGCAACGACGCCTCCGCCTGAGTCGCGAATTCGGGGTTGGTGTCAAGAGCCTGCATCACCATCAGACGAACAAATCCACCCATTTGATTCTGAAGACTAGGCGATGTGGGCCCCAACGCCGCTTGCACCACAGCAGAAGGGATCTCTGGGCGCGGACCAATCGACGAAGACCCATTCGTAGATGGCGGAACACTTGGAATCTCGTTGATGACCCCGGACTGACCCACCTCTGGCGAACCTACATCTGACTCGACAGGGCCGCTAACATCTGGCGCGTATGCAGAAAGCCCGCCGTTTCCTATTGTCGTCTCTATCGAATCTTCAGTTAGCCCCGGACTGTCGACCATTTCGCCCGGTGCATCAAGCTGCCCATTCGTTGTAAAAGTCTGCCGAATCGCAAAAGCCATCGCATCAGATGCACTTAGACCTTCTCCGTCAGCACCCACAACATCCAACTCGTCGCCTCGAGTCAACCTCGCTGCGGAATCTCCTTCAAAGCTCTCGATCGTTTCACGCAAATCCTGTACCACACCACTACCAGCGGCGTTCACGTCATCAGCAGCCCCTTGCAACGTATCGGTCAGATCGGCCCTGATGTCAGCCAATTCTTTGCGTGTTGTCTCAGCCTCCTGTCGCAGCACATCCATTTCTTCATAAAGAATCGAAAACTCCTCCGCAAATTCCTGGCGAAATTCTCGAGTTTGTTCTCGCAAGCGCCGGACCCAGCGACCGACAGTGCGCATCGCAATGGGCAACCGCTCCGGACCTAGCACAATGAGCGCCAAAATCAGGACAGTAAAGAATTCCGGAACACCAATACCAAACATGCCGAACTAGGACGGCCGACAGCGGCCTAGAGTTAGGCGGACACACCAATCATCGCAAGCAAATCCGTGCGGGTCGACAAAAAGGTGCTACGAAGCGCGGGCCTTGATAGCAGCACGAACCGCAGTTCCAAATTCACCCGTTGACGCAGTCCCGCCTAAATCGACTGTAAGTCGCCCCGACCTCGTTACGTCAGCAATCGACTCAAGCAAGATTTGAGCAGCTTCCGGATGGCCCAACTCTTCCACCATCATCGCAGCCGACCACAGTGCTGCCATTGGATTAGCAATTTCTTTTCCAGCAATATCCGGTGCCGAACCGTGAACCGGCTCAAACATGGGCGGATAAGGATTGTCTGGGCTGAGATTGGCGCTCGGGGGAATCCCAAGGCTGCCCATCAGGGCCCCGCCAACATCGGACAGAATGTCACCGAAGAGGTTAGAGGCTACGAGTACGTCCAGGGTTTGCGGGTGGCTGACCATTCGAGCCGCACACGCATCTACAAGGCTTCGGTCGGTCGTCACCGCAGGGTATTCCGAAGAAATTTCTGCAAAGACTTCATCCCAGAACACGGGTGCGTACTGCAACGCATTGGACTTGGTGACGTTCGTGACGTGGTTTCGACCGAGACGAGAGGCTAATTCAAAAGCATGACGGATGACGCGCTCCACGCCCACCCGGGTAAAAACCGTGGTTTGCAGGGCAACCTCGTGCTCCGTGTCGCGGTGTACGCGTCCGCCTGCCCCAGCATATTCACCTTCGGAATTTTCTCGTACGCAGATAAAGTCAATGTCGTCGAGACAGTCTGTGCTTAACGGGCTGGGAACACCAGGCCATATCCGCACCGGTCGAATGTTCGCGTACTGTTGAAAACTCTGGCGGATGAGAAGGATCATCTCGCGTTGCGAGATGGGGTCAGGGACTGAGGGAAAGCCACAGGCCCCGAAGTAGATAGCATCGAAGCTTTCGAGAGTTTTCAAGGCATCGGCCGGCATCATCTCGTTCTTATCCAGGTAGTACTCACAACCCCACGGGAACGTTTCGAATTCCCAAACGAGATCTCCGGTCACCTCGGCAAGGGTTTCGAGGGTCAACTGGCCTTCACGAATGACCTCGATTCCTATCCCGTCCCCCGGAATAACCGCAATAGCGTGGCTAGACATAGCACCAGAATCTGAACGATTTCGTCCGAGTATACGAGCAGTGCAACTTGCTACCACGCTATCAATCTCTGTGGCAGGGTGAGTACTCTAGTTTCGAAATGTGCTAACGGACTGTGTCTACGGAAGCCACCTACGAAGATTTAATCGATGCGTTGGGCCGATCAGGGTGCGCGGTTTGTCGTCTGGCAACCCGTCGCGCCGATGGATTCCTAAGCTCATACATCTACGAACACGTCAACGATGTTGACCTGCGATCCGAAATCCGTACCGCTCGCGGATTCTGCCAGCCGCATGGCGAACAGTTTTTGGAAAAGTTGGACGCACTTGCCGTCGCGATTACCTATCGGGATATTCTAAATTCACTCGTAGGCGCGCTTGATGATGGGTCATTAGACGAAACCAACAATTCAATGCGTCCCCGGTCACAGTCTTTATTCCAGACAAGCGCTTTCGTCGGTGCCAGTGTCGGGATTGGAATAGGCCTCGGTTTTTTAGTCGGCTTCGGAGTAGTAATCGGTATCGGAATCGCTGTTTTCATTGGAGGCACGTGTTTGACTCTTGCCTTGCGTTGGTCAAGAAAGGGTGCGTTGTTTGGAAACCGCTACAACAAATTGATCGTTGCTTCTGAGTGTCCGGTGTGTCTCGCTGAGAAGACGGCAACTAACCGCACCTTAGATGTATTGGTTCAGCACGTGACAAGTGACAAGTTGGTCGAGGCCTTGTCTCACGGCGATCCGCTGTGCTTAGCTCATACCCAAGGAGCATTGAGCAGAAGCCGCAAATTGCCTGCGTTGATATCGCGGCAACATGTCGGATGGGCAGATTTGCGTGATCGACTGCTCGAATTCATTCGAAAGTCGGATCACAACCATCGGTGGGAAGATCTGACGGATGCTGAGCGTGCGGCGATTGTGAGCAGCGTGCGCACGGTGACCGGGACTCGGACTCGACCGGCAGACGACGCAAGCGCCGAAACCCGAAAGCTCAGGCGTGGCGGAACTAACGCAAATCGAGACAACGATAGACTGTAATTTGCGCGGTTATCGACAACCCTGCTTACCGTGCCTTCGCCACAAAGCTCATAATCTTTCCGGCGACTTCTTGAGAAGCCTCCAGCTGAACGAAATGCCCCGCGTTTGCCACCATATGAAGCTCAGATCGTGGTATCAGCCGATGGAACTGACGCGCAACAGCCGGCTTAAGATAGGGATCACGTTGCCCCCACAACACAAGTGTTGGCACATCTAATGAGGTCAACGTCTCAAGATCCCGTTGGTTCTTATCAATCTGATCAACGATCTCATCATTGATGGTGTGGAAGGCTCGTCGAGCAGTTGCGGAATGGCGAAATACACTCTGAAAAACACGAAGCATACGCTCGTTTTCGTAGCTCGTAGACGCCCACAGCCGCCCAACTTGCCAGCGGTAAGCGTGCCATGAAATGCCCGTGTGACCAATATCAATAAATCGTCGAACCAACCGTCCCACACCCGGAAGATGGAGAAGCTTAAGCACGGGCGGCATACGTGCAGAGTTCCAGCCAAAATAGGTGTTGAGTAGGACTAGCGCATGTGCTCTATCGGGAGCGGATGCAGCCCATCGGATCGCCGAAGGACCAGACATGCCCTGCGCGACAACAACCACACGCTCAAGTTCCAGAGCGTCGATGAGTTGATCCAGAGTCCGATCGAGCGTATCGAATCCAAGCGACAAACCATCATTCGGATCCGAAAAACCCCAACCGAAAAAATCAGGAGCTATCGTACGATGCGCCATCGCAAGCGCTGGCTGTAGTCGTCCGTAAACACGTGAGTCATTTGCAATTCCATGCAATAGCACGATCGCAGGATCATCCCGGCCCGATACTCGAACAAAACAGGCACCAGCAGGAAGGTCTATTAAGCGACCGTCTGGCGGTGCCCAATCAATTTCTTGCTCATCAGCCATAGGTGTCTCGAGTTTGTCCCACACTGTAAAAAGCTTCGATGTCGCCGTACATAAGCTTCAACGCCACACCAAGCAACGAAAATTCAAGGGATCGTAGATCTCGCTACACCATCCCATATCGCGATCTCCGGTGCGCACGCGAACGACAAGGCCAAAGAAATAAACACCGGAACACCGATTTCCGTAAGCGTGCATTAACCACCGCCGCGGACTCAAGTAGCAAACAAATCCCATCAGAATCCTAAAGGCTTCCGTCCTCAAACAATCACAAGGCTTCTTATGATCCCTATACTCCACCTATGGATAAAACTGATTCCGCCCCAACAAGCACAGGAACGTCAAACACGCTGCTAATCGCAATCGGCCTAACCGGTGGGGTGATCAGCGGCCTCGTCGGCGTCGGTGGCGGGATCGTGATGATCCCCCTGATGGTGGGGCTTCTCGGAATGTCCCAGCATCGTGCGCATGGAACATCCTTAGCCATTATCGTACCGACGGCTTTAGCAGCGACAATTCGTTACGCTACCTCCGACACCACCGTGATCGACTGGACGGTCGTGATCGCTCTGGCTGCGACTTCGGTGATTTTCGCACCTGTGGGTGCTCGAATGACAGCCTACATAAATCCGACGCGGCTACGCCGGTTGTTTGCGGTCCTTCTTCTTGTGACCGCCCTTCGAATGGTTTTTGCAATCCAGAATGTCGCGCTCTTTGAATTGACTGGTTGGGAACTCATAGTCGCGGCGGTAATCACTGGTGTTGTAACCGGATTGGTCAGTGGAACAATGGGTGTCGGTGGCGGAATCGTAATGGTGCCCGCCATGGTCATCCTTATGGGCATTGATCAAGTTGAAGCCCAAGGCATCAGCCTGGCCGTAATCGTACCGACAGCGCTATCTGGATCCCTGCAACATCTACGTATGGGACATGTGGACAAAGGTCGCGCTTTTACCATTGGCCTTGGAGGAATTGCAGGTGGCTTGGGCGGAGCCCACCTAGCACAAATCCTGCCAGCTCCCGCACTACGAGCCATCTTCGCAACTTTCGTCCTTTTTTCGTCCCAACGCATGCTTGGATTGCAAGTTTGGATTCGAGACCGCCTTGCATCGGCTCGAGCTCCAAATGCCGATTGAGCTAGTAGATGACGGCACATATAGGATAAAGATCGACAAACCGATCATCACGCGAACCGTTCGAACTGAAGAAGTCCATGCACTAAGCGAGATGTGGAACCTCACCGGCCAGGAAGCACGGCAGCGTGCCCTACGTCGTTATTTTGATGAGCAACAAAACGGCACCCAGCGCGGTCTAGTAGCCGACTTCAACGGTACCGCTATCGGCCAGCTGTGGATCCGACTAAAGCATATTGATCCCGCAATCGAGGCGGGGCAATCAGTAGGTTATATACATACGCTTGTGGTCATGCCTGAGTTTCGCAGGCTCGGAGTAGCTGAGGGATTGATACGAACAGCCTCCGTTCTGGCCCAAGAACACGGGCGCACGCATCTGACCATTGGCGTCGACCGTGCCAATAACACGGCAAGACGCCTCTATATGAAGTGGGGTTTCGAACGCTATCACGAAAGTTTTGACTTGCGAGGCGATCTGGTGTTTCTGCGCCGGCCTGTGTTCGAGTCGGAGGGTGCTAGGGCAACCCCAGTGCTACCATAAGGCTCGGCCGTCACCGCGCGTTCACGAACGTGCCACACGTATGTTCCCAATTACCAGCCTGCTATTCGTAGGCCATACCTGAGGATCGCCGTGCAAGCATTCTTCGAAGGAAACTACGTTGACCTTGCAGAAGCCAAGGTCAACGTGATGACTCATGCTCTCAACTACGGGACTGGCGTTTTCGAAGGTATTCGTGGCTACTGGAACGAAGACGAAGAACAACTACTGCTATTTCGCGTGCGCGAGCACTTCGAACGCATCCACCGCTCCGCTCGGATCATGCGAATTGAAATCGCATACTCGGTCGACGACCTGATTGACATTTGCTGCACTGTCGTACGAACGAGTGGTTTTCGTGAAGACGTTTATGTGCGACCTCTCGCATATAAAAGTGCATTGCAAATTGGTCTAAGCATGGTGACTGAAACGTCCGGCAGATCACATCTCATTGACGATGAATTTGCTCTCTTCGCGGTTCCGTTCGGGAATTACCTTGATATCGAAAAACCAATTCGCTGCACAATCGCCTCTTGGCGCCGAGTCAACGACAACATGATCCCGGCACGAGGGAAGATTACTGGAACCTATGTAAATTCTTCAATGGCCAAAACCGAGGCTGTGGAAGCTGGGTTCGATGAAGCGATCATGCTCACGCACGATGGTCATGTAAGTGAAGGTACAGGTGAAAATCTTTTTGTCGTGCGCGACGGAATCCTCGTAACTCCCTCGGTTAGCGAAGACATTCTCGAGGGCATCACACGTAACACTATTATCCAGATCGCTCGCGACGAGCTCGGTATCTCCACCGTAGAGCGTCCATTGGACCGTACAGAACTCTTCATTGCAGACGAACTCTTTCTCGTTGGAACCGGAGCACAGATTTCACCCGTATGCGAAATTGATGGGCGCACCATTGGCACAGGAGAAATTGGATCAATTACCCGCGCGCTTCAGGATCTCTACTTTGATATCGTGCGGGGTCGTAACCCTGCGTATCGTGCCTGGTGTTTGGGATTACAGGATTCAACTGTGACTGGAAACTTATGATCGGGAGGCAGGAGGAGGTAGTGCCGCGCTGAGCGCCAAGCGCCTGCGCCACTCCGACCGAACGATCGGGCCATACGCCCGACGCTGTGTCCACCACCACTGGACCTATCCTGTAGGTCCCGTCTGGTTGCCCAACTAATGGCAAACGTTGAGCTAGACACAGCAGCTCTTGCGCGTCTGGAATCACAGCTCGGCCTCCGGTTTGATAACCGGTCCTTGCTCGCACACGCCTTCGTACACCGATCACTTGTCAACGAGGCCAACCTGGCAGACTCCGACAGCAATGAACGATTGGAGTTTCTTGGAGACGCTGTGTTGGGCTTAATAGTCGCTCAACTTCTTTACGAGCACTATCCAGACCGGGCTGAAGGTCAGCTAAGCCATGCACGGGCATCAATCGTCAGCCTATCTGCATTATCCGAAATGGGCATTTCCTTTGGTCTAGGTGAATTTATTCAGCTCGGACGCGGCGAAAACATGAGTGGTGGCCGAACCCGTACAAGCGTGATTGGGCGCACCTTTGAAGCCTTACTCGGTGCGATATATCTGGACCAAGGGCTTAGTGCCGTGCGCAACCTGCTTGCGCCTATTGTTATGGAGCAACTCGACCAATATGGATGGCAAGGTCCAAACACAAATTTCAAATCGCACCTTCAAGAATTCTTGCAGTCGGACACACACACGACTCCTGTCTACGAGTGGGTATCTGAACAGGGGCCTGATCATGCCAAAACCTTCGAAATGTTGGTGCGATCCGGAGACACCGTACTAGCTTCCGGTAAAGGTTCGAGCAAGCAACGAGCAGAACAAGAAGCGGCACGTGCCGCCCTAGAGGTGTTGTTATCGTCGAAAGGAGTTCCTAATGCACCTGCAGCGGATTGAACTTCAAGGTTTTAAAACATTTCCGCGGCGGACCACAATTGAGCTTCCTCCGGGAATCACGGCAATCGTCGGACCAAACGGTGCCGGAAAGAGCAATTTGTCTGACGCAATCCGCTGGGCTATGGGCGAGCAAACACCACGCCACCTCCGTATAAGAAAGGCCGAAGACGTAATCTTTGCAGGATCCGAAGCCCGATCACGAACTGGTATGGCAGAAGTTCTACTGACATTCGACAACGCGTCGGATTGGCTGCCGACCGAGTTCGACGAAGTAGTGGTAGGCCGACGACTGTTTCGATCCGGGGAGTCGGAATACACCCTAAACGGTTCCCGTGTTCGACTGCGCGACATCGTAGATCTAATGAGCGCTGGATCCGCAAGTCACGGAGGACATTCGGTCATCAGCCAAGGCCAAGTCGACCAGATGCTCCAACAACGTCCTGAGGATCGTCGAGCATTTTTGGAAGAAGCCGCTGGAGTGGCTCGTTTCTACACACGACGTGATCAAGCACAAAGACGGCTTAAGGAAACGCATCGAAACCTCGAACGTCTACGAGATCTTGTCGCCGAAATTGAACCGAGACTTGACATTCTGCGCGATCAGGCAGTCGTCGCTGAGCAAGGTGAGGAACTCGGACGAGAACTTCGAGAAGGACAACTCGCTGTTGCGAGCCATCGACTGTGCATCGTAATGGAACAACTGGATGCAGCAGAATCACGCGAGCATGAAGCAAGTAGATCACTTGCAGTCTTATTGGCAAACCCTGCGGAGGAACTTCGTCGACAAGCGGATGCCGGAGAATTACGAACACAGGCATTGGACCAGGAACTTGCTAATACCCGCCACAAGATCAATGAGGAACGGCGAATCGCGGCTGACTTCACGGCCCAACGAGCCCAACTAAGTGAGCGTCAAACGAACCTTCAGAACAGGCATGCTGAACTAACCATTCACCACACACAGCTGACGGCAAACGCGGAGTCTCTCGACCAAGACGCCGCTGCAGCAAAAACATCCCTTGCAAAGCTACAGACTCACCTGGAAACCATACGGTCTGAGCGGATGGAACTTCTCGACCTGCTCGGTCCAGAACGCGAACTCAAGCTACAGCACGCCTCAATCTCTGAATCACTAACGACAGCACGTGATCAACGCGTTTCACTCGTCGAACGCCATCGCCATATATCGAACCAGCACGAGACGGTATCAACCGCGCTAGATCGTCTGTCCAAAGAGACAGAAGCCGTGCATCGACAAACAGACGCCGCAAAGATCGCAGCCGACAATGCCTCCAACAAGGCTACTAAATTAACGGCAAGTTTTGACGATGCGACCGTGGCTCACCATGCGGCCATGATCGCTGAACAGACCATGCAGCGTGCACTCACAAGTGCTGAAATAGATCACCGTACTGCTAACGACACCATCGTTTCACTCGAACGTGAACTCGACACGTTGCGAGTCACACACGAACAAACCGGCCTAACTGATCAGATTGTCAAGAAATTGAAGAATGTTGTTGATGGAACCGTGATCGGCCGCATGGGTGATAGCTTGACCGCATCCGGGCCAGACGCAGCTCAATTATTGGAGGCCGCATTTCCTGACGGGATCAACACTATGTTCGTGGCAAAGCCGAGAGACGGTGTCGCGCTCGGAGCAACAGCTGCGAAACTGAACCTACCTCAGCTGTGCTGGCGCCCTGCTGAAGGATTCAGGGGCTGGCCGTACGAAGATGAACCGCAAACCCCACAACTTACAGGGTTTCTCGGAACCTTAGCTGATGTCGTAGAACCCACCGGTCCAGGCTCCGTACTACTGCAACGTCTGCTTCAAGGGGTACTCGTTGCAGAAGATCTGGATACCGCGTTACAAGCACGTGAGCGTCACTCCGATATTTCCAAGCACGTAATCGTGACCAAGGACGGTCATGCTATCGACATTGACGGAACCGTTCGACTGAGCAGGTCCGGACAAGACGGAACAGACTTGAGATCCCGAATCACTACCACCGCTCGCGCGCTGCGGGTTGAGCAGCTTAAAATTCCGGAACTAGAGGTGGCTATAACATCAGCCAAGGCCTCCTTAACATCCGCAAATACAGCGTTCGCCGCAGCAGAAACACGATTAACTTCTTCACGCAATGAGTACCGAGCGGCTCAGAAGACCGCGAGCGAAGCCGAGCACCAGTACAACCGTGTCGCCATTCAGCTTCAGGCACTGGAAGAAAACCATCAAGAAATGCAGCGCAGGCTGGAAACGTTCGAGAAGGCTATTGCTGAGACCCATCCGCAAATCCAGCGTTCCGAACAAGATGTTGAACATTGGACCAAGCAATTAGCTCAAGCCGGTGGGATAGATGGCCACGCTCTATCCAACAACGAGACGCGGCTCGCCACCCTTGAAGCAACCTTGGCCGCAAGTGTAGAAAGGGTTGCAGACTCAACATCTCAAATGGAAACAAGATCACATGCCGCAATCACGGT
>CAYRCL010000009.1:0-5371 GCA_964422795.1 uncultured Chloroflexota bacterium
GCCTCCCGATTCATATCGGGACCTATCGCGCCGTTGCCCAACCGATCCATCACCTCGACGTAATACATCAAGTCCCACGACGACACGATGTCGGATCCTGGAATGGTGGTGCGCCATACACCGTTATGTCTCTCCATCGAAAGCGGGGTGTAGAGTTCGCGTTGGTTCAAATCCCGGTAATACAGTCGCACCCAATCGAGTTCCTCCACGGTTTCGACTTGGGCAGTTACCACAAGATCCTGGCCTGGAGTCACACCGCCCACCCGTTCCACCTCAACCCGTGGAGCTGTAACCGGATCGCCGACCGCCACACGCTGAGGTCCGGCAGCACCAGCAGTCGGCCAGCAACTCACACCACCGACACCATCCGTTGCCTCAATGAAATATGTCACATCTGCTCCACGTTGCACGTCAATACATCCGCTCCAACTGTGCCCCTGTCCAGTCATGGAAAGCGACTGGTAGGGTGCGTTGCCGACGCGCCAATTCAGGCGCACCTCACGAATTCCATCGGGTGCCGTTGCAGTTGCAGCGATCCGGAGCGGGCCTGGCGACGCCGTATGAATTGGAACATGTCCCATTTGCGGCGTCACTTCACGAACGACGACCGCGTTAACGACCCAGTCGGACCGGGGATGTGAATTGAACTCGAGCTCCAACCGCTCGTTGCCAACATGAACTCGCTGTGTTCGCTCCACGATCTGGCCGGCGGCAACCGTGAAGCGATCCGTCTGATATCGCCCCTGAAACGTGACCCACATCGGCCCTCGATCTTCACCATCCGGACGTAGATCCCCCATCATGACCGTGATGTCATAGGTCCCGTTCCGAAGATCAGCCATAAACGTGTTTTCCGGGTAATTCGCATTACGTGCCCGATATTGAAAATCCCCGAGCAACATGTTTGAAGGTAAGACTTCCACATCACGATTTCGTCCCAAAATTGACCCGAGAGAGGGCTCGATATTTCCAGATGTACGAATCGTCCGCGTCTTATTCCATCCATAACCCATCCCACGTGAGTACTCCTCCACAGGGGAAACAGGATCAAACCGACGTTCAACCCAAGCTCCCCGCACAAATCGCGGCGGCCACGGACCGAGCTGCGTGACTTCGTCACCAAAATCGAAGCCACGAGCAAAGAGCCCAAACCGTTCGAATAGAGTTTCTACTTCCTGCAGGCGGTTCACATCGTGGTCGAGATATGGCACCAGGCATTTCCACGTACCGGACTCATCCTCGACTGGTCCGAAAATCATCTCGTCGTCATACAAGCCTTCAGCGTGTTTTATTACTTCGTGCCACGCCTCCCACGCACAAGCCATCTCGACCTGTGCTGCATCCAGGCGTTCGCTAGCCCCGGTGGCATAGAAGAATGCGAGATCGAGGGCAGCTCGCATCTTGTGAGCGTGGTATATCGCAAGTCCAGAACAAAGCCGGACATCGGCCGCAATACCAGCGAACTCGGATCTGGCTCCATCAGGTATCACACCCTCTGCACGCCCCAGCGCCGCTCGAGCATCGACCGCATATGCATCGAGCTGATCCGCAATCTGCAGGGGTGTGAGCTTTGCCCGAAGGTTTCCAGAAAGGTAATCCTGCACGTACTCACCCACACCATAAAAACCACCCAAATCACTCGGTTCCACATCAATGTAGAAGTCGATTAAACCGCCGGTATCACGTTCCGGCCACCATCCAAATACGCTGGCCGACGGTAAGTGGGCGGCCGTAATGAAGGGTAAGAAATGTGACCCCTTTTCAACAGCCATTTGAACATCCGGTCCCGCAATCGCCCCAAATCGATTGGTGAATTCCCTGACCCAAACATCCTCAGTGCACTGGGGGTTGTAGCCAATACGTCCAAAAAGGAGATACCAGAACCAATAACGATCATCTTCGTATTGGTACCAATGCAGATCGCTGGACTTAAAGAGTGGCCAAGCACCTCCCACATTGCGAAAACCCTTGTTGGTGAGCGGTGCACAAACCTCAAAACCACGTGACCCATCCAGGGCGCAGCTCGACACAAACGTCCGGACCCACGCTGGATCACCCCAGATCGTGAACTTATTGGTGCCGAAATTCCACAATCGAAAAAGCACATCGTACTTGCGAGGACATTTCAACAAGTCGCCATACGAGTGTCGCCGAACCATCCGATCAAAATCCTGCAACAACATTGCGTGGTACGGCATGCCTTGATGCTCACACCAAAATTTTGTTGAAACCGTTGTCGGCATCTCCGTAGCCAATGCAGCTTCCCAGGTGTCATCAGCGATCGCCTTCGCACGTATATCGATCGCGATGTCACGATTTGCCGCACGGACACCGGCATAAATTTCCCGAAAGAATTCGGGTGACTCCGCCAACAGAATGCCTGATTCAACATTAACTCGAAGTTGCACACCCTGAATATCGGGACATGCCTCGAGCACTTTTGTCATACCCAGCCTGCAATAGGCGGCGATGTTGTCCGGGGTTAGCCCCTCAACACGTGACTCTCCATATTCGTGTGCATGTTGTTGCCAGACGCCGAACGTGAAATCAATGCCTCGCTCTGTTGCGGTCCGTGAAATCATCTGTAGCGCCGATAGGTTTTTCTCGCGCTGGTCTTTGGTTAATTGCGGCACCGTAACAGTAGGGAATTCATGCATCGGAACCAGGAAGGCATACGGTGGCACGAGATACGCCGTTTGGTGACCAAACGTCAGACTGAAGCTGTTAAACCGATTTGATGACAGCTTGTCAAAGTAGGTGCGCCAATATTTGACATCGAAGTACCAGGAAGCATCCATTTCTTCGTTATGAGGAAAGACAGCAACGCTACGCGTACGTACGGATGGAGATTCCTTGATCGGCGGGAACCTAGAGGACCAATCAATTGGACGCCGTCCCCGCTCCAAGCGATCTGCAACCTCATGTAAGGCATAGGCCAATCCACGGTCGCCACCGCCGCCAATCGCAAGCCTATTATCGGTGAAGGCAATCGCCATTGCTTCTGGTGAGGTCGGTATTGCAACCCCGGCTCCGGCCAACGTAAGCCCAGGTTCCGGAGTCGCGGTAGTCCCCACGTAAATACGGACAGACGAAGTATCACCAACATCCGTCGCGTCAAGGGTGTGCAAGACCCGTCGCAATCGCTGCAACGCCCACACCGCCGGGCCACTAAGCTCACCCTCCACTACGACCGGGATTGGCTCCATCGCCTCCGTCACGCTGTGCTCCCCCGTGCTTCCTGCTTTAATACACTCGCATCCATCCGGAGGTCCACCGATAGACAACCCGAAAACATCACTATGGATCCATCACAACAGGTCCGACTCGTCAGGTAGCCGACTCTCCACTCAGGTTGACATAATAGCTGTAGGGCTGCACCGTCAGGCGATCGGGACCACGAAAACGACCTCATTTGCAACCGTGCGTACACTCAGTCCCATAGATCCGTGCTGAGGTATTTCATGCCTGAGTCATTGATGATTGTCGCAACGGTCTGCCCTCGGCACGGACCACGTAACAGCTGAGCGGCCGCAGCCACGTTGGCGCCCGATGAATAGCCGGCAAAAATGCTTTCTTCTCGCGCAAGCCGTCGCGTTGCATCCGTCGCGTCCTCACCAGAAACCGTCAGAAACCCATCGATGTATTCCCGTGGCGCATTAGCTAACTCCACTCGAGAGTACCCAGCCCCTTGAATCGGGTGATCCGGTTGAGTTACCGTCTCGCCAGCCAAGGTCGCCGCACCGAGTGGCTCAACCACGAAACACTGTATCGATGGATTGAAGGCCTTGAGTGCGCCGGCGCATCCTCCAAAAGTCCCGCCACTTCCAGCAATGTCACAGAAGGCTCCAATACGGCTACCAGCCTGACGAATGAATTCCTGTCCGGTACCGTTGTAATGCGCACGAAAATTGCTACGAAGGTTGAACTGGTCAGGACGAAACGCGCCCCGTTCTTCCACCACCCGCTGAGTCTCTTGCTCGACCAAATCAAGATCAGCTCCAGAGACCTTGCCTGGAATCGACTCTGGCAACTGATCGACAAGAACGACCTCCGCACCAAAAGCCCGCATCATGCGCGCGCGCTCAGGCGAATTACCCTTCGACATAACAGCGACAAACGGGTGCCCCTTAATCGCGCAGACGATCGCAAATCCTGTTCCGGCATTACCACTGGTAAGCTCGACTACAGGCTGCCCCTGATGCAACAAGCCCTCTGCCTCAGCTTCCTCGATCATGTTGAGCGCAACACGATCCTTTTTCGAAAATCCTGGGTTGAAGTAGTCAAGCTTCACGATAATGGAACCTTCGAGATCATGAGCGAAGCGCGACAATTCAACGATCGGCGTCTCACCGATCGTATCCAGCACCGAATTCAAAACACCTACCGGATGCGTCATGCCAAGGTGACAACCCAAATGCGTCGAGAATGTGCCTACGTTAGCCGGTGATACCCGAAACGGCGAGTGCCATTAAGCAATTTTCTGCCCGATATTGTTCACGGATGCAGCGATGGCTCGAGTGACCCCGACCCTGATCGCCCTCGGTTTCTACGTTCTGGCCACTGCGACCGTCTTCTCTCCACAGACGATTACCAGCCCCGGCAAGATTTTCTACGGCAATGTCGACAGCCTGCTCATCCTCTCAACCCTTGAGTGGGAGCGCATCGCTCTGTTCACCAACCCATCGGCACTGTTCGACGGGATCGTTTACTTCCCCTTCGCAGGCACGCTCTTCTATACACATCTCATGCTCGGCGCCCTCCCTGTCTACGTGCCTCTAGCTACCCTGCTGGGAGCGAGTTCGGCATTCGCCGCCTTGATCTTTCTGATGCCAATCCTTAACGCCATCGCGATGTATGCGGCTGTACGACTCTGGCTACGTAGCTGGTGGCCAGCATTCATCGCCGGCTTTGTCTTCGCCTTCAACCCACTCCAGTTGCATTACTCCCAATTTGCTCATCTAGCGGCTTTCTGGTGGACACCACTCGCACTTGCCAGTTGGTTCTACTTTCTGCGAAGGCCTTCCTGGTGGACCTTTGCTGGAGCTTGGTTCCTAGTTTTCGTTCAGTTCTCCACCGGCATCTACCTAGGATTCATGGCCCTAACGCTCTTGATCGTGGTCATTGGGTCCAGTGCTCTCTCAAGAACCCTGCCCTGGCGCAACCTTTCGTTGGTGACACGCTCATTATTGGGAGCGATAGCCGCAACACTCCCTTTCCTTCCGCTCCTTTGGGGGTACATCGGATTCTGGCTCGACCACCTAGAGGTGCGATCCCTCGCAGAAGCCAGCGTCTTATCGGCCCAGCTACAGAACTACATAAGCATCGCGAATCTCGAGCTGCACTGGCACGGATCGGTCGGACGCGACCTCGG
>CAYRCL010000010.1:0-144953 GCA_964422795.1 uncultured Chloroflexota bacterium
GCGACCATCATGAAAAGTCCGACAAAGAAGAGAACACTGGCCCATTCAACTTCGTTGAATACTTCATGGGCGTCGGGTCGAGTTAGGATCATCAGCAGGGATGCGCCCGCGATCGATACTGTTACAGGCTCCCATCCGAGCGCGCCGTGAATCAGGAATCCAAAGATCGTGAGGCCGAGCACGCTCAGACCAATGTACATGCCCCGATGGTCGGTAATGGCGTCGCCAGGCTTAAGCGCTGCTAATGCCTCGGCTCGGGCCGGATCAGTGACGAGTTGGGATGCAAATACACGTCGGAGATAGAACATGGTGAAGATTAAAAAGATGATGGACGGGGGCCCCATGTGAGCTATGAACGTTGCGAAATCCAGGTTCCCGGCGCTTGCAATCAAAATGTTCGGCGGGTCGCCAATAAGCGTTGCCGCGCCGCCAACATTAGATGCCAGGATTTCTGCGATAAAAAAGGGCACCGGATTTAGATTTAAGCGCGTGGCGACGAAAACGGTAATGGGCGCAATGAGAATGACTGTCGTCACGTTGTCCAAAAAAGCTGAAAGGACTGCCGTGATTAGTGACAGCGCGAGCATTAAACTCAAGCCGTTCCCACCGGTCCATCGTGCAGCCAGAATTGCGAGCGCCTGAAAGCACCCGGTTTTTCGAACGATTCCGGCCAATATCATCATTCCAACAAGTAACAGGATGACGTTCAAATCAACATGGTGGAATGCCTGTTCCTGATTAAGGATGCCGATCAGAATCATCAAGGTCCCGCCACCAAGCGCAATGGCTGACTTGGGGATGCGGTCGGTAGCGATCGCGGCGTATGCCACGATGAAGATTATGATTCCTGCGATTAACAGTCCGGTTCCGACCGGTTCAGTTCCAACGGCAACGGTTTGATGCATTCACGTGGTCCAGAATGGACAGTCTTCACGAGGCCTGATGGTGATGTGATGACTGGTGGCTGATATAGACGTCTCGGGCCCTGCTAAGCAATAGTACGTCACTAAGCGGGGTTCCTATGGCTTGGTTTGTGTAATCAGGATTCAACAAACACGGTGTGTTGGACTGTCTGGCCGATGACCTGTTGATAGTCCTCAACCTGAGCGACTTCCTGTCCGTTCACCCGAATCGGATTCGGGCCACGTAAGACGAACTCAGCTCGATCAACCCTGTTATAGACCGTGTGTGCTAGGTGCAACCAATGTATTGGGTCGGTGTTAGAAGCGGTCAGATCGACCCACAACATCGGTCCGGTATCAATCTGGAAAAGTTCTTGTTCAACAAGGAAATTGAAGGTTTTAACAGGGTACTCAAGCGTTGCCTGTCGCGACTTGGCTTCATTGGTTATTTGAGTTTGTACAACAATCTGATGACTGGTTTGTGCGGCGGCTACAAGCGCGACGTTGTTTTTGGCGTGTTGCGGGTTCTGCAATGGCGTCAACGTGAAATGTAAGTCGGTATAACGATCTCCGATCAGTTGGAGTTCTGGCTTCGGCTTAGGGTTAATCCGGTTAGTGCTGAAACGGAGGGCACGATCTTTTCGTTGTGACCAGGCAAGGCGATATTCACCGCCAGGTTGCTGGATACAGGAGTCGCTGCGGTACATCCATTCGGTTCGACAGGGAGCGATCAGATAGAACTCTTCGTCTATACCCGTTTCTTCATCCGTAATGTGTACCCGGGCATCCAACAGGATCCGGACGCTGTTTCCGTAGGGCATGTGCCCTGGTGTCTGGAGCTCTTGCGTTGTGGCTTTTACGGACCATCCAAGGAATGATCGACTGTAATCGATGGGAAGGAGTTGACGGCGTGGATGTTTATTGGCAGCCATGATTTTTCAAGAAGGGCAGTTGTCACTAAACATCAGAGGGTTCTCGGGTCATGTATATGGTGGAAGTCGACATCAATCCGGCCTTCGATCATCTTGGAGCACCTGCTGTCGTTATGTCTGTAGGGCTGCTGTCACATCCACATTGCAATCTGCTTGGCGCCATGTGCCATCAAAAAACTCACACTGCTTGCCTTCGAGAGCAGTGTCGACAAGGTTGCACGTTTCATACAGTCCAACGTAACCAACTTTTGGTGTATCCGGGATCCCCAAGAATGTGCCGCCAAAGAAATCGCATGATGCTTGCAATTCAACCGTGGTTGGGGGTCGAGTTGTGTAGCGGTTTTCTTCGTTCTGGTTCTCTGCGTTCTCACCAAGAAATCGGACGCCGACGAGAGACAGTGTTATGAGGCCTGCTACGGCGAAGACCCCAAATATGCGGAGTCCATTGCGGATCAGAAAGGGTTCGCGTTCGATCATTCAAGTAAGCTCCCGACGCAAATCGCTGTCAACGAAGGTCCCCCTGCAAAGGGTTCTGCCATTCCTCGCAATCTAGTTTAAGTGTTTTGTGGATCACGGTGCACGTTCAGGTCCACGGTCAAGAAAGTCGCGATAGAAGCGTTCGATCCGTGCCGCTTCGAACGTGTCGAATCCTTCCTGCCAATTCCATGCGATCAGCGTAAAGCGTGTTTCACGTTGGCCTTCAAATGGTGTCGCAACCAGTTTGACTTCCCCAAATGCGCCATCGGGAAGGGTCGTGTACACCTGATTGATGTTGGTAACGACTTGGGAACAATCAGTTGTACAGCTATAGAGAAGTACTATCGCTCCATGCTCGAGATTGTGGACCCAGTAACCAGGGCTGACGGGTTCTTGGAAGATTCCGTATGGGGACCAGATGGGGTAGTGATCGCCTGAGGCTGGCGGGTTGGCTGCATACAGAACATCGCTCCCTTCCTCCACATGTTTGCGTCCCTCATTCGGTATACGGACTCGATCTTGACCATCGATTTCCGGTCCACGGCTGATAGCTATGGCCCCGATCACAATTACGGTAACCAAGGCTATGAGTCCAAAGAAACCGCCGGTAACCCGTATTCGGCGCGTGCGACGTGCTGCGTGCTGACGTACTTGACGGGCTGCGCGCTTGCGATCCCGCTTTGTTTCTGCCGGTGAGGGATGTTGCTCGGTCATGGATTTCTGACTGTGTCGAAGTAGATTGTCCCAGATTTATGGGGTTTTCTGCGTAAGTATCGCCGTGCGTGAGAGTATGGAGCGCTTGCGAACCGGGTGTCTGCCATGGCTAACACTGCTGTAGGTCTTATTGGACTTGCGGTCATGGGGCGAAATCTCGCACTCAATATTGAGCGCAACGGGTTCCCCCTTACTGTTTTTAATCGTACGGTAGCGCGTACCGACGAATTCCTGTCCGGAGAGGCTGCTGGAACGAGAATCTGCGGTGCGCGAACGCTGGAAGACTTTGTCAGGGGATTGGATAGGCCGCGCCGGATCATCACCATGGTTCAGGCTGGTGGAGGCGTAGACAATGTTCTGGAAACGCTTGTGCCATTGCTGCAGCCGGGTGATGTTGTGATGGATGGTGGGAATTCTCACTTCAAAGACACAAATCGGCGTTTTGCCAATGTGAGTCCATCGGGTGTCATGTTTCTGGGTACGGGCATCAGCGGTGGTGAGTCAGGTGCTCTGCATGGACCGTCGATCATGCCAGGCGGACAGGTTGAGGCTTATACGGCGATGCATCCCATACTCGAACGTATCGCTGCTGTGACTGACGACGGCGTCTGCGTGGCGTATTGCGGTGCTCTGAGCGCCGGACATTACGTGAAGATGGTTCATAACGGGATTGAGTACGGCGATATGCAACTCATTTCTGAAGCCTATGCGGTGTTAAAGGCGGCAGGTCTAAAACCTCCTGAGTTGGCCGATATTTTCCGCTCGTGGAACGACGGTGATCTCGAATCATTCTTGATCGAGATCACGGCCGATATTTTCCAGGTGCGTGACGGCGAAAGTGATGAATTCTTAGTGGATTTCATTCGTGATTCGGCAGGGCAGAAGGGTACGGGTCGCTGGATGTCACAAGATGCACTCGAACTCGGCGTGCCAATTCCCACAATCGACGCTGCGGTTTGGTCGCGCAATATTTCGGCACGCAAGGATGAGCGCGTTCGTGCGGCTGAAGGACGTCCGGTAGGAGTATCGATTCAGCGTACGCCAGAACTAGTCGACGAGGTGCGCCAAGCGCTATGGGCATCCAAGATTTGTTCCTATGCCCAAGGGATGGCGTTGTTGCAGGCGGCGTCTCATCACTATGAATATGGCATCAATCTTTCCGAGATGGCGCGTATCTGGAAGGCTGGATGCATTATTCGTGCCCGATTATTGGCCTTTATACAGGCTGCTTTCGAAGAGAGTGGAAGCTTGGATAATCTGATGGTGGAGCCGTCGTTTGCATCACAGTTGGATGCCGCGCAGAAGGCTTGGCGTTCTGTCGTAGGACGGGCTAAGACGGCAGGAATTCCGTGCCCTGCGATGAGTGCGTCCCTCGACTATTACGATGCTTATCACACGGAATTTCTTCCGGCGAACCTAATTCAAGCGCAACGGGATTACTTTGGGGCGCATACCTACCAACGCATTGACAGGGACGGGGTGTTTCATACCCGATGGGAAGAGAGTGTTAGGGATGGGCGTGCGGCGAGCAACCAAATGAGTTAGCGCCTTGTCCAGCATTGGTGGCGAGATCAGGGTAGAGGTGGATTTTTCCTGAGGTTATAGGTCGACTAGGACCGAAGCCCCTGATGTTGTGGATTTCAGCAACGCATCAAGGGCACCAATCACATGAAGGTTCTTACGGCCACTAGTTTCGGGCTCTTCGTCGCCGTTGATCCAGTTCGCCCAACTCTGCATTACGTGTGCATCGATATCTGCTGTGGTAACTGGCTCTCCATCGATCTCGATCGGGTGTGCTGGTGCATCACGGTCAGTACCGACCAATAGCGACTCATCGCCACCGAAACCTCGGGTGTTCCGGTAAATGACCGCGCCACGTTCGCACTCAATGCGGAACTCGTGTGCGTTAACGCGAGCATCCGATGTGGAGACCATGACCACTCGCGCGCCATTTTCAAAGGTGAGTTCGGCTGTCGCAGTGGATTCCCTTTTCCATGAGGTGGCTGGTGGATGGAAGCTATGGCCGACTACAGCGGTAATCGGCTGGCCCATCATTGATATTACGGAGTCGATCTCGTGGACCGTCATTTGCCACAGTTGCGAGTGTGTCGAATCTGGGTACTCGCTTCCACGTGCTTTGTATGTCACGAGATGGCCGACTTGAGGTTCGCCGTAAACCCGATCATTCAAGATTCGACGGACGGTTCGCTGTCCGGGCATGTATCGCCATTGCTGGTTGACAACAACCCGAAGCCCGGCGGCATCGGCGCGTTGCTGGAGTGCACGCGACGTCGCAAGCGTAAGGGTGTACGGCTTTTCCACCAGCACATGCTTGCCAGCTTCAAGCGCCTGTCCGACTACTTCCTCATGTGATCGCGCCCAAGTTGCGACTACGACGGCATCGAAGTTTGTTTTCGTGAGAGTGCTTCCGAGGGACGGAGACGCGAGGTCATATGAGAGGCCGGCTTCGTCGATTCGTCTATGGAGACGTTTAAGATCGAGATCGACCCAGCCCACGAGCTCAAGTAAATCGGGCAACCGGCGAATGCTCCGAACCTGTGACTGCCCGCGTCCGGCTCCAACAACGACCACCTTCAGCGGTGAAGGCATTCGAACGCGACCTACTATCCTGGGCGTTTGGCTGCTCGAGCGGTAGCTAGATCTGATGCTCCAAGACGCCGGATCCATCGGGTGTCGTTGCCGCAGCTTACGAATTGCATGCCCTGCTCAATACGGCGGGCTGCTTCCTCGCCATCCGCACATGACATTCCACTGAAGGTCCCCGTTTTTTGAGCTGCTTCAACGACGCGAGCGTAGGCTGCTTCCGCGTCGGTCCCTGCGATCTCAGGCGCAATCTGCATTGAACGCCCTAGATCAGCGGGTCCAATCCAGCAACCGTCCACAGTGGGTTCGGCAAGGATGGATTCGCAATTGGCAACGGCCTCCGCGGACTCGATCTGGACCATAAGGAGTATTTCATCGTCAGCCCAAGTCAAATAGTCACTGCCGTAGCGCTGGGCGTGGGTTGCTCCAAGGGATCGTGTGCCGCGTGGGGGATAGCGAACGGCTTCGCCAGCTTGTTTGGCGTCCTGGGCGGTGTGGACCATCGGCACGACAATTCCAAGCATGCCTGCATCGAGCGCCTGTCCAATCTCCGTGTAGTTGTTGTGCGAAACCCTGGCGAAAGGTGTACTACCGCCCAATACGATGCTCACGAGACCATGTTGAAATTTTGACCAATCCCACATCCAGTGTTGTTGTTCAAGCATGACCCAGTCATATCCGAGGCGAGCACAGATTTCGGTCGAGACGGGTGATTCCAATCCGCAGCTAATTCCAATTGCTGGCTCGCCGCGAGCCATTCTGGCTTTGGCCTGATTTTCATGCATAGGTTGATCTTGTGGAATGGCAGAAGTGCTCATGATAGTAGTTGGGAAGGCCGTCCAGTGCGACTCTGAGATCAGGGTTGGAAAGCCGATTTTGGGAATGCTGCATATGCGCTGACTGGAACGCCATATCCCCCTGCTTGTCCGAGACGTAGGTCTACTGCGGCGCCAGCCAGCGAACGGGCTTCGGCTGGTGATACGTCTAGGCGTTGACCAAGAAGTGATTCCATAGATGCCTGTGCGATACGTAACGCTTCGGTGAGTTCGTCAGCGACACCAATGGTCATGACCTCCGTGTTGGTTTCAAACCACGGCCATTCGAGAGGGGCGGCATGCGTTATAGATAGACGGAGATCGATCTCGGCATCGATATTCACGCCTGAATGGGCTTCGCCATCTCCCATTGTCGCGTGCACATCGCCTATCGCGAACATTGCCCGTTCCGCGCGAACAGGTAGATGGATGGTGGTTCCGATCGTGATGTCGTTGAAATCCAAATTTCCTCCGTGACGGCCGAGACTGAGTGTCTCGATAGATCCCTTGTTCGGAGCAACACCGATCGTGCCTACCATTGGACGTAGGGGAAGGCGTGCTCCGCCAGCCATTAGTACTTCGGAACCATCGACATCAAATGGAAAGATGGTTTCAGGGACCGTGTGGTGGCCGAGAAGGCCAGTACCGTGGGTGGTTGCCACGTAGCCGCGAGGGCCGACGCGGATTGCCTCGATCGTAACGTGGAGTACATCACCTGGAGTGGTGTTCGTAATCGCAATCGGTCCGGTGGCGGGATTCATCTGTCCCGGTTTTCTGTGCGCAAGGTATGTTTGGATATCGAGGTCCACACAGCCGCGATCGTAGGCATCACGGGCTTGGATAGTAAGGCTGGCCGGAGCGCTGGTCTCCGCGATGGGTTCGTGTTCTGGGTCAAAGGTGTATATGACGTGGTCTGCGGCGATACGCTGTCGTTCAGGTGCAATTGTCATAGCATCGGTTGATTGGCCAGAGGCGGAACGCTACCACAGATGTGTCTATGGTGGTCGTTCGATGAATAGGGCGATGGCACGTCTGTCGGATATGGTTTGATGCGATGAATTTGTTGCGTCGTGTTAATTGGGAGTAGTCAACTGGCGATTCCACTTATTTCCTCTGAGGTCCATGCTGCACATTCGCCATGGTTGCAGACAGTCGATGGTCGGGTTCATGATCACCCGGAGGTTCCTGATCGCCCACGTGTGATACGAGAAGCACTTGAGGCCCAGGGTCTTGCCATGCGCGTGCCGCCGACGGTTCACGCTGACGAGGCCATTGATGCGGTGCATGATGCGAACTACCACCGATTTTTCCGCGAGGCCTGCGTGGATATTGCTCCCGGAACTACGGTGGTTCCGTCGGCCGTATCGTTAGACCATCGGGCGTTAGACAATGCTGACCTCGCGGTTCAGATCGGCCATTACGCATTCGGGCAAGACGCTCCGCTTATGCACGCGACCTATCGGGCCGCCCGGGAGGCCTGTGACATTGCGTTGACTGGTGCCACGCTTGTCCGGGACGGTTGTTCTCAGGTGTTTGCGCTCTGTCGTCCTCCTGGTCATCACGCCGAGCGTTCGCGTATGGGAGGTTTTTGTTACTTAAATAATGCGGTGATTGCTGCGCATGCACTGAGTCAGGGCGGACGCGTGGCCTTGCTTGATTTGGATTATCACCACGGCAATGGCTCGCAGCACCTTACGTTTGATCGGGCCGATATTTTTTACGTGTCGCTGCACGCTGACCCGAGTTTTGCCTATCCGGGTTTCTCGGGTCAGACAGCGGAGATCGGAACCGGGGATGGGACTGGTTGCAATCTCAATATCACCTTGGGCCCGCACACCCAAATTGATCGCTACCTCGGCGCTATGGATCAAGCGTGTGAGGCCATTAAGGCATTTGATCCCAGTGTGCTCGTTGTTTCGATCGGTTTCGATACTCATCGCGAGGATCCAATCGCGATCTTTGGTTTGGTGAGCGAAGATTTTGGTCGGCTGGCTGACCGAATCGCCATGTTGGGTGTGCCTAGCCTGCATGTTCTCGAGGGCGGCTATGCACTGCACCGTCTTGGGGAATCGGCGGTGGCGTATGTTCAGGGTTTAGCGACTGCTGCCAGTACCTAGCGGTTGTTGAGGTGCACGCGTTGAGTGAGTAGGTCCTACGTGTTCTACGACGACTTCTCGCGTTGCTTGAGAATCGCCCGTGGCAATTCGCTTCGCACGACTTCACTTGAGATGATCTGGAGGTCGCGCTCCTTAAGTGGCAGCACAACGGGTTGGTTCCCAATGCGCTCCGACTCGCGGATTGCAATGGCTATTTCCAGGGCCTCACGGGCATCATCACCGCTGCAGTGTGGTGATTCGCCTGTTTCGATGCAGTCGATCAGGTTGTAGATCGCGTTTACTCCGCCGCTGTTCTTTCGACGAGCTGGTGGAAAGAAACGTCGGGCGACGTTTTCGTCCTCACGGCGGTTATGTCCATAAAGCATTGGCTGGCTTGTCCAAAGCTCGATCTCACGGGCGTCGTTGAGAATCCGGATCGCGCCCTCGCTCCCAACGATGTCGGTTGACTGGTTGTTAGGGCCGTTATCGAAAGCCCGGAGGTAGCCACGAATGTGACCAGGGAACGAGATGATCGCATTGCCGGGAAAGTCGTTGTCAGGGTGTTCACTATCGAGTTCAGCGTCTCCGACCAGCGAGGTCGCCCGATCTGGCATGTACATTGTCAGTGTGGTGATTAGGTGACTGCCGTTGTGGGAGAGGCCAGAGGCGGCTTGCGCCTGTACATACAGCAAATCCCCAATTGACCCGTCGCATAATAGTGCTAACGCTTGCCGGTAATCGTCCCGCCAGCGACGTGTGCAATTGACACCGAGCACGATGCTCGCCTTCGCACAAGCTGAAATGGCTGCGTCAGCCTCGGCCAGTGAGAGTGTGATCGGTTTCTCGGCCCAAATCGCCTTGACCCCGTAGCTTCCATTCGCAATCTCTGCGAGAACTTCACCGCGCGGTTTGGCAGAGGTGCACACGCTGACGATATCGGGCCGTGTTTCCTCAAGCATCTGGCGGTAGTCGGTGTATAGCGCGTCACATCCCCAGCGTTGGCGGGCCGCCTCGCGTTGCTCTTTCCACGTGTCAGACATCCCGACGATTTCGACTTCTGGAACGGCCGTATGGCACGCGATGTGGGCGTACGGAAGCTCGTGACCGTCGTATTTGTCTATTTCATCGTCAATTGTGCTGGCGATGCGGCCAAGGCCGATAACAGCGACTTTTAGCTTCGCCATTTGAGCCCTCCCACGGCTATTGCGTTTCTTCCGCCTCGCGCGCGTAGAGGATCGCACGAGGCAATTCAGATCTCATGACCTCAGCGGATAAGATGCCGAGACTTCGGTCATGGATTGGTAGGTCTATGCGACCCCCGCCGCGCCGGTGTGATTCACGAACAGCGATGGCGACTTCGAGCGCCTCGCGTGCATCCTCACCGGTGCAACTAGGGTCATCGCCGGTCTTGATACAGGCCATAAGGTCATACAGGGTGTTTATCCCGGCCGCGCGCGGTTCGTGACTGGGTCGAAAAAAATAGCGAACAGGATTCTGGCCTCGCTGGCCCGGGAGTCCGGTCTCAAGCTTCCAGAGTTCGGCCACACGGCTATCATCCATAAACCGGATCATGCCCTCAGTTCCGGTGATGTCATAGGTAAGATCAAGTGCACCGGTATGCATTCCGCGGAACTGGCCACGTACGCCGTTGTCGCAAACAAAAAACCCGTTGCCCGAGAAATCGTTGTCACTCGCGACGGCGGCGTCAGATTCGGCTTCGCCTGCAACCCATGCGATTGGCGCATCGGTAAACATTGTGAGCCGGGTGATCAAATGGCTACCGTTGTGCGACAGACGACAGGACATATTTCCAGCCACGTGGATTACATCGCCGATCAGACCGTCATCGATCATCTTTCGAGCTTGCGTAAAGCTGTCGCGCCAGCGATGCGTACAGTTGACAGCCAGCGCGATCTTGGATTTTCGACACGCGGTGATTACCTCATCGGCGTCTGCCAAGGAGTAAGCCAACGGCTTTTCCGACCAGATTGCCTGAACGCCATAGTTGCCATTCGCGATTTCGAGCAGGATGTCTTTCCGTGGTTTCATAGAGGTGCAGACGCTGACAATCTGTGGTCGTGTTTTTTCCAGCATCTCGCGGTAATCTTCGAACAGCGCGTCGATACCCCACTTTGCGTGTGCAGCGGCGCGCTGTTCAGGCCAAGTGTCGGAAAGTCCGACGATCTCAATTTCCGGTACGGCGGCCATACAGCTGATGTGTGCGTGTGGCAGGTGCCAGCCGTCGTATTTGGATCGTTCTTCGTCCCACGTGCTCGCGATTCGACCGAGTCCGATGACTGCGGTGCGTGTCATTGGAATGAGCCTTTCGGAACGCAGGCGATAGCAGAGTATGACGCATGACTTCGATAACTGCACGTCTTGACCGACACCGATTCGGTGGGAGATGCGACGAGCTGTGGTCTCTACTGGCAGTTGTAGTGGTTGCATTCATGGTGATGGCATGTCATGCGCCCCAATTCGGCAGCGAAAACGAGACGACAGAGTCGGGAATCTTGTCAACGATGGTGACGAATCGAGATTGGCCCTCTCTTCACACAAACCCACATCAGGTCGTTGGCCGCCGGGTGGATTTACGTGCACGTGTTTATGCGCCTCCCATCGTTGATGCTGAGGGGACTGTGTTCTGTGCCTGGGTCGATTTTGACAATGACCAGTTGCCGGCTCAGTTTCAGGTTTCGAGTTTGGTGCCAGATTTAGTGGGCAACGAGTTCATATGGGTCGTTGGTTCGGTGACGCGAGTTACGACGTCTGACGATTGGTGCTCACCTGATGCTTTGCTACAGATAGATGTGGACCGGCTACTGGTAACGGATCGTCTTGGGGCTCGACCGGCCGTCGTTGTCGTACCGGTTGATCAAACGCTGGAGCAGCATGGTGTGCGGGTGACTTTGGATCGTGTGGAGTTTGCGGCAGAGGAACTGCGCGTCTTCGTGACTATCGAAAATCCACGGAATGAGATGTTTACGGCTTTTGCGACTGGGCTCCGAATTGAAATTGGGACGGTTGAGATTCCAGCGACTGTCCCCATAGGCGTGGGAATAGAAGCACCGCGTGGTCGGGTGCGACCGAAAACGGTAGAGCGTGGCGGATTTCAATTCCCACCACTTGATCCCAATAGCCCACCATTTACCGTGCGCTGGCAGGGCGCAGCAGCCGAATCGATCGCTGGGCAATTCGACGATTGGGTGTGGATCGTGGATCCTGGTGGTGTCGTCCAGCCGGAAGGATGAGGGCTGGTTTAACCCGACCCGGTAGGTCTTTTTGACCCAGATGACGTGATCTTTGGAGTGGAACATCTATGGCGAGGTGAGGCGTCCCCGATTGCGATTGCAAGTCCCGCCGACAGTGTTGCGAATGCAAGCAGTCCAAACGCTGATGCACGGTAGCCGACACCATCGATTGCGAGACCGAGAAGTAATGGGGTTGTGGCTACACCAATATCTCGTATAAAGGCGTGTGTGCCCAAAGCTACCCCGAGACGTTTCCGAGGAGCTCGATCTACAACCATCGACGTGACCATCGGTACGACCCCTCCTCCGAGGCCGAACGCCAATCCGAAGAGCACATAGGTTGTGGCGTTATCCGACAGGCTTACAAGTACGCTGACGAGGCCCATCAATAGAGCGCTCGGTACGTACACGCGAACCCGTCCAAATTTATCGGATAGTGTGCCAGCAGCAATAGCGATCGGGAACCGCAGGAGTGCAGAGATAGAAATGGCGATGCCCACGAGGGCTGGTTCGAGTCGCAAGACTTGTGTTCCATACACGGGGTAATACACAGCCTTGAATCCAAAGACTGAAAAGGCGAGGGCGATCGTCATCAGGTTGATGAAAAGTAGTCGTCCTGGTGTGTATATGAGCCCGTGAAGCTGGTGGCTTAAACTGGTTGAATGAGTCGCTGTCGTCCGGTGCTTTACGTATCGGGTTACGAGTCCGAGAGCTACGAGTGTGGGTAGTACCGTCGCGAGTAAGCCAAACCTCCAACCTGCAAACGAGGCCACTACCCCGACTATTGCGGGGGAAAGAAAGCCACCAAGCATGATGGCTGCGCTAATTGAACCGAGCATTCGCCCGCGCTCGTGCTCCGGCGCTCGGCGAGCGACATAGGCCTGAGCAGCTGCACTAGCCACGCTCGCGCCACTTCCCTCAATGAAGCGTCCTGCAAACAGGAGCGGGTAGATCGGGGCCAACGCGCTTACAACTACTCCGATGATCGAGAGCAGTCCGCCTGTATAGAACATCATGTGTATACGAATTCGGTCAATCAGTCCGCCGGCGGGCAGGTCAATCACGAGTCGCGCGATCGCGAAACCTGAGATTAATGCGCCGAGAGCTGTGAATGAAATATTGAATTCGTTGCTTATCTCGCCCAGCAGTGGTGCTAGTGCGCCATTACCGAATGACGAAGCAACTGTGATCGTCAAGACTGCAAGCACGTCTTTTGGGAGACGCAGCGGTTCCATCCACCTAGCAATTCGGAATCTATTCAGCACGGATAGAGTGGATTCCTGGGCACCGTAGTTCGGATGATCGAAAGAGTTAGTTCAATCAGCTAGTGCGTCAAGCGGACCATCCGAGCTTTGTCCGCCGAGTCGTACGCGGCCATGACGATTTGTAGATTTCGATAGCCGTCAGCAAGTGTGTGTAACGGTGGTCGGCCATCAACGATTGTCTGAGCAAAACTTGAAAAAATCGGTTCAAATCCATGCGTGTCTGCGTCCCGAGGAACGTTCAGCGGTTCCGATTTATCGTGCGTGTGTAATACCGGTGTGTTGCTATCAAGGCGAATTGATCCGTGGGTTCCGTGAACCTCATTGACACCAGCTGCGCTGGCGGCGCTCCACGCTGCCAGCACCATCGACGTCGCCCGACTAGCGTGGCCTAAAACAACCACAGCTGTGTCGTCCACGTCTTGTTCTTGGACGTGGGTTCCTACGCGCGCGAAGATTTCAGTCGCAGGTGACTGCAGTATCGACTCGGCTGCGTAAAGGTTGTGGTAACCGTTGTCGAGCAAGGCACCGCCGCCCGCCGTAGACATCCGTGATCGCCAATGTGGGTCATAAGCCTCCGTTCCGGAGTACCAGCGGGATGCCATAGCTTCCATTCGAAAAAGGAATGGGGTCCCGATCCGACCCTTTTCAATGGCATTGCGTGCCGCTATGAATCGGGGCTGATTCACGTAGTTATGCATGATTCCTGCTATGCCCTTGTACTGTTTGACGGCAGCAATCACCTTTTCGGCATCAGGTAGTGACGTTGCGAGGGGTTTTTCACTCAGGAAGGGCATGCCTGCTTGCGCGGCTTCGATGCACATATCTGTGTGGAAGCTATGGGGTACAGCAATGTCGATGGCATCGGCAACATCAGAACGCAAAAGCTCGGTGAGGTTGTCAAACCGTGCGGTCTCGGGCACCTCAAATCGGTCTCCTAGAAGGGTGCGGCGATCGAGGTTTGGGTCGGATACGGAGGAAACACGCCAGATCTCCGGTATCCGTTCCAGGGCAGGGGCATGGCCCTGCTCCATGATTCGTCCGCAGCCTACAAGGCCGAGTCGTAGGGGCGGGGTTCTCATCGATTGTCGCCACCGAGGTCGAACCCCAGTTGTTCCGTAAGGTATCGCGAATTGATTTCGAGGCTCTGTCGCGGTGTTGTTTGCGATTGGTCAAGCTCGACCGTCAACCATCCGTTGTAGTTGGATGTCCGAGCGACATCGAGGAGCGCTGGGAGATCGACCACGCCTGTGCCAAGTTCCCCAAAGAAGGCAATGCGTGGTGCATGGTCCTGGCTGGTTGGGATTACTTGTGATGGTATGTCTAATTCGGGGACGTAGTCTTTAATATGCATGTAGGCGAGGATTTCGCTATAGGTCGACGCGATCTCAACGGGATCATCGCCTGCCTTAGCGATGTGTGCTGGGTCCAGCGCTAGTTTGACCAAATCCGTATCGACTAGGTCAAAGAACTGTTCGATTTCTGCACGGTCTTGGACAACCGTATTCCAGTGCGGGTGCAACCCGGTGACGATCCCAAGGTCATGCGCTGCGCTGGCAACTTCGGTGGTTCCGAAGGCGAGCCGTTGAAGGTCCTGTGTTGTTGGGGTGCCAGTCCGTTTTCCGGGTCCGATCACGAGTCGGTCGGACTCCATCTCGTGCAAGAAATGTACGATCCTCAGGTTTTTTTCGATCACTTCCCCTTGTATTTCCGGATCGTGTAAACCACCGCCTCCATAAAGAGCCGAGAGTTGGAGGTTGCGGGCACTAAGCATCGCTTTGAAGTCGGAAGTTCGTCCTTCAAACTGTGTCACGACCGTGCCGAACGTTTCAGTGCCTGCATAGCCGAAACCCTCGATGTCATCCAACGCTTCAACGAGGTTATCGCCCCAAGTAATCTGGTGGCAGGAGCATCTAAAATTACTCATGTGGTTTCCTCCGGGTCGTAGCTGGCAGCGGATGAAACGTGCCTAGAGTAGCCACCACTATCGCTGCTCGCGGGCTAGCCAGCTTAACGTTATCCGGAGGTGTGTTACCGCTGGTAGGAAACATTCGGTATGAACACGGACGCCGAGCTTGATCACCTTTCATACGACGATTTCGAAATAGCATTGCGATTCGCTATAACTGACCATTGCCTCTCAAACCCGAAGACGATTGTGGTCGATCCATATCATCCTGATCGTGCACTGTTGCTCCTCGATCTTTTCCACAAGTCGCTTTCCGAATCATGTGCGAGGTGTGTCCGTTGGAACTTGTGCCACTATCGGTATTGGACAGATCAGATGATGGAGGTGTGCTGTGGCGAATGGTCTCGAAGGAAAAGTGGCGATCGTGACGGGCGCAGGCCGTGGAATTGGTCAGGCGATCGCGGAGCGGTTCGCGGCTGAGGGTGCTGCTGTGCTGGGTGCTGATGTAGATCATGAAGCGGTCGTGTCTGTAACAGCAGGGATTGTCTCGACTGGTGGCATTGCTCGTGCTCAATGTGTTGATGTGCGTGTGCAATCGGACATCGTGACTATGTTTGATGTAGCCGAGGATGCGTTGGGCCCGGTGGATATCGTTGTCAACAATGCTGGCATTGGTGGTGCGACAGCGATTGAAGCTCAGGATCTTGAGGCTTGGGACAACATGTTCTCGGTTAACGTCCGCAGCGTTTTCCTGGGCGTACAGGAAGCAGCGCGGCGCATGCGAACACGGGGTTCGGGGTCCATTATCAACATCGCTTCGGCGGCGGGAAAGATTGGCCGACCGTATATGACCTGTTATTGCGCAACGAAGCATGCCGTGATCGGCATTACACGTGCAGCGGCGCAAGAGCTCGCGGTGGATGGATTGCGAGTGAATGCGTTGTGTCCGGGTATCGTGGACACTCGTCTATGGCGTGAAGATCTCAATCCTGAGTTGACCGAGCTCGAAGGTCGGGAGACTGAAACCGCGTGGGATGTGCGTGTGGCCTCTATTCCGCTGGGCCGGTATGAGATTCCTGCGGATGTTGCGAATGCCGCTTTCATGTTGGCGTCTGACAACGCGTCCTACATCACGGGCATATCGTTGAGCGTGGACGGTGGCATGGTGATGCATTGACTCCAACTGGCTGGGCTCAATCCATAGGTCGGCCGTTCAGCACGCTGGTTGTTGGTAGTTTGCCGCGACCCGTATGGATTCGAGAACTTATCGAACAACGCTTGAGCGGTGCGGTGGATTCGGTGTATGCGGATCGGACGCTTGATGATGTCGTTCCCGCGGTGATCCGAATGCAGGAAGCGGCTGGCCTTGACTATGTCTCCGATGGTGAGTGGCGCCGTGACAGCTACGTCAACATTTTTGCGGACGCTGTGGCGGGGTTTGAGAACAGGTCGAGATCTTCCATTCCTGGGGCGGTGTATCCGACTCCGATTGCGCCTTTGCGTCAACAGCGGCCTATTGCACTTCATGAAGCGCGCTTCGCGAAGCGGGTAGCAGAGCGGCGCATTATTATGGCGGTTCCTTCGCCGTACACGGTCGCGCGCCGACTGTGGAGCCCTGAGCACTCGACTTCACCCTATCCCACGCGTGAGGCATTCATGCAGGCGTGCATCCCGATCATCAACGAGGAACTCAAACAGTTAACGGCCGCAGGTGTTGATGCCATTCAACTGGATGATCCATGGTTGTCGCTTATGACCTGGTTGCTGATCGATCCCGAGTATCGGGATCGTGAACAGGTTATTGATATTGAGCATGAGATTGAGATGTCGGTTGCGGGGGTAAATGGTGCAGTGGACGGCGTGGGGCATCCGTTTATTTCTGTACATCTCTGCCACCAGCATTCCAGTCTTGAGCACAGTACACGGGGTCCGTATGACCTCATCATGGGTGCATTGGGACGGATGAATGTCCATCGCTTCGCTATGGAGTTCGCGAAGCCCGAATCGGGTGGCATTGAAATTTTGGGCGAATTCCCACAGGATAAAGTGCTCGGTCTTGGTGTGATTCGTCATGCTGATGCGGCGGTCGAAACAGCTGAAACTGTTGTCGAACGGGCCGAAGCAGCGATGCAGTATGTTCCGGTGGATCGGCTCACGCTCAATCCCGACTGTGGCTTTGCGCCTGGAAGTTTCAGCCACTTGGATCTGGACGTGACGTATCGTAAGTTGCGAGCATTAAGTGACGGTGCTGAATTGCTCCGTTCCAAATACGCGTAGCTGTGGTCATGTCGTGAGAAGGTAAACGTGAGCTTGGTTTCCGACGAACTCTTTCCGACGTTGGTGGTTGGAAGTTTGCCGCGACCTGTTTGGGTTCGAGACCTTATCGAACGGCGCAAGATGGGTGACGTGGATCCTGCGGTTGCCGATCGCACGCTTGACGACCTAGTTCCGGCGGTCATCCGAATGCAGGAAGCGGCTGGACTCGATTATGTGTCGGATGGCGAATGGCGTCGTGAGAGCTACGTGAAGAATTTCTCGGATGCAGTGGAAGGATTCGAGGTCGACCTAATCCAGCCGCGTGCTGGCAAGCAGGGGGCATCGTATCCGGCTGTGGTAGCTCCGATTCGACAGGAGCGACCGATCGCGCTTGACGAGGCACGGTTTACAAAGCGCGCGACGTCGCGTCGAATTCTTGTGGCAGTGCCATCGCCTTACACCATTGCCCGTCGTATGTGGAGTTCTAAACATTCCATTTCCGCGTATCCCACACGGGAAGCGTTCATGCAGGCTTGTATCCCGATCGTTAATGGTGAACTTAGGCGCTTGGCGGCGTTGGGCGTTGATGCCATTCAGCTCGACGATCCTTGGCTCGCGCTCTTGGTTGATCCCGCATATCGAGAGCGCGAACGAATCGAGGATGTCGATCAGGAAATCCAGATGTCGGTTGATGGTGTGAATGGTGCTGTCGAAGACGTCGATCATCCATTCATTTCTGTGCATTTGTGCCATGCGCATGGCAATCGCAAGCACAGTACGCAAGGACCATACGACTTAATTATGGGTGCTCTTGGCCAGATGCGGGTTCACCGTTTCGCCATGGAGTTCGCGACACCTGATGCAGGTGGCATTGAAGTTCTTAGTCAATTCCCAGACGATAAGATGCTTGGGTTGGGCGTCATTGACCATACAGATCTCCGTGTGGAGACACCAGAAATCGTTGCTGCTCGTGCTGAGGCTGCTATGCGATACATACCGGTAGAACGGATCACACTCAATCCTGACTGTGGGTTTGCCCCGTCGAGCATCAATCCGATGGATCTCGATGAGGCCTATCTAAAACTGCGAGCGCTTAGCGAGGGTGCGAGCTTGTTACGTTCGAGGTTTAGCTAGGCGCCGGGTGGATCGGACTCGTTTCTGGCTTCCGCGACGGCTGCACGGATATTACGCAGTGCGTAAACGCTAGACATGAGCATTAGCCCTACGGCGATGCAGCCAGCGAAATCCAGGGCATTCGATCCGAACCACAAGAAAGACAGCAGTGGAGGGTAGAAGCTTATCCAAGTCTTGATACTCACGCGGATCGGGCGTCGTGCTCGGTGAGCTGCGTAAAGTAAGAAATTCGAGATCGGGTAGGCGAGCGCATAGGCTATTGCGATATCAATGCGAAGAGCTCCAACAACCGCAAGTCCGACGATCACCGTGATCTCGCGCACATGATCTGAGATCTGATCGACAAGGGCTCCTGTCTTTGAGGTGGAGTTAGTGTGTCGGGCTAGCTCACCGTCCAAAAAATCGAAAAACACTGCGACAACGAACACTGCAAGTGCGATCCGAGGGGACGGTTTGATTAGCGCGGCAGCGGCAATTCCTAGGGGTATCTGGCTGAGGGACAGCGCATTGGGCGGGACACGAAAGTATGCGAGGACGTGGATTAGGGGTCGTGTCAGCCATGAACCGTAATTACGAACAGGTGCCAGCGCGACGAGTTCAAGCACGGAGTATGAGGTTGGTGGGTCAGGTCTTGTAGCCGTAACCGGCATGGGGCTTTACCAGGGAATGTGCTGGACGAAGTGGGCGTTCAGATCGTCTATGGCTATGCGCTCCTGCTGCATGGTGTCACGACTGCGAATGGTAACGGCCCTATCTTCCAGCGAGTCGTAATCGACAGTTACTGAGAAAGGGGTGCCCGCCTCATCTTGGCGCGCGTAGCGTCGACCGATCGAGCCCGTTGCATCGTAGAAAACAGCCCACCGCGATCGTAGATCGTTCGCAACCTGTGTTGCTAGCTCGATGAGTGGCGGTTTATTTCGGGCCAGCGGGAAAACCGCGATCTTGATTGGTGCGAGACGGGGGTCGAGTTTCAGGAAGACGCGAGATTTCCCGTCGATCTCGATTTCTGTGTAGGCGTCAGCAAGAAACGCCAGGGCAGCCCGATCCACCCCGGACGATGGCTCGATGACGAACGGAACGACGTGCATTTTGGACGTTTCGTCGAAATACGAAAGCTCAGTACCGCTCGCGTCTCCGTGGCGGCGTAAGTCAAAGTCTGTCCGGTTTGCGATACCTTCTAGTTCTCCCCATCCGAAGGGGAATTCGTATTCGATGTCGGTAGTGGCTTTGGCGTAGTGAGCTAATTCATTGGTGTTGTGTGGTCGTAGCCGAAGCCGCGTGGCCTCTAACCCCAGATCCTTCCACCAAGTAAAACGATGCTCGACCCAGTTTTCATAAGCTGTGTTGTCAGCGTCAGGGTGAACGAAATACTGAAGCTCCATTTGTTCGAATTCACGACTCCGGAAGGTGAAATTGCCGGTCGTGATCTCGTTGCGGAAGGACTTGCCGATTTGTGCGACTCCAAAGGGAAGTTGCACGCGAGAACTGTCAAGGACGTTTTTGAAATTCACGTACGTTGATTGTGCTGTCTCAGGTCTTAGATAAGCGACCGACGCGGAATCCTCGACAGGGCCTACGAATGTCTTGAACATCGTGTTGAACATACGAGGCTCGGACAGCTCAGTGTCGTCGTGCTGACAGCGCATGTCTGGGACATCGTCCTGGCGGTAGCGGCGCTGACATGTAGGGCATTCAACGAGAGGGTCTTTGAAATTCTCAACATGGCCGGATACTTTCCAGATGTCAGGGTGCATCAAGATCGAGGCGTTAAGTCCGACGACGTCACTTCGTCTTTGCACGACGTGTGCCCACCATGCGTCCTTAATGTTTCGGATCAATTCGGTTCCTAGAGGTCCGTAATCCCACGTGCTACCGAAGCCGCCGTAGATTTCTGAACTGGGAAAAACAAACCCGCGACGCTTGGCTAGGGAGGTTAATGTTTCAAGGCTAGGGGCAGGCATGTGGTTCCTCTTGGTGCGCTGGTATCAATCTTGTGCTCCGTATCAGGTGAAGGTCTGGCCGACAGCACCGCTGTTGGTGCGGCTGGCGAGTTCCAAAATTTGTGCCGAGGAGATCTCGCGTTCAATCACTGCGTTAGCGTATCCACGAAGCGTCGCGTGAAGTTCTAAGCGGGTTTGCTGATTGGTTCGTAGACGAGCCGCACCGGCCAGTCCTTCACGTGCAATGAAGCGCAACGTCTTGAGGGTATCAACCTCTAGGGCTTGGGTGGCATGATTCTGCCCGCATGTGATGCATACAACTCCGCCGTTATAGGGTGCAAATGCGTGATTGCCTTGCTCAATATGGCAGGTGCACACCGTACATACTGCGAGTTCAGGCGTGTATCCGTGCAGATCGAGGAGGTTAAGAGCTAAAGCTGTGATTAAGGGTTCGGGATCGTTGTTGGAGCTATTGAGCAAGCGTAGAAAAGCCACTAGCGCCGTATAGGCATCAGGCATGGATTCACTGTCTACACTTAGACCATCGAGAAGCTCGATCGACCATCCGGCGGCTGCGAAAGCTGCTAGATCGCGTCGTAATCGAGGGTACGTTTCGATCGTTTTGGCTTGGGTCAGAACGTCCAGATTGGAACCGGCGACGCCTACGAGGCTTGTACGGGTAAAGAGTTCGATATGTGGTGCAAACTGGCTGGCCGGACGACGTGAACCGCGAGCAACTAGTCGCCGACGTCCAAACTGTTGTGTGAATACGGTGATAACGCGATCGGCGTCTCCAAGGTCGCGACGACTCAGGATTACGCCCTCGGCCTTATAGGTGCTTGAGCGATGAACAGAGGTCATGGCGAAGCTTGGTTTGCTTTCTCGGTTGGCTCAGTTGCATTTGTGGTTGAGGTGTTCGTGGATCGGATCACATCGATGGTTTCAACACGTGGTCCACTCATTCGTCGGACACGGAAAAGCCAGCCTTGGTGTTCGATGGAAGCTCCTGGTTTAGGCACAGATCCCAGTCGGTGCATTACGAATCCACCGACGGTTGTATAGTCCCCGTCGTCTATTTCGCATCCGGTCGCGTCAGTTAGCCGATCAAGACGTAGCAGGCCGGAAGCAACAAAGCGGTTGTCTCCCAATCGATGCAATTCGTCGATTGGGGTGTCGTGTGCGTCGCGAATTTCGCCCACCACTTCCTCAACCAAATCTTCCAACGTGACGATGCCGGCCGGGGATCCGTGTTCATCTACTACAAGTGCCATGTGTGCTCGTGCGCGGCGCATGGTGAGTAGAAGTTCTCCGACAAGAGCTGTTAGGGGTGCAACGTGGAGTGGGCGAATCGCGGTTACAGGAAGAGGTCGATCTGAATTTTCTTGATCAAGCGCGAGCAAGTCTTTGACGTGGACGAATCCAATGATTGTGTCAGGTGCTGTGCCTTGCACAGGGAACCGTGAATAACCTGTATCGACAGCTGCCCGCTCGATTTCGCGTACGGTCATCCCAGATAGTACTGAGTGAATTGCTGAACGTGGAACCATCACGTCTTCGACAGATCGGGTGGCAAATCGTAATGCGCGGTCGGCGAGTTTTTGCTGGGGTTCGCTGATAGCGCCCAGTCGTCGTAGCTCACCGAGCATCGATCCAATTTGGTCATGGGTATAGGCGTGTGTCAGTTCCTCGCGGGGTGAAATTCCGATGGCACGGATGACCAGATTAGCGGTGGCGTTGAGAGCCCAGAGGACGCTCCGCATGGAATTAGCGTAGAAGCGGAATGGTATTGCGACCCATAGGAGGGTGCGTACAGGATCTACGATGGCGATGTTCTTCGGTGCCATCTCACCCAAGACCATGTGAAATAGAATTACAAGGAGTAAGGCGATTGCCCCGGATATCACGTGTAGGAGTCCACCTTCAATTCCTACACGATCGGCAAAAGCGGCTTCTAGAGTCTCGGCAATGGCTGGTTCTGCGACGAAACCCAAGCCGAGCGATGCCATCGTGATCCCTAATTGAGCACCGGTGAGCATGAACGAGAGTTCGCGCATCGAGGCAGCGGCCAATTTTGCTGATCGTCGTCCTTCGGCGGCTTGTCGTTCAACTTCAGCTCTCCTCCCAGCAGCCGCAGTTATAGCTACTTCAGCGCCAACGAAGAAGCCGTTAGCAAGTAAGAGAAGGATTGCGACTAGAAGCAAAACCCCAGTCATCAGGTTTTTGCCTGTCTTGTGGTTGGGGCGTCTACGCGTACGCGAGTAATGCGGTTTTTATCCATCGTTAAGACGGTGAGAGTCCAACCACGAAACACCACGCTTTCTCCATTATTCGGAATCCGTTGAAACAGTGTGAATAACAGTCCGGCAAGCGTTTCAAAACGTCCATGAGGCATGGGGAATCCGGTTGCTGTTTGCAGTTCATCACGTCGGATTTGGCCGGCTGCTTCGTATGCGCCGTGGCCTAAAGGCTTAACTTGTATAGCGAGAGGTCTATCGTGTTCATCCTCGATGTGGCCTAACAATTCTTCGATGATGTCCTCTAATGTGACGATTCCGGCTGCGTGTCCAAATTCGTCGTCAACGACCGCGAGAGCATGTTGGGAGCCTTGCATCTCGAGTAGAAGCGAACGTAAGTCGCGAGCGGCGGGGACCACGAGCGCTTGCTGTACTCTTGCAGAAATCGGCGTGGCTGCGCGGGCTTCGAATGGCATTGCAAGTACGTCTTTGGCATGGGCTATGCCGACATACTCGGTCGTCTCTCCGCCGACCACCGGAAATCGGGAGAAGCCTGTCTTGTTCGATAGATGAGCGAGTTCGGCTAGGCTGTTGGTTGCCTCGATTGCAATGACTTGCGATCGAGGAAGCATGATGTCTCGTACTGTCTTTTCTTCGAGGCCAAGGGCTCGGTCAAGGACCTCATATTCGATGCCTTCCAATCCGCCCTCACGAGTTGCCCACCGGATCGCATCACGCAATTCCGCAACAGACCGGAAGCCTTCGATGTTTTCTCGTGGTTCGATTCCAGCTATTCGCATACAGCTATTTGCAACGGCATTCAGCATTCTGATCACTGGTCCGACTGCTGTGTTTACAAAGACCATGATCGGTACGAAGAAACAAGCTGTGGCTAGAGGGCGAGCGATCGCCAGGTTTTTCGGAGCCAATTCACCAAAGACCATTTGGATTAGTGTCGCGAGCGCAAGCGCCAATACGGCGGTAGCTGCTGCAAGTCCACCATTCTCAATTCCAGGAATCCACTGCAGAGCCGGTCGCAGCAGTGGGCCTATCGCGTTGTCCACCACGAAACCAAGAGCTAACGAACTTACGGTGATGCCGAGTTGGGCTCCGGAAAGCTGGAAGGACAGGTTCTCCAGCGCTCGTTGCACGGTTCGGGCACGCCGCGTTCCACGAGCTGATTCAGCGTCAACTGCGTAACGGTCAACTGCAATAAGTGCGAATTGGGCCCCGGCGAAGAGGCCATTGATCGCTATGAGTCCAAAGAAAATCAGGAGCCCAATCAGAATGTCGATGAATTAAGCTCCGAGTCTCGGCTAGAGGGTTCTAGTTGCCGGCTATAACGAGAATGCTGATTCATTTCGGGGCATTGACGGCGGTCAGTGCTCGTAGACCTCCGAATGAGCAGCAAGCCTGAAACGGTGCTTCTGACTGATGGAGGGTGCGACGAGGGGTGGATTGATCGCGTTGCCACCAGGCCATTGGCGGGAGCTCTCTGTCTGGAATTAGGTTAGGCGTCATTGTGGTCGGCCGCGGTTACGCGGTTGACCATCAGCCGAGTGATCCGATTTTCGTTGATGGCATGTACGCGGAGGATGGCCCCGTCCACGTTTACGGATTCACCGATTGTGGGCACTCGGCCAAATGCGCTAAAGGCTAATCCGCCTACGGTGTCAACATCAGAGGTCTGTAAGTTAAGGCCGAGCTCTTCATTTAAGTCGGTGATCGGAAGGCTGGCATCGACGACCACGCATCCTGGGCTTACGGACTCAATCGGGGTGTCAGGCACATCGTATTCGTCCTCGATTTCTCCTACGATCTCTTCAAGTAAATCCTCGATCGTTACGAGGCCAGCGGTTTCTCCGTATTCATTCACCACGATTGCCATATGTATTTTTGCAGCTTGCATCTCGCGGAAGAGGTGATCGGCGTGTTTGGAGTCCGGTACGAATAGTGGTTCCCGTACCAGTGACCGTAAGTTCTCGGGTTGGTTTGGTTCTAAGAGTTCGGCTAGACCATCACGGACATGGATGATGCCAATTACATGGTCAAGGTCGGAATCGAAAACTGGGAGTCGAGAGACGCCGCGTTCGTGTGCGATATGGAGGGCATCTCGTAGTGGAGTGCTATCTGCCACGGCTACGATGTCGGGCCGAGGTGTCATGACTTGACGTACCACCCGATCACCAAGCGCAATGACATTAGTAATCATCTCGACGTCTTGTTCGTCGATTGTTCCGTCTCGTGCACCTTCTTCCACTGCCTCGATAACTGCTTCATCCTCTGGGTCTGGTCCCCGCCAAGCTTCTTTCTCGGCAGGCGACAACATGCGTTCCAATAGCCGGGTGGCTGGTACAAACAACAAGTATTGTCCGAAGAGCAAGAGCGAAAACCGACCTGCAATCTGCTCGGGGTAGCGTTGCGCAAGGATCCGTGGTGCTATTAGGGCGAAAACCGCATGGATGACGGCCAGAATGGCGATTGAGAGAACGACGCCGCCGGCACGTGAGGCAACTATACCCTCGAGCTCATCACCTATGGTTGTGGCCGCTAGAGCAGCGGATCCAAATGCGAGCAGAGTGGTTCCGAGCCGAGCGCTGACCCAGAATCGGAACCGATTATCGAGCAGTATCCGTATCCGAACAGCGGTAGCACTGGTTGTAACGTCTAGACGAGCGAGCGCGGTTCGGGTGAGCTCATGCGCCGCGCTTTCTGACATTACCAGCAGCGCGCTGAACGTCGTCAGCCCAAAAATCAGACTAAGGCCTATCCAACTAACCGGATCCAAGCAGGATCCGCTCCCCTATGCGCGGCATCAGCGGGTGCTCGCGCCCAGATGCAGTACTACCGCCGGCGGGCGATCTTGCATCGCGGATACTCAACCAGTGCACTGATCGAGTCTTCTACATGATATATAACGGGATGTGCTCCTGCGTTATATTAACGCGTGGATGACCTATAGAGAACATCGTTCTTCACGCCGTTGCAGCGCAGTGTTGGCGAGTGCGAGTCGTTCTGGCGTGTCACACCCGATCGTTTCCTCCAAATCTTTGATTTGGTGACCGGCGACACGCTTCCCATCTGCGATTGCGAGTTCAACGAGTTTGGTGAGGTAGCGTTCGCCAGACAATTCACTTGGTTTTACCCTGGAGAGGTTCTCGCGAAGCCAGGAGGCCTGAAAGGCTGATGGTCCGGCGTTGACGGACGTGAGTGCAAGATCGGTAGGTGTGGCATCCGGGAATTCGATGATGTTCTTTATGTGGCCCGAACTGCCGATGCGCAATCGACCAAAGGATCCAGGTTCTGGAACGTCGGCCCAAGCAATTGCTGCTACGGCATCTGTGTGGTTTAGGGCATTGATGACGCCTCGCACTGTAGCGGGGCGGACTAGGGGTGAGTCACCATATAAGACCGTAATGGTTGGGATGGAAGATGAGATTGCGTCAAGTCCGACCTCAGCAGCATAGGCTGTGCCGTGGTCGTCTGGTGGTTGGTACACCGGGATCGTGTTTGGGGCTGAATCGCCAACCTTCATCCCGGGTCGAAGAACGACGATCAATGGATCTAGCTCCGCCTGCTGGCCAGTCTTGACGACGTGGGAAAGCATGGTCTGGTCTCCGACGAGGTGCATGACCTTCGGGAGATCCGACGCGAATCGTTTTCCGTGGCCAGCCGCCAGCACAATGCCGGCCGTCTTGTCGGCTAACGTGTTCAATGGCTGGGGAGGAAGGATTCGAACCTTCGAATCACGGATCCAAAACCCGTTGCCTTACCACTTGGCCACTCCCCATTGCGCGTCAGCCTAGGCACGTAGGCACCCGTGGTCAACGGTGACTTACGGTGATTCATTCCGGACGCAGAAAACGCGTGGTCATAATCCACCAATTATGCGACTTGAGCTTAGCTTCCGCGGTTTGAGCAGTGTCTTTGTCGGGGAATAAGCCGAAGCAGGTTGCACCGCTCCCTGATAACAGTGCTGGTTGTGCCCCGACGTCCTCCAGGGCATGCAGTACGTCTGCCACCTCTGGTACGAGTCGAATAGCTGCTGCCTGCAGATCGTTTTTAAGGAGTGCTGGTTCAAGTTTTCCATTTTCGATGTTTCTTGCGGTAGCGAATGTTGCATCACCCCCTGAATATTCTTCTGGGCGGAGATCCGTATAAGCGTCGATGGTGGAAATCTTCTGTTGAGGCCGAGCCAGAATTACCCACTGAGGTGGAGCTGGCGGCAGGGTTTGAAGTTCATCACCACGACCCAGCCCAAGCGCGGTTCCAGGTTGAAGAAAGAATGGAACGTCGGTGCCGAGTGATTTGGCAGTCTTGGCTATCGTCGACCAATTTGCATTCCATAGAACATGAAGTCCACGGAGGACCGCACCGGCATCTGAGCTTCCCCCACCCATGCCTGAGGCGACGGGGATTTGTTTCTTAACTTGGATATAGACGCCAGTTTTTGGGCGAACGCGGCAATGGAGATTATGGGCGGCACGAAAGGCCAGATCATGATCTTGGCTTAACCCGGGTACAGAACTTATGCCATCGATGGATGTTGCTTTTGATATGTGCACGGTGTCGCCGAACTCGAGCGCTTGCAGGATAGTCACAACGTCGTGGTAGCCGTCAGTGCGACGTCGTGTGATCTCAAGGCCAAGGTTGATCTTTGCTGGAGCTCGGATCGCTAGTCTTGTCACAGATCGGTCCGTGTCAGTCGACTGCGGCTAAGCCCACGGATGCAAGAATATGTTCTTCTAATCGACGCATCTCTTTCTTGTTCTGATCGTTGTCGTGATCAAGTCCGGCAAGGTGAAGGAGTCCGTGTGTGAGTAGATAACCGAATTCCCGTTCGATCCCATGACCATAGAGGTCTGCCTGTATCTTGACGCGGTCCATTGAGATCGCGATATCCCCGGGTCCGGCTAGTCCATCGTTGGTGAAGGCTAAGACATCGGTCGCGTTGGGTTGTCCAGAGAAGGTTTGATTGAGGCGAGCCATCTCGGGGTCGTCGGTTATGAGTAGGGCGACTTCGCCGTCGAGTCCCGTGGCTTCGTTAATTGCTCCGGCGAGCGGTCCGACCAATATGGACAAATCTGGAGTGAGGTTAATACCTCCACCACTTGCGATGTGCAGCGGACGATTGATGTCGATTCTCTACCTTAGGTCAGTTCTCGTTTAGGAGTTGTGAAACTATGGTGCTGACAGTTCGTCCGTCGACGGTGCCGCGTGTACGCAGGCGTTTCATTAGGGTTGACATGACCTTGCCTGTGTCTGTTTGCCCGGTGGCTTCAATGTCCTTGATCACTGCTTCTGCGGCGTCCACGATGTCTCTGTGGGAGAGCTCGGGCGGCAGGTAAACTTGAATAGTCTCTCGTTCGTCACGCTCAGCTGCTGCTTGTTCGTCTCGACCTCCGCCAGCATAAAGTGCGATGGCCTCATCCCGTCTGCGAACGTCACGCTGGATCATGCGTACGACAAGCGTGTCGTCAAGATCGGTTGAGGTCTCTTTCGCTTCGTACTTGATTTGGGATATTAGGGTGCGAAGTATGCGAACACGGTTAGCGTCGCGTTCTCGCTGGGCCGCGTGAAGGTCATGCGTTATTTGGTCGAAGATAGCCACGCTTGGTGCCGGACCGTCCGAAAAGTAGGTGCGCGGGCTGGTTAGAGCGCGCGGGCTTCCGCCTGAGCGGCCTTTAGCGCTGCGCGCCGTGCCTTACGCCGTTTGGTTGCGTCCTTCTTCTTCCGCAGCACACTGGGTTTGTCGTAGGCCTTGCGACGGCGAGTCTCCGTAATAATGCCTTCCTGCTGCACTTTCTTGTTGAATCGGCGAAGCGCTGCGTCAAAGCCTTCATTTGCTCCGACGGTGATGTGAACCAAACGGCCCTCCAAGGTGAAATGAGTTCTAGAACCTGCGCGATGAACAGTCCTCGTACACTAGCTTACCCGGTTACACCGCACTTAATTCAAATTTGTCTGACTGCGATGGCTAATAATGGTTTCTGACTAAAAGTCTATGAAGCTGGCGAAACATGGAGTCAAGGGATCTGATGACAGGCTTGTTGGGTAGAGCCAGTGTTTGAGATCGATTGGCTGACTGTTCTCATCGGTGTGCTTCTTACAGTGGTCTTTACGTCGGCTGTTCGATATATCGCAGTACAGCGCAACTGGATGGATCGGCCTGGACCCGACCGCATCCATACGGTTCCCGTCCCACGATTGGGTGGGTTGGCCATGTATGCGGCGTTTGTCGCTACCGTGCTCATTGTCCGTTGGCCGCTAAGCGGTCATGTCATTGGATTGTAGCTCGGGGCGACGGTTTGGGTTGTGCTTGTGGTTATCGATGAGGTGCGCGGTTGACGGGCCCGAACGAAATTCCTTGCTCAACTGGCGGCGGCTGCGATCCCCGTGGCATTTGGGTTGCGAATCAATGCGGTGAGCAATCCGTTTGAGGCCAGTGTCATCGTTTTGCATCTTGTGATCGTGATCCCATTCACCTTGTTCTGGATTACGGGGATGATGAACGCGATCAACTTTTTGGATGGGATCGATGGGCTCGCTGGTGGTGTTGTCGCTATTGCAGCGATTGTCCTGGTTGTCGTTTCCCTAAGACTCGGGCTTCCAGATGTAGCTACTTTAGCTCTCGCGCTAGTCGCGGTGGTTATTGGGTTTCTTCCATTCAATATCTATCGCGCGAGTATTATCATGGGTGACGCTGGGTCCAACTTCCTGGGGTTTGCGATCGCAGTCATAGCGATCATGGGCCCTGCCAAGCTTGCGACTGCAGTCCTTGTACTCGGCGTACCGATTCTCGACGTAGCTTGGTCCATTGGTAGACGTTTTATGCGTGGGCGAGGTATTGGCGACCGCGATGTCGAACATCTTCACCATCGCCTATGGGAAGCGGGTGTGTCGCAGCCAATAATTGTCGTTATGTACTGTGCGCTAGCCGGTGTACTGGGATTGATTGCGTTGTTGGTCGAACGTTTGGACAAATTTTACGCGTTCTTGGGTCTGGCTGGTTTCATGACAATCTTGCTGGCTTTACTTGCTCGTATGCCGAGGCGACGAAGAATTAGACGTGTTTAGTCGGACTGAAAAATTATAGGTTGGTATAGAAGGTGCTTGTGCTAGTGTTTTGTCCGACGGAGGACATTGAATCACTGTGAAACCAGACATTCACCCTGAGTACGTCGAGTGCCATGTCACGTGCTCATGCGGTAATAATTTCGATACTCGGGCAACAGTGCCATCCATTCACGTGGATGTTTGCTCTGACTGTCATCCTTTCTACACCGGGCAGCAGCGCCTAGTGGATTCTGCTGGCCAGGTCGACCGTTTCGAGCGACGTCGACAGAAGTCCCAAACCTAGGGTGCGGACGCGGTGGTGTTCCACCGCTACCCGTTCACTTGAACATCCGACCGTCGACGATTGCGGTGGCTGAAGCTAGCAATGAGTTGCGGATTCGGTATGGGGGGCAGGCGTTATTGGAAGGTGTGATGATGCGGGGCGGTTCGACTGTCGCGGTCGCCGTTCGACATCCGAATGGCGACATTGTTCTCAAGTCGGAATCACTCAGCTCCACACGGCTCTCGCAACAGTGTCGGAAGTTTCCTGTGGTCCGTGGTGCATTGGCTCTGTGGGAAATGCTCGTGATTGGAATGCGAGCCCTTAATTTCTCGGCGAATGTTCAGCTAGCTTCGGAACCGGATGACACCGTCGATTCAAGGTCAGAGGGTGGAGGTGCGGTTACGACTAGTCTCTTGGTTGGTGTGGTCGTTGGGGTTGGTCTTTTCTTCCTATTACCTCTTCTGCTGACATCATTTACTGATCAGATTGTCGTGTCTGATTTGGCGAGCAATGTTATTGAGGGCGGTTTTCGGATGGTGATATTCGTGATGTACATCGTGCTCATTGGCTTGATGCCAGACATCAGGCGCGTTTGGATGTATCACGGTGCTGAGCACAAGACCATCAATGCGCTTGAGAACGGTGAAATGTTGACGGTTGCGAATGTCCAACGACAATCCCGCTTACACCCGCGGTGCGGAACATCGTTCATCGTCACGCTCGTTGCAATTTCGATAATTGTGTTCGCGTTGCTTGGACGCCCGCCAATGGGGATTCGAATCGTGTCCCGTATTCTGTTGCTTCCGTTAATTGCGGGGGTAGGCTACGAATTCATCCTATTTACTGCTGGTCGGCAAGGTAGTGCTCTTGCCCGCTGGATTTCCCGCCCTGGCATATGGTTTCAGCGGTTAACGACTCGTGAGCCGGACGTCTCGCAGGTTGAAGTCGCTATTGCTGCTATGAACAACGTGCTTGAGTCCGAAGACGAGCTTGCGGAACTTCGTCAAGATAATTCGAACGTGGTGATGGTTGATGCTTGATCAGCTTAAACCCGCCCGTCGTCGATACGATGAGCTGATGGCCGAGATCTCCGAACCGGATGTAGCTGCCGACCCTAGCAGATTGGCAGTGCTCGGTCGTGAGTTGGCTCGGCTTGAGGTCCTCGCGAGCCTTCATGACGATCTGTCGTTGGCACATTCACGGGTGAAGGAGGCTCGTGAATTGCTTGGTTCTTCGGATGCCCTGTTGGTGGAGATGGCCAAAGACGAATTGGTGGAAGCTGAAGTCGCTGTTCAGGAGATAGATGCACGTGCGGCTGATGTCCTGATCAGTTCTGATCCCGATGAAAAGCGCAACGCTATCATTGAAGTTCGTGCAGGAACCGGTGGAGACGAAGCCACCCTTTTTGCTGCTGAGCTTGTACGTATGTATCGACGATACGCGGAACGACTGAAACTAAAGGTTGAAACGCTGAGTCTTAGCGAGACAGGTATCGGGGGAATAAAAGGAGGGATTCTTCAAATTGAAGGAGACCAGGCGTTTGGTGTGTTGAGGTTTGAGAGCGGTGTGCATCGAGTGCAGCGGGTGCCTGCTACCGAGGCTAGTGGGCGTATACACACGTCTGCTGCCAGTGTTGCGGTTTTGCCTGAAGCCGAAGAAATCGAAATTAAGGTCCCAGAGGCAGATATCCGAATCGACGTATTTCGTTCGAGTGGGCACGGTGGCCAGAGTGTCAACACCACTGATTCGGCAGTCAGGATTACCCACAAGCCAACTAACATTACTGTCAGTATGCAGGACGAAAAATCACAGCTTCAAAACAGGGTTAAGGCGATGCAAGTGTTACGTGCGCGGCTTTTTGAGTACGAGCGGAACAAGCAGCGCGATGAGCGTGGTGAAGCGCGCCGAGCCCAAATTGGGAGCGGTGACCGGAGTGAAAAGATCCGGACCTATAATTTCCCGCAGGATCGTGTTACGGACCATCGAATCGGTCTGACCGTCCACAACCTGGAAGCCATTCTCGATGGTGATCTCGACCGTATAGTCGAAGCGTTACGGGAAGCAGCGCGTCAGGAGCAATTGGCGAGTATGGCGGGTGGTGAAACGCGCTAAGGGAACGGCGGAAGTTCGGAGGTTGGCGATCCGCCGATTAATTGATGCTGGAGTCGAGTCTCCGGTTCTTGACGCAAATGTGTTGCTGGGCTTTGTTACTCAAACTTCAGCCTCCGAAATCCCGATTCATCTTGACGGTGTTTTGGACGTGGAAGCTGAACAAGAGTTTGAAGCGGTCATCAATCGGCGAGTTTGCAGGGAGCCCGTTGCGTACATCACTGGCACCAAGGCGTTTCGGCGAATTGAGGTTGGTGTTACGCCTGATGTTTTGATCCCGAGGCCTGAAACTGAATTGGTGGTTGAGTCAGCGATGAACATGCTCGATTCAGGTGGATGTTCGTATGTTTTAGACGTTGGTACGGGAAGTGGAGCAATCGCATTAGCTCTTGCCGATGAGCGGCCGACGTTCCAAGTTATAGGGGTTGACCGATCGTATGGCGCGGTTCAGCTGGCGAGTTGGAATGTGCGACGTTTGGGTTTTTGCGACCGTGTTTGTTCGTGTCTGGCAGATGGCGTTCAGGGGTTTGATTTATGCGATGTGCTTGTGGTTGCCAATCTTCCGTATATTCGGTCATGTGACATTGAGCTTCTTCAGCCTGAGATTCGTTGCTGGGAACCAATACTCGCTCTTGACGGAGGTTCTGACGGACTGTTTGAGATCCGTAAACTCATCGATCAACTCGTGGGTTCAATGGCGAGGGGAGTGGTACTGGAGATTGGTGTTAATCATGGACCTGAGGTTGTTCGGATGCTTCGGCTCGCGGGATTCGATCGGACGGATGTGCATCGGGATTTTTCTGGTTTCCCACGGGTTGTTACTGCGCAGCGCTCAATTTCGATGCCGGTTTAGCCAATAGAATGGCTCGTGACGTTGCCGGCTTGTGGAAATCCTTGTTCGGGCATCTTGAAGGTCGGGCATTGCATGGAACATGAGAAAGATCCACCACCTTGTGGGTTGCTGTTTCTGGTTACGGCGCCATCGGGTGCTGGAAAAGACTCAGTGATCCAAATCCTTCGTGAAACTGGTGTTGATATGACGTGGGTTACAACCGCGGTTACACGTCCGCCACGTCCCGGCGAAAAGCACGGGGTCGACCATTTTTTTCTCACGGAATCTGAATTTGACACTTGGCTTGCTTCGGGTTCTTTCCTCGAGACGGCGACTGTCTACGGTCGACGCTACGGAACACCGATTAATCAAGTTCGTGATCCGTTGTTGGCGGGACAAGACGTCATGGTGCGTTTAGATGTTCAGGGTGCAATCGAATTGAAACGCCGATATCCGGCAGCAATCTCTATTTTTCTCAAGCCCCCAACGGTCGAGGAGGCAGAGCGGCGTATGCGATTGCGTCAGACCGAAACTTCCGCAGAGATAAAGTTGCGTGTCGAAGCTATGCAGGACTATGAAATGTCCTTTGCTGACCGCGCAGACCACTGTGTTGTCAGCTCGACCGACGATCTTTGCGAAGTAGCGGGGCGTGTCTGGAGTATCGTAAAGGCGGCCCGGTGCGAGCCCGCTCGTGAGTCGGTGGCTGCATCACTCACCCCGGTTCGGGTTTGCGTGTAAGGCGTTGAGCACGGGAGATCTTGCGTACGCCGAAGTTGTCGTAGCGGCAGGCAATGTGCGTGGCGATCAGACCTTTCACTATCGTATTCCAGACGATTTCCGAGAAGACATATGCCCGGGGCAAATGGTTCTAGTGCCGTTTGGATCCCGCCAGCTGTACGGCGTCGTCGTTGGGTTGGCCGAGGACTCACCGGTTGATGAGACTCGAGATGTTCTTGATCGTATTGGAAAATTCCGCGTAATTGATTCTGAACATCTTAGGTTGGCTCGTTGGTTGGCTCAGCATTATGGGTGCCCGTTGTTTTCAGCGGTTGAACTCATAGCGCCGCCGAATCTTGCTCGCCATCTCTACACTACGTACACAACCACAGGCCGAGTCGATACAGCCAATCTATTGACGGGCAACGATCGCAGGCTACTGACAGTTCTTCTCGAGCATGGCGAACTATCAGCTCCCGAGATTCAGTCTGAGGTCGGTAAGACAGCGGCTACCCGTGGACTGGATCGGATGGTTCGCGTGGGCTATGTAAATCGGCATGTCAGTTTGCGTTTCCCTGAACCAGCGGCTGAGCGGATGGTAATAGGGATGCCCTTGCCCGACGGTGAGTCAACTAATGCGGTTTTTGGTCGGGCGCATAAGCAGAAGGAGCTATGGGAGTACCTAGCACGGGTTGGGGTTCCTGTGGCTGTTCCCGATCTTATGCGGTCCGTCTCAGCGTCGGGAAGCGTTTTACGAAATCTTGTCGATCGTCGTCTTGTACGGATTGAGCACCGTTGGCTATTGCCTTACATCCTTGCGGGGTCATTGGATCCCGGGTTTCAGCCTCAGATTGAAGACGATGAGGCTTGGTCATTGCTTCAGTCTTCGATGGCTCGAACACCGCCTGAGGCGGTGTTGGTGCAGGGAGAGGAATTGGATCGTTGGCGTTTGTATGTGTCTGCCATTAACTCGGAGGGTGATAAAGGTCGGCAATCTATTGTGGTAACTCCAGACGCTACGACGGCTATCGAGTTCAGTGAATGGCTAGCAGCTCGCTCAAGACTGGTGGTTGCTAATTCAATCAAAGCTCGAACTGATGCTCAGCGTGTGGCGATGTGGCGATCTGCGCGGTCGGGCGAATTGGATGTGGTGATCGGGACCCGCTCCGCAATCTTTGCTCCATTGACGCGCCTCGGTTTAGTGATTGTCGATCGGGAAGAAGACCGCGCGCACAAAAATCCTAGTGAACCGCGTTATCACGTTTCGTCTTGTGCTGAGGAACGTACCCGTATTGCAAGATGCATGCTCGTACTGGGGACTGAAACACCACGGGTAGCTACGTTTTACGCGACCGAGACAGGACAATCCCGTCTGATTCTTGCTGGCTCGGATAAGCCACGTCGGGATGCTTGGTTTCGTGAAAGTGGTCGCCAAGATGTGGATCGTCGATCGGATCGTGTTGTTGTGGTCGATACCCGACGAGTGGCGACTGCTGGACGCTATGGCGTGATCTCGCGCCAGCTATACATGGTGCTGCGATCCACAGTCGAGGCAAACGGTCGTGCCGTTCTATATGTCAATCGGCGTGGATCTGCTGCGCTCACGATCTGTCGAGACTGTGGTTGCGTCGCTCAGTGTCCACGTTGCAGTCGAGGTCTTGTTCAGCACCGTCAAATACAGCAACTTATTTGTCACATCTGTAATTGGCGGGCTGACTTGTGGCATCGATGTCCAACGTGCGATGCCGATGAGCTGCGATTGTGGGGATATGGTAGCGAGGCGGTGGCGGAGGCTGTTACCCACTTGATGCCAAGAGCACGTGTGGTCGGAATCGACAGTGATCGTTCAATACACGAATTGGAAGCGAATGTGGCGTCTTTCGGCAGCGGTGATGTTGACGTGTTGGTTGGCACACAGCGCATGTTGCGGTTTGGATCTCTCTTGCAGGCTGATCTGCTTGGCGTGGTTCAAGCGGATATAGGTTTGCAATTCCCCGATTTCCTTGCGCCTGAGCGTGTCTTCTTGAACTTAATGCGTTTACAGCGTCTAGTAAGTGGGCCAAATTGTGATGGTCGAACGATTGTCCAGACTGTGATGCCCGAGCACTATGTGCTTGATGCCTTCCAAAAGGGAAGCTATGCGCGTTTTTTTAGAGCCGAGATGGACCAACGGCGGTCTGAAGGGTTGCCTCCGTTGCGTTCGTTGGTGAAGGCGACATTTGCACACGGGGACGACTCGCGAGCTGAGGAAGAGGCCCGGAGAGCTCGGCTTGAATGCGACACTATTCTTTCGGCTAATCCGAATGTTGATGTTGAAATTCTCGGTCCAGCGCCAGCGTTTGTGCGACGACAACGCCAGAAATACCTCTGGCAACTATTGTTGATAGGTGCGGATGTGCGGCGAATCCTACCGATTTTTCACAGAGGCTGGACACTTGATGCGGACCCACAGGAGTTGACATAACACACATGCCAGTGTTATCGATTCATCCAGTTGATCATCCGATGCTGCGTCGCAAGGCGAGTCGAGTCAGTCGGGTGACATCTGGGATTCGGAGTTTTGTTGATGATATGTTTGAGACTATGGATGCGCATCACGGTGCTGGATTGGCTGCGCCCCAGGTCGGTCGGCCTTGGCGTGTGATAGTGGTGAATGCTGGTGGTGAGCGTTTTTCACTCATCAACCCACAGGTTGTTCGCTCCAGGGGTTCGGCTACGGCGGATGAAGGTTGTCTGAGTTTGCCGAATTGGTATGGTCCGGTGGAGCGCGCGACAGACTTGACCGTAAAAGGATTGGATGTATCTGGAACGCAAGTCCGTCATCGGCTTTTCGACCTCGTTGCCCGCGTACTCCTACACGAAATTGACCATCTGGATGGTGTGGTTTTCACCGACCGCTTGGTTGATGTCGATCGACTTCGGTTTGTCGATCCGAACTCAGTAGAAGCACGTGGTCTTCATCTGGCCTAGATTCTGATGCGGGTCATTTTCTTTGGCACACCGGAGTTCGCGGTCCCGCCGTTAAGGCAGTTGGCGGAAGGGCACGATGTCGCGTTGGTGGTGACTCGACCAGACCGGGCTGTCGGGCGTCGTGGCCAGGTTGTATCTCCGTCCGTAGCTACTGTTGCACGCGAGCTCAATCTTGATCTATTTCAACCCCCGAATCCAAATCGTCCGTCTGCGCTCGAAACGATTGCTTCGTATGGCGCTGAGGTTCTTGTTGTCGTGGCATATGGTCGTTTGTTAGGCGCGAGACTAATGGAGGTTGCTCCTCGCGGCGGAGTTAATGCGCATCCTTCACTACTACCTGCATATAGAGGAGCTTCGCCGATTCAGGCCGCCATTGCTGCGGGCGATAAGGAGACCGGGGTCAGCCTCATCCGTCTTGTTGAAGCAGTTGATGCTGGACCAATTATTGCGAATGAGACTACGTCGATTAGGCCACATGAGAAGGCTTCTGACGTTCGTGAACGTCTCGCTCAAATCACCTCGGACTTACTTGCGCGGGAGCTTCCTCGTTGGTTTAGGGGTGAAATTGGTGAACGTGTTCAGGACGAACGCTCGGCTAGCCTTACCCGTCCACTGGAGCGTGTTGATGCCGAATTTGACTTGCGTCGCCCTGCATCGGAGCTGTACGACCGATGGCGCGCCTTTCATCCATGGCCTGGTGCACAAGTTAGTGCGGGACGTGTCACATGCAAATTATTGGAATTGACGCTCGTTCCAGAGAATCGAGGAACGGGAAACGTGTGCTTGCGTGATGACCTTCTGGTAATTGGATGTGGGAGTGGATCGCTTGGAGTTAGCTATATCCAGCCGGCCGGACGTACTCCGATGCGTGGTTCCGATTTTGCTCGTGGTTATACCCCGTTGCTTGACTTACAGTGGGGGCATCCTTTTCCTAACTCCATGCCTCCTATTAGCGAACGGTCAAACGACTAATGCGCCATTATGTGGATGTGTCCGGTGCTAGGCTTCACTCAGCGTCTCGGTGGGCTATGAGATGTCCACATGGAGGATTTACCAGCAGTGTTTATCCCATTCTTTGACCCCCTTTATTTGTTGCTTATCGCACCGGCTTTCATCCTTGCGATGTGGGCGCAGAATCGAGTTAAATCGACTTATCACAAGTACTCGCAGGTAGGGTCTAGTGCTGGGATTCCTGCCCACTTGGCTGCACGTCGTCTGCTTGACGCGGTGGGTTTGACGAATGTTGAGGTAAAGCGTGTTCCGGGCGAGCTCTCGGACCATTATGACCCTAAGCAAAAGGTTTTACGTCTTTCTGATGGTGTCTTCGATAGTTCCTCGCTCGCGGCTGTGGCGATCGCTGCGCATGAGGCTGGCCATGCTATGCAAGACGAAATCAAATATCCATTTCTCATGTTGAGGACAGCTATGGTGCCAATCACATCATTTGGTTCTCGCTTCGGATATTTCATGCTGATAGGCGGATTTCTTTTGGCCGTTTTCACGGGCGTTAGTCCGATTGGTCTAACAATTGCGTGGATTGGGTTAGGGCTTTTCAGCACGGCCTTTGTGTTTGCGTTGATTACTTTGCCGGTCGAGTTTGATGCGAGCCGACGTGCGGTGGGTCTGATGGAACAGGCGGGCCTGGTTACTGGGGCGGAGGGCGTGCATGCCAAGAAGGTGCTCGACGCAGCAGCGTTGACATATATCGCGGCAATGTTTGTGGCTCTGATGCAGGTCCTCTACTTTGCTTTACGACTGCTTGCCTTGTCGGGTCGACGTTAGCTCTTCGTTGCGACGTTTGTCTGAAGATGAGCAAGGCCATCGACCTGTTTCCGAAGCTTCGTTCGATGATATTCGAGGAGTGCTCGGAGATGTGCCGGTGTATCGAGTGGAGCAGGTTCGTCATGCCGTTTATCGAACGCCGACTACGACGTTCGATAAAATCCAGACACTGCCTGCGACCATGCGGGTGCTGTTGGGTCGTCAATTTAGTTATGAGGCTCTTGAGACGGTCCGATCCGAAATGTCACAGGACGGCACTCAGAAGACGCTATTTCGAGCAAGTGATGGAGCTGTAGTAGAGACGGTCCAGATGCTGACGGAGCGTTCGGACTCGACTACCATCTGCCTTAGCTCGCAGTCGGGATGTGGTATGGGTTGTCGGTTTTGTGCGACCGGAGATATCGGGCTTACCCGTAATCTCACAGCAGGAGAGATTGTTGACCAATTCTTGTATTTCCGGAGGAGATCAAAGGCGTCGCGCGTGCCCGATCGGGCTGTCTTTATGGGAATGGGGGAGCCGCTTGCAAATCTCAGTGCACTGGAGCCTGCGGTGCGGGCATTGGTTGATCCGAGCCGAGTCGGTCTTGGTGCACGACGGGTAACTATCTCTACGGTGGGGTTGCCGAAAGGGATCGATGCTCTGGTCGATTGGAATTTGCCAGTCGGTCTAGCGATCTCACTCCATGCGCCTGTAGATGACCTGAGAGCCACGCTTGTACCTATTGCAAAGCGCTTTCCCCTCGATGAATTGATGGCGGTAAGTTCACGATTCCAGCGGCGTGTGCGCAGGCGAGTTACATACGAATATACGATGCTTGATGGCGTAAATGATTCGGTAGGACAGGCTGTTGATCTAGCGGTCTTGCTGCGGGGACAGCGATGCCACGTCAATCTGTTCCCGTTCAATCCGTATCCTGGTTCCTTGTATCGGACAACTCCCCGTCTTCGGTTGCGCGCTTTTCGAGATGCTCTCCACGCGCAAGGGGTGAGAGCTACGATCCGACGGACTCGTGGACGAGACATTTCGGGTGCATGTGGCCAACTCCACGCTGGCGTACTTGCGAGTCCGCGCGCACCAGGTGCGATGGGTAAACCGAAAACAAATTCTTTGGATACTCGGAACGACATCTCTGGGAAGGCAAGATCCGGAAAAATATGAGGTGGAAATCGATGGGGCGAGGCGGAGATTGATCAATAGAGGGGTTGCTTGTCGCGGAGTGCGTCCAGTCCGGGTCATAACCGGCTCTTAAGATCTTGGTGCCAGACTGTACGCTGGATTCTGCTTGTTACGTGTTCTGGATTGAAAGGGGCACCTACTCTGTTTGAAGGATGATATTTGCCTTCGGTGCTTGCTTAACCTAGTACAGCTTTCGACAACATTTCTCAATCCAACAACGGTCCACATTGTTGTCTAAGTGTTGCATGACGTTATTTCTCATGTTTCACGATAGGGTTCGGCTATGAGCCGAATTTGGCTTGTTTCAAGTCGCGTGTGTGATCGTTATGGTGGGTGACTCGTGCCATCCGTTCTAGTGTGAGAGTTGTATGGTTCTGGTTCCTGTCGGTCGCGGTTGGTTTCATGACGAGACAATGATTGAGGGGATTCCGTGTGGAGTCGTGCGGAGATGCGTTGGGGGAGTTGCTTATGAGTGATGTACGAATTGCGCCTTCGATTCTGTCCGCTGATTTTGCTGTTCTTGGTCAGCAAGTTCGAGAGGCTGAGGCTGCTGGTGCAGATTGGATCCATATTGACGTGATGGATGGGCATTTTGTTCCGACGATTAGTTTTGGTGTGCCCATAGTGAGTAGTTTGAGGAGGATCACTTCGTTGCCGTTAGACGTCCATTTGATGATTGATCCCGTGGATGCTCATATAAAAACCTTCGCAGATGCTGGTGCTGACTCCATAACTGTGCATGTAGAGGCTACTGAGAATCCCGCTCGTACACTCGATACTATTCGAAAGTGCGGTGTTCGGCCCGGTCTTACTTTACGCCCCGGAACACCAGAGAGCTCGGTGCTGCCCTACCTTGAAATAGTAGATGTTTTGCTGGTTATGACAGTCGAGCCTGGATTGGCTGGCCAGACGTTCATACCGAGTATGCTGTCTAGAATCGCAAGGCTTTCCGAAATATTTCATGCCCACAGCGGCGAACGATTCCTTGCTGTTGATGGGGGTCTAAATCAATCCACTATTGAGTCTGCAGTGGACGTTGGCGCTCAGGTGATAGTGGCCGGTTCATCAATTTTTTCTGCGCCGGATGGCATCGCGAGTGCTATTAAGCGTTTTCAGACGTTGGCTAGGGCTTAGTCAGCGCGATCCAATGTCCGCATGCATCGGGTGCAGATGTTTATCCGACGGTAACGGCCTTTGATCAACAGGCGCTTACGCTGGACGTTGACGGCCCACACTTTTGGTTTGCGTGGAGCTTTACGCTCCCAGCGACCGGATGCAGTGTGGCGGATATGTCGACCAAACTGCGGTCCAACGTCGCATACTTCACACCGGGCCAATGGCGCACCTAACCTCGTTGACGCAGTTTCGGGGACGTTCCTAATATCAGATGGCAATCGTAGCACTGTTGAAGGTGGCCTGAACTGAATATTGAGGATCGTGATGCAGATGCACGGATAGTGCTGTCGGGGCGCGAATTCACGAATGCTGTCGAGTTCGGCCTGCGCTGGCTTGAAGTTAACGCCGATGTTATCGATCGACTCAATGTGTATCCGGTCCCTGACGGTGATACCGGGACCAACATGGTTCTTACCCTGAGTGCAGCGATGAAAGATGTTTCTAACCATCCATCAGATGATGTCGGCGTCGTTGCTGCGGATATTTCGCGTGGTGCGCTCCTTGGTGCGCGGGGAAATTCCGGTGTGATTCTTTCTCAAATTCTTAGAGGTTTTGCGGAGGCTCTCGAAGGACGTTCGAGATTGGGTGTCGTCGAATTTGCCGAGGCGCTTAAGTGTGCCTATGAAGTGGGCTACAGAGCTGTGACTCATCCGGTTGAGGGGACGATACTTACGGTAGCTCGTGATGCCAGTATTTCAGCAACTTCCGTCTTAACCGACGTTCGTACTGTTGAGGAACTGCTTGCTCAGGTGGTGGAGGCGACGCGGCGATCGGTTGCAAACACGCCGAATCAACTACCGGTGCTTGCGGAAGCTGGTGTCGTCGATGCTGGGGGACAAGGTTTGCATGTGGTTTACGAAGGCATGCTGCGATATATGCGTGGTGAGCCGATGCCGGAGATGGTTAGTGAGGACAGAGTAAAGGACACCTTTGCGGCATTTGCTGAGGCTCACCAATCGGATGAGCATGGCTACTGTACGGAATTTGTGATTCATGGAAAACAGCTCAATGTTGAAGCTCTTCAAAACGAACTTGGACTGTTTGGTGGGTCGCTGTTAGTCGTAGGTGATAAAGAAGTTGTACGTGTGCACGTGCACACCGAGTGCCCGGGCGATGTAGTTAATGCGGCTTTGCTTCATGGCCAGATCGATCAATTAACTGCTAACAACATGGATCGTCAGCAGGCCAGTAATTTCTCTGAAGTCCTTGCTGGAAATGGAGATGAGCGATCAGGGAATGGTGTCGTCGCAGTCGTAAATGGTCAGGGTTTGGAAGAGGTCTTTCGAAGTTTAGGGGCTGACGTTGTATATGGCGGCCAGAGTATGAACCCGAGTGTTGGCGATCTTCTCGAAGCGATCGATCGAGTTTCAGGCGAGTGGGCCATACTTTTGCCCAACAATACGAACATACTGTTAACGGCTCAACAAGCTGCTGAGAAGGCAGATAAAGATGTTCGGGTCGTTCCGACTCGCACCATAGTCCAGGGTGTGGGGGCGGTGGTGGCATTCAATCCGACGGGGCCTTTCGAATCCAATGTGGACGTGATGAAGGCTGCAGCTGACGAGATAATAACCATCGAAATTACGCAGGCGGTTCGTGACAGTGTTGTTGATGGGATTAGCATTAGCCAGGGCGAATACATCGGGTTGCTTGAAAACGATCTTGTCGAGCATGGTGCGGATCTCAACTCCGTCGTCATGGATGTTGTTGCGAGATTGCGGGATGGTGACTATGACATCATCACCATCTACTCGGGAAGCAAAACATCGAGTGAGACAGTTGAGGATCTGACGGCTTCCATCGCGGCTCGATATCCCCGTCTCGATGTTGAGACCATAGTGGGTGGTCAAGAACACTTCGACTATGTCATCTCCGTGGAATAGCGGATCTCGGAGCTTATGGCTGCTGATTTCAAGTTAACGCCGGACCAGATAATTGAGATTCGTAGGATCCTTGAGGCGGAAGAGAGAACTGGATACGACGACTCGGCATCGCCGGATGGTCTCTCTGACTGGGTTTTACAGCGAAAGCATGCAGTAAGTGAGCTTGCCCAATTGGCGCAATATTCTCGATTACGTCCACATACTCGCGCGCACTTGGCGCGCGGCTTTATCGAGAAACTCACCGGCAACGTTTTGCCGACCCCGATCGAATCGGCAGGAGTGGAAAATGTGCCGGTTGATGTGTTGCCCGGTGTAGGTGCTACGGCGAGCAAGCGTCTTGCGGTGCTTGGGATAACGACAGTCGGCGAACTGTTGCGCCATCGACCACGGCGCTATATCGACCGCTCGAGTGTGGTTAGCATCGCGGATGCGTCGATTGACGGGGAAGTCACGGTTGTTGGGGACGTTATCAACATTACGGTTCGACCGGCTCGGTCAGGGCGTGTTCGTGTTGTTGAGGCGGTGGTCGAAGACCAAACCGGACGTATGTCTGCCGTCTGGTTCAACCAGTCCTATCTGACGCGGACGCTTAAAGGACGGCGCAACGTCGCGTTTGCTGGACGCTTGGAAATAGGCCCCCGTGGCCGTCACATCACAAGTCCGGAGTATGAGTTGGATCTTGGACGCATGATTCATGCTGGTCGACTTGTGCCGGTCTATCCGCTCACAAAAGGTATTTCTCAGCGCCAGATTCGACGGTGGATTGCGATGGCGGTCGAAGACTATGCGGAGTTAGAGCCGGATACGCTTAGTGACGATCTCCGTGGGCGACATGGGTTACCTGACGTCGTAACTGCTATTCGGAACCTGCACTTCCCGCCTAGCCTTGATGCTGCAGAGGTTGCGGGACGACGTTTCGCATTCTCGGAATTGCTTGTGTATCAACTTGCGATTATGCGGCATAGGCACGCCTGGCGAGACAGGGATCCCGGTCGTAGTGTCCAAATTAGCGGTCGTGTTCTCGCAGCTTTTGGTGAACGACTACCATTTGAATTGACCAATGACCAACGCACAGCCCTAGCTGAAATCCTGACTGATCTCCAGCGTGACCGTCCGATGAGCCGTCTTCTTCAAGGTGATGTGGGGTCGGGAAAGACGGCAGTAGCAGCCGGTGCGCTATACGCGGTCGTTGGAGATGGTTGGCAGGGCGCTATGTTGGCTCCAACCGAGATCTTGGCCGAGCAGCATGTTGCCACTTTGCGTGAGCTTTTAAATCCGCTGGGAGTGCGTGTGGAACTGGTGACCGGTGGAACTTCTTCTGGGGATAAGCGAAGTATTTGGAAAGACGTCGAACGCGGGGCTGTCAATGTTGTTGTGGGAACTCACGCGATAATCCAGCGCAGCGCTCGATTTGCTCGTTTGAATCTTGCAATTGTAGATGAGCAACATCGATTTGGGGTCCAACAGCGAAACGAGATCCGATCCAAGGGGTATAACCCACACCTTCTTGCGATGACAGCTACGCCTATTCCTAGAACGCTAGCCTTGACGGTGTACGGGGATTTGGACGTTAGTGTGTTGCACGAACTACCCGGGGAGCGCAAACCCGTTAAGACGTCGTTTATACCTGTTGATCGGAGGGATGATGCATACAGCTTTATCAAGAGAGAACTCGCTGCTGGTCGACAAGCATTCATTGTTTTTCCATTGATCGATGAGTCAGATGCGTTGAATGCGCGGGCTGCCAAAGACGAATTCTCGCGGCTTTCTCGCGATGTATTTGTCGGACAAGGAGAGAGTGTTGGTTTGCTTCACGGACGGATGAGTGCGGCAGAAAAAGAGACCAGCATGCGGGAATTCCGTGATGGGAAAACCAAGGTTTTGGTGAGTACAGCGGTGGTCGAGGTTGGAATTGATGTGCCTAATGCGACGGTTGTCTTGATCGAAGGTGCTGAACGCTTCGGTCTTGCACAGCTTCATCAGCTGCGTGGCCGGGTTGGCCGGGCACACCATCGCTCGTACTGTCTGCTAATGAGTCAGACGACTGACACGTCTGAAAATGCGCGACTTCGGACTCTTCAGACTGTGAGTGATGGCTTCATGCTGGCCGAACGCGATCTCGAGCTTCGGGGACCTGGAGATGTGATTGGAACTAGACAAAGCGGCGAGCTGGGGTTTCGGTTTGCGAAAGTGACCGATATAGAGACCATACAGAAGGCACGTATTGATGCTGAGACACTCGTTCGTACCGATCCAGACTTGTTGTTGCCAGAACACACGACGTTGGCACGAGATGTGGATGGATTGCTAGATAAAAATGAGTGGAGCTGAGACCGAAGATGGCAATCCGTAGTCGTTTTCTAAGGATTGCGGCTGGTGTGCACCGTGGACGACGATTACGTGTTCCTTCGGGTATCCGACCCACGACAGAACGAGTCCGTGCCGCGATATTTGATGCACTACAGAGGCCTATGCCGGAACGGGTTCTTGATCTTTACGCGGGATCGGGAGCTTTGGGGATTGAAGCGCTAAGCCGTGGTGCTGGACAAGTTTGCTTTGTTGAACGTGACCGTGTCGCCGCCGCTACGATTCGTGCGAACATCTCAGATCTTGCTGCAGATGTTGGTTCAAAGGTGATTGTTGGAGATGTACGGCGAGTAGACTTGAGTCGAGAGGGTCCTTTCGATCTTGTGTTTGCTGATCCGCCGTACGCTTCAGATCAATGGGCTTTGTTGTTCGAACTCTTGGGGTCTTCAAGAGTTTTGGTGGCTGGAGCCGTTCTTGTGGCTGAGATGAGTAGTCGCCGGCAGGTGCCCACGGCCCCGAACGGATGGCATTGTTGGAAGGAACGACGGCATGGTGACACTGTGTTTGCCTTCTTTGTGTATGACGCGACGCCCATCTGCGCATAGGAACCAGACCGCCCTAAGGCTTCGTCTTTGTCGACCCAGTGATTCTGTTTCGGATGGGTCGTTATAATGCTTCAGGTTTTGCCCGAGGTTTAAGGATGCGTGCGCTATTTCCCGCTTCCTTTGATCCGGTTACGAATGGTCACATGGATGTATTGAGTCGTGCCGCTCGGGTCTTTGATACGGTTGTGGCGGGCGTTTACGAGAATTCATCTGGTGAGACACTTTTTAGTGCTGATGAACGGCTTGAGTTACTCGGCACGGCTGTGGAATCAATTGGGACGGTTGAAGCAGTGGCCTATTCTGGATTGACTGTTGATTTTGCGCGTGAGATTGGTGCTCGTGTGTTGGTGCGCGGCCTAAGAGCCGTGTCAGACTTTGAGCACGAATTTGCACTCTCAGCGATGAACCGTCGACTGCATCCTGATATAGACACTATGTTTTTTCTCTCAGCTCCGGAACATGCTTTCGTTAGCTCATCACTTATTCGTGAAATTGGAGCAATGGGGCGATCGGTGGAGCCGTTTGTCCCGGCTAGCGTCGCTGTGGCGCTCCGTTCAAAGTTCTGTAATCACAAGATCGGGGGTAGTTAGTCATCGACCTCATTAATCTGATCGAAAGACTCGAAGCGCTTGTTGGTGCCTCTCAACGTGTTCCGTTGATGCGCAAGGCGGTTGTTGATGATCGAGCTCTGCTCGCCATTGTCGATGAGATGCGCGTTCGAATTCCGGAGGAAATACGAGAGGCTCGCCGCATTTTGCGAGAACGTGAGCAGATCCCGCAGTCGGCTCAAATGGAGGCTGAACAGATCATCCAAGAGGCGAGAGAGCAAGCGGATCAACTGATTCGGGACGAAGAGGTTGTCAAAGAGGCTGAGGCACGTGCGCAGCAGTTGATTGCGGAAGCAGAAGAGCAAGTGGAGGCTTCACGAGAAGAAATGGACGTTTACGCGCTGAACATGTTGCGTGATCTCGAGCGGCGGATGCAGTCACATCTTTCAAGTATTCAACGCGGTGTGCTTGCGTTAGATCAGGAAGTTGCGGAGCCCCTGGAGCTTGAGGACGATCCGAGCGTCGAATAGTTCAAGACTCGTTCCTTAATAGTATTCGGGGTGTTGGATGCCTGATTTTGTTTTTAATGTGTCCCGATTGTTGGCTCAGGTGGCAGGTTCCTATCGTGCTGAGGGTGTGGAGGCTCCGAGGCAGGTGCTTGATGTTCCTGAATTGGTTGGACCTGTTTGTGGCGAAGTTCGTCTGACTCGGCTAGAAGATGCGGTTCTTGTAAGCGGGTGTATGTGTGCGGTAGTTCGCGTGCCTTGTGCGCGGTGCGATGAGGACTTAGATACTGAAGTGCAATATGAGATCAACGACGAATTTGTTCCTGTTATTGATCAAGCACGAGATTTGAGTGCTCAAGTTGGTGATCGCTGGATGCTCGATCCTGAGCATAACCTTGATCTACGCGATGTTCTCGCAGAAGGCGTCATTAGTTCCATTCCGATACGAGTCGTGTGTGGCGAAGGTTGTGAGTTTGTTCAGGTGGATGCGCATAGTGGTGATTCTCGATCCGACCCGCGATTGGTGGAACTCAAACGTTTACGTGACGAAATGTTTCCTGAAGATAGGCCGTCTCATGGATAATGGGTGTATATGGGTGCTTTACCAAAACGCCGACTGACGCGTTCACGCTCGCGTTCACGGCGACACGCGGTGCATGCGAAACGTCCTAACATGGGGCGGTGTCCGACTTGTCGTGCTTTGGTGACAAGTCACCAAGTTTGCCCCGTGTGCGGAAATTATCGGGGGGCTCTCGTCGTGGATCCTACTGATCAGGCCGACAAGTACCGGTAGCTCAAAGACGCTCTCTCAATCGCCATGATTGTTCAACGGGACAAAGCGGCGTTTATTTTTCCTGGTCAGGGTTCATATGGCGTTGGTATGGGGCGTGACCTCCACGACGCGTCGGCTGCCGCGCGCGAAGTGTGGAACTCAGTGGATTCGAGTCTTGCAGGTCAGTTTAGCGAGATAGTCTTTAGGGGATCTGAAGATGATTTGCGACCAACGGAGGTCCAACAGCCAGCTATTGTGGCGACATCCGTCGGAGCGCTTGCGGCGTTCAATGAGGTTATAGGAGTCAACGGTTCGGCGGTTGGTTCTGGCTATCCGATTGATGTGGTGGCTTTTGCTGGACACAGCGTTGGAATTATTTCGGCTCTCATTGCTGCTGGATGCACGCCGGTTGGAGAGGCTATTCCGCTGGTCCGCGATCGAGGACTCTATATGGCCGACGCAGCGCAAGCGAAACCTGGACGAATGGCAGCCGTCCTTGGCTTAGAGCTCGCTGAGGTCGAAAAGCTGGTTGCACGCATACGGAACGAAATCCCAGGTAGCTATTTGTCTATTGCGAACATCAATGCACCAGGGCAAGTAATTGTGGCTGGTGACTTACTGGCAATCGATCAGATAGTTGGTGAGGGGAAGGCAGCTGGGGCACGCAGAGTGGTGACTCTTAATGTCAGTGGAGCGTTTCACACGATTGCAATGTTGCCAGCCCGTTCCGCGATGAATGATCGACTGGTTGCCGTGGGGATCGATCCACCAGTTGCTCCGCTGATCAGCAACATTGATGCATCGAAGCTAACAAATGCTCTGTCAATTCGTGCAGAATTAGCCGACCACATCGTTGCTCCAGTGCAATGGCTCGATGGCGTGCGTACGATTGAAGGACTTGGTGTGCGTCATATCGTTGAATTTGGACACGGTTCGGTGTTGAACGGCATGCTGAGGCGTACGTTGAGTACTGTAGAGCTACATAACGTGACTGATTGGGAGTCGGCGTGTGACGTGGCCAATAGGCTGACTAATGGTTAAGGATCTGAGACTTGCTGGGGAGCGTGTGCTCATCACTGGTGCTTCCGGTGCTCTGGGAGGGGCGTTTGCGCTTCGTCTAGCAGAGGAGGGTGCCGACCTTGCGTTGCACTACAACGCTAATGCAGCTATGGCTGAGGATCTTGCGACAAAGATCCGAGCAGATGGTCGAGAGGTTGTGACGATCCACGCTGATCTTTCAACGGTCGAAGGTGCGGAGGAAGTGGTCGATCGTGCACAGCAGGCCCTGGGCGGCCTCGATGCGCTTGTGAATAATGCAGGGATAACGAGAGACACGTTGTTGGTTCGTATGTCCGATGACCAGTGGGATGATGTTATGCAAACAAATCTACGCTCGGCGTTCGTATGCTCACGACGTGCTGTCCGAGAAATGATTCGGCGACGTAAAGGGCGTATCGTCAATATCGCCTCGGTTGCTGGCTTGATCGGTAATGCGGGGCAGACCAACTATGCTGCGGCAAAGGCGGGGTTAGTTGGATTTACTCGCGCGCTAGCACGTGAGATTGGAAGCCGAGGTATCACGGTTAATGCCGTAGCACCGGGTTTTGTTGTGTCTCCGTTAACTGATGCTATACCAGATGATTTGAGGGATGCGGCGTTGCGATCAATCCCGATGGGTCGTTTTGCAAATCCTGTGGAGATCGCGGGTGCCGTTGCTTTTCTACTTTCCGAAGATGGCGCTTATGTCACCGGTCATGTTTTGACTGTGGACGGTGGCGTCTCCATGGACTGATCCATGTTTGACAAAGTATTGATCTCGAACCGGGGAGAGATGGCGGTGCGAATCATCCGGGCTTGCCGCGATATAGGTATTCGGACAGTGGCTATTTATTCGGAAGCGGATGCTGATTCTCTGCATGTAAAGATGGCTGACGAGTCTGTTTGTGTTGGTCCTGCGCCGTCGTTATCGAGCTATCTTAATGTGCCGCATATTATTGCAGCGGCACTAAATACAGGGTCTGATGCTATTCACCCGGGGGCGGGATTTCTTGCTGAAAACGCCTATTTTTCTGAGGTGTGTCGACGCTATCACATTACGTTTGTTGGTCCGACACCTGAGAATATTCGTGCTATGGGTGACAAAACCGAGGCACGTGCTGCTGCTCAAGCTTCTGGACTTCCGGTTATTCCGGGATCTGATGGTGCCGTTTCTGATGTGAATGAAGCTAAGTCGCTGGCTCGCGACATTGGATTCCCTGTCATGCTTAAGGCCTCGGCTGGTGGTGGAGGCCGGGGGATTCGATGTGCCCACGATGTTGATGAATTGATTGCATTGTTCCCGTTGGCACAGGCGGAAGCTAGAAGTTCGTTCGGGCAATCTGATCTATACATAGAGAAACTGATCGAACCGTCTCGCCACGTGGAAGTTCAGATTCTTGGTGACGACTCGGGTGTGATTCATTTGAGCCATCGAGAGTGTTCTATTCAGCGTCGATATCAGAAGATTGTGGAGGAAGCTCCAGCTCCCAGTTTGAAGGGGCGGTTGGGCGAACGAATAACACGGGCTGCAGTCCGGATGGCTGATTCCATTGGATATCAAGGAGCAGGAACCGTCGAGTTTCTTCTCGATAGCCAGGGCGAATTTTATTTCATTGAGACAAACACACGTATTCAAGTGGAACACCCGGCGACTGAGGCGGTCACAAACCTTGACATCGTGAAGGCCCAGCTTGCTATAGCGGCTGGCGAAGGCGCAGGCATGCGTCAGCGAGATCTCAAGGTCTCGGGGCACGCGATTGAATTCCGTCTTATCGCAGAAGACCCTGATCGAGACTTTCGGCCAGATACGGGGGTCATCACGGAACTAAGGCTTCCTGGGGGTCCGGGCGTTCGTGTAGACACTCATATTTTCTCGGGTTATGAAGTGTCTCCGTACTATGATCCTCTTTTAGCCAAGGTGATTGTCGTCGGCTCTACTCGTGATGAAGCAGTGAGACGTGGTCGCCGTGCACTATCTGAGACGGTTGTGGGAGGACTTGCAACTAACGTTGGTCTGCATCAGGATATTTTGCGCGATCAACGTTTTATTTCCGGGGAATACGATCTCAGCTACGTTAGTGGAAATCCGATGCCAATAGCGGAATCTGCGTACTAGATCGTATGGCCTCTCGACGCCGGCGCGGTCGCCGACTAGCACGGGAGGCTGCGATGCGCTTAGTTTATGAGTCGGATATTGTGCATCGGTCGCCGATTGACTTACTTGACAAGCGCGGGCATGAATTGAGGACAGATGAGGAAACGCTAGCCTATGTTCGATCGCTTGTACGCTATGTGGCGGATAATAGGGATGAGCTCGATATTTCGATTGGGACGATCGCGCCTACATGGCCCGTTGATCAGATGCCTCGTTTGGATGTCGCTATCTTGCGAATTGCCATTTCAGAAATCGATGGAGGCGATGTTCCTGATGCTGTCGTTGTTAATGAAGCCGTTGAGCTCGCGAAGCGTTATTGCAGCGCTGGGTCAGCGCGAATGATCAATGGAGCTCTCGGTTCGTATGTGCGTAACAGAACGGTTTCCGCTGGATCGTGATCGGTAGGCTGATCTGATGACTGAAGCCGACCAGTCGATTCCGAATGCAATAGAACCCGAGGACCCGCTCGGTGGGTCGATGACGCTCCGTGAGCATTTGGATGAGCTGCGTAGGCGGCTCACTATCGCCGTTATCGCCGTGCTTGTCGCAAGTTTTGCGGTGTGGCCGTTTAGGGACTTTGTCTTTTGGCTGGTACAGCAGCCGCTACCGCGTGGCGCTGCGCTTCAGCAAATTGCTCCCACCGAGACCCTTTTTGTGTTCATTAAGATTTCTTTTATTGGGGGCTTCGGGATCGCTAGCCCGATAGTTCTATATCAGGTTTTGTCATTTGTGGCGCCTGGGCTTTACCCACAAGAGCGTCGTTGGTTGTACCTCAGCATTCCAGCTATTGCCATAGCTTTTGCGATTGGCTCGGCATTCGCGTGGTTTGTTGTGCTTCGGTTCACGGTGGGATTCTTGGCTGGCTTTGCCCCCGCAAGCATTGCAACCGAGTTTACGGTTGATGGCTGGGTGACCTTCGTCCTTAGAATTCTCCTGGCTGTTGGTCTTGCCTTCGAGACACCTTATGTGATTTTTGCTTTGGCCAAGATCGGTGTGGTGAGTGCTGATACGCTCGCCAAACAGCGACGATATGCGATTGTTGCAATCGCCATTATCTCGGCCATCATTACGCCGACACCTGACCCGTTCACTCAGGCTTCCGTCGGTATTCCCATCTACGCCCTATATGAGATCGGCATAGTCTTGGCCCGGGTCGCTCCACCATATGATGCAAGCCAGGATGATTCTGAGAGTGCCCAGTCGTATTCGGATCCGGATATCTAAGACCGGAACTAGGTGTAGGAGGGAGGCAAAGTCCAAGCGTATCCGCTGTGCTCTGAAAGTCTTCTGGCAGGGGTGCTGATGCTGTCCAGTGGGATCCCACCAAGTCGTCAAATTGCAATGTCCACGCGTGGAGTAATGGGCGTGTTGCGAGCGTTCCCGCTTTTCCGTATGTAGTGTCACCGAGTATTGGGTGACCAATTGCTGCCATATGCACACGGATCTGATGAGTGCGTCCGGTCAATGGTGCTGCCTCAATAAGAGCCGTGTTTTGCGCATGCGCGATCACCTTGTACGTCGTCTCTGCTGGTCGTCCTCGCGATACAACTGCCATTTTGGTGCGGCGTGTGGGGTGTCGACCCACGGATGCGTTAATACGTCCAAACGATGCTTCCGGAATGCCTCGAGCGAAAAGCAAGTAGCGTTTATGAATTTTCCGTTGTTCAAATAATTGCGATAGGTGTGTATAAAAGGTGGGTGTCCGAGCAATTAGGACCACGCCAGATGTTCCTTTGTCGAGGCGATGCACAATGCCTGGGCGTCGCGGATGGCCTATATTAAGCAGCTCCGGGTAATGAAAGAGCAGATGGTGGGCCAGAGTTCCGGACATAGTTCCTGCACCCGGATGCATCACGATCCCTGCAGGTTTATCAATTGCGAGGAAGTTAGGAGTATCGAGAACTCGAGTAATGTTCCCGGGTTCTCCGATTAATTCTGGTACGGGTGTTCGACGTTCGACACAGACAAGATCACCCAGGCGCAACTGGAGGCTGGGGCGTGTCTGAGTGCCATTAACTGTTACTAGGCCATCGCGAATTAGTCGAGCTGCGTTTGTTCGGCTCAAGTCATCGAGAGCGGAGGCCACGAACTGATCAAGACGTACTGCCTCAGAATTGTTCTCGTACCGCAGCATTACTTGATCTGAATTGTTGTTCACCGTCAATTTGGGATCAATTCGTTAAAGAGGATGGATGTCACGGAACATGGATTATCTAGAGCAGGGCTAATGAGTCGGCAACGTTCTTTGACTGGGATCCCAAGTTTTGGGCATAAATTGTGCGAAACAAATACATAATGCTGAATTTTGGTGGGACATAAGTCTTCTTAGTGATGAATTCGTTGCAGTGAATTCACGATATTGATTGTGTGCAGAATATACTCAAGAGTATTTGCGCTGCTGGTGGATTGGACTCCTCCGACTGGCAGCTTTTCTTGGTGGTGTCGTGTTTAGGCGTAACAGCAACATCTTCCTTGAAATATTAGAGACGGTGCTACTCGCAGCACTGATATTTTTTGGAACCCGACTTCTTGTGCAGAATTTTCGTATCGAAGGTCCAAGTATGTCTCCTAATCTAGTTGACGCGCAGTTTCTTCTCGTCAATAAGCTTTCTTATGTGGCTAGTGAACCGGAACGTGGCGATGTGATCGTCTTTCGTTCACCGCGCAGCCCGGACGAGGATTTGGTGAAACGTGTTGTTGCGTTACCGAATGAAGAAGTTGAGATCAAGGAGGGTTCAGTTTTCGTTAACGGTCGTCGACTTAACGAGTCGAGCTATTTTCAGAATTCTGTAGATAGAGACACAGCGCTTCTTCGAGTGCCAGATGGAGCCTATTTTGTTTTAGGTGATAATCGTTTGCACAGTCGAGATTCACGAGATATTGGACCTATACCTCGTGCCTCGATCGTAGGTCGGGTATGGCTCGTCTATTGGCCTCCTTCAGATTTTGGCGTTGTTCCGACGTATCGTTCGTTCTTCGAACCTGAGCCAGTTCGGGCAGCTTGATTGCGTCTGGATGCAGCTTGATCATTCTTCGGTTTTCCAAGCTGTGACCAGACGATCATGTGTTTGTCCAAGTGTTTCGGGGAGCACTTTGACGTCGCCGGTTACAGGCATGAAGTTAGTATCGCCGTTCCATCTAGGAACGATGTGAAAATGGACGTGCCCTGGTATTCCGGCACCAGCCGCTGTGCCAAGGTTCATGCCGATGTTATAGCCATCTGGCGTGAACTCTTGCTCTAGGACCGTGCGTGATTCGGTCAAGAGCGATATAAGCTCGTTTGCTTCGTCCGTTTCAAGTTCGTCGAGATCGGCTACATGGCGGTAAGGGAGAATTAAGAGATGGCCGTTGTTGTAAGGGTGCAGATTGAGCGTCACGTAGGCTTGATGTCCGGCTCGTACGATCAAGCCTGGCAGCTTAGCTGCGTGCACAGCCTGGGTGCAGAATGGACACTCAGACTTAGTGCGACTGCCTTCGGTTACGTAGGTCATACGCCATGGACTCCAGAGCCTTTGTGATGCCAGATGAAGCTCCAGAGGGATGGGCAGCAACGCTTGTGCATGCTGCGGCAAATCTTGATGTTGATATTACCGGTGATGCTTTAACAAAGCTCGCAACATATGCCTCGTTACTGCGTCGGAGAGCTTCGCATGAGGGTTTGATGTCGGAGCGTGCAGTAAACGAACTTGATCGTCATCTTTTAGACTCAATTGCGATTTGCCGTGCTGTGCCCGTTGATGGGCCATCGCTGCGGGCAATTGATGTTGGGTCGGGAGCAGGGCTTCCAGGCGTCGTTATCGCTATTCTACGTCCGCGTCTATCTTTCACCCTACTTGATGCTGGTCGGCGTCGAATTAGATTCCTACACGATGTTGCGGCTGATGTAGCGGGTCTAGCGATCCAACCAGTCCAGATGCGAGCTGAAATTGCTGGTCAGGGTGTGCTTCGTGAAACTTTTGACTTGGCTGTAGCTCGGGCCTTGGCTCCGATGCCAACATTAGTTGAGTTGGTGCTGCCGCTCGTCTCTGTGGGTGGTGCGTTGCTCGCGCACAAGACACGCCGGGCAAAAGGTGAGATTGAATCTGCTGCCTATGCAATTGAAGTGTGCGGTGGGTCTCCGGCACGGATTAATCCGTATAGCTTGCCTGACCGTGATGTGGAGAGGCTGATAGTCACTGTAAGAAAGCGATCGTCAACACCCGCAATCTATCCACGTCGAGATGGTGTGCCAAAACGACGTCCGCTACTATTCCCATGAGTGCCACGGCATCAGAGCCACTGCTACGATCATAGGCATGGACTTAAGCGCGCGCTACAGCCCCGTTGCCCGGTCAATGAGCGATAACCCCTTGAGGCCCAATTGGGCGATGCAACGTCCTGGGGTGATCAGTCTGGCTTATGGATTTCCAGACGAAGGTAGTTTTCCCTTCGACGGATTGGCGATTGCTACGTCGAAGCTAATGGCGTCCCGTACGAGCGAGGCACTGCAATATGGTCCTGTATCCGGACCTGAACCTCTCCGCCTAATTATCGCCGATTGGGTGAACCAGACTGAGGGGTTAGGTGTTAGCGCGGACAACATCATGATTACGAGTGGAGCATCGCAGGCGATAGTCCTTGCGACACGTCTACTGGTTCCCGTCGGTGCAACCGTCATAGTTGAGTCGCCAACATTTATTGGAGCGCTCTGGTTCTTGCGTGGACTAGGGGTTGATGTACGAGGCGTGGAAACTGATAGCCGAGGAATAATCCCGTCAGAATTACGGGATCTGGTCGTTCGTCTGCGTGCTGAAGGATCCGAAGTATCACTTGTATACACCATGCCCACTGTTCATAACCCAATTGGGTTTAATGCTCCTTTGGATCGGCGCCAGGAGCTGGTTCAGGTAGCGGATGAGATGGATTTATTGTTTCTTGAAGATGATGCGTATGGCGATTTGATTTATGACGGTGATCGTCCACGCTCACTGTATTCAATAGCTGGTTCAGAACGAGTGATCAAGCTTGGAACTTTGTCCAAACTTGTTGCTGGGGGTATGCGGCTTGGTTGGGCAATCGCTGAGCCTAATGACATCTCGCGTATGTGCGCGCTGAAGGCGGACAATGCGACCGGTCCGTTTGCAGCTTGGGTGACCGCGTCTTATCTCCAGAGTGGTGCTTTGATGGAACGCTTACCGAACTTGCGTGAGCTGTATCGATCGCGAAGAGATGCCATGATTCAGGAACTCAGACCGTTACGGGAGTTGGGGTGTACTTGGCTTGAACCCGCTGGAGGTTTCTTTGTCTGGCTTCGCTTGCCGAATGGAATTGATAGCGAGGCGATGCGAGAGCGTGCTGAAGAGAGAGGCGTTACCTATCTTTCAGGACAGCATTGCTTCGCCGATCAAGTCGATCGTAAGCATATCCGGCTGGCTTTCAGTTACTTAGAAGAGCAGGAACTTCGGACTGGTATACGACGATTAATCGAGACAATCCGGTCAGAGGTTCGATCGGCAGTTTCAGCGTAGCTGCAGCCCGAATGGCTATGTGTGATGTGGTGGCGGTTCGGCGGTCCATTTCATTGCTGCAGCTGCCCAGGCGAGGCCTGCACCGAAGCCAACCACTATGACATGATCCTCGGCGTGCAGCTTCCCTTCCTCTACGGCTTCACACAGCGCGATCGGGATTGATCCTGCTGATGTGTTTCCGTATCGATCCGCATTTACATACACACGGTCCATAGGGATTCCGGTGCCACGGGCAGCTGACTCGATAATGCGCAAATTCGCTTGGTGAGGGATGAAAAGGTCAATGTCATCAGGAACTAGACCAGCGCTAGAGATCACGCCCTTTGCGGACGCTGCAGTGGTAGTGACTGCGAACTTATAGACTTCACGGCCGTTCATACGCAGATAGTGCTTGCCAGTTTCGAGTGTTTCTGTGGAGGCTGGTTGCTGACTTCCTCCAGCTTCCTGTATGAGGAGAGAAGACCCCGATCCGTCGGATCCAAGTGACATGCTTAGGATTCCACTTCCATAGTCAGTTGCTTGCATGACTACGGCACCGGCGCCGTCTCCAAATAACACACAGGTTGATCGATCGGTCCAATCCACTATACGAGAGAGGGTGTCGGCCCCGATCAGAAGAATAGTCTGGTGTGTTCCACATTCGATGAAACTGCGGGCTACAGCCATGCCGTAGACAAATCCAGCGCAGGCCGCGTTTAGGTCGAAGGCCCCAGCATTTCGGGCGCCGAGAGCGTTTTGGACTAGATTGGCTGTGGCGGGAAGTCCATATTCTGGGGTCGTTGTAGCTACGATGATTAGGTCCACTGCGTCACTACTAAGATTGGCGTTCTGCAAGGCTTGTTCGGCGGCGCCCAGCGCCAAAGTAAAGGTCGATTCGTCTTCTGAAGCGATACGTCGCTCACGGATTCCTGTGCGTGAGACAATCCATTCATCTGTTGTGTCAATCATCCGCTCGAGATCGTGGTTCGTCCGGACGTTGTTAGGGACAGCCATACCGCAGCTGATGATGGTCGCAGCGTGACTCACACAAGACTCCGATGTTTGTCAGACGGGGTACCCATATCGTAAAAGCATAACGGGCCGGTGTAGGTGTGTTGAAAACAAGTTGGAGTCTTATTGCCTATCGGACAACCATGGTTCAGATTTTCTTGTGGGCTAATCGTAGTGTCTCCGCTGATACACTCGATTCGGTAACAATGTGCCCTCACGATGGGTGAGTGGTCGGAGGCTGTATGGCGGATCGCGTCGTCGTTACTGGGATGGGTGCCGTTACGCCGTTGGGTCTAAATGTTGAAGACACGTGGCAAGCCACTTGTTCGGGTGAGAATGGGATCGGTCCGATCACCTCCTTCGATGCAACGGAATTCAGTTGTTCAATAGCTGCTGAGGTAAAAGATTTTGACGCGGATGCTTACTTGGGACGTAAACAGGCCCGTCGAACCGATAGATTTTCTCAGTTTGCGCTCGTTGCGGCACGCGAAGCAGTTGCGGATGCAGCTCTTGAAATCACGGATGACAACCGTAGTGAAATCGGTTGTTACATCGGTAGCGGTATTGGAGGGCTCTTGGTCCTAGAGCAGGAAGTTCATGTGCTTCGGGACCGTGGACCTTCACGAGTGTCGCCGTTTATGATTCCAGAGATCATCGCGAATATGGCGTCTGGATTGGTTGCGATCGATCAACGTGTAGAAGGTCCAAATATTGCCATTGTTAGCGCTTGTGCAAGTGGAGCGCATTCGATTGGCGAGGCAACGGCTGCGATTCAACGTGGTGCTGCTGCTGTCATGCTGGCTGGCGGTGCAGAGGCTGCGATAGGGCCGATAGGCTTGGCGGGGTTTTGTGCTGGACGCGCTCTTACGACCCGAAACGATGATTTCGGGCATGCCTCACGACCCTTTGATCGTGATCGAGATGGTTTTGTGGCTGCCGAAGGGGCAGCGGTTCTCGTACTTGAGACGTATGAGCACGCGAAGAAGCGCGGTGCGAATATTCATGCAGAGATTGTTGGTTACGGCTTGAGTTCGGATGCTTTCCATATCACCCAACCACCTCGCGATGGCCATGGTGCTGCACGTGCGATGAATGGAGCACTTAAAGATGCTGGACTCACTCCAGAAGATATTGACTACATCAACGCGCATGGAACCTCGACGCCAGCAGGAGACTTGGCTGAAACAAACGCAATCAAGCAGGTGTTTGAACGGTCGAGTGCCTCAGTTCCTGTGAGTTCAACCAAGTCGATGATGGGGCATCTGATTGGAGCTGCTGGTGCTGTTGAATTGATGCTATGTATAAAGGCGATTCAATCTGGACTGATACCGCCGACAACAAACTATGCGATTCCGGATCCTGAATGTGATCTCGATTATGTACCGAATGAGGCACGTGAAGTCCGTGTTTCTACAGCCATGTCAAACAGCTTTGGATTCGGAGGCCACAACGCATCATTGATAGTACGCGGAGCGTAAGTGTGACCTTTTCTTTGATGAGGCACGGCGAATGAGTTCCTTCGTGGATCGTTGGAAGCGGATACGTGGTGTTAGGGAGGCTATGCTGCGTTCAAACTTAATTGAGCTTGACGTCCGGATTGGCTCGGACCGGGTGGCAATACGGTGCCCGGAAATGAGGGGTCCGAAGTCTGAGTCAATAGTCCACACTGTGGGAAATCCAGCTCCGGTTCAGAAAGTGCCACGGGGAACAGCTGTGAAATCACCACTTGCTGGGACATACTATGCCTCACTGAGTCCAGGTGCAGACCCTTTCGTCTGTGTGGGCGCACGAGTTTCGGAGGGCGACGTGATTGGTTTGGTGGAGGCGATGAAGGTGTTTAACGAGGTCACGTCTGACCAGACGGGTGAGGTCGTCGCTGTGCTTGTCGAGAGCGGGGACATCTTGTCGAATGGACAGACGATCATCATTGTTGATACAGATGAGGCACAGGGTGGTATTCCTTAGCCTCTGATATTGAAGGGAGATTAGGTGGTTAACGCTCTGGCCGGTGCGAGGATCTCTGGTGTTGGTCGACAACAGATTCTTTCCGACGGTTTACTAATTGTCGTGTTTGCTTTGCTGATGATCCCGGCGGCTCAGGCCAAAATTGAGGCGGAGCCTGTTCCTTACACCTTGCAGGTTCTATTTGTTCTCCTGACTGGGTTGATTCTCGGCCCTTGGCGAGCGGCATCTTCGATGTCGCTATACGCGATCTTGGGCTTTGTAGGGCTTCCTGTTTTTGCTCGGGGCGGTGGACCTGCATACTTTTTGACTCCGACCGCTGGTTACATCTATGGCTTCATCGTCGCTGCGTTTGTGACCGGAATGATGGTTCGAGTCTTGAATGAGCATTTTGCCGTTGACGAAAGAGGTAGTCGTGGTGTGATTCTGAGATTTCTAAGAGTCGATGTAGTCGCCGCGTTAGCCGGTGTACCATTTATCTATATCTTTGGCGTCAACCATCTGGCTCTTTACTATGTGTTGGCGACCGAGGAAGCAAACCCTTGGGGCCAAGCTTGGTCCTCGGGCGCAGGTATTTTCATCTGGTTCGATATCGTGAAGGCAGCCATTGCCGGTGCTCTGGTAAGCAGCGCCGGCATGAGAAGAGAGGAATTGAGTGGGAATGGTTGAGCGTGTAGTCCAAGTAGTGGCGGATAAGCTGGATGTTGAAGTCGATCAGATCACCCCTGAGTCTCGGTTCGTGGAGGATTTAAACGCAGATTCCCTCGATCAAGTCGAGCTAATCATGGCGTTGGAAGATGAATATGACATAACGATTCCTGATGAGGACGCGCAGAAGATTTTGACAATTACCGATGCGGTTTCATATATCGAAGCACACGGTAAGTAATTGAAGTCTTAGGTTGTCGTTAACCGGGTTGGTTTGATGTGATGGTAGACGGCTTAATGAACATTGTTCTAGGTGCTATAGCTTGATCGGGTGTTCCTGAATTACGCATCGTTCCGATCAGGACGCAAAATATTTGGATCGGCAGTTCACGATTGCGTGAATTGGTTGTGGGTAATCTAGAGCAGGCTTGAACTAGCCGCGGCTTGGGCCCAGGTAATCAAACCGCCACCAAGGACCCCGAGTACTACAGTCGCAGCTGCGACGACAACAATTACAGCTGAGTGCGAATCGGCTGTAAACACCGTGGCTTGGCGTGAATCCGATACAAGGGTTTCATCTGCGTTCGGGTCTTCCATGAACATAAGTACAACAACACGAAGATAGTAAAACGCGGAGAGCACCGATGTGGCTACGAGAATGACCGCAAGCCAACCTAGATCAGCATCGACGGCGGATTGAAGAAGATAGAGCTTTCCTAGGAAACCTGATAGTGGAGGTACGCCTGTCAATGCCAGCATGAAAATGGCCATAGCCACGGCTGGCAGCATCGCTCGATGGGCCAATCCGCGGAAGGCTTCGAGCGCATTGCTTCCTGTCTGGTTCTCCACAACATATGCGACTGCGAAGGCCCCAAAGGTCATAAACGCGTATACAAATCCATAAAAAAGGACTGAAGGAATACCGATAAATGTTGTTGTGTCGCCGGTCTGTTGGGTTGCTGCGACTCCAACAAGCATGTATCCAGTGTGCGCAATGCTGGAATATCCCAACAGCCGTTTTATGTCGGTTTGCGAGATAGCCACGAGATTTCCGACGATCATAGTGGCCGTGGCGATGATAGCTAACACCATGGCCGTGTTCGCTGCCACGGGTTCAAATGCCAAACTCACTACTCGGACAAGTAATGCCATTGCGGCTACCTTTGGACCGACGGACATGAAGGCTGCCGCGGGCGTCGGAGCACCTTGGTATGCATCCGGTGTCCACGCGTGAAACGGTACTGCAGCTACTTTAAAGCCGAGGGCCACCAGGATTAATGCGACGGCGAAGAGGATCCATGCGTCATTACCGCGATCTTTTACTTCGGCGGCGGTGGCAGCAAGATTTGTTGTGCCTGTTAAACCATAGCTCCACGCGATGCCATAAATCAGTATGGCTGACGCGAAGGCTCCGAGAACAAAGTATTTCATGGCGGCTTCGAGTGACACGCGTTGAAAGCGGGTGAGTCCGGCTAAGACATAGACGGGGATCGCCATGGTTTCGATGGCGATAAAGACGAGTGCCCAGTCTGCGGATCCAACGAGAAGCATCATGCCCAAGAGAGAGAATTCGATCAGCGCGGTGAAGTCACGAAGCGGAGCGGATGAAAACCGCTGAGCCCCGAAGGCAATAGCGAGCGAGGCCAAAATTAAGAAAAGTGTTCGGAAGAATGTGGAATAACCATCAATAACAAGTTGGCCTGCGAATACTTGGATGGAAGTTTGATCGGCTGGCGTACGTGTCAGCATCAGCAGGGCAGCTAGTCCGTTGCCGGTGAGTGCCAAGCTGACACTCGCCCAGCGGTGATCGGCCCGACTGATGGCGGCAAGGAGCAGTAGTGCGAGAGCTGTTCCCAGCACGACGATCTCAGGCAATACAAATCCAACATCAGTAGGTGTAATCACGGGCTACCCCACGAGTCCGGCTGTGGTGGTGCTGACTAGCCGTACGAAAGTGTCTGGCATGATGCCAATCCAGATGACAGGAATTCCTAGAGCAATTAGGGTTCCAGTTTCGAGTCGAGTCATGTCTCCAACCGTACTCAATGTTTGATTTCGCAGGCGTCCAAGAACCACGCGTTGATACATCCAGAGCATGTAGGCGGCTGCCAGGATCACGCCTATAGTTGCTAATACGCCCACCATTGTTGCGTATCCAAAAGCGCCGACTAGAACAAGGAATTCTCCAACAAACCCACTTAATGTTGGTAAGCCGAGGGAGGCCAACATGAAGAAACCAAACAGTGCGGCGTACAGAGGCATACGAGGTGCGAGACCTCCAAGTTCATTGATCTGGCGGGTGTGAGCGCGTTCGTAGATTATGCCTACGGCAAAGAAAAGTGCGGGGCTGATCAGTCCGTGGCTGAGCATCTGGATAAGAGCTCCATCAATTCCTGTTTGCGATCCGGTGAATATTCCGAGCGTCACGAACCCCATATGGCTCACACTGGAATAGGCCACGAGTTTCTTGAGATCGGGTTGGACCATCGCAACTAGAGCACCATAGATGATGGCTGCAAGCGACAGAATGATCATTAGGCCACGCATCTCGTCTAGAGCAGCTGGTGTCATGGGGAGTAAGAACCGCAAGAAGCCATAGGCTCCCATCTTTAGCAATACGCCCGCGAGTACCATGCTTCCAGCTGTTGGCGCTTCAACATGAGCGTCCGGTAGCCAAGTGTGGAATGGAAACATAGGAACCTTGATCGCAAAGGCAAAGAAGAAAGCTACAAAGACCCAGCGCTGCAAGATGATCGGAGCATCCGTCATGTGCTCAGGAATGGATTCAATATCGAACGTGCCGGTGTTGAGACGGATGGCGATAATTGCGATGAGCATCAATACACTGCCCGCGAACGTATACAGGAAGAATTTAACGGTGGCGTAGACTCTGCGCTCGTGACCCCAAACGCCGATCAACAGATACATCGGGATGAGAACCATTTCCCAAAAGACGTAGAAAAGGATGAAGTCAAGTGCCACAAACACGCCGAGCATTGCGGTCTGGAGCACCATTAGGGAGACAAAGAATTCACGTTCACGTTTGCGGATGGTCATCCAACCTGTAGCGACGATCAGGGGGCCGAGAATCCCGGTGAGTAGCACCATCAAAGCTGACACGCCGTCGACCCCGAGCTTGTAGGAGATGCCTAGCGCTGGAATCCACTCAGCGGACTCCACAAACTGATAGCCCACCGCGGTTCGGTCAAAGGTGATCGTAACGAAGATTGCAATCACAGCCTGCGCTAGGCTTCCCGCCAGTGCGCCCAGTGTGATTGTATTCCGACTCCGGGCGAGCAAGATTACGGGAAGTCCGATTAACAGGGGAAGCCACAACCCTAGGGATAGGATTGGGAAATCGAGGGCGGCTTCACCCGTAGTCATGAGAGGCTCACCGGAACAGCACCAAGCCGCCGATCATTAGCACTAACCCGATAACCATCGAAAGCGCGTAATGTTGTAGTTGGCCCGTCTGAAGCTTTCGGGTCTGAGCACTCAGAATTCTGGAGAGCTTGCCAACCCCGTTGACGATTCCATCCACCAGCGCGACGTCGAAACCCCAAGAAAGCATTGCAACGGCTTTAGTCATCGCAACGATGAGTCCGTCGCCAATATGGTCCATATACCACTTCTGTCGAAACAGTGTCTGGGCGCCGGGGAATATTGATCGTGCGAATACGGGTATACGTACGCCGAATCCGTAGGCACTAATTGCGATAGAAAGCCCGCCCAGAGCAACCACGGTTGAAATTAATGCCAGCTGTAGTGTTGGGGGTGTGCCTGCACCTTCCAAGTGAACAATTGCGGCCACGGGTTTGAGGTACTCATGAATGAATCCATGTTCTGGTGGGATTCCGAGGGCGGCACCACCTCCGATAGCTCCGACAGCTAGGGCAACAAGAGGAAGAGTCATGATCCACGGAGACTCGTGTGCATGGGCATGGAGGTCTGCGTTGCGTGGTGTGCCGTGGAATGTTTTCAGAATCATGCGGAATGTATACGTTGCGGTCATGATCGAGACGGCCAGACCCGTCGCGAAAAAGAGCCAATAAATCGTTGCTCCATGGTCGGTTGTCAGGGTGCTGCCTGCATCAGCTGTGGCTTTCATGAATGTGCTCGTAAGAATCTCATCCTTGCTCCAAAAGCCAGCGAGGGGAAAGATCGCTGCCAGCGCTAGTCCGCCAGTGAGAAACGTTACGTAAGTCACGGGTAGCTTCCGCCAGAGCCCACCCATCTGGCGCATGTCCTGCTCGTCGTTGAGTGCGTGAATGACGCTGCCTGATCCGAGAAACAAGAGGGCTTTAAAGAATGCATGTGTAGCAAGGTGAAAGATAGCTACGGGATAGGCGCCGGCTCCGATAGCTAGAAACATAAGCCCGAGTTGGCTGACGGTTGAATATGCGAGCACGCGCTTAATATCAGTCTGGACCAAGGCAATTGTTGCGGCCATGAATGCTGTGAATGTCCCAACCGCCGCGATCAGGAGAAGTGCCTCGGGGGATAGGGAGTACAGAGGGTTCATCCGAACCACGAGGTAAACCCCGGCGGTGACCATCGTTGCGGCATGAATGAGAGCACTAACCGGTGTCGGGCCTTCCATCGCATCCGGAAGCCAGACATGTAATGGGAATTGAGCTGACTTGCCCATTGCTCCGACAAATAGCAATAAAGCAATTGCAGTCACCATACCGCTGTCAGCGGTTTGAAGGTTGGCAAAGATTTCTCGATAACGCAGCGTTCCAAACTCATGGAAGGCGAGAATGATCCCTATCGCGAAGCCAAAGTCCCCAATGCGATTCACCAGGAAGGCTTTGGTTGCAGCTGCGTTTGCACTATCGCGCTCGTACCAATAGCCGATTAGGAGGTAGGAGCAGAGCCCGACCATTTCCCAGAAGACAAAGAGCTGGAGCAGGTTGTCTGAGATGACCAGCATGACCATGCTGAAGACGAAGAGCGGAATCCACGTAAAAAACCGACCTTGGTTGGTGTCATGGGCCATGTAACCCATGGCATACAGGGAGACGAGTGTGCTCACCCCGGTAACCACCAGCAGCATGACGATTGTGAGCGCGTCTGTGAGAAAGGCAATTTCGATGTTGAAGCTGCCGCTCGAGATCCATTGGTAAAGCACAGCCTCGTTATGGTCCGATCCCGTGCTTTGAATCCATAGAACTACAGTTGCGACGAACGAACCGGCGATGGCTAGGGTTGAACACCAACCATATCGACGATATTGGAGCTGGTTCGTTGGCCGATGGAGACCATTCAAGGCAAAGCCTAGTAAAGGTATGAGCGGGATTATCCACGGAGCGCTTAGCATTGGTGAAGGGGCTTCGTTAGGGGAGTTTGGTTAGCCACGTAGGCTGTCCAGTTGATCGACATTGACCACGGCGTTTACACGACTTAACGCTACGAGAATTGCAAGACCAATTGCTACTTCAGCGGCTGCGACTGTGATTGAAAACACCACGAGCACAAACCCAGCTTGATCGTCCAGGAATCTCGAAAATGCGGCCAATGTGACATTGGCTCCCTGCAGCATGAGTTCGATCGACATCAACATTACGATGGCATTGCGACGAACCAATACGCCGAGAGTGCCCAGCGAGAAGAGCAGGGCACCTACAACAAGGAAACCATTTAATGTCATTGTGGCGGCTCTTCGACAGTCACACCGACCGCGGATTCCTGCTCAGCCAGTGCACTGGTGCTCGGATCATCGGAGACAGCAGCAGCATGTACACCGTCGGGATGTTCGCCGGCTTCCACCCGTCGGGCTAATACGATTGCTCCAATTGTAGCTGCGGTCAGCATGACGCTTGTTGCGAGAAATGGAAGTGTGTAGTCGTTGAACAGTGCTACTGCGAGGGCATGGGCGCTGCCACCGAGTTCGGAGACAGTGGATGGTGGGAATGCACCTTTTATCGATGGACTAATCTCGGGTGTACCGATGCCGATAACAACGGCCTCCGCGGCAAGCGTTAGAGCTAGAGGGAGGCCAAGCCAAAACTGTCGATGGGTTACACGTTCTCCGGGTAGCAACCGCAGATCCAACATCATTAGTGTAAAGAGAAATAACACAACGATTGCTCCGCCATAGATCGCTATCTGAGCTACGGCGAGAAACCCCGAACCCAGAATGACGAATAGACCTGCGACGTGGAAGATCACAACAACTAGCGAGATAGCGACGTGCACGGGATGTCGCATGGCGATCATGGCGACACCTGCGGCCACGGCCATAATCGCTAGGTACCAGAAGGCGAGGGTTGTCTCGATGTTCTCAGCCACGTTCGAACCAATTCGCGATCGTTGTGCCAGGTCCAATGTTTTTTTGTTCTGTTTCTCTATAGGTTTGGTCATGCTCGTAAAGCTCAATCATCTTCATGCCGTCTATGACGAGGCCTCGGCGATTTTCGGTGACGAGATGGAAATTGTGTGTTCGTTGTAGTGCGTCAACCGGACAAGCTTCGATGCAGAAATAGCAGAACACACATCGACCGACGTCAAAGATGTACCGGTCGACGAAGCGTGTGCCGTCTGTGTTTTCGTGCGTATCCACGCGGATGACATCGTTCGGGCAAGCTGTTTCGCAGAGGCCACACCCTACGCACGTCATCCCTCCAGTCACATCGTCGCGTCGCATCCCCACCTGCCCTCGAAAGCGGTAGGCGATATCTCGTACTTCTTCCGGGTACATGACGGTTGCCGGTTTGCGCTGTCCGACCATGAGCACCATCTTTAGTCCCTTGAGAATTCCAGAGCCTAAGGGCATATGCGTTAACTCCAGATGATCCGCAGGCCAGCGGCCAACACGAGATTAATTGCCCCAATAGGGATCAGGAGCTTCCAGCAAAAGTTCATTAATTGGTCATATCTGAATCTTGGAAATGTGGCTCGAAAGAGGAAAAAGACGAATACAAAAGCTAGCGTCTTGAGGAGGAACCAGAAGACGCCGCTGAGCCCTTCTACCCCTGGTATTGTCCATCCGTTCCATCCGCCGAAGAAGAGTGTCGTGACGACTGCTGACATAAGAAGAATGTTGGCGTACTCGGCCATGAAGAAAAAAGCCCATCGCATTCCCGAATACTCAACGTGAAATCCTGCTACAAGCTCGGATTCAGCCTCCGGCAGGTCAAACGGTGCCCGGTTCGTTTCTGCGACGGCAGCGATCAGGAAGAGCATGAATCCGATAAATTGTGGGACGACAAACCAGAGCCCCTGTTGCGCGTTGACGATTCCAACTAGACTAAGCGTTCCGCTGTAAATCACTACGGAAAGTACACCGAGTCCCATCACCAGCTCGTAGCTGATGACTTGTGCTGTTGCGCGCAATGCGCCGAAATGAGCGTACTTGCTGTTGGAGGCCCAACCGGACATCACAACCCCGTATACGCCGAGGGACCCCATTGCTAGGAAAAACAACACACCTACGTTTAGGTCTGCAATCCAGAGTCCTACTTCGCGGCCAATCTCTACGGTTGGACCAAATGGGACAATTGCCCATGCGGCCATTGCTGGCATCACCATCATGACTGGAGCGAACCAAAAAAGCACCTTGTCGGATCCGGCTGGGATCATGTCTTCTTTGATGCCAAGCTTGAGTCCGTCTGCGAGAGTTTGGAGCCATCCACTCCAGCCGACTCGATTTGGTCCATATCGAGACTGGAGCCTTCCTAGGATTTGCCGTTCAGCGAGAACCAAAATTAGCGGGGCTCCCGCAAACAAAACAAAAATGGCCAGCACTTTTGTTATTAGGATTACCCAGGCCCAGACGTCCACAGCTAACCCTTGCTCACTCGAACAGAAGCACCATCGGGCGATCGTGGATCGAGCTTCTGCGGTGCTGCCTCTAGGAAGCGATCGGGCAGACTGACCACACCGCTGGGCACACGTTGAGCTACCAGTGCCTTGAGGTTAATTTCACCGGATGCAGAGGCTACCAGTACTCGGTCACCGTCCGTGATCTTCATCCGCTCGGCATCTTCGGGGTTTAGCTCAGCTACTGCTTCAGGAAGCATGACGCTTAGGCTCGGTGCGTGTCGGGCAGCTACCCCAGCGGTATACAGGTGTTGTTCGGTTGCCAATATGAATGTATTTTCGTCGTTTTCAGAGATCAGTGGCCGGTCAATTTCGACTGCTTTACCCGATCCAGCAAGCGATGGTGGGGTCGAGAGGTCTGCCAGTTCTGCTGTGATGGGTTCTTCACTACGCCAACCGAAATCGGTGCCCATAGCAGCTGCGATGCGCGCTACGATTTCCCAATCTGGCCTTGCTTCGCCGATTGGTGGAATTGCGGCCTCAAGTCGGCCCAGCCGGCCTTCAAAGTTTGTGAAGTGTCCACCTTTTTCTGCGAATGAGGCGGCGGGCAGTACGACGTCAGCGACATCGGTTGTGCCGTTCATAAAGATGTCTTGCACGACTACTAAGTTTGCGTTGGTGAGCGCAGTGCGTGTCGTTTGTGAATTCCAGGCTCCACCAACGATGTCTTCGCCCATGACGAACAGCGCCTGCATGGGTCCACTTGCAAATTCATCGAACGGTAGACCTGGAGTGGGATCGATGTCGGAATCCCAAGCCGTTTCGACCTGCTGACGCGCTTCCAAATCTAGTAAGGGTCGAGCGCCAGGAAGTAAGTCCGGTGCCATTCCGACTTGAAAGGTTCCAACCGTGTTAGCACGCTCCGGAAGCGGGAACAGCTTGACGTTGCTTTGGGTTAAGGCGAGGTTTGCGGCTGCTTGTGCAATCTGGCTGGCTTGGTCGAGCGTCCAAATGCCTGTGTCCCAGACAACCGCCACCGAGTCGGCTTGGGCAACCGTTTGCTGAATCTCTTCGAACGCTGTCGGCGTAATTCCTGTTAGGGCCTCAACACTGTCGTTGGTCGGTTTAGCCAATGCATCGAGAAAGGAAGCCTCGGATTTTGGCCGCACTCTGGCAGTGGCCGTTGCAAACGCATCGAGGCCACTGGCGAGCCGTGTCACGACGAGCAGTTTGCGTTGATCGTCGCGTGCTGCCTGTTTTATGTGGGCTCCAAGTACATTGTGTGTCTGTCCGATGTCGGCCCCAACGACAAGGATGACATCTGATTCCAGCAGGTCTGCCTGCGTGTGTGGCCCAGTGTCACTGCCCAGTGCTTGGCGTAATGTTCGCGCTGTAGTGTGGAGCCCTTTGTCCTGGCTATATACGTTATTCGTGCCCAATACAGCTCGGGCAAATCGCTGTAGTGTGTAATTGTCTTCGTTCGTCGTGTTTGGGGATCCGACCACGCCGATGGCGCTTGCCCCGTGCGTGTCCAGAACGTGACGAAGTCCTTTTGTGACGAAGGCGATAGCCTCTTTCCAGCTCGCTGGTTGCAATACGCCACCGCGCTTGATCAGCGGTTGTGTGATGCGTTTGTCACTGTTTACGAAAGAGTTTCCGAAGAAACCCTTTGCACAAAGAATTCCTCGTCCGGGTTCCTCTAGGCCGTTAGTGCGTGTACGCACAACAGTTCCGTGACGGGATTCCACTAGCAGCGAGCAACCGACTGAGCAATGTGGGCAGGTAGAGGGGGACTTTTCGGTTTGCCAACTACGGGCGGCGTGTTTGAACGGTCGGCTCAGTAATGCGCCGACCGGACAGGTCTCGATGCACATTCCGCATCGCTCGCAGTCCATGAAATCATGTTGGGCAGGCGCTATGAACGTCCCAATACTTCGTTCGACGAAGTCCAAGGCGTGAACGCCGATTTGCTCATCGCACATTCGAACACAGCGTCCGCAGAGAATGCAGCGATTGTGATTGATGAGGATTACTTCGTTAAGGATCTCCTCTGGGTGTGCTTTCGGTATTGTTTCGTAGGGGCTTTGGTGAATCTCTTGGTCGAAAACCTCGTCCTGTAGTTCGCAGGTTCCTGCTTGGTCACAATAAGGGCAATCGAGCGGATGATGTTGAAGCTGTAATTCAATTACGTGCTTCCGAACATCCTTGATGGCTTGGCTGTTAGTGACTACGGTCATACCGTCGGCGGCCGGCGTTGTACAAGATGCTGTTGGACGTGGTGGTCCAGGCTGTACTTCAACTACGCACATCCGGCACGCGCCATAAGGCTTCAATCGGGGGTCCGTGCACAAGGTCGGGATTTCGACGCCGATTGATTCGCAAGCTTGGAGGACTGTTGATCCAGCAGCGACTTCAACCTCATATCCATCAACAGTGAGGGTGATAGGGTCTTGGTTCACCGGTCCACCTCTCCCAGGACAATGTCAACGCTGCCAATGATGGCCACCACGTCTGCGATAAGAGCGCCGACGCTGATCTCTTCTATGATGCTCAAATTCACGAATGATGGTGATCGCACATGGCATCGATATGGTTTTCCAGTGCCGTCACTTACAAAGTAAAAGCCTAGTTCTCCCTTTGGATTCTCGATTCCGAAGTACGCTTCTCCTGGTTCTGGTTGGACTCCATGCATTACCAATTTGAAATGATTGATCATTGCTTCCATATCGACCGGAACCCTGGTGATATCTGGAGCTACGACCTGGGGCATATCGACATTGGTGGCCGCATCTATTGGGAGCTTGCGCAACTCGGCTAGACACTGGCGGAGAATTCGGCATGACTGATACATCTCGTTCAGTCGTACCAAGTACCGGGCGTACACATCACCTTCAGTGAATACGGGAATCTCAAAATCCAGCAGGTCGTACGCAGCATAGGGGTTAGTTTTCCGTAAATCCCACGCAACACCCGATCCGCGCATCACTGGACCGGTCAACCCGTAACTAAATATCTGCTGTTGGGTGATTAACCCGACACCGCGGGTGCGTTCGATAAATATTTCGTTTTCGGTAACCAACTGGTCAATCTCATCCAGTGTGTAGCCGTCCAAGAAGTCTTCGAGGTTGTCAAGCCAGTCGTTGCCGATGTCGTGCGGTCCAGTTCCGCCAACGCGCATAAATGACGTGGTCATACGGGCTCCACAGGCTTGCTCAAACAAGTACAGGATTTTTTCTCGCTCCCGTAGTGACCATAGGAAGGCTGACATCGCCCCGATGTCAAGTGCGTGAGTGCCTAGCCAGATATGGTGTGATGCGAGGCGCGATAGCTCTGCGACCGCACTACGTAGATACCGTGCGCGAAGAGGAATTTCATCGGTGATACCCATCAGCTTTTCGATGGCCATTAAATAGCCCATATTGTTTGACGGGCCAGCTGTGTAATCCATTCGGTCGGTTAGCGTGATGCCTCCCCGATAATCGTGGACTTCGAGTAGCTTCTCGACACCCCGGTGCAAATACCCCATGTCAGCTTCACAACGAGTAACTTCTTCGCCGTCCAGTTCGATAAGAAGTCGAAGAACACCGTGTGTGCTCGGGTGCTGTGGCCCAAAGTTCAGCGTCATTCGCCCGTCGCCCGTGTGTTCTGTATCCATTCGAGGTCCGGCTACGTTCGTCTCGGACGTCATTTGTCCGCTTCTTCCGTCACACCGGACCAAAAGTCATCTGGATCCAGATCGCCAAACATATCGTTGCGATGGGCATCCTCAGGAAAATTTGGACCTTCGACGGGGTATTCCTTACGTAACGGATGACCCTCATAACCATCAGGCAGGAGGATACGTTGCATGTTCGGGTGGCCTTTGAAGTAGATGCCAAATAGATCAAACACTTCACGTTCCAGGTAGTTTGCAGAGGCGTAAGTCGAGGTTGCTGAGGCGATATGTTCACCGTCTGCAATTCGGGTGGATACACGTGTGTAGAGATTGTTTGTGATTGATCGAAACTGCCAGATCACCTCGAACTCTCGATCTTTTTCGAGCGGCCAGTGAACCGCTGTGACATCGATCAGTTGTTCAAGTTTCAATTCTGAATGATCCCGTAGTGTTAGGAAAAGTTCGGGCAGCGCGTGAGGATTCACCTGTACCAGCGGATCTCCATGGTCAATCCGACCAGCCTGATGTTCGGAACCCGCTGCAATCTTTACTAATTCCAGAATTTCAGGTGCGGTGAAGCGGGGCTTTGATGCGGCGTGTAACACGGGTTATCGATTCCAGTCGAGTGCGCCGGTACGCCACTCATAGATGAACGCTACGCCAAGCACCGCCAGGAAGACTACACCCGAGATAAAAAGAGAAATGGGTTCATCGACCATATTGAAGTAGAGAGCCCAGGGATAGAAGAAGAGCAACTCGACGTCGAAAAGCAAGAAGGTAACCGCGACTAGATAGAAGCGAATATTATGTCGGCCACGTGCGTCAGAGACAGCAGGCATGCCGGACTCATAGGCTTCTACCTTTGCCGCATACTTCCGACGGGGCTTGAGGAGTATTGTGCCGAGTAGGCTTCCCACTGCGAAAAGGAAGGCTACTGCCATAAGCAGGACGACGGCGACCCAGCTAGGCATCCATGACCTTCGTCACTGTCCGAGCGCGCTTTGCGTGGAAAGGGTCACTCTAAATCCCCCCTTGACCTTACTGCTTTGTTCGAACCACTACGGAGCGTTGTACACGCAACGACGTGCTAGTGATTTTTTCACGAACCCGGGCCATCATACGTTTCTGTTGGAATGCTCGCGACCCCGAATTCTCTTGGCTAGGACATGGGATTGCTTGCTCAAGGTGTATGAAAGGTACTCAACCTCCATTGCAAGGTCGACATTTGACAGCTCGACATGTGCCGGGACGTGAAGTTGTTTGGGTGCGAAGTTAAGTATGGCTTGAATACCAGCTGCCACTGCTTGGTCGACAACGGCCTGTGCGGTTAGCTCGGGTACAGTAATGATCGCGATGTCGATTCGTTCAGTGGATACCGTCATGGCTAGATTGTCGATGTTCTGAACATTAATACCATTGATCGATTCCCCAATCACGGCGTGGGAGTTGTCGAACGCTGCCACCAAGTCGAAACCCTGCTCAGTAAATCCTCGATAGGCAAGCAGTGCACGTCCTAAATTCCCGACGCCAATTAGGCCAATGTTCCAGCCCAGGGTTATTCCGAGGATGGATGCGAGATGATTCTTCAATGGGTGTACGGCATAGCCCACGCCACGTTTCCCAAATGAACCGAAGTATGCGAGGTCGCGACGTACTTGGGCCGCGGTAAAACCGGTGAGCTGAGAAATCAATTCTGATGATTGGTTTGTTGAACCGTCCTCATCCAGTGCAGTAAGTACACGGTAATAGGTCGAGAGACGTCTAATTGTGGTGGGCGGAACGGTGCGCTCTTTGTGGTTTTGTTGCATTGCTACACGGTCCCGTAGAGTGTGCGGTCAATCGAAACTTAGCATTTAGAATGCAGTGGTTGAGTAAGGGGGCCTACCCAAGATAGTTGACGACGGGAGCTCTGCGACTAAGCTCGTTCCGTGGGCCCCTAACAAATCGATGGAGTGATCGTCACGGCAACTTCAAGAAGGCGACTTTCAGGTGAAACCCGCATTGGTGTGGATGTAGGTGGGACATTCACGGACTTTGTGCTGGCAACTCCTCATGGTCTACGAGTGTTCAAAGTGTCGAGTACCCGCGGGGATCCGTCCAAGGCCGTTCTCGAAGGAATGCGGCGCGCAGGTGTAGAGCCTGGTGCGGCTGTCGTGCACGGATCGACCGTAGCGACAAATGCGGTGCTTGAACGGAAAGGTGCCCGGACTGCTCTGATTACCACCACTGGATTTTCTGACGTGCTTGAGATTGGTCGTCAGAACCGTCCCGATCTGTATGCCATTGAACCGCGAAAGCTACCGCCACTGATCGGTAAAGAATTCCGATTGGAGGTTGATGAACGTGTCGGTGCTGATGGTTCTGTTATCCGACCATTGGATCGAAAGTCGCTTGAAGGTGTAATTAGACGCATCCGCAGGATCAAGCCTGAGTCAGTAGCAGTTTGCTTGCTTTTTTCTTTCCTGCGTCCGTCTCACGAGCGCGCGATTCGCGCTGAGCTAATACGAGCTGGGATTCGGTGGGTTTCTATCTCCTCACGCGTTTTGCCAGAACATCGGGAATATGAGCGTATGAGTACAACTGTTCTCGATGCTTATCTTGCCCCTGTGATGAGCAAATATATTCGTCGGCTCGAGCGCGCGGTTGAAGGACCTTTATGGATTGTGCAGTCGAGCGGTGGGGTGCTCCGATCAACAGAGGCTGCGACGAATCCGGTTCAGACTGTTCTTAGTGGGCCCGCTGCTGGCGTTGTTGGTGCCCGTGCTGTAGCGGCCGCGTCCGGATACACGCGTATTGTCACTCTGGACATGGGCGGAACTTCAACCGATGTGGCTGTGTGTCCTGGTGAGCCCTTGCGGCGGACAGATGCTGAGGTGGGTGGGCTGCCGGTTGCAATTCCGATGACGGACATACATACGGTCGGAGCCGGCGGTGGGTCGATTGCGGCTATTGATGAAGCTGGAGGTTTGCGTGTTGGCCCGCGTAGTGCTGGTGCGGAGCCGGGACCAGCTGCGTATGGTCGCGGTGGTGTTGAGCCTACTGTTACGGATGCGAATGTTGTGCTGGGTCGGTTGATTCCGTCTGCCACCCTTGCTGACGACGTTTCCTTAGACCAATCGGCAGCCGAGGCGGCAATTGATCGACTACTTCCGTCTGATTCAAATTCGAATGGAGCCCGCTGGCGGGCTGCGGAAAGCGTGGTTACGGTTGCGGATGCGCATATGGAACGTGCCTTACGTGTGATTACGCTCGAGCGTGGTTACGATCCGCGTGAGTTTGTCTTGGTCACCTTTGGTGGAGCAGGCCCGCTCCATGGCTGTGCGCTTGCGGAACGCTTAGAGATTGGACGTGTGTTGGTCCCACGCTACCCTGGCGTGTTGTCGGCACTCGGGGCTCTTAGTGGGGAGCACGTGAGAGAGTATGCGGCTACGCTGCTTTGCCCTGCAGCGACCGAAAGTGCACGGGCGATGAACAGAGTATTCGGGCGCCTAGAACGTTTGGCTCGACGGGATTTCGAAAAGTCTGGACGTCCGCGGTTACGGCGAGCGCTTGAGTTAAGGTACGTTGGGCAGTCGTTCGAGCTGAGCGTGCCTCTTCAAGGGAGCAACATAGCATCAGCGGTTAAGGCGTTTCACGCGCGGCATGCAGAGCGTTACGCTCATAGCCGACCCGGTTCGGATGTTGAGATCGTTGTTGCACGTCTGGTTGCGTCAGTCGCGCAGCCTCCACTCCCTACAATTCGGGCTCCGGCGGATGCGCGGCGACCTCGCTGCACAAAGGCACGTGTCGTCGTAGATGGGGAGCTTCGTTCAGTGCGTGTGTTTAACCGGTCCGAGCTGCCGGCAGGGTTTCGAGCTAGGGGTCCGGTGATTATCACTCAGGACGACAGCACGACGTGGGTCGCTCCCGGTTGGCGGGCTCAGGTCGATGAGCACGCTGCGCTGATTTTGGATCGATACCAGAGAAGTTCTTGAGCCTTCTGTGCAGGCGCCACCGGTAAGCTTTTGGGTGCTCCAAGTCCAGGCTGATTGCTTGATCGACCAGCTGGCCACACAAACGTCCGCGGTGCCTTGCAGGTGATTAGCAACGTTTCATTCGATGTGGTCACAGGTAAGCGTAGTTGGATGCCCGGCCCAAACGATGCAGCTAAGGCAAGGACTGTTGAAATTATGGAGCGTATTTGTGACGGGGATGGGTGCAGGGTCAGCGTCTTTCGGTTGGATTCTTCCAAGTCTGAGACAGGGATTAAAAATCGGGTTGGTGTCTAGCTTCAGAAAGTTGTTCTTTAATCCTAGGCTATGGGTAGAGGGTGATTTGTCCGCTTGCTTCGTTTTACGAGCGACAGGCCCGTTGTTCCGGCTTAGATAACAGCGGGATGCGGAAGTCGGTGAGCTTAACGCTGTCGGTTTTCCAGGCCATCCTAATTCTTCAAGTGTGAGTAGCCCGGTGCTATCCGTTCATTGCACTTTGTAAGACACGGACTTCTCGTATTAGACCAGCAGGATTAAGTCCTACGGTATCAATCATGTGGACAGTTCCAGGATTCCGGCCGATGGATCGCATGACTCTATGAAGATCGATCCCACGTTCAAGTCCGATGTGTAATGGAATACTCGTGCTTTGACCCGGTGCGGTGTTGTGCCATCTAATCTCAGCCATTCGGTCGGCGAATTGTCCTAGGTAATCAAGGCGGGCTTCGAAGGCGACGTGGTTGGCATCTACGGAATGGAAGGCACGGCCAGTGTGTAGAGCAAATCGGATAGAGGCTGTGGAGTCAAGCATGGCCAGTACACTATCCATTGCGTGAAGTACGGCCCCACTGTTTGTGTTTTCGACGGCGATCGGAAGGCCAGGGAACAGGCTGTGAATGGTATGCAAACTTTCGGTTAACGCGTCCAAATGATTGGAATCAGCGGACATTTGGCGTCCTGGATGAACGACATACATTTCGATCGTGTGACGTTGTTCGAAAAACTCAACAATCTGGACAAATTGGCGTAGAGCCACGCTCCGATCAATGGAATTCGGATCTGTTAGGGTCGGCCAGTTGCGGTCGGACGCGTCTCGAAAGACGTTTAAATGGAAACGAGTGGGTGCGTCATTTAGTACTTCGATCAAGTCAGCGTCGAAGAAGGTACGGAGCCCTAACTCATACATCACCGAGTCAAGATTAAGTTCTACTACCTGGAACTCAAGTCGGTTGGCGACGGCCACAATGTCACGTAACTGTTTGATCAGGTGCTTGCGGTCACGCGGCACGATACGTGGGTTGAACCCTGTTTTAAGTGGTGGCATAGCTCTCGTTGCTGTTCAATGCCAAGATCCTCCGAATAGTGTCTTGGATCTTATTGAGGTCAATTTTCTTTGACCTGAATTACGATTCCCATAAACCAGAGGAAAAATAGCGGTCACCACCGTCAGAAAAAATGGTGACGATGCTTGCCTCAGGATCGTTCTCAAGCACCTGACGGACTGCATACAGGTAGGCCCCGGACGACTGTCCTACGAAGATGCCTACTTGTGCAAGGTCGAATGAAAGGGCACCCGCAACATCGACGTCAACTGGAACCCATTCATCAATGACGGAACGGTCCAAGATAGCTGGTTCGATATGGCCCTCACCTAATGGTTTAAGCCCTTCAACTCCAGGGAATTCGGGGGGGTGTGCCGCGATGATTCGTATGTCGGGACGAACCTCTTTCAACCTGCGACCCACCCCGGTTATTGTGCCTCCGGTCCCCACTCCTGCTACAAAGTGGGTGATGTCATGGGGTGCATCGGCGAGGAGTTCCAGCGCTGTTCCTTCGTAATGAGCGAGCCAGTTTGCACTATTGCTGTACTGATCAGCGAAGAAGTACCGATCAGGGTTTGTTTCGTAGCGGCGTCGAACTTCCCGTAACGCCTCGTCATAACCTAGCATCGCATCGGTCTGTATTAGCCGAGCTCCGTGGGCTTCCAAACGTTGTCTCCGTTCGACGCTGGCGTTTGTCGGAATTACGATTTCGACCTCGTGGCCGAGCGCTCGTCCAAACATCGCGTACGCAATGCCAGCATTTCCGGAAGACGAATCTAGGATCGTTTGTCCTGAGCGAAGCGAGCCGCTGGCTCTAGCGTCGCTGAGCATCCGAGAAACAGGCCTGTCTTTGATTGAGCCGCCTGGGTTCAGAGACTCTAGCTTGGCAAAGATAGAAGCCTTTGGGAATTCATCTCGAAAAACTGAAAGTTCGATGAGAGGGGTGTTCCCGACAAGCTGGAAAAGCTGCTGTGTCCAGGAGAGGCTTTGTTGCGTCATACGGGCTCGGCTGCGATGTGTGTGCAGCCGTCCATATATGGTTGTAATACGTCCGGGACAACGACTGTACCGTTGGCCTGGTGACCAGTTTCAAGCAGTGCCACATAGGTTCGAGGTAGACCTAGTGCGGTACCGTTTAGAGAGTGAGCATATTCACTATTGTTTGAGCTGGATTTACGAACGCGAACTCCGGACCTGCGTGTCTGAAAGGTTTCACAGTTTGAGATCGACGACACTTCCAGCCATTCAGCTGCCCCGGGTGACCACACCTCAAGGTCATATTGCTTGGCTGCCGTGAAGCCAAGGTCTCCAGTCGGCACTTCACGAATTCGATAGGTGAGGCCAAGACGCTGGATTGTTGTTTCAGCTTCAGCACACATACGGTCCATCGCGTTATACGAGTCTTCAGGGAGAGTGAGATTAAAGATCTCGATCTTGTCGAATTGGTGGACCCGCCGTAGGCCACGGGTTTCTGTGCCTGCTGCGCCAGCTTCTTGTCTAAAGGCTGGAGCATGCGCCACGTACTTGGCCGGGAGTTGTTCGATCTCCAATGTTTCGCCAGCGTGATACTCCGCTAAGGCGACCTCGGCAGTTGGGCTGAGCCACAATCGGCTGTTATCGATGTGATAGGCGTCATCGGAAAATTTTGGAAGCTTGCCCGCATTCCTCATCGAGGTTTCAGTAACCAATGCTGGCAGGTAGAGTTCTCGATAACCGTGTTCCCGTATTTGGAGATCTAACATCCACTGAATTAGAGCCCGCTGGAGTCGTGCTCCTGCACCTCGATAAACCCAGAATCCAGAACCGGATATTCGTGCGGATCGGGAAAAATCAAGGATGCCTAGTGCCTCACCAATTTCAACATGGCTGGGCCATGTTCCATTGATAGTAGGTGGGTCACCGCTGGCAAAGCGAAGTTCTCCCGGGTGATGGGAGTCGCCAACAGGTACGGATTTATGGGGCAGCATTGGTATTTCAAGTAGCAGCCGATCAATAGTCGCTTCGATGGAGGCGAGTTTTGGGTTGCTCTCGTCAAGTGCTGTAGTAAGTTCACGAGTCCGATCAATAAGTGATTCGCGTTCTGTGTTGGAGGCCTCACCGATTTGACGCGATACGGTGTTTCGCTTGGCACGCAAGTCTTCGACTTCGGATAGAAGTTCCCGCCTCTGTTCGTCGTACTCTAAGAGTTCATCGAGAGGGATTTCGGCGTAGCGAGTTGCAAGCCGCTCACGTACCAGTGCTTCATGATTACGAATGAATTTCAATGGGAGCATGAGATTAGTTGCGCAGCCCCCCCACAGCTAAGAGGAGCATGTGACGGCGGCTGTTGTGCGGCGTCGGTCCGTGTTCAAGTTAAGGAGATTCACGGAGCTGTGGAAAAAATATGACTTCGCGAATATTGGTTGCACCGGTCACGATCATGACGAGACGGTCGATTCCGAGCCCGAGACCACCAGCTGGAGGCATTCCGTGTTCGAGCGCGAGAAGGAAGTCCTCGTCAACGGGCATTTCTTCCAAGTTGTCTTGAGCAGCCGCGTGTGCCTCCATCCGAGCGCGTTGGTCAAGTGGGTCGTTGAGTTCGGCGTAGGCGTTTCCAATCTCCATACCCTGGACGAAAGGTTCGAATCGTTCCGCATAGCGTGGGTCGTCTTGACAGCGTTTCGCCAGAGGTGTTGTTTCCACCGGATAACGTTCGACGAACGTTGGCTTAAGGAGCTCGGGTTCGACTAAATGCTTCATCAGTTCGTCCATTAACTTGGCACGTGTCCATTCTGAGTCAACCTGAACATCATTGCGTTCAGCAGTGGCAAGTAATTCACTTGTTCCCGTGCTCGTCTCGATGTCGATGCCAGCATGTTCGAGAAGCGCGTCGCGATAGGTGACTCGTCGCCAGGGTGGTGTGAAATCAATCGTATATTCTTTGAAGTGCGCTACTGATGATCCATGTATTGTTTCCACGGCTGCGACAACAAGTTTCTCCATGAGTTCTCGCATGGTGCTTAGGTCAGCAAAAGCTTGATATGCCTCAAGCATCGTGAATTCAGGACTATGTGTGCCGTCAATCCCTTCGTTACGAAAATTCTTGCAAATTTCATAGACGCGCTCATAGCCGGCGACCAGAAGGCGTTTTAGGTATAACTCATCAGCGATACGTAGATAATAATCTTGGTCTAACGCGGCATAGGAAGTGACAAAGGGGACGGCGGATCCACCTCCATACACTGGTTGTAGGGTTGGTGTTTCCACTTCCAAAAACTTTTGCACATCCAGCACGTTGCGGATTTCTGTCACGATCGCTGAGCGTGCTTCGAATCGGTTTCGGACGTCCTGGTTACTTAGAATGTCTAAATAACGTTGACGGAAGCGGGCCTCGTTGTCTTGAAGGCCGTGCCATTTATCGGGTAGAGGCCGTAGGGCCTTGGCCGCAACCGTTAGTTGCTTTACGCGTACGCTGGGCTCCTGTGTTCGGGTGCGAAACATATCGCCATTAGCAGACACAAAATCTCCAACGTCAAGTACGTCCAGCATGTTTTGATATGCAGGACGACCCATACTGGTCTGATTAAGAAAGAGTTGAACATCACCAGATCCGTCGCGGAGAACTAGAAAAGATGTTTTCCCCATTCGGCGTAGGGCGATTACTCTCCCGGCTACTGTTACTTCGGATGGTGGATCGTCGTCGGTGAGATCTATGGCATCTGCTGCGAGGTGAGTGCGTCGCACATTAAGCGGGTAGGCTGTTCCCTGAGAAGCCACGATCTGCCCGAGCTTGGACCGACGGGTTTCGAAGAGTCGGTCGCCCGCGGTCGAATTGTCTGACGCGACGTTCGCGTCTTCGGTCAATTGATCCCTAAAATCTCGTGGCGGGAGTTCCCGCCAGGGGTTTCAATCATTACCGATTCACCGACCTTTCGACCAACAAGGGCCTGTCCGAGCGGTGACTCATTCGATATTTTTCCGGAAACCAGATCTATTTCATCGGTTCCGACAATGGTGTATTCGTGTTCGCCATCGTCGGATTTAAGCTTGACTGTCGCTCCAATGCTGACGGTGTCTGAGGAGTGTTGGCTAATTACAACCGCATCCTTCAGAAGGCGTTCAAGCATGAGAATGCGGCCTTCAATGAAGGCCTGTTCGTTTCGGACTTCGTCGGACTCGTTACCCTCGCTCATTTCACCGAACTCTTTTGCCTCGTGGATCCGTTGGATGATGCTGGGTCTCGCTACCTGCTTCAGTTCGTCCAACTCACGCATCAGACGTTCGCGACCTTCCTCGGTCAGGAACTTAGTTGCCATTGGACAGTCCTCGCCTAATTTCGGTGGGGCCGTGTTTGCGCGGCCGTGTGCATGGTCATCGTTTGGGTACGGCAAATTATAGGCGAGCGAACGCCCCGCCGCTGAGTATTACTTGAACTTAAGCGATTTACTGGAAAGATTGGCCGGTAGCGGTGAAGGTGAACCGTGTTTCCATAAGATAGCCACCGTCTGACGGCTCATCATTTTCGGCGTCCCAACTATGCTCGCTTTGATGGATCTCAGGCTCAATAGCGCCCGATATCTTGGATTGCTCACGGGCAAGCTGTGGTCCAGCTTTCTGGACATAAGCTCGTGCGTCCATGATTGATTTGAATTTGCGGAGTTCCTTTGGTCCGTGCACGGTATAGCCGGTAATGCCGGAACGCGCGTACAGCGGACGGAGAAGGAACTCCACTTGTTCTGAATAACGACCTGCGGAAGCTCCGATAGCGCTTGCTACGTGCGCAAGCTTGGGGATTTCGCATTCCGTATGAAGTCGGGATGCGATTGTCGGTGCCCAGGATTTGGCTGGTGCTCCAATGGCAACGATGGGCAATGTTATAGACAGATTGACGGATAGAGGATCTTGATGCGGTTGAGGTGAAACTGACCGATCGATTAGGAAATCACCGAGGGGTTCGTTGGTGTTGGCAGCACGCAGGTCAAATTCTGACACCGCACGTCGGAGAAGACCGTCGGCAATTTGGCAAATGATTCGTTCTCGGGCTTGGGAAAGCAAAGTATCAAAGTCGATCCGACGCTCTCTGGCCGCGATGCGGCAAGCGCGGACCGAGGATTCAACATCGAAATCCTGAAATTCACCTCGAGCATGGAGGAGATCAGTCGGCGTTAGACCTATTCGCCGGACTATTCCACGTGCAATGAGTGGGCGAAGGTGAAGGAGGCGTGGATCAGCTAGCCCAAGTCGTTGTGCAAGACTCGAAACGTCGACTGGTCCGTCTTGGAGAGCAGTGCAGATTGCATGTTCGTTTGTGCTCAAATCCAATTCGGTCGCGTTATCTCTGGCATATAGGAATTCCCATACGGGCACTAGACGATGACTCAAATTGTTGCGTTCCATACGTGTGAGTTCGTGTGCGATGGATGGGTGTGTTGCGGCGGCAACGGCTATGGGCTCGACGCGTTCTGGGCCGATGATTAAATCAAGAGGATCAGCTACGATTCGGCTATCACCACCGATTCCGATTGAACGAACGTCGGCAGCTCTTGTGGCAGTTCGCCAATCGCCAATCACAGCGCCGGCGGCACCAATTTTGGGTTTGCCGCCGTTAAGTAATGCGATATCGGTAGTGGTGCCCCCCATATCCAACACCATTGCCTCATCGGACCCTGTCAGATACTGGCCTCCGATAATGCTTGCAGCGGGGCCAGACAACAAAGTCTCTACTGGCCGAGCCCTCGCGCATTCTAAGGATGTCATTGAACCGTCACCACGCAGGATGGCTATGGGGGCGGCAATCCCCTGTGCGGCTACGCTTACAACGATGGCAGTGAGGAGGCGGTCAATGATCGGGATCAGTCGTGCATTCAGGATCGCGGTTGTGGCACGTCGAACAGAATCCAGTGATTTGCCGACATCACTGGCACTGACAATTGGAAGATCCGTTAAATCTTCGACAATCTCTCGAGCGCGAAATTCGTGTTCAGGATTCCGTACAGAGAGATAGCTTGAGAGCGCGAATGCATCGACGTGGTCGCGTTGGTGTTCCACCGCATAACGCAACATGTCTTCATCAAGCACAGAGCGTTCTTCACCAAAAACATCGTGATGTCCACCAATGAATTCCAGGCAAGAGGCCTTCATTCGTCGATCTAGTCCATAGTGGTGGACGAGATGCTCGTCATAGCCGATAAGGAGTGCACACACGCGACCGCCAAGACCTTCTATGGCGGCGTTCGTTGCAAGCGTGGTGGAGACAGCAACCAGGTCGATGGTGTCGGAAGACGGGATGCTCAGTCCGGCAAGTGATTGTGCGATGCCGATCGTCAAGTCATCGTGTGTAGTGCGGACTTTGTTCCAGGCTGTGACCTGCCCGCTTTCTGGGCAGTGGGCTATCGCATCTGTGTGGGTTCCGCCAGTGTCGATTCCAACGACTAGCCTCATATGGTGATCGCCACTTCGTCGGTCATCGGAGTGCTTGTCTTAGATGTCTGCGGTTGGAAACAGATGCGTACAGCCGCCTGAATAGATGATAGCCGACTCAGAGTATGGTTAGAGGGGCCGTTGCTGGTAGTTGGGGGCTTCCTTGACAAGTACAACATCATGCACGTGACTCTCATCCATGCCAGCCGTAGTAGTTCGTACGAAACGGGCAAGAGTCTGCATTGACGGGATGTCATGTGCACCAACATATCCCATGGCTGACCGAAGCCCGCCTACGAGTTGTTCTATGAGGCCTGTAGTAGGTCCTCGATATGGTGTTTGGGCTTCTACGCCTTCCGCCACTAGCTTGGCGGCATTCTCAACCTCTTGTTGGCCATATCGATCTCGACTTGCTTGATGACGATCAGTCATCGCGCCGAGGGACCCCATCCCACGATACTCCTTAAAACGTTCACCTTGTCGGTAGACCACCTCGCCCGGGCTTTCGTCAGTCCCGGCAAAGATATTTCCAATCATCACTGCAGCAGCGCCAGCAGCGATTGCTTTAGCTACGTCTCCTGAGTACCGAATTCCACCGTCGGCTATCAACGGAATGCCATGCTCGTTGCATGGGTCGGAACAATCAAGAATGGCAGTTAGCTGTGGAACTCCTACGCCAGCCACGATTCGTGTGGTGCATATAGCAGACGGTCCAATGCCAACTTTAATTGCGTCGGCTCCAGCTTGTATGAGTGCGCTTGCTCCGGCTGATGTGGCGACGTTTCCGCCGATAACTTCGATGTCAAGACCATTCTTGATTCGCCGAACCATGTCGATTACAGCCGAATGGTGGCCATGTGCTGAATCCACTACGAGGACGTCCACACCAGCGTCAACGAGTTCTGTTGCCCTCTCGTAGGCTTCGTCTTGGGTGCCGACGGCTGCGGCTACGACTAACCTGCCTTTGTTGTCGTAGACCGCGTCTGGAAACTGTTGACGTTTAGCGATGTCCTTTACTGTTATAAGTCCTTGAAGAATGCCGTCTGAGTCAACTACGGGAAGCTTTTCGATGCGGTGTTTGTGCAGGCGAAGCTGGGCTTGCTCAAGAGTGGTTCCAACGGGAGCCGTAATCAGGTTTTCAGTTGTCATCAAATCAGATACTTGACGTGCGCGATCGTGAGTGAATCGCATGTCACGGTTTGTGACGATGCCGACGAGACGTCCATCACTATCTGTAATTGGAACGCCAGATATTCGATACCGAGCCATAACCTCGTTCGCGTCCGCAAGTGTTGCGTCCGGTGGGAGGGTGACTGGATCGACGATCATTCCGGATTGTGACCGCTTAACCTTGTCGATTTCACCAGCTTGTTGGCTAATAGGTAGATTGCGGTGAATAACCCCAATGCCACCAGCTCGGGCTAAGGCGATTGCCATCGGAGATTCAGTTACGGTATCCATGGCGGCTGAGAGCAGGGGCACACTGAGCTTCAGGCGAGCTGTAATGTTCGTCACGGTATTGACGCTTGTTGGAACGATGTCTGAGCGACCCGGTACAAGCAATACGTCGTCGTAAGTCAAGCCGTCGGGGATGCTGCGATGCGAGGCAGTTGAAGGGGCTCGAGCTTCGATTGGACTCGGGTCAGGGGGCATGGAAATGTCTCCTCTTACTCTCGGGCCAAATTCGCCGATTGTCGATTAAGGAGAATCCGATCTTTGATTGAGATCGTTAGACAGGCCATTATGGGCTCACAAAGCGTGGCTTTGATCGTAACTTAGACCGATCTGGAGTGCCCGGCGCCAACATTGCGCCATGATACAACCTGATGATCACGGTTCCTCCTGGCCGAGCGGTGTTTGGATAGAATCAGTGCGATCGGATGGAGTCTTAGTTCGGTCTATGGTGGGCGTAGCTCAATTTGGTTAGAGCGTCTGGTTGTGGCCCAGAAGGCTGGGGGTTCAAGTCCCCTCGCTCACCCCGCGACTTTTGCAGGTTGCTATCAGTTGCTGCGCATCGGCTGTACGGGCAGATCCTACTGCTGGGCAATCTGAGAGTGCCGCAGCCAAGATGTTGGAATAAGAGGTTTGCCTGGCTCCTGCGAAACTACGTAGGACTCCCTAGACAATACGTGAGTTCGGTGTGCATAACGAGGATGTCGTATACGTTAGCAAGCGGACAAGTAATGCTCGTGCGAGAGGATCGGATCGTCCACCGCTGCTTAGACCTAGTGTTGTAACAACGACTCGTCCCTTGCCATAACGGGCTTGTGCCGTAATGGCGGCTTCATTACCCAACCAACCTCGGTACGTTCCCATCAGAACGTCGGCGGGGTCGAGCCCATCAAGGGCAGGGATTACCCGTGGCGCGATGCATGAATGAAACGGAGCTTGCATCAATGGTCCAACCGCGAGATCTGGGAATGTTTCGGTTCGCATCCAGTCAAATCCGGTGCACCAGTGAGGATCAAATTGTTCCAAACGAGGAATTGAGGGAAGGAAGACCGTATCTGCGAGGTCGGCAACTACGAGTGCGGGGAGGCCATTAGCCACCAAATCAATAGCGTCAGATCCGCCACCGGCAACGACGATAGCATCGACCCGTGTGGGTTCCGTAAGGGTGGTGCATCCGGCCTCAGCTAAGGCGTTTGCGAGGGTGGAAACTTGATTTATGGCCGATTCACCGGTGAGGAACACTCTCAATTTTCCATCGATGGTGGCTGCTGCTTGAGGTATCACCAGGACCTCGGAGCGTTGCTCAAGATCGATTCTGGAGCTATGCACCCCGACTGAGACCTCGATCATTTCAGCGGTTGGCGACTGCGGAGCCTGAAACTCGAAAGTGTCGATTACCGTGGGTGTGTGCCCAACCTCACAACGTATAGTCTCGCGTCGTCTTAGTTCGCCATTGATCCTCCATGTGATGTCTAGAGTGTCTGTGGAGCGTGGACCGGAAAGAATTGCAGAGCAACTCATATTGGATCCGCCCCATGCTGATCTTGGGATGCCTCCGATGAGTACAACGGTCTCGGATGCTACGGATCGAATCGATGCTAGCGCTGGTTTTTCGTTGCCGCCGAAGTCGAGTAGACCGTTTGCTTCCCATGATTGGTCGTTAAGCTCGGTCAGCACGAAGCCGGACAATCCGGGTGTTCGACGAAGAGTCGTGATTTGCTGAGATAAACCGGACGCTTGAACTTGTTGCGTGGCTTGGCGCAACTCGGAGGAGTTTTTGAAAGCACGTTTTGCGAACGACTTCGAATAGCGTTCTTCGAAGCCCTCCATGTCGAATGCTGTGCTCTGGGACCACCGTCTCTTCTTCTCAATGCCTTGCTTGGTTGCTGGAAGATTGTCGGGAAGACCCCAGATTCCGAACTCAGTCAACGCGACGGGACGAATCTGTGGAGCACTAGCGTCTCCTCGAGCCCAAAGATCCGGTGGACGCGTTGCTAAGCGGTGGACGGCGGTTTCGAATTGTTTATCACCATGTGGATGACTAGCGTAGGTATGAAAGTCTGCGAGGTCTGTATCAACATGCGTGTTGCCAGCCAGTGCTGAGTTGTCGATGACAAGACGTGAAGGGTCGCACTCTCGAGATAACGATACCCATTCACGGAGTTGATGACGGTCTGCCGATGAGTTCATCAAATCGAGGCCCCAGCCTTCGTTAATGATGGATCGCGCGACCAAGGAGGGGTGATGTCCGTCACGGATGGAAGATTCGCGGATCATGGCCTCTACATCGCCACGCAACCAGGTAGGCATGGTTCCGTCAGGACGGTGTGGGTGTCCCCAACTGGGAAGCTCGTACCAGACCAGCATCCCGATCCGATCAGCCTGTGCGAGGTAGCGAGGATCTGGAATTTTGACGTGGCATCGGAGGAGGTTGAGCCCGGCCGATCGGGCAGCAGCGAATCGTTTTGCAATTACGGCATCACCAGCATAGGCAAAACCTGAGGCCGGATCGTAGTCCTGATCCAGTACACCTCGAAGATAGAGAGGGGATCCGTTTAGCCGGAGTTCATGCGGTGTGCGTTCAACACGCCGGAATCCAGTCGTGAAGACTTGGTTGTCGGTTATGCCATCAGCTTCGAATGAAAGATAAACCTGATAAAGCGAAGGCGAGCCCGGTGACCAAAGAGCAACATCAGGCCACAGGTGTGAGACACCAATACCGGCGTCGATGTGTCCGTGGGTGCTTGTTTCCCATATTGTGGAGGTGTTGTCGATTTCAGTGATGCGGATCCGTAATTCGCCTGAGCACTTGGCAGAGCCAAAGACGAGAAAAGTCACGGTCTGCAGGTCAGCTTCTAACGCTGTTCGCAATCCAGTAATTCGGGACTCTGGTCGGATCCTTAACCAAACCGGTTGCCACAGACCCGAACATTCGCCGTACCAGTGCTGCTTGCCACGTGGGATCCATTCACTTTGAGTTGGTTCGCCGGTGGGCATCGCCACTGGTCCGTTGACAAAAAGTGGGCTGTCCCACACTCGCACTGTGAGAGTTACGGTGTGACCATGCAACTCCTTGGGTAACGTTGCTTCGAACGGCAGGTAACCGCCTCGATGCGTGGCAATGTGTTGCTCGTTGGCCCACACATCCGCGATCCAGTCGGCTGCGCCAAACACAACACTTATCCGATGTTGTGCAGGAAGGTCGGGTATCGAGACTGTTCTCCGATACCAGTAATAAGTCGGTCCTGTTGGAGGGTCCTTAAGCGTCAACTGTGGATACATTGGTGGTTCGATCTCGTCCACAAACGCCACTGCCGCGATGTCGGGGGTGTCGCTTATGCCCAACATCCACGGTCCGTCTAGTAGTTCGTCGGTTGAAGTCATAGCGCTCTGATACTCTGATCCGAGGTGCCTGATCGACGTTCAATGGTCGAGGACGAGCTTGGTTCACCGTCCTCGCGCACACCGACTGAATCCACCGTCCAGCGCCACCATATGGGCCTATACGCTGGAATGGTGGTAGCGATGCTGTTGACGATAAGTTTCATCCTTATGTTGTTCATCGATCGCGGTATCCGTCGACAGCCTGATATACCAGAGGCTCTCCGTCCCCCATCAGCAGCTGCGACAATTCAGCGTCGAGGTCCTACCCAGATCGATTCCCGGGTAACGCCGAAGGCTATTGTGATTGATCTGGAAATCGATCGTAGTCCTATTGATCGACCAGCCACCCCGACGAGTATTCCCGGTCGGGTTGAGAGGCCCGCGCGCTATTTCTTGATTACGGTTCATCCGGGGGACACTTTAGCTGCGATTGCTAGTCGACACGGCCATGAATTCGAGGAGATTGCGGCATTGAATGGTATTGATGAACCGTACCTTATACAGGTTGGTGACGAGCTGCTGCTCCCCAATCGCTAGCTTGCGGAACAATGTTGGCTCAGCTTTTCTGTTCCGGTCGGTTGACGTGAGATTCTGATGCGTCTTCTTGATCCACTGGTTCAGGACTTGCGGAGTCAGATGCAACATCCTTCTCATTTTGGACCACGCTTTTGGAGGTGGTTTCTTCCGATTCTTTCGGGTTTGTTTCGTCAATCGCGGTGTCCGTGTCCTCCTCTTCCATAGGTGGTGAAGTCGCGCTGTCAGATTCGGATGAGGCGTCAACGGTGCTGTTTGATTTCACGGGCTCGTCTGACCCACCGTTCACATCGGTGGAGGGGATTGAAGGGGGTGTTTCTGGTTCGCTACGTGGATCCGCCCCCGGGTCGAGTGCTACAAATCGAACTGGCCAAGCTGTGACATCGGCCACGAGTGCGGGAAGGGCCATGAAAGCAATCCGTGCCGAGCTGAGTTGATTTGTGTTCAGAAGTCCGCGTACGACCGGGATATCACTTTCGAGCAACACGTTTAGGATTACACGCTCGTTCTCGGGTTCATCGATGTCCCCGATCGTTATATCGTCAGCTACTGCTACCAATTTGACTCCTTTGACTAAGAGCCATTGCGTAGCCTGTGCGGTGAGATTGGCGGTTACAAGAGATGACGTGTTGGTGAGGACCGCTATATCACCGGTTTGCAATCGGGGTCCGAAAGCCATCTCAAGACTTTCAGCATCGATGTTCTGAGTTTCCGGATCGACTTCAACACGTCCGACTACACCTTCTCCGAAAAATGTCGCGATAGGTAGATCCGCGATGGCGGATCCCCAACGCGCGTACCGGCGAGGTGCTAACACATAAGTTCCCGTGTCCGTATCCATCTTGATCCGGTGGCCAATTGCTTGCGGATATCCGCGGCGCTCGAATTCGTGCGCTACAAAGCCATCAGATGATCCGTGCTCGAACGATTTAGTGCAATCAACAATGCGGCGGGCCATCTGTGTCCATGACTTCGTGAGTTGGTATTACTGATAGTCGGGGGTACGGGCGCGGTTCGTCAATAGTCTGACCTGTATCTCATTCAATTCGCAGAGGGTGGCCGCAGCGTGGTGTGCGAACCTCGATCGTTGAATGTTCAAAGGTCTCCCGGTAGAAAGCCAGACCATCCGATTCTAGATGAACGGGGATGAGAGTTCTTGGATTTGCGATCTCGACGAACTGCTGGAGGTGTACTCCGCCAGCATGGCCTGATGCGTGAAACCCCGTCATCTCTGCTTCGTCCGCACGTGCGCTTCCCGCGAATTCGAGGCCAAGTAGTGCAGTCCAATTTCGGAGGCGCTCCATGTCAAGCACGGCTTCTTCGTTGTAAGGCTCGCTTGAAGAGTAGATCCAAGTTCCGGATATTTCCCCAAGGTCAAGAAGGCGTGCAACATCAAAGAAGCTGAAGCATAGGATGTAGCCTCCGATGTCAGTTCGGATTCGGTCTGATGACACGGTCATGTGTGCGAACTCGTCGATTATCGCTTCTTGCCAGGCAGTGGAAGTTGTACGAACGTCGTCGTAGATGAGTGGACCATGGGGAGATGAGGGTATTGGTACGGTCGGGTCGATGGTATGTAACGCTCGGAGGAGTAATGCATCTTTCATCGTGATGACGAGTTGTCGGTTGGTGAGCCGGGCGGCTTCAAGAAACGTTTCAAGTCGTTCAATGTTTCGAGGTCCGAAGTCAGCGATGACAAGTCCTTGCTCATGGTGTACGCGCTCGATGACGCGTGCACGTACATCTTCTTCTGATGCGCCTGGAGCGTGGCCCGCTTGGGTTCCTTCGCAGATGAGTGCAACAAGATCCAATTCAGCGAGCTCATGTGCAAAATCTAGTGTCGTGTTGCTCTGCCTACCGTGGATTCGGATATCGCCGGTATATCCGACCCATCCGGCGGAGGTTTCTACAGCGAATCCGATCGTTCCGGGGATCGAGTGGTCCGTGGAATATGTCCGGATTTCGTGACCATCCATAACTCTTTCTGCTGGGAGCACGTCGTGTGTTGTATGGGTGGTTCGGGCTTTGGCATATCGTTGTGCCCAGTAGGTCGACGCGTCCGGCGTCCATGCCTCCTCGTCCGTGATTCGCCACTGCCGCTGTTTTACGGGGATGGCGGGGTCTGTGACGAGTATTGATCCAGAGGCTTTACGAGGCTGGAGGAACACGGTCTGCCCGTCGAGTCGATTTTGTCCTCCGTCTTGCGTAGCTTTCGCGATAAGGGCTGACTTTGCGCTCGATATGATCGGGATGTCTGGATGTAGCATCGAAACGTAACCCACGTGGTCGGCATGGGCGTGGCTCAGGAGGATTCCACGTGGATTAATGTCAGTTCGGTGCCCAGGACGCAAACGTATTCGATCCCAGATGGTTGCGTGCTCAGGCAGGGTGTTGAGATCAGGTCGATAGAGGCCCTCTAAGGGTGGAAGCAGTCCTGTGCGCAAGTAGTCGGTTAATCCGCGGATGATCCGCGGTTGTAGAAACTCTTCGAAGTATCGGCTAATAGATCCGAACGACATTCCGAAGTCAAAGAGGATCTGCCAGTCACCATCTTCTAGTAGAAGCTTATTGCCGCCAATCTCGCCTATGCCCCCATACCCGGTGAAGCGAACGGACATCAGTCGGTTGAAAGTTTCATGGTGCAAACTCACGCCGGTCCAGCACCTTCGGATTCTGGATTGAGCGTGGGCGTCCACCCTTAATTACTGTTGCCGCGTCGCGCATTGCGCTTTCAGGTCCCCAGGCACGGGATCTTTGGGAATACCCGGCTGTATGTGGAGTTATGAGGACATCGCGCATTGTGAGCAGCGGATTGTTGTTGGATGCTGGTTCTATCTCGAGCACATCGAGTGCTGCGCCCGAAATTTGGCCGGTTCCGATCGCTGATGCTAACGCGGCCTCATCAACCAAAGGTCCCCGGGCAGCATTTATTAGGAATGCAGTCGGTTTCATCTGCGCGAGGGATTCTTCGTTCACGATGTGATGTGTGGATGGGTTAAGTGGTGCGTGCAGCGATAGGTAGTCAGAGCGTTCGAACAACTGGTGGAGCCCAACGAGCTTGACGTCAAACTTGGAAGCAAGTGCAGGTTCAACGTATGGGTCGTGTGCGATCACTTCAAGTCCGAACGTTTTGCATCTTTCGGCTACGGCCTGCGCGATGTTGCCTAGGCCAAGTAACCCAACGACTTGTCCGCGCAAACGAGGCCAGTGTTCGGATTCATTAATCACCTGTTCGCGTCGAGGCGGACCCTGTTGGCTTCCATAAATTGTTCGCGGAAGACGACGGTAGCAAGAAAGTAGAAGCATCAGAGTGTGATCGGCAACTTCTTCGATGCAGAGATCTGGTGTGTTTCCGATCATCACACCCCGAGCAGTTGCGGCGTCAAGGTCGATCGGGTCGACTCCGGTGGTGCAGGTGATGATTGCACGAAGGTTAGTAGCTATTTCAAAGTCGTTTGCGTGGAAGGAATCGAGGCCAGCCACTCCGACTGTTGCTCGGGATAGTACGTCGGCCCGTGCGGCGACATCTGCTAAATCAACGATTTCATAAAGTCCACCTGCGGAAGTTACAAGATCAGTATGGGGGAGAAATCGCTCAGCATGGGCGATGGGGATGAATACGATTCTCGGATCCGCCATATGTTGATCCTTTCGTTCCGATGGTCGGTTTGTCTTGTTGTAATGTCACGACGCGTCGAATTCAGCGTCTTTCGCTAGCAAATGGATCCAGGTTCTTCCTGGGCGAAGCGCGATGGGGGATTCGTCGTCGGTGAGGAATTCAGTCGTGTCAATGGCGGTTTCTCTTTCCCACCGCCCGTCAAACCGGTGGCCGTCTCGGAAAACGGTGGCTGCATTTTCCCCAACAGTGTCGATCCAAAGAGATTTGTTTCCAAGGGAATCTTCGTCAAACTCGGTAAGTCGTGTTGCGACCTGTTGCACGATGACGTTTTCGAACTCAAGGGGCGCGCCAGTTTCTGAATCAATATCAAGGGTTGTTCCGATCGATCGACGCCAGCGCCGTGTGTCGGGCATATAGGTGTAACGAGCTTGAAATGCTGTGGGAGCGGTTGTCGGAATTTGAAGATGAGCCAATGGGCCTTGGTCTGGTTCCGTGTCGTAAAAACGAAAGCTTGAAACAGATCGTTTCTCCGGGTAGCGTGCCCGTCCGAACTCTCGAAGTGATCGTAAATCAGCGTACATGTTGAATGGTGCGGGACGGCTGGAAATTCGATAGTACGGTCGAGTTTCGTCGAAAAAGAACTGGTCCATATCGGCGACAGTCGATTGACGGAGGTCATCCCGTACTGGGGGACTTCCACCGACATGGGCAAATAGCGCATCAAATTGTTGTACGAGATCTCGATCAACAAACCGCGCGCTACGAATAGGTCCAACGCGAGGGATGTCACCTTCCAAGAAGAAAGCGGTGTACCGGGTTACTCGTCCTTCAGTGAGATGTTCGTACACGACGCTGGCTGCGCTGAGGCCGCTCTGAGGCCGAGCTGCAGGTGCATTATCTATCTTGACCGCTACGACACGTCGGTCGGCGATTTCAAGAGGTATGGGGATCCCTGACAAAGGCGAGAGCGACGTGGTTGGGGTCGGCGTAGGGGTTGGTGTGGGAGAGCGTGTAGGGGATGGTGATGGTGTGGGAGATGGTGTGGGCGTAGGTGCGGGAGACGGTGATGGTGAGGATCGTGGCATTGGCGATGGCGAGGGGGTAAGGATCGTTATTGCTGGGGTCTTTGTAACAGCAGGTGGTTTCGTGGTCGGATGTGTGGGTAATGGGGCCGCGATGGTGTTGGCTGCGGAGGATCTGGTTCTGCGTGCTTCGGTGGGTGGTATGGGTACTCTCGACGCCAATTGCGTTGGAGTGGGTGATGTGTCGAAAACTCTGGCGGACGCAGGCTGCTCAGATGAGGACACAAAGTCGTTATTGCATGCTGTGAACAAGGTTGCTAGTGCGCTGCTAGCTAATGCGGAACACAGACGGCGTCTGGAGATCGATACAGAGTTGTTGAGCTGCTGCTGATGTTTCTCCATATTTCTTACTCGGGATCAGCGAGGCTATAGGATGCGTTCATAGTGGACTCAGCGCAATGTGTATCGAGGTCCACGAAATTGCTCTGCCGTTTATAGGGTTCCAAACACGTCGATACAAGCGGACGCGATCTTTCTTGCACCTTCAAGAGCTGGCAAAGCGCGCAACTCGTCATCGAAAACTTCCACCCCGCCAGGGCCGGTATACCCAGCAACATTCAGAGCCGCGGCAATCTCAATCAAATCAATAATGCCCTTGCCTGGTAATCGGCGCATGGAGTCGTCCAACCTCGACACGTCGCCAGGGGGAGCATCGTTGAGATGTACATGGTTGATTGTTCGACCAGCGGCGATGATGTCGCTCAGATCATTGGGACCGCAGTGATAGTGATAGGTGTCGAAGAGAATCCCGACGTTAACGCGGCCTACGCGATCGATTAGCTCGAGTGTTCCGGAAATGCCAGCAATGAATTCATGTGGTTGTTCTGGCCAGAGATTTGGCCCAATGAATTCCAGTGAAACAGCGATGCCGTATCGGGCCATCGTATCGGCGATTTCGCCCACACGGACAGAAAAGAGATCCATGGCTTCGTCAAAAGGGAGATGGGTTCGGTTTGGAGCTAAGACCGCTGCTGTTTGGGCATTGAGTACTGCCCCAAGTTCCGCTGACTTTTCGAGGTCTGCTAAGGCAGACTCGAATGCTGAATTCGATGCGATGACTTGAACCCCAGATCCCCAGGCACCAGCTTGAATCCCTCTCGATGTAAATGCTTCGGCTACGGCTTCAGGGCTCTCTGCTTTGGCCAGATCTCGAGCGTGCGACATATTAAAATCGGCCGCTCTAAACCCAGCGCCTGCCGCGGCTTCGAGATAGGTGGTTAAATCGTTAACCTGGGCGATGGAGCCGTGGTGTAGAGCGGGGACTAACGATGACATGAGTTGGATGCACTGTTATGGAGTGGGAGACGTAGCTTGCCGTTACGGGTTGGAGTTGTCTAGCGACGACGGCCGGATTCTCCACCTAAGGCTTCACGGACGATAATGTCGTCAATCAGGCGTTCTACAGGAGCTCGATCATCGGTGTAAATCGTACGAGCATCGAGGACTTCGCGAAGGCTCCATTCGCGGTTTGCGATCTCTGTTAATGATGGGTTGTGGGAAGCAAGCGCACGCGCGCGTATATCGGATGTCTGTGCTGGCTGCAACGTGCCGTAGATCAAGCTGTTGTTGAATCCGGTGGGAAGGTCAATCACGTAGACGTATGGAAATACGGATCGCATTGTTTCCGAAAGAACGTCAACAAGGCGGAAATCAGTAGCCGTCCGACCCGCGTTAAGAGCGAGAACACCATCATCGCGCAGCCTGTCCCTTGCAGCGATGAAAAATTCTTGGGTTGCAAGGTGGAATGGGATGTAGGGCTGTCGGTAGGCGTCCACTGCAATAATGTTGTATTTATGATCTACACGCTGAAGGTAAGTGCGACCATCTTCGGCGTATGTAGTTAGGTTGGGTTCGGCCATGTCGAAGTACTCGCGTCCGATCTCGATTACTTTGCTATCGATCTCAACGCCATCAATCGCAACGTCTTCTCCGTACACAGCAGTGAATTGCTTCGGAACTGTTCCAGCTCCAAGACCGATAACCAGTAGCGATGTGACGTCGTCTGGTTGCTGGCCACCGATGATGGGTGCAAGCAAGAAGTAGTCCCAAGGTCCGTCCGTGAGCAGGCGTGTGGGGTTGTAAATCGAATGTGTACCGATGCCCTCATTCAGGACTAAGCGTCGACCAACAGTGGGGTCGTCAATGACTTGAAAGAACTGGAGGCTTGACTCTCCCTCAACTACTAATCCCTCAGCGGGTCGAACCGGGCCTGGGTCGAATGTGACCCAGAGCGCGATCAGAATTGCGAGAAATACAGCGTAAAGTATCCGTCGGATAGGCGTTGGCGTAGCGACAATTGATAATCCCAGCAACACGACAGCAAAAATAAGAAAAGTTGAGCGCGTTCCGATTGATGGAATAAGAAGGAGGACTGGGATGAAGGCGCCGAGAAGACTGCCGATGGTGCTGACCGCGAAGACTTGCCCTGCTCGATTACCCGCTTGACTGACGTCATCCGTTACCAAGCGAATTGCGAAAGGCGAGACCATGCCAAGCATCGTTAGAGGGATTGCGAGCAGAAATAGAGTTCCTACCAATGATCCAAAGAAGAGTCCACCATCGAGCGAGGCGATTGCTTGTGACGAGATACTGAGGACCGGTTTTGATAGGAAGGGAATGAGGCCGACCAGGAATGCCGCAATCGCGATGATTTGGAACAAGGTTGTCTCATGTGGACGACGATCAGCTGTACGGCCTCCAATCCAATAACCCACTGACAGGTAGAGCAATGTAAGCCCAATCACAACAGACCAAATAATTACGCTTGTTCCGAAGAACGGTGCCAGAAGTCTGGAGGCGCTAATCTCAACTGCTAAGACAGTCATTCCAGAGAAGAAGGCAAGAGTGAGGATTAGCCACCGCCGCATACTCTTTCGCGATGGTGGCTGGTCGGCAAGGGATTGCTTGTTCATATGTTTTCTGGATAGGTTGCGCGTGCAATGGCTATAGCTAGATGTGGCGGCCTCTTTGCACGCGCTTGGATAGAGGGATTAACGCTAATACCCAAGAACTTGACCATGCCAGCGTGGATCGGTTGCACCAATACGTGTTCCGGATGTCGGTTCTAGCATGATGCCTTGTGCACGAGAGTTGGGGGTGAAAGGAGCACCGATCCGAACTGTATGGCCGCGGTTTTGAAGGTCTCCGAACACTGTGGGGTCGAAGCGGCTTTCCAGCAATAATTCATCAGTTTCCTCGGTGTGATACCAGCGTGGTGCGTCTATCGCTGCTTGCAGGTGCATGTTGTGATCCAGGACGTTTGTAATCACTTGGAAGTTTGTTTGGACCTGATATTGGCCGCCTGGTGATGATCCGAGGAGAAAGATGTTGTCCTCGTTGCGAACCATGTACGTGTTGAGCGTATGAATTGGCCGTTTTCCGCCTTCGAATACGTTGGGGCTGTTGCTATCAAGCGAGAATCCTCGCATTCGATTGTTGAGTAGAACTCCCGTGCCTGGGACTACGTAGGCAGACCCAAAGGACCCGAAGACACTTTGTATGAAGGTTATGGCGTTGCCAGCTTCATCGATAGCGGATATGGCGGTTGTGTCCCCGCCTACTGCGCTGGGGTCGCCGGCGGTCACATGCGTGGCAGCACGTATCGGATCAATCGTCATACGGCGTTGTGCAGCGAATTCCTTGCTGAGCAGTTGGTTGATCGGGATATGTGATGTACGTGGGTCGCCAATATGATCTAGACGATCAGCAAACGCTGCCTTCTTCGCTTCAGCCATGATATGGATCGAGTCGGCGCAACCAAATTCAAGCTCCGACATCTGGAATCCTTCTGAGATATTGAGTTGTTCGAGCACCAAAAACCCTTGAGAGGGTAGTGGCTGCTCCAAGATCTCGTAGCCGTGATAGTGCGTCCGGAGCGGAGGCTCTACGGTGCAGGCATAGTTTGAGAGGTCCTCGTGCGTGAATGTTCCCCCATCTATCTCTGAGGCCCGTACAAGCGCGTCAGCGAAGGGGCCTTTATAGAATCCGTCGCTGCCCCCGGAGGCGATCTGCCGGAGAGTTTCGGCTAGGTCTGGTTGGTAAATAACTGATCCAGGCGTTGGAGGTGACCCATTGGGCAAAAAGCTTCGTGCGCTAGCGTCATGTTGTGCTAGGACTTCGGCTGCGTCTTTGATGGATTGTGCAGTTTGGTAGTCGACCGGCATTCCTTCAGCGGCATAGTTGATCGCTGGTTGTAGCGCATCTGCTAGATCTATCGTTCCATACCGGTTCAAAATCGTTTCCCAAGCGTTTACAGCGCCAGGAACAGTCGCGGCATTGATACCGTACGGTGGAATCTCGTCACCAAAGGCGTCGACCGTCATTTGTTGGGGAGATGGCCCGCTTGCACTGATTGCTTCGACGTCTGACGATGTGGGCTTGCAGAGGGCGAAGACGTCGCCACCGACGTGATTAGTGCTTGGCTCAACCACAGCGATGACTGCCGCTGCACATACGACTGCGTCGAAAGCGTTTCCGCCGTTCCGAAGAACTTGCAACCCTGCTTCGGTTGCAAGCGGGTGGCCACTTGAGAGCATGGCGTGCGAGGCCACCACCGGATCTCGCCCGGTGAGTCCGTGTGTGCTGGCATTAAAAGTCATGCGACAGGTCCTGTGGAGTGAGAGGGTTTATTAGAGATCGGACAGATAGTCCGTGCGGTGGTATCGGCTTGCGGAGGATCTATGTCACCGTGTGCATAGGCATAATCACGTGGCTAAAGGTTTCCGCGTCATCGTCGCTTTTCGGATCAACCTGACGTACGAGGCCAGGGCTGGAGGATCCCGATAGTGCTAGCGAGACTCGTTCGGACGTAACTGTTGCTAGGCACTCAGTCAGGAATCGATAATTGAATGCGATCTGTGCGCTTGGCCCTGTGATGACAGCTTCGATTTCACCTTGATTTTCACCAAGCTCAACCGAATTTGCCGAAAGCACGATACGTCCAGTTCCTTCTGGGCCTTCGTCCACTGTTGCCTTAATTACATTCTGCCCTGTTCGCGCAAACAGTGCCGCTATACGGGTTGCTTTGGTAAAGGCTGCTGTGTCCAATACAGCACGTGTTTGGATATTTTCTCTGGCTGGAATTAGTTGCTCGTATGCGGGAAATTTGCCATCGATAATCTGGGAAACTAGCGATACATCTTTGGTGCTGAACAGCACAGATGATGCGTTATGAGCGATGCCCAAGGTAACCTCGCCAGGGTCATCCGCCAAGATGTGGCTCAACTCGATCATTGCCGATCGAGGCACGATAAGTTGAGTGCGATCTTTGAGTCCAGTCTGAGCAGCGACCCGCCGGGTTGCCAGACGATATCCATCAGCAGCGGCCAATTCCACAAAATCTTTGTCTAGGATCAGGCTGATCCCGGCAAGTACAGGGCGGTTGTCGTCTGTTGCGGCCGCTACCGCCACTTGGTCAATGATTTCAGTCCAAAGATCGGTGGGCAGTTTAAGTTCATGCTCAGCGCTGGCTTCTGGGATTGGCGGGAATTCGGAGGCGTCTATCCCTCTCATCTTGGCTTGGAAGCGGCCGGACGAGACCGTTAATGTGTCGGTGTCCGAATCAAGGTCCATCGCGACTTTGCCTTCTGGCAATTGGCTAATGAAGTCTGTTAGAAGCCTGGCTGGAACGGTGATTGAGCCATCAGTCTCGATGCTAGCTCCAATCCAAACGGATATCGCAAGCTGCTGGTTCATCGCTGCGAGCTTTATCCCACCGTCTTCGGTTGCTAAGAGCACGTTGCCCAGGACAGGCAGTGGGCTGCGTGTTGCTACTGCGCGGCTGACGATATTCATTCCGCGAGTGAGGTTCTCTTGGAGGCACGTGACCTTCACGGATTCATTCTCCGGGGCTTCGGCTGACTAGAGGCGGATGGCTTTCGCTGACCGCACATGTCGCATACGGGTATCTGCTGGATACTAGATGTGGGGTTGATCAGAGGTCAATTCGGTTCTCGGTGCCGATGGGGAGCGCTTTCGGTTAGCACTGATTGGTACCCTTGCTGGCGACAGAACGTGGGTGTGTAAATACCTACGGAGCAGAAGGGATCGTGCGTGAGCTTACGTGTCATTGTCGTTGAAGACGAGACGATAATCAGACTCGATCTGAAGGAACGCTTGGAGAGTGCTGGACATCAGGTCATTGGTGAGGCGGGTGATGGTACAAGTGCGTTGCAGATGGCACGAGAACTCCGGCCCGATTTGGTCGTTATGGATGTAAAGATGCCCGGACTTGATGGGGTTGATGCAGCAAAGATCCTTACGGAGGAGCGTGTGGCTCCGGTCGTTCTCGTCACAGCGCATGGAGAACGTGAACTCATTCAGCGAGCCAGCGAAGCTGGGGTGATCGCATATGTTTTGAAGCCGCTTCGTGATAGTGATCTTGAATCGGCGATTGACGTGGCGCTTACACGCTATGGCGAGTTCAAAGAAATGAGCCGAAACGTAAGTGACCTAACGGAGCAACTCGAGACACGAAAATCGGTTGAACGTGCTAAGGGGATACTGATGAATAAGCTAAGTCTTCCCGAGGCAGACGCGTTCAAGCGTCTACAGAAACTCAGTATGGACAGAAGAATCTCCATGCGTGAGATCGCGGATGCGATTATCTTGGCGGAAGAGGTTTAGGGCGCTTCCCGTTCGCAAGGCAATGCTGGGCGCCCGCGCTTGGGTGTTGCCGTTGCGGTTCAGCGGCTCCAGTTGGGTTCCGGCCTTCGCCATACTCGTGTTGTTGGCGGGTCTGCTCCTAACGTATAGCAGGCTTATTTTTGAAGGCTTGGTTCTGTCCGGTTATGACACGCAGACGTACTTTTATCCCTATTGGAAGTACGCGTTTGATGCATTGCGAGTTGGGCGGATACCTCTGTGGAACCCAACGCTCTTTATGGGGGCTCCTTTCCTAGCTAATCCACAGGCCGCAGTTTTTTATCCGCTCAATTGGCTTCTGCTAGGTCTGAGTGCTGAGCGTGCCATCAGTATTGCGATTGTCATCCACGTTGGGTTGGCCGCCCTTGGAACGTTGTGTTTAGGGCGATATGTCATGCGTTTGGATTGGCCAGCCGCTACTGTTGGAGCGTCTATATTTTCTTTTGGAGGTTACTTTCTAGGCCAGGCCGGGCATGTTAATCAGGTGTCTGCTACAGCCTGGATTCCTTGGTTGCTTCTCGCGCTTGATCGCTCCATTGCAGGTGACCGTCGCGCGCTCGCGATAGCACCAATAATTACCGCGTTGATGGTTTTGGCTGGGCATCCGCAGGTTGTGTATATGAGCCTTGTGTTCGGGTTGGCTTATGTGTTGGTTGTTGGAATAGCGGGTCGTCAAGGTTCTCGATGGTGTGGATATGTTGTTGGTGCGGCGCAGGGTGTTGGCGTGTGGGTGATTGCTGGCTCAGGGGGTGCGCTGTTAGCAGCTGCTCAGCTGTTGCCGACGCTTGAATTATCTCATTACGGAATTCGATCCGCGGGATTGACCGTCGCCGAATCAGCGTCGTTTTCTCTGTCAGGGAAAGAATTCGTTAGCGCGTTACTCCCGACGTTCTGGGAGCTGCCATCAAGTACAGAATTCGTCGCCCACGTAGGTACCGCCGGCTTGATTTTGGCAGTCTTCGGGATCGTTGCGCCCGTGCCTCGCGCTTATAAGGCCTTGCTCATTGCGACTGTGGTGGCAGCACTGTTGTTGGCGGTTGGGCCTGCGACACCGGCGTTTTCCTTAGCTCACCGAATTCTTCCAGGATTTGATTTGTTTCGGGTCCCGTCGCGCTGGCTTTTGTTAGGAACGCTGGCGACATCCTTGCTGGCTGCTCAGGGCGTTCAGGTGCTTGGGTGCTCAACTCCGAGTTCGACCAAGATTAGGCGAGGTCTCATCGCGGGCTTGATTCTCGCTGTGTTCGGTTTGTTTTTGGCCATCTTCACGATTCGATATCCAGTTCATGAGAACTCGGCGTTATGGTGGACTGGGGTTGGGATTGCGTCGTTAGTCACCGTAGTGAGTGCATATGCTGCACGTTGGGCCTGGGTTCGCTGGCTTGTGGCTTTATTTGTGGTCGGCGAATTGGTGTTCGCAGCGGGCCCGGGTCTTGCGCGTGAACCTGTGCCCGTAGAGGCCTATGGTCATGGGACGGTGGCTCATGCTCTCTTATCGTCAAACGGGTTAGAGGGGCGTGTGTTGAGTACGGCGGACCCATCGTTTGAGATGAGTGACTTGATTCGTGCCCGTCTCGCTGACGAATGGCTTGACCGATTGGGTGAACGTTCGTGGCGTGAGTTCTTGGTGACCCTCAAGAATGAGGAAATAATGAATCCGAATTTGCCCATGGCTTGGGGTTTGTCGGTAGCTGATGGCTACGACGGTGGTGTGTTGCCACTACGTGCGTATGCGGATTTTCGAGATATTCTGATACCAGGAACTGGGGAAAACCCTGATGTTTTGACCCAACATGTTCTTAGTGGGATGCCTTCAGACCGTGTGCTCGATGGACTTGGTGTGACCTCAGTGATTCGTAACCACGAAGCAACCCTCAAGCTTGATACGGCGATTCTGGATCTTGGCTCGTCTCGTCGTGTCCACACAACAGAGACGTGGGATGGGTTAAATGTGATGAATGTGGTCGGGGTGGCTATTGTGATTGATGCTCCTCAAGGAGAGCCGCCGGGGAATGTGGGAGCCGTGGAGCTTCATTTTCTTGATGGTGAATCGGTCGTGTTGCCACTTTGGCGAAGTTCTGAACGGCCTGAGCGGATCGCTCTTGGCCCTGGCCACGTCGTGTCCGAGCGGGAAGGCTTAGACCGTCCCTCTTTCTACAGTGAGGTCGGTCTATTATCACGACATGATGTTGCGACGGTTATGGTTTCTGCGGAATCGGGTTCATTCGATCTTCGGGCATTGGCGCTGATACATCCTGATGGCCGTACTACGTCCTTACAGTTGCGACAGGGTGTGGATGCGGTTAGTTGGGCTGTAGGCGAAGTTCTGTTAACGCGCCGAGTTTCAGGCGCATCCCGAGCGTGGCTGACAACGGATGTTTCGCTTGCAGCAAACCACGATGAGGCTCGTGCGTTTGTTCGGCGAGAATCCTTCGATCCTCTTAAATCAACCGTTCTCACTATTGCGCCAGAAACGGTCCACGGTGCTGCCAGTTTGTTCGATGCGGCGCGTGCACTGGGTGTGATAGGACCAACTGAAAAGGATGGTCGTGTTGGTCCTGATGAAGCGGTAGAGATACGAGGTCTCTTTCAGAGTTCACGTACTCGCGTGACAGACGGTGATTCGGTCGAATTAGTGCATGAGGAACCTGAGCGTCTTGTGTTTCGAGTGAGGACGGCAGGCGCGCGCATGTTAGTGATTCCCGATACTCCATATCCAGGATGGAATGCACGGGTGAATGGCGTGGATCGGTCTGTGTGGCATGTGAATGTTGGTCATCGTGGCCTTCTTATCCCTGACGCTGGGGACTATAAGGTTGAATTTGTGTATCGGTCGGTGCCATTCGAGGTCGGTAGAAAGATTTCGATTGGGGCTCTGGTGTTGCTTGGCCTCCTCGTGGGAGGCGCTTTGTCTCGTCGAGTTCGATGGGGTTAGTTTGATGGACGTTGTATTCATTGCTCCATTTGGGTTCGAACCGAAGAACACTACTGGCCGCCGGGCGATGCCGATGGCGCGTGCTCTCGTTTCTGTTGGCCATCGCATTCGGATCGTTGTACCGCCCTATGATGACCCGAAGACGTATGGAGACAGGTGGGAAGACGACGGGGTTGAAGTGTTTTGTCTGCCTCGACCGCGTGTTTCGACTGCTCCCGTGGTTGGAATGCCGTTGGTCCAGTTCGCATTGGCGCGTGCTGCGGCACGTCTGATTAAGGAGTGGCAGCCGGACCTTGTGCATGTGTTCAAACCAAAAGCGGTGTCTGGATTAGCACAAATGCTTATATTCCGAAACAAACACCGCCCAGCAATTGTTTTAGACATGGATGATTGGGAAGGACGGGATGGTTGGAGTAAAAACGAGGATTACTCTCGATTTCTCGTCCAAATATTCGAAGTTCAAGAACGTATGGGGATGCGTTATTGTGACGCGTTCACAACCGCCAGCTGCCTACTTGCTGAGCGCGCTTCCCAAGCCGCTGATGATCGTGATGTTTTGCATATTCCTAATGGATATGACCCCGTTGCTTATGAGAGCTGGCGTCATTGGGTGAGAACGAGCGAAAGCATTGATGAACGGAAACTTGGTTCCCGACAGGCCTACATGGAATGCTTGAGATCAAAAGTGCCTCAGTCTAGACCGGTGTTATATCGCGACGAGGAGTTTTTTAAGGCTATTTATGCCCAACAAAAAGAGACACGATCTGATAGAGACCGTCAATGCCACCGATTTTTGTTCTCGCCAGCCTCGGAGCCGGATCCAAGGATTGTCTTGATCTACACTCGATTTTTCGATTATGGGATTGCCGAGTGCGTCAAGCTGATTCAGGCGTTAGCGACACGAGTGGTTAATGTGCACTTCGTTGTTCTCGGAGCTGGGAAATTTAGACAGGAACAGGATCTGGCTGATGCTCTTCGTGAGTTGGGTATGGAGGGTCGAGTGTCTTTTGCAGGCTGGATGCCATTTGAAGAACTGGACGAGGTAATAGCGGCGGCCCATGTGGCACTGCTGCCTTTGGCGGATACGTTGGCTAACAGAGCGAAATGTTCACCGCGATATATCGATCTGATGTATGCCGGTGTGCCTGTCGTTACTACACCTGTTGGAGAGGCACGGACATATATGACGGATGGCGTGAACGGTTATCTGTCGGAGGATTCTTCTCCCGAAGCTCTTGTTGACGCCACGATGCGGGCGTTGGAGGCACAGCGTTACGGTGATGAGGATTTGCGCGCCGTTGCCCAAGTTCGCGCCGCACATAAGTTTTCTTGGACACGATTGGTCGAGCCGTTGGATGGGCTATATGAGCGAGCGGTTCATAGAGTCACCTCGGAATTGACGTAGTCTGATCATCCGGCCGCAATTGGCATGATGGATTCAGTTTGGGACTCTGGGATAGGTGTCGGGGTCGGAACAGCTCCCCCGGCGCTGATTAGACGCGCGTTTACTGGAGCAGGGACAGTGGCAGGAGCGCTTTGTAGGTCAACCGTCACATAGGCAGGTGTGACTCGAGTAACTTCGATTCCTGGGGGTACGGTAATCGTTGGTGCAATCTGATGACGGCCTGCCGGTAGGTTGGCGAGATCGACTTCGGCCAAGATGTCGCCAACCCGTATTGATCGTAGTCCTTCGACTGCTCCCCCAATGACGACCTGTACCGAGGGGTCAGTAACCGCAGCTATGAGCCCGCTCCCTAGGTTTAGGGTGATAACAGCTGCCTGGACGGTTGTGGTGTCGTCCAGTGGCGCGACTACGGCAATAACACGGGCAGTAGGCCGTTCGCTCAGGATGGTGACGCCTACAGGTCCAGCGAAGGCGACCTCTGCTTCCACATCGCCTCGCGCTCCGCTTACGGCGAGAGGGGACGTCGGCATTGCAGCAACTCGTTCCAGATCCTCGGGTTGCCCTTCGATTTCAACGGTTGTTGGAACTACGCTGATTTCGCTCACGAAAAACCCAGGAGCTACCTTGCCAGTTAGTTCGGCAACAACCGGAACCCGTTTTCGACTGGTTATCCGAGTAATGGGTACGTTCACCTGCGCTGTCTGAGGCTCAATCATGACGTTGGGGACTTCATCGCCTTGTCGATCGGTGGGAACAAGTAACGTTTGGGCCAACACATCTCGTGTGGCGCCGGCGAGGCTAACGCTTACCACCACTGAGACCACTTTTGCGACGTCTGAGGCGCCGCCGCTTACCTGTGCAATTGCTGGAACGGCAGCCACTTCGTTAAGTTCGGCCCGATATCCAACCGATGGCGCACTCTCTAGTCGAGCCGTTACGTCTATCGAGCGGATCTCGAAAGGGTCAATCTCAACGGCTACCGTCGCAGGAGTGACACGAACCACTTCTATGGCAGGATCGGAAATCTGCACTATTACGGGAACCTGCTGATTACCTGAGCCGATTCCTGCTAAGTCAACGCGAGCTACGAAGTCTCGCAGGGTCAGTCTCGCTAAGTTTATTTGGGGTCCGCGTACACTTACTCTGATAGGTTCGATCGGTTTGGCTAGTACCAGATTGGGCCCCAGGTTAACGCTGCCGACTGAGATGTTGTCGTTAAAGAGCTGAAGTGCATTTGGATTTCGGTCGAGCGTCAATCCTGCCCACACAAGCGTGGAGAGTGATAGAGCCACGAGAAATCGAATGCTCACGGAACGCGAGAGGACTCGTCTCGCAATGGCGAGCCCGCGGGGGAGCCAACGTGCGGAACTCACCTACCTCGCGAAATCCAGGCGGGCAATCCTTGAAGGCCTGTCCCACGGGTTTGAACTCGAAATGCTGTTTCCAGTCTACGGTGGAGTTGGTCGGTAGTAAGGTGTCGCTCGATTCGACCATCGAGGGCAATCGATATGCCTCCAGTCTCCTCTGAAATCATTACAGCGACGGCATCGGTGGTTTCGGTAATACCGAGACCAGCACGGTGTCTGGTTCCCACGTGGTCCTGAGGGCCTAATTCGTCGCTCAGTGGCAGCATCACGTGTGCGGCGATTACCTGTGTGCCGCTCACGAGTACAGCTCCGTCATGAAGCTCGGAGCCTGGATAAAACACGGTCATCATTAGGTCTCGTGACAAGGTGGCGTTCAGCCGGGTCCCCGTCGTAGCGAATTCATCAAGGCCACCCTCCCGTCTTAAGACGATGAGCGCGCCCCATAGTCGGGCGGAGAGTGTCTCCGTTGCGGAAACGATCTCATCGATCATGCGCTGTGTTTGTTCGCGCGTCATAATCCCGAAGGGGTGCGTCACAATCGATCCGGTTCGTCCGACACGCTCTAGAAGTCTTCGAAGCTCGGGTTGAAAGACCACGATCAGTGCAAAACCAGCGACGAGTAGGCCGTTGTCAAGGATCCAGTTGATCAACTCGAGTTGAAGGACGCGGCCGATCACGAGCATTGCTACTACAAGCACAAGGACTCCGCGAAGCAGTAGGTCAGCCTGAGTCCCGCGGATTAGCGTTAGTACCGCGTTAAAGAACAGTGAAACCAGAAAGATCTGGATCGCTGCTCCGAAGCTGAACTCATTTGCGAGGTAATCGAGTTGCTCCATAGAAGCACAAGTTCGTCGGCGCGACGGTTAATCCATTTTACGTCGGTAATTCGTCAAATGCAGCGTCTCCACGTAATAGAAGCACGAGCAATGCCTTTTGGGTATGGAGTCGATTCTCTGCTTGTACAAAAACTGCCGACTGAGCGCTGTCAATTACGGCGTTGTCCACTTCATCGCCGCGATGGGCTGGGAGACAGTGCATAAAGATGGCGTCTGGCTTAGCGTGGCCCATCATGGTGGTGCTAACACGAAACGGTTCGAATATCTGACGGCGTTGGGTAGCTTCGTGTTCTAGGCCCATGCTAATCCACGCGTCTGTGTAGACAATTTCGGCGTTGCGCGTTGCCTCATTTGGGTCGTTGCTCAGATGGATTGATCCTCCGTGTTCGCGAGCAATATCTTGTGCGCCCGCTACAACGCCGTTATCCGGTTCATATCCGGATGGAGTGGCGACGCGGATATGCATTCCGGTTAACGCAGCACCATAGATGAGCGAGTTGCACACGTTGAATCCATCGCCCACGTATGTCAGCTGGCGTCCGGCTAACTCTCCGAACTGTTCACGGATCGTGAGTAGGTCGGCTAGTGTTTGGCATGGATGAGCGTGGTCGCTCAGTCCATTAATAATCGGGATGTTGGCGCACTCGGCTAACACATCCAAGACAGAGTGGTCGTATACACGTGCCATGAGTGCATCGACCCAACGCTCCAGATTGTTAGCGATGTCGGGGATGGATTCTCGAACGCCGAGCTGAGTGTGTTCACTCATGAGGTCGATTGCTGTCCCACCTAACTGTGACATGCCCAGTACGAACGTCGTGCGTGTTCGTAGTGACGCTTTCTCAAAGAGCATGGCAAGGCTGTAGCCATTTAGAAGTCGATGATCTTGGCGTCTCGCCTGCGCTGCCTTAATGAGGGATGCGCGATCAAGTAGTCGCTGCAATTCTTCTGGAGTCAGGTCTGCGAGAGTGAGAAAGTCGCGCCCGTGCATGCCTCGACCTTTGACCTTTCCGTTTAGTAGACGTGTTCGAAAGTAACGTCCGTATAGTAGTGCCTAAGGATTTGTTCGCCATTAGCACCCGCTGCTGCCATCAAGTTCGCACTGCGCAACGGCAGTCCAATCCCATGGCCGAGCAGGCTATGTCCTGTGCTGTATGGATCTGTAACACCTAGGGCCCAAGGTTTCACTTTACCGCCCCAGATATCGTGCCAACTCCGGGTTCGACCGTCAGCACGCGAAAAATATACGGCGTGGATGGAGCGACCTTCGTAGGTCATCACTCGTCCACGCGTATCGTGTATTGCTTCGCGTAGTCGAGTGCCAGATAGCTCGCGAGCGAAGCCGTGGTAGACCTGATCCCGTGTATACAGCGTAGGCGTGTGGCGTGTCGAGGCTGCAACGTCGAAAAGGTTGCCCCGCTTCCTCCGCTCATCCCGAACCGTGTAGCCATAGGTTCGAAATGCGATTGCTGATGCCCGAAGCGCTTCCCAGGGGATATGGTCACCTTGTTCGACAATTCCAGCAAGGTAATCATCCATTGGAAGAGTATTAACAACCCAAGCAGATTGGAAGTGAGGGAGCCAAGCGAACTCCATTGTGCCTCGGTAGGTTCGTTGAGGAGCTGTTTCTTCGAGCCGTAGCAGCGATTCTTCTTGCGGTGCTACGAGCACCTTTCCAACAGTCAGAATCAAGCTGCCATTTGGGAGGTTAATTGTTTGTACTTCATTTGGGATATCTCGACGGATAACAGCCCGCTCGAATGGCTTGAGTTCGGCCAACAAAGTGTGGCCTTCATCCCGAATCTGAAGACCTTTGGTGGAGAAGATAGTGGCCTGGTTTACCCCGGGGTTGTCGTCACTTATGTCCAGAAGTCCAACGCGGATTTCAGGAACTTCGAGTTGGACCGGTGCATCAACAATGGGGGCTCTTACAGTTCGACTGCTGAACCAATCATCGCCAATCCTCAAGTCGGGCTGGATCCGGTAGGGCCCCGGTACGTCAGGCAACTGTATGTGGAAGCTCAGATCGACTGAATCACCGGGTGCCACAGCCTGTGGTAATGATAGAAGTGGTGGAAGTGTTCGAGCTGAGGGCAAGTGTGAATCGGCCCAACGAATGCCCGCACGTACGGCATCAGGCCCGGATGTTGTCCAATCTGTTGTTCCAGTGTTTAGTACAGTGAGGCGAACGTTCGTTGAGTCTCCAGGGGTCTGGACGGCGAGCGGTTTAACTCGGTAACTAGCATTGGTCCAATTATTCATTGCGGCAAGGTACGCACGTCCAATCGCTTCGATCTGAACTGGCTGAGATCGAGATGCCATATAAGTCAGCTTCCCGCACTCAAAAAACTGGGCTGTGATGCCATGCGCTTCCGGGACCTCTTCAGAGATGGGATATCCGAGCATGCTGGCCCCACCGACGCGTTGCCACAGTTCAAGGAAACCAAATCGCAGAGAATGCCGTGTTTGCCAGATGTACTTGACGGATCGAGTGTCCCTAAACGGGGCGATTTCTTTAAAATACCGTTCGCCGGAGACGATCTTGCCTAAGGAGGCAGGCGCTATTCGATAGGACGTACCCTCCGGGTTGGGCCGACGCTCTAGGAGGAAGTTCGCGAACAGCTGCGCATAGCGTCCGTTGTGTTCGAAAGCCGGGGTCAATGCTTCGCCAATCACTGGAACCCCACCCATGCGATCTATGAAATCGGCGAACTGTGGGTCAACTGGTTCAACCCTGGATAGTTTCGCGTTGCTTTCCTGGGAAGAAGGCACGATTGTAAGTCCAGCCGTAGAAAATGCGGCTAAACGACCAAAATCGCGCCTCAGTAGCTTTCTCAACATTCGTATAGGTTATCGATTTAGTCGGGGTTCGGGTGGAAAAATAGGTCTCCAGCCTTGCTTGAACTACAGTTGTGCACATTACGGCACGTGAATGGATCAAGTCAGTAGGTGTTCGATGGGCAGCTGGTACTGGACGGGCATACTGGACTGTGTATGGATGTAACTCGGTCGTGTATCTATCTGGATCATGCTGCGACTACGCCGCTCGACCCTGCCGTGTTCGAGGCGATGCGCCCGTTCCTTTGGTCTGTCGCAGGGAATCCGTCAAGTCCACACGCGTCAGGCCGACGTGCACGTGAGGCGGTTGAGACGTCCCGAGCACAAGTGGCGAGTGTCCTGGGCTGTGAGCCCGGTGAGGTGATATTTACCAGCGGGGGAACCGAGTCTGACAACTTAGCTTTGATCGGGGTCGCCGAGGCTGATGTTCTGTTAAGACGGCACATCATTACAACCGCAATCGAGCATCACGCCGTCTTGTTCGCAGCACGGGCGTTGGCTGCCCGAGGGTTCGATGTTACGGAACTATCGGTCGACTCCTTTGGTCGGGTTTGTGGGTCTGAGCTGGAGGCTAGTCTTAGGTCTGACACTCTGCTTGTGAGCATTGGGTTGGCGAACAATGAGATCGGAACGGTTCAAGATTTTCCAGAAGTCGCCCGTCTTGTTCACAAGGCAGGTGCTCTGATTCATACCGATGCAGTTCAGGCGGCCGCGCAAATGGACATCAACGTTGATCGGCTTGAAGTTGATCTCCTTAGCCTGGCTGCGCACAAGTTCTATGGACCTAAAGGGGTTGGGGTGCTCTATGTACGTGACGGTGTGGCCTTAGAGCGATATGCGCATGGAGGAATGCAAGAACGAGGGAGGAGGTCTGGTACTGAGAATGTAGCGGGCATTGTTGGGCTGGCGACGGCTCTTATGCGGGCTAATGAGATGCGGGAGTCGCGAGTCAAACACTTTCAGACACTTAGTACGAAACTGGCTGCGTGCGTAACGAGTGGCTATCCCCAGGCTCGGTTATTAGGTGACGGGGATTTGCGTCTGCCGACGTTTGTGACGCTTGCCTTTCCAGACATCGATGCTGAATCGTTGCTCATTCGATTGGATCTTGAGGGGGTCGAGGTTTCTTCAGGAGCGGCGTGTGCAACTGGGTCTTTGGAACCATCGCATGTGGTAGAAGCGATTGGTCTTCCAGCTGCTTATCGGAATGGCGTGCTCCGATGTACTGTCGGTCTGGGTAATACTCTGGATGATATTAAGAAAGCGGGCAATGATATTGTGCGCCACGCTCGCGCGCTGAAGAGGGTTGCGGCCAGCGCGCCGCGTACCCAATAGCGTGGATATTTTCTTTGTGGTGCCTCCGTCCGTATATCTGGGGCTTCTCTTGGCCACGCTGACCACTTTTATCTTCCATTCTGTTTTTGGTGGTCGCCGCGATCGGTCTGGGCTGTTCTATTGGCCTTTTGGGGTAGCAGGATTTGCTGGTGGGGCACTGGCAGCGGGTTTACTTGGAGCGACGTATCTTGTGGTTGGCGGATTACCCGTGCTCGGTGGGATCGCGGGATGTGTGGTCGGTCTCCTCTTAGCCCACCTGGTGCTTGCGTGATGCTTGGCAACATGGTTCCAGTTTGTGAAAGAGCATTGCCTTTAAGGAAATACGCATGCTAGGTTGCAAGTGTAAGTGTTGAGATGTCGAGAGATAGTGGCTGTGTTCTCGGATCGGACAAGGATTTTTGTGATTGGCCTCGTAGCCCTATACGCGACGTCTTTGACTTGCACGGTTGACTCGAGTCGAGCCACGGAGGTTGTGTCGTAGCGGGGTTATAGAGAACGGGTTCATCGGTATTTTGAGGCTGACTGGGAGGTTGCTTCCGTCAGCCTTTTGTTTTGCTCGATTTCATCCCGCATATGTGACGAATCTATGACAACTTCAGAAATTCGCACTCGCTTCCTCAAGTTCTTTGAGGCGCGAAACCACGAGATTCTTCCGAGCTCTTCGCTCGTACCGGTTGGCGATCCAAGTGTGTTACTCACATCCGCTGGCATGCAGCAATTTAAGCCATACTTTAGTGGGGATCGAGTGGCACCATATCCGCGTATTGCCACGGTCCAGAAGTGCTTCCGTGCTACTGATATTGAAGAGGTCGGCGATCTAAGCCATCTGACCTTCTTTGAGATGCTGGGCAACTTTAGTTTTGGTAACTATTTCAAGTTGGATGCGATCGCTTGGGCTTTGGAACTCGTTGTGGAGGGCGTGGGAATTGATCCGGATCACGTATGGGTAACGGTATACGAAGGCCGTTCTGGTGTTCCTCGTGATGATGAAGCGGTTGAGATGTGGGTTGATCTAGGCCAGCCACGTGAACGAATTGCTTATGCGGGTGAGGACAACTTCTGGGGTCCGACGGGGGATAGTGGGCCGTGTGGGCCCACGACAGAGATCCACGTCAATCTCTGTCCCGAATTACCTGATGTGGGGCCGATGGAGGCACCAGATCAATATCTTGAGATCTGGAATATTGTATTTAACCAATACTTTAAATCAGTTGATGGTGAGCTGACACCACTCAACAAAATAGGTGTGGATACTGGGGCGGGTCTCGAACGATGGGCGATGGTTCTGCAAGGCGTGTCCTCGATCTACGAAACGGACATTTGGGCTCCATTGATTAGGGCCGCTGCGGATCGAGTCAAGGTGACATATGACTCGGCAAGCGAAAGTGGAAGATCCCTCCGTGTTATTGCTCAGCATAACCGGGCGGCGGCGTTCTTGATCGCGGATGGTGTGATGCCCGGAAATGAAGGTCGTGGATATATTCTCCGACGTAGCCTCCGGCAGGCGGTCCGGCATGCACGCCAACTTGGTGTTGATTCGGATGCCTTGGATCCGGTCGTTGCGGCGGCTATCGATGTTATGGCTAGTGAGGGCTATGAGGATCTGCGATTGCGCGAGGATTTTATTCGTAGTGTTGTGAGAGAGGAAGAGAACCGTTTTCGACGGACGCTCAGTTCGGGCATAGCGCGCCTTGACGATTTCCTTTCTTCGGTGCCGGCAGGTGGATGCATCGAGGGGGGGCGTGCATTTGAGCTATACGACACCTTTGGGTTCCCTCTTGACATAACTAGGGACATCGCAGAGAGCCGGGGCGTGATCGTTGACGAGGAGGGGTTTGACAATGCACTTTCTGAGCAGAAGGCGCGTAGTCGCGCAGCTAGATCAGAGGGTGAGTCACGTGATCTTCCAGCTGGTTTCGGTGAAACCGTGTTTCTCGGGTACGACTTTGTTACAGAGGCAAAAGGTACGGTCGTTGCTGTGGCGGACGAGCGGGAATTAGTTGAATTCTCCGAAGCTGGCGACAGTGTTCTGCTCGTTCTTGATCAGACACCTTTTTATGGTGAATCTGGTGGACAGGTTGGTGATCAGGGAACACTCACATCGCCTCAGGTATCTGTTCGTGTCACGGACACGTTAAAGAATCCGGAAGGAACAATTGTATTGAGCGCTGAGGTGATAAGCGGTCGTTTGAAGGTCGGTGATCAACTAACCGCAAGCGTGGATAGGCCACGACGCTTTGACATCATGCGCAATCACACTGCGACGCATCTGCTGCATGCTGCACTGAGGGTCGTGCTTGGCGAGCACGTGAGACAGGCTGGATCCTTAGTAGCGTCTGACAGGTTGAGGTTTGATTTCTTCCACCCTGATCCGCTGTCTGTAGACGAGCTTCGACAAATCCAAGAATGGGTTAACGAGGAGATTCTGCGCGATCAAGCTACGACTACTGAAATTGTGGAGGTTAAGGCAGCTGTTGATGCTGGAGCTATGGCCTTGTTCGGTGAGAAATATGGTGAGTTGGTGCGCATGGTTTCCTTGGGGGCTAGCAGTAGGGAACTTTGTGGTGGCACGCACTGTGCACGCACCAGTCAAGTTGGCCTTTTTGTGATAGCTCAAGAGACCGGGATAGCATCAGGAGTTCGCCGAATCGAGGCCGTAACAGGATCTGGAGCGGTCAATCAAGTCGGTCGAACACAAGCCCTCTTATCGGATGTTTCAGACAGGCTTGATGCACCGCCTTCCGAGGTTCCTGAAAGGGTACAGCGGTTGCAGGATCGAGTGGATGATTTGCGTCGTCGATTGCATGCGGCAGAACGAATTGAGGCTCTTCGATTGGCCGATAGCCTTGCCGAACAGGTAGTGGACATTAAGGGGCTTTCGCTTGTCAATGCGGAAGTTTCTGTGAGTGACCGAGACGCCTTACGAGAGTTGACGAATGCGCTGCGAGAGAAACTTGTGGATCCGTGGGTCATTGTGCTTGCGGCCACGGTTGACGATCGGCCTTCGTTTGTGGCTGCAGCATCTGAATCCGCAATTGGATTTGGGGTTCATTCCGGTGACCTCGCTCGTGCTGTTGCGGAGGTTACAGGCGGTGGAGGAGGTGGAAGGGCGGAACTCGCAATGGCGGGGGGCATGGATGCTAGTTGTCTTTCGGATGCTTTTGAGGCCGGGAAGGATTATTTGGATCAAATCATGGCTTCGATATGACGATCAACCGTGAAATTGTTGTGGAGCGAATTATTCCGACAGACGATTGGTCGACATACAAGGACTCACGGCGTTTGGATGTAACAAATTCGTCGGATGTAAATCCTGATGCGCCGAATCGAGGTCGTGTTGTTTTTGAAAATGTTGGTAAAGCAGTCCTGCCACAAGTTCAGCAGACTCCGCGTGGGGATTTCTCTCAAGTGCTGTCCGACACGGAGATGTGGCGATCGATTTCACGAGTATTGGCTGTGCTTGTGCTGCTGGTTCTTGCAGGGGTGCTCTTGTTCCAGTTCTTGGTCATGCCATCAAGCACAATCCGTATAACACCACACGCTGAGTATGTTCCAATTGATGTTACGGTGAGGATCGATCCTGATGCTGGATCTATCGATCTGGTTCGTGGGATCGTGCCCGCTAAGGTAATGGAAGCATCAGTTGGCGATGTCCTAACGAAGCCAACAACAGGTAGGCGTCGAGAGGCAGAAACTACAGCCACCGGGTTTGTCACTGTAAGGAATCGTACCCGGAAGATTCTTACCCTTCCGATTGGTTCACGCGTGCGTTCTGCCGGTGATGTTGGGTTTCTTACGGACGCTGAAATTTTGATTCCTCCGACGCTTCAGCTTGGTGGACGTGATGTGCCGGGTGAGGCGATAGTCGCGGTCACCGCTGAATCTCCTGGCCTTTTAGGTAATGCGCCTGCGCTATCAATTTCTAGTGTTGATGGATCGTTGGGCTCGTCGCTCGACGCATTCAATCCTCAGCCTCTTCAGGGTGGATCTGAGCGGGAGGTCGCTCTTGTAACACAACGTGACCTCGATGAACTGCATGGCTTACTTTTTGAACGGCTGCAGAGCGCGGCAATTGAACGATTACGACGGGAGAGATTACCGAACGAAATGCTCGTGGTCTGGTCGCCGGCTGCAGGAAACCCCCAGGTTTTGGAGCGTGTCTTCAGTGCCTCACTAGACGAACGTGCGTCTACAGTCGCACTGAACATGGATATTCGAGCTCGAGGGACTGCATTCTCAACCTCGGATCTTAAAGCTGTCTTGAGTCATCGTCTGAAGGATGCGCCTTCCGGTGCCGACATAAAGCTTGACGACATACGGATTGCTAATTGGGAAGTGCTGGGCGAGAGTCAAGGAGTCCTTGATTTGAGAGTTGAAGCGGTTGGTGAGGCTGTTGACACGATAGATCATGAACAGGTTCGACAGTCAGCAGTTGGGCGGTCGCTTGCTGATGGCATGCGTGGTTTGGATGGGATACCAGGTGCGGATGAGGTAGTGGTCAAGCATTACCCTAAAGACACGGGGAATTTCCCGAGGCTCGGATTTCGGATCGATGTCAAAGTCACGGCGCCAAAACCTAACCACAATCCGTGATCCTGAGCGTCCTCCGCCACCGATCGGTCGGCGTGTCGCTGCATTTGATTTCGGTGAGCGCCGGATAGGGGTTGTCATTACAGATCCGAACGGTTCCTTCGTGACAACGCGTCAGATCATTGAGCGAGTTGATCTTGTCACTGACCGTGTGAAGCTCGACCGTCTTCTTGACTTATATCAAGGCGCGACGCTTGTTGTTGGTCTCCCTTTACACGAAGATGGTTCTGAAAGTGGACAGGCTGCCAGAACGCGCCGTTGGGTCGGGCAACTTCTGGGCCAGAGACCAGAGATGATTGTGTGGTTGGATGAGCGGTTGACCACTGAAGCTGGCCGGAGTCTGGGACTTCCAAATGCTGAACTAGACTTGTATGCGGCCGAGGTGCTGCTGCTGGATTATTTGAGAGGGCAGAAGGCTTGCTGATCCGTGTTAGCGCGATCACCCAAGCTTTGGTCCTCATCTTTATTTCCCTGGTCGGGGTGTTGTTTCTCGGATACTCGGCATTGGCTCGGTTTGCCGATTCGCCGGCTGAAACCGCAGCACGCACGATCCCATTTACGATCCCTGTGGGTGCAACGACTTCCAATGTTGCGCAAAGTTTGCACGAGGCGGGACTTATTCGAAGCGAAGTCCTTTTCGAAGTTCTGGTGTCAAGACGCGGTATGGATGGGCAACTCCGTCAGGGTACGTTTCTTCTAAGATCTGATATGACGCTTGACGAAATCATTCGTGCTTTCAGTAGTACTCAAGCTGTGCAGCAAACGGTGACATTTCCAGAGGGTTGGCGAATTGAGGAAATGGCGGATCGACTCTCTGTACAGAGTGATATCGACGAATCGGAATTTCTGCGTATCGCACGTGATCGGGCCGCGATGTTTTCTGGTGAATTCGCATTTCTTGAGGGTTTGCCTGAAGATCAGACCCTTGAGGGATATCTGTTTCCCGATACGTATAGGATTGATGCTGCTACCACTGCCGAAGATCTCATACGCCGTATGTTGCAACGTTTTGGACAAATTTTTGATGTATCTCTCCAAGAAGCTGCGGATGGCATGGAGATGTCAGTCCATGAAGTCGTCACACTAGCTTCTATTGTGGAACGTGAGGCTGTTCTTGACGAAGAGCGCCCTCTTATTGCAGGCGTCTTTCACAACCGGCTCGCGAGTGACATTCCTTTGCAAGCTGATCCAACGGTTCAATACGTCATTGGACGAACAGAATCTGGTGGACGATGGTGGAAGCCAGATATTACGCGCGATGACTTTGCTACTCAGTCCCCCTACAATACCTATGTAGTTGATGGGTTGCCGCCCGGTCCGATCGCTGCCCCAGGTTTAAAGTCGATCCAAGCGGTTGTGAAGCCTGATGAGACTCCATACCTGTTCTTTGTCGCCCGCGGCGATGGGTCGCACGCCTTTGCTGAAACAAACAAAGAACATGAACTGAACATGAAGCAATACTTGCGGTGATACAGACGCGAACTGAACGACTGCTCGAACGTCTTGAGGATCTTGCTTCGGACGCTATTCTCGTGACGGGAGCGGCTAATCGGCGTTACCTCAGCGGTTTTACTGGGACGTCGGGGGTTTTGCTTATTGCGCCAGCTAACCGCTGTTTGATCACAGATGCCAGATATACAGAGCAGGCGCGGGGACAGGCAAAGGGATTCGATGTGATCGAGGATGCGGATACGTTAAGCAGGATTGCTGCATGGGTCACCGACTACTCAATTGGACGTTTGGGGATCGAGGTCGACCACACGAGCCTAAAGCAACACGAGGAGCTTATCGCCTGTTTACATAATCTCGAAGAAACACCGGAAGTTGTCAGACTAGAGGATGTGATTGAGACACAACGTATGGTCAAGGATGGCGTCGAACTTGCTGCGATCCGTGAGGCGGTGCGGCTGGCAGATGACATCATGGCCTGGGCGGAACAATCTTTGCGTGTAGGTGTTAGCGAGCGAACATTGGCGATGGATCTTGAGTATCGGATGCGTCAAGTCGGTGGTGATGGACCGGCTTTTCCCACCATCGTGGCCAGCGGCGTGAATGCTGCCATGGCTCACCACGAGCCAAGTGAAGAGAAGATTGTTTCTGGTGTGCCGATAGTAATAGATCTTGGCGTACGTCTTGATGGGTACTGCTCTGACATTACCCGTACCTTCATTCTTGGCTCACCGGATGATGTTTTTAGGGAGGTGTACGCGATCGTGCTGGAAGCCCAATTGGCAGTCGAGACCGGAATGAGGCCTGGTATGACCGGACGTGAAGTGGACAATCTTGCACGAAACGTAATTGCGGACGCGGATTATGCTGACAATTTTGGCCATGGCACTGGACACGGCGTTGGCCTGGAGATTCACGAAGGACCTCGTCTTTCGCCTAAAGGCACAAATGTGTTGAGGGCAGGTGCAGTCACGTCTGTCGAACCCGGGATATATCTTCAGGGTTGGGGCGGGGTAAGGATTGAGGACTTGGTTTCACTTCGAGAAAACGATGTCGAAGTTTTGACACAGTCGGCGAAGTGAAATTATGAACAGTTCAAAGAGGTCGGGGAGGGTTTGCGAATGATTGACGCCGGGGAACTCAGGCGTGGTTGGATACTGCGGATCGATGGAACTCTGTATCAGGTGATGGAATTCCAGCACAAGAAAGTTGGTCGGGGGGCGGCCAATGTTCGTCTTCGATTACGTGATGTACTCGGTGGATCAACAACTGATCGAACCTTTCAAGCGTCCAAGCGCTTTGAGCGGGTAATTTTGGATTCGCATAATGTCCAGTATCTGTACCGTGATGACGCGGGATTTCATTTTATGGACACGGCGTCTTATGACGAACTGGTGCTCTCACGCGATTTAGTTGGTGATGCTGCAAACTATTTGCCGGATGGCTTAGAACTTGAAATACAAACGTTTGAAGGCTCACCAATCGGTATTGAGCTTCCAATTTCTGTTGAAATTGAGGTTGCTGATACCGAACCGGGTGTTCGGGGTGATACTGCGACCGGTGCAACTAAGCAGGCGATTTTAGCGACCGGTCTTTCAGTACAAGTTCCGCTATTCATTGAAAAAGGTGACGTTTTGCGTATAGACACTAGAAATGGAAGCTATCAAACCCGTGTTTGAGCGGGGTACGGAGTGTTTATGACCAGCGAAGGTGATTGGGATGAAACTCTGGAGAACGATATCCCGCGGCTAGCTACCTTACTGAGGGAAACGGGTGCTGAGGAAATAGAGGTCGGATGTGGGGATCGTACGATCCGGCTGCGCCGTTCGATGGTTGAGGCTATGGATATACCGAATGCCGAATCTAGCGAGGAGCAAACAGTGTCTCCCGGTGTGGGGCATACGACTATTACGGCGGAACAAGTGGGTGTGTTCAGAGCTACTGCTGAGGCTGGGTCATTGCCGCTAGCCAGGGCGGGCGATTCAGTTGAAGAGGGACAGGCAATTGGCTTTGTGGATGTGTTGGGAGTTACACATGAGGTGTGCGCCCCGATAGCTGGGACACTCACACAGTTTCTGATTAATGATGGCGAACTTGTTGAGTATGGTCAGGATATCGCGGAGCTTAATTCGATAGGCACAAGCGTCTAGGTTTGTTCGGTTCTGATCAGCCTGCCTAAGGATTTCCATACGCGGGGGGCATCCGATTGATCCCAAGAAACAACGACACATGCTGCATTGAAGAGTGAGGAGTATGTTCCAACCAGAAAACCTGCAGCAAGGGCGGTGACGAAGAGCCGTATCGTTGGTCCGCCAAGCATAATCAACGCAAATAACACTAGTAGAGCTGTAAGGGATGTGTTGAGTGAACGTGTCAGGCTTTGATTCACGCTTAGGTTTACCGTCTCCTCGAATGATGGACGCTCGCTCTCGGGCATACCGAGATGGCGTTGCCGGTTTTCGCGGATCCGATCGAAGACGACTATGGTGTCGTTAACGGAAAATCCGATTACAGTTAGTACGGCGGTTACGAACAGGGCGTCTATCTGAACATCTGCAAGATGTCCGAGTACGGCAAAGAGGCCGAGAAGAAATATGGCGTCGTGAATTAAAGCACCTATGGCGGATATTCCAAGAACCATAGGTCGTTCCATACGCCGGAAAGCCCACGTTATGTAAGCCAGAATGAGTGTTGAGGCCACTAATACAGCTACTATCGCTGCTCGTGTTAGCTCGGATCCAACGACGGGTCCGATTGAAGAAAAGCTCAATTCCTGTCCGGTTCCTGCGCGTTCGAATAACGCGTCGACAAGGATGGATTTATTTTCTGAGTCAATAGTTTCGGTTCGTATAAGGACGCCGTTTAGGTCTGTAAGTTGCACTGTTGCTCTTGGGTAACCCGATTCCGCGGCTATATCTTGAATAAAGTGTTGTTGAACCGGTTGATCGAAACGAAGGTGAAGTAATGATCCGCCGGTGAAATCGATTCCAGGCTTGAGCCCACCGGTTAGTAGCGCAATTATGCCTGGCAAAAGAACGCTCAAGGAAAGCAGGTACCACCACGGACGGCGTGACGTGATCTTGAACATTAGTTGCTTGATGGATCCACGGCGTCAACGCCGAAAAAGCGAGCACGTCTAAGTGTAGGGAAGGCGATTGCCAGTCGAAGTAGATTTCTGCTTACTGTTATTGCACTGAATACGCTTACTGCGATCCCAATTGCTAGTGTGACGGCGAAGCCGCGGACACCGCCGCTTCCGAAGCCAAAAAGAACAGCGCAGATGATGAGCGTGGAAATATTTGAATCGCGTATTGAGGGCCAAGCTCGGTTGAACCCCACCTCAATTGATCGGCGGATTGAGCGTCCACTGCGTGCTTCCTCGCGAGTCCGTTCGAATATAAGGACGTTCGCGTCAACGGCTACGCCGATAGAAAGGATAAATCCGGCAAGGCCCGAGAGCGTGAGAGTGACAGGGACAAGTTTAAAGATGGCGAATACAAGTGAGCTATAGACGACGAGAGCCACAACTGCCACGAGGCCTGGGACGCGATAATACAGAGTCATGAAAACGGCGACAAGAACTGCGCCGATGATGCCAGCACGTACGCTTGACTTAACAGCTTCTTGGCCGAGTGTGGGTTGAACACTCAAGCTTTCGACAACTTCGAGTGGTACGGGCAGCGCGCCGTAACGGAGCTGGATGGCTATGTGGCGGGCTTGATCGGCTGTGAACGAACCGGTGATTACCCCGCGGTCGCGGATTTCTGATCGGATCGAAGCAGAGCTGATAACGATATCGTCGACGGTAATCGTGAGCACTTCTCCAATGTGATTGGAGGTATATTCTGAGAAGCGTTCTCCTGCTTCCGGATGCAAATCGAACTCGATACGCGGTGAGGCCAGAGCATCAAATCCAACACGGGCGTCCATTAGGTCACGTCCCATAAGTACTGTCCGATCCGGGGTGGGAGTTAAAAGCGATCCTTCCTGCATGAATTGATTTCCAGTGTTCAAAATCAAGAGTTGGCCCGTTTGTCGGAAGACACGGATTGCCGCTTCGGGGTCATCAATGCCAGGCAACTCGACGATTAGGCGGTTGTTGCCTTCAATCTGGATCAACGGTTCTGCTACGCCGAGAGCGTTGACGCGATTTTCAATGATGGTTTTGACGGCTTCCATGTCGCCGTCACGCAAAGTTTGTCCCTGCGGAGGTCGGGCCTCGAAGCGGACATGCAGGCCACCTTGTAGGTCGAGTCCTTGACGAAAAGGAAGGTTGGACAGGTCTCGTCCACCGATCTCAAGTGGAATCCCGGTGGTTGCTGGTAGGCCGATATAGACGGCGAAGGTGAAGAGAACAACGATCGCTATTAGTGTGGCTTTTTGGCGTCGGAGCACTGTGCGGTTATCTGTTCATATGGCCGTCGATCATACTTGGGTGTTGGCCGGTAAGTGTGATGTGTAGCTGTGTTTCTGGTTGTGAAGGTTCACACTGTATGCCAATTGTTCCTACTATCGGTGAACTTATGACGTGTTTGGTGGGTGATAGATCGAAGAGATGAGAATGCCGACCTTTCCATTACTTCGGGCGATCGGAGAGCCATATGAGGTCGGGTGGTTACACGGTAGATCTATGGCGCAGGTGATCAGAGTCGAAATTGAGTCGCGTCTTGGAGTGCGTGAGCGTGACAGATCGCTCCGTCAGGCGTCCGAAGTGGAACCGTTTCTATCTAAGTGGGCCCCGCACTTACTTGACGAAGTCAAGGGTATTGCCGATGGCGCAGGGATTGATCTTCGCGCGGCGCTCTGGTTGCAGTGGGGTATGGCGGTGCCTGGCTGTAATCAGGATGAGTGCACGGCTTTTGCTGTGGGGCCTGAGTACACGGGAGACGGGTCAGTGTACGCAGGTCAGAATAAGGATACTGGGATCGGTGCTAATGAGCGTTCGATCGTGTTATGTGTTCACCCGTCAGGCTTTCCATCGATCTTGAGCTTTTCGTATGCGGGGCACCTTGCCGGGATTGGTCTCAGTTCAATGGGTGTTTCATTGTGGGGGATGTCACTCTACCTTGAGGGTAATCGGGGTGGGGGGAATTCGATGCTCAAGCGCATGCTTTTGGAATGTGGGACCGTGCATGCGATGAGGGAATTGGCTGCTGCGATTGGAGGTGAGAGTGTTGGCGCGTATGCAGTAAGTGATGCTAATGGAAACGTTGGGGTGATGGAACTTCTTCCAGAACGGCAAGTATGGATTGATGGTGGCCGTGATTCTGTGGGGCATGCCAACGTGATTGCGTCGCCATCGTGCGCGGACCGCGAACTCGACCAACACAAGTGTTTTTGTCCTAGTGCACAGGCCAGACACGATCGGGTTAATGAGGCGTTGGCTGAGTTTCGCACAGGATTTAGCGTTGACGTTGGATTTGAAATATTGGCGGATAAGAAGAATCACCCCATGTCTATTTGTCGTGAAACATGTGCTGTTGATGGCATCCAGACGAATGCTGGGGTCATCGCAGAGCCGTTGGATGGACGTCTCCATGTGACATATGGCCCGCCCAGCACCTCGTTGCCGCGAACAACGACCTTGTATTAGCTTAGACGTGACGGTCTTTATGCTAATGCTGTCACGTGGATTGAAGCTCCTCGTCACGCTCTTTGCTAGTGCGATCGGTGGATTTGTTCCCACAATTCTTGACGACACGCTCATCGATACTGTGATCAAAACCGGAGGTGGCTCGTGGTCCGGTTCATTTGGCGGCTTCGTCCGTCAGTCTGGTTGGTCTGTGTCGTAGCTGATAAGACAAGGTCTCGCGTTCTTCGTGCACTAGGCAAGCGGCAGAGTTCGTCGGCCTGACAAGGGTTCACCTGTTTGAGAGGGTGGCAAGCTAGATCCTAGTCACCATTGAATTGGTGACAACAGCCGTCGATTTGCTCAGTGTGAAGTTTCTGCAACGGGAACCCCATCGAGTAGGCCCGATGCATGCATCGTTTGCCATCGTTCGAGGAATGTGGCGTTCCACTGGTCTGTCAGTGGGCTCGCCATCATGTCTCGGAAAACTTCCCAGAACACGATAATGCCGTCCGCGCCAGCGTTCAGCGCTGCTCCAGCGACGTCGATAGAGCGTACGAGAGCAGCTGTAACGTAGGGTCGCTGCTCCCACCCTGCCAACATCTTCACACATTCTTGGACATGCCAGACTGGGTTGACACCAACCTCCTTATAGGGTTCGCAGAACGGAAGTATGTGGGTTGCTCCTGCCTGCGCGACGACAGCAGCCTGGGTGAGGTTGAAGGTAGTCGTGCAGAATGTTTCCACCCCTTCAGCGGCAAGCGCAGCGAAAGCCTCTAAGCCTTGAATCGCGCATGGAATCTTGATCACTATTTGATCGGACATGCGCGTGAACACGTGTGCTACATCTAACAATTCTTCGGTTGTATGTCCGTCAATTTCGACAACGACAGGTTTATCGGTGATGTCAAGGTAGCGTTGAACAACTTCGGTAAGTTGGCCATACTTCTGTGTCATGTCGTCAAGCACGACCGTATTGGTGACGATTCCGTAGCCTCCGCGTGGCAACCAAACTTTTAGGTCCTCTGGGTCTCCGGCCAGCCATATAGCGGGTCCGCGCTCGGCAAGGTGTGCGCGCGTTACTGGGCCGCGCTCATGTTCTTGGCTATTGCGGAGACTATTCGTGTTGTTCATTAGCCGTGTCTCCCATCTACAAGTTGCAGTCCAAGACCGAGTGTAGCCTCGGTGTCAAGAAAGGTGATTCTCCAATCCGACGAACTGATGATGGGATCGGTGCCCGTTATTCCAAGAGTTCCACTCAGTGTTTTAATTGTGTCGTCGAAATTGTCGTCGCGAAAGGCAACGTGATGCACGCTCGGACCGTGTTCTTTCAAATGGGGCGCGAACTTGCTCACGTCGTTGTTTAATGGGCAAATAATCTCAAGATAGCTTTCGGTGTCTCCAATCTGTAACGCTGCATACGCGTTGCCTTCTTCTTCCGACTCCCAAATCTTGAAAGGTGTCATTCCCAGTTTGTCGCGGAATAGGGCAAGCGCGGACTCGCGATCATGAACGACATAGGCTATGTGGTGTACAGAATCAAACATTGCGCACTCTCAAATCGTTTGCGGCGAACCCAGAGTACGAGTTTACGTCCTGTCACCGAAATGATTGGTGGTTCACGGGGTGAATTTAAGACAGTTGCTACGGTGCACGACTAGTCCAGTGCGCTTTGTGCGGGATTTTCAGCTGGTCAATAACGTCAATTCTCGATGGCATGATCGGTCAGGAGGTGTCGTGCTTTCCTTGTTCAGTGTGTATCGACGACTAACCGTGCTGGGTATAACAGATGCTGAGTGCGCATACGTTTGGGTAGGGTTATCCAATATAAGGCTCAGTGCGTTCCTTAGGAAAATGGGGATTTTATCGGTCGATTCGATGTCGTGGATGATGGGCAAACGTCGTTGAGTCCACAGTTCTCACAGTCCGGATTGCGTGCGTCGCACACACGACGTCCGTGCCAGATAATGGCAATGCCAGCAAAAATCCACTCCTTGGACTCGAGAAGATCCATAAGATCGAGTTCGATCTTCACCGGGTCGGTGGCGCGAGTCAGACCAAGGCGTTGAGCAAGGCGTTTAACGTGGGTGTCCACGACAATCCCACTTGCGACACCGAACGCTTCCCCTAGTACCACGTTCGCAGTTTTCCGGGCAACACCCCGGAGACGAAGCAGTTCTTCCATTGTTCTTGGAACTTCGCCGTCAAAATCTGTCAGAAGCTGCGCCGATGTCTCACGGATGGCGCGTGCTTTGCTGCGAAAGAAACCAGTTTGTCGAACCAGCTCTTCGACTTCTAGCTGAGATGCCGATGCCAACGATTTAGGGTCGGGGAAATGTGCGAACAGGGTTGGAGTAACCCGATTGACGGTTATGTCGGTTGTTTGAGCCGAGAGGATGACAGCTATAAGAAATTGAAACGGTGAGGCATAGGTAAGTTCGGCCGAGGCGTTTGGATAGGTTTCGTGAAGACGTTGAACGATAACCGCTGTACGGGTTCGACGTATAGTTTTTGTTTCCCGCCAGCGACGTGGGCGTGTAACAACTCCGGAACGGTGTTTGTTGGGCATTGTGGAAGGATATCTCGGAGTGATGACTGGTGCGATCGAGTAATGATGTGGACAATTGTTACATCAGGATACGGTTAATCTGTTCTGCTTACGGGATGCTGTGCGAACTGGCCGGTTTGAGATTTGGATGGCAGGGTTGTCGGATGTAGTCAGAGTCGCTCGGGGTACAGGGTGTCGAGAAATGTCGGCGGGATAACCCGTCGGACTTTAGTCCTTCTGGTGTTAGGGGGTGCGGTCGCGGCATGGCCTGTGGCTTTCGCTTCGGTACGAACAGGAGGAAACTCCCGTTTATTTGATCTCGATGCACGAGTCGGGGGCATCAATGTTGGTGGGCTTAGCCCCGAAGATGCGCTTTCCCATCTCGAGGCTGTATGGGCGCCGTTCTTGGCTAACCCGGCTATTTTCAAGATCAAGGGTAGAGTTTGGCGCCCGACGGCGTCCGATATTGGGCTATATGCTGATTTCCGAGCGCCACTTCGCGAGTTGGTACTAGCTACGGCTCCGGGCGGTGTGTTCGATCTGTTTCAGCGGGTGCCTGAAGTCGCAGGGCCTTCGACGGATGGCTTCACATTCGATCGTGATTTAGCTCGTCGATACATCTTGTCCATTGCTGCGGAATTCGATCGGCCTGCTATCAATGCGAGTGTGGGCATCCGTCGTGACAAAAGCCTGGATCTGACAAGAAGCCAGACGGGTCAGGTGGCGGATGTAGAACGGGCCTTGGATGACTTGGAGGACGGTCTTGGTCAGCGTTTGGATGGTCATGTCATTGAGGTTAAATACCAAGAAGATGTGCCCGAAGTTTTGACGGCGTCCGCCGAAGAGGCGATAACAAACATCCAGCGGATGGTCTCGCAACCGATTTGGCTGATGCACCAAAACAGGGGATGGGTTCTGGAGCCCGCGCAACTCATCACGGCCATTGTGACTGAGGCCCATGGCGGTCACATAGAGCCTAGATTCGAGTTCACACGATTTAACGACCTCTTTCGGACTATTGAGCAGACCTTGACAGCCGAAGCTCGACGCGGTGTTTTTGAGTTCGATGAGCAAGCAGATCGTGTTGTTGCATTCCAGCCAGGAAACAGAGGCCAACGAATTGACCGCACGGAATTGGAGAAGGCGATCCATAGTGCGGCTCATACCACCGATGCTCGGCGTGTGGAAATTCCGGTGATTGTGCTCAACAAAGATTTTGACCACATGGAAAACCCTCTGGGTATTAAGGATCTGATAGCTGTTGGTTCCTCGATATATAAAGGTTCGCCCGAATATCGGGATCACAATATCGCTGTGGGGGCATCGAAACTCGATGGGGTTATCGTGCGGCCTGGCGAAACGTTCTCATTCAACGAACGCATTGGCCGCTTTACTCTTGGGCATGGCTGGACGGAAGGTAGTGTGATTGTTGAGGACAAGACCGAGCAAGGTATTGGTGGTGGGATATGTCAGGTGTCAACCACTCTGTTTCGTGCGGCGCTAGCGGCTGGTCTTCCGATTACGGAACGGTGGCCCCATCTTTATCGGGTGCGCTACTACGAGATGGGTGCTTTACCGATTGGCTATGACGCGACGATATTCTCTCCCGGGCTGGATCTGAAATTTGTAAACGACTATGAGACGCCGATCATGTTGCGGACGCATCTGGATCGGCGTCTCGCAACTCTGGATTTTGAGATTTGGGGCACGAGCGATGGTCGTGTTGTAACGCTGGGCGAACCACGGCTATGGGACTGGGTTGATCCACCTGATGATGAGGGGATTGTTGATGCTACGGAGGCTCCGGATTTTGAGGAACAGCTCGAATTCGCGAAGCGGGGTGTACAAGCCGAATTTGCGCGGACCATTGTGCGAGTAGATGGGGAACCGGTTACAACCATATTTAGATCGAGTTATAAGGCGTGGCCAAATCGTTTTGTGGTTGGAATAGATCATGCGAAAGCTCGTTTCCCATCGGCGTATAACAAATGGTTTGATGAGAATCTTGAGGAAGCAGCCCGCTGGGGTGTTGACAGGGTTCCGGGTGTGCCCTCAGATCCGGATGTCCCATCTGGTTAAATTTGGAGGCGATCTGCAACATTCGGAGTTGAAATTTACTGATTCTGGTGCGTATTTGTTGCTGACCTAACCCGCTGTGGCCACAAGCGGTATACGATTGATATCGACGGGGAGTGGCGCAGCTTGGTAGCGCGCGGCGTTTGGGACGCCGAGGTCGCGAGTTCGAATCTCGCCTCCCCGACCTTTTGGGGTGACAGGTTCTCTAGGGCTTAGCCCACCCTAGCGAGGTTTAACGCGGCAGTGATTGGGCCGATTTGACGAGAAAGCGAGTGGACATATGCAGAGTCGCATGTTTTCTTTTTTTTCATTTCCTAACCCTGTTAACGAATATGCTGTTCGGACGGTGGCTGGGGTTGTTGTAGCTCTCTCCGTTCTTGCGATTGTCTTTGACGTGCGGTGGCTAGTCGTTGTGATAGCGGTCGGATTTGCAGCACGTGTGAGCAGCGGGCCTCGAATTGATCCGTTGGCGTGGCTCACGACGGCGATCATCATTCCAGCTGTAGGTAATCCATTCAGTCCGGCACCCGGACCCTCCAACCGATTTGCTCAAAGTATTGGGTTAATACTTTCCACGATATCTGCGATTCTTGTGCTTATGGGTCATCCGTTCGTGGGTTATATGGTGCTTGGCGTGCTCGCGTTTGTTGCAGCTATTCAGAGTGCGCTGGGCTTCTGTTTAGGGTGCTATATATTCGGTCATATGATGGGCTGGGGTCTAATCCCATTGACGGTCTGTGAGGCGTGTGAGCGCGGTGTTCGAGATGGTAATCACAGTTAGGGACTAGGTCATGAGTGCTCGTCTGGGTTTGTTTTTTCTGGTCCTTGGACTGGTTGTTTATGGTGGTTACATCGTGTATGTGCTCATTATTGGCGACGATAGTTCGCTGTTCTTTAAGGTGTCGTTTGTTGCGATTTTCGTGGGCTCGGCTATTTTGTTTTCCTCTGTTCTGCGCCAGCGGATCCGTGATCGAAAGACCGACCGGTATAAAGATGTACAAGCATGAGTGACGTTCTTGTGACGACAAGCTCCACGATAGCGGGTACGCGAATCGTTCAGACCTTAGGCCTGACGCGTGGGAATTCGATTCGTGCACGACATGTAGGGAGAGACATTCTTGCCGGATTCAGATCCATAGTCGGTGGTGAAATACACGAGTATGCGAAGCTGTTGGCTGAGAGTCGGGAGCAAGCTCTAGACCGTATGTGCGATCAGGCACGGGCGCTTGGTGCCAATGCTGTGGTTGATGTGAGGTTTACTACGTCAGTCGTGCTAAGCGGCGCTGCTGAAATGCTCGCATATGGTACGGCTGTGATTGTGAAGGACGTGCCTGCGTAACCGACTGGATATTGGCTGGAATGGTGACTGGCCGTTCCCACGTACGCCTAGGAAAACGTTTTTAGCCAGAGCTGTTTCGAAAGCCTTTGGTTGGTGTACACCTATCCTGCGGACGTAGCAGGTTCTGGTTCGGGTGGAACCAACAAGGTTTCGTCTACTGGTGCGGTTGAGTCGCCGGCTGTATAGAGCTTAACCGGGAGCTGGGCTGTACCCGTGTCAGGTTCTGTAGAGCCGTTAATGCTCGTTTCGAGTTGCCCTTTTCGGAAATCCAACATGTGTCCCACAACATAGCGAGATCCGCGGACAATGTAATACCGGAAGTGATCGCGGCTCTTGACCGAGTGCATCAACTTGCGTGCAACATATCGTGGTGTGAGGAAGCTCGCGTAGAGTGATTGGACGAGCCCCATGATCTCATCGGTCGGGATCGGCGATCGGAGAACGGGTTCACGCATGTCATAGCGTTCCCAGTTTTCTGGTCCATCAAATCGCAACCAATCGTTGGCTCGGGCTTGCGCGTAGAGCTGTGTCCCTGGGTATGGGATAACGATCGTTCCTTGCAACGTATTAATCCATCCGCGGTCAAACGTTTCCCGGGTGAAGTCGATCGTTCGTTTGGCTTCATCGAAGGTTTCCCAGGGATAGCCCACCATGCAGGTTACATGTGGTTCGAGTCCTGCCTCACTAGCCCATTTCACCGATTCCCACTGTTGCCGAACGGTAGTCCCCTTGTTAAGGAGGTCGAGTGATCGTTGGTTTGCTGACTCGATGCCATAAAGGATGAAGCGGAAGTTGTTCTCACCGAGCATGTTGTACTCGGCTTGGGACAACGCGTCAGCCCGCATGTTGCAGCCCATCATTAGTACTTTGTGCAGACCACGCTCGTGGAATCCAGTGCAGAAATCGGTGAGCCATCGGCCTACGGGGAATGTTCCCGTATCGTCGAAGACTTCTTCCACACCAAGCTCGACTAAATGTTCAAGCTCGTCAAGGTAATCGTCCACTGGTCGAACTGACCATGTGGGAAGCATGCTTGTCCAAGAACAGAAAGTGCAGCCGCCGCCGCCATGTCGTGGTCCTCCGGGAATCTTGCGTCGCCACCAACAGTCGGCGCCGGTCGATCCAGTAGCCCACCCGTAGGTGCCTTTCTTTAGGAAATTCCCATTGCGATATGCGTACAGTTCCCATCGGACGAGCTCACGATCAATGTGCGGTCGGACCTCAACGACGACGGGTGGATCGGGGTTGACGCCGGAATTGACAATCTCATTGTTATCGTGCCGCCAGAACACGCCACTACTCAAATCCTCGCGATTTCCTAGGAAGTTCGCGAGGTTAAGGATGGCGAAGTCAAACTGACCCCCGCGGATTACGTAGTCAACAGGGCAAAATAGAAAAGGTTCTTCAGGAACGGCAGTTACATGATCTCCAACGAGCGCGATCTTCATTTCGGGGAATCGAGATTTCAGATCTGTAATTGCCGAATATATCGGCGGCGCGCTGGGTGTTTTTGTTTCAATCATCATGAGGTCGGGTTGGGCTAATTCGATCTCATGGCAATACGTTTCCCAATCCCATCCCTCCGCTATACCGTCGAGCCATACCACCTCGTGTCCTTGTTGTTGGAGGAGTGTTGCGGCCAATGCGGGCAGGACAGGGAAGATGACCGTTGCGTTATCGCCCACAAATCGGTTCAGAACACCAACAACTCCCGTGCCATCACTCCGACCGGTCGAGAAGACCTGGTACTGGCGGTTTTGACTGAGAAGAGGTATCCCTTTTTCGCTCGCGAAAGGTGGGAAGCTTATAGCAACATTCATGTGGACGGAAGTCCCTTACACATGGGCTTGTTGACAAGGACAGGACAGAACGACCTGACAAATGTCTCGCGATTTAGTGATGTCGGACTAAGATCGTAGTACATAAAGCAAGGATAAACCGCATGGTTTGGATCCCGGTCTGTATGGACGCTTGGTGCTGTGTCAGATGTCATTAGAAAAATCCCACCCGGACTGCAACGAAAGCCCTGCGGTTGTGGTTTCGATCATAATTATTGCAGCCCAGGCGACCAATTACCTAGACGAAGTTCTTTCCCGGATTCCGGATCTTGTCGGTCCTGCAAACGAGACCATCGTTGTTCTTGATGAACCAATCGAGTCAGGGAGTGACACCGCCCGTTACGTGTCAAGTGGTGCGGTAGGTCCAGCGGACAAGCGTGATCTCGGTGCTCAAGCCGCGAGAGGTCGATTTCTGGCTTTTATTGATGATGACGCCTACCCCGATGCTGGATGGCTCAAAGCAGCACTGCCACATTTTGAAGACGAGGCAGTCTGGGCGGTTGGGGGTCCCGGCGTCACTCCGGAAAATGACGGTTATCGGGCGCAGGTGTCTGGCTGGACCTATTCTTCATGGATCGTATCCGGTCCTGCTCGGCATCGTTACATCCCAGAACGGGCTCGTGCTGTGGATGATTACCCTTCAATGAATCTGATTCTACGTCGGTCCGCTTTTGAAAACGTGGGGGGATTCGATAGTTCCTACTATCCCGGTGAAGATACGAAACTCTGTTTGGAGATTGTGAAACTTGGCGGACGTATTATGTATGAGCCTCAGGCACTTGTGTATCACCACCGACGGCCTGTGATGTTGGGACACCTGCAACAGATTGCTGGGTATGGGCGGCACCGTGGGTATTTCGCGCGCGCGTTTCCTGAAACGTCACGTCGCATTTCATATTTCGTGCCAAGTCTCTGGCTGGTCTGGCTTATAGCTGGGTCTCTCGTGTCGTTCTGGACTTCTGGTGGTCGTGTTGTCTTTCTTGCTACTGTCGCGTTTTATTGCGCAGTAGTTGCAATTAGTGCTGTATCTGTAATGCGTCCTTCCGGTAGTTTCTGGATTGGTGTTGGTGTCGCACCCACAATCATTGCGAGTCATCTCGTTTATGGCTGGCAATTCCTGCGTGGGTTGGCTCGTTCGCATCTGTAGGGTGGACTTGGTGGTCGATTCGATCCAAACGCTTAAGGTGGCTGCAATGGGGAAGTCGATCTGATATGTGTGGTATTGCTGGAATTTTCCATCTCGACGGACGCACAACTGACGATGGCTTGGCTCTTCACGCAATGTGCGAGTCTCTTATCCATCGTGGTCCAGATGGACAAGGATTCCTTGTAGACGGTCCCGTGCGGCTCACGATGCGCCGACTCAGCATCATTGACGTCGATGGTGGTGACCAGCCGATTTCGAACGAATCTGGAACGATTCACGTGATCCTAAACGGTGAGATTTATAACTATGTCGAATTGAGGAATGCCCTGGAATGCTGTGGCCATCGATTTCGAACGCGCTCTGACACCGAGACGATTGTGCATGCATATGAACAATGGGGTGATGACTTCGTCGACCGTCTCAATGGAATGTTTGCAATTGCTGTCTGGGATAGCAAACGTGAGCGGCTGGTTTTGGCGCGTGATCGGGCTGGTATTAAGCCTCTCTATTACGCGCATGTCAACGGAACACTAGTTTTTGCGTCAGAGATTAAGGCGCTTCTGCGAAGCGGATATGTTTCACGTGAGCTTGACTTGAATGCGTTCAGTGACTATTTATCACTCGAATACGTTCCCTCCCCTAACAGCATTCTCAGAGGTGTCCACCGTCTGAGCCCCGGATGCCTGATGGTTGCGTCACCCAGCGGTGTGCAAAAGTATCAGTACTGGGACTTGGAGCTTGCACCTTCTGAGACGAATCCTTCTCCAGGTACAGATGCTGAACATGCAGAAACGTTTCTACATGTTTTGCGTGGTGCTGTAGAACGCGAGATGGTAAGTGATGTGCCAGTCGGTGTTCTATTAAGCGGCGGGATTGATTCAAGCACGGTGGCTTATTTAATGTCCGAGATCGCCGATGATCCCCTCCCCACCTTCTCGGTCTCGTTTGCAGAACGGTCTTTCGACGAGAGCGCGTATGCGCGTTCGGTCGCTAAAACTATAGGAGCAGAACACCACGAGTTGCCGATGGGCCCGAACGATTTGCTTGGTGCATTGCCGACGATTATCGCTGCTGTTGACGAGCCCTTCGCTGATCCTTCAATAATCCCGACGTTTCTTGTCAGCCGGTTTGCGCGCGAACATGTCAAGGTCGTACTGGGAGGCGACGGAGGTGACGAAATGCTGGCTGGATACTCCACGCTGCAAGCGCACCGACTTTCTCCACTATATCGATCACTACCTGCGATGCTACGGCGATGGGGTGAATGGGCCGTTACCCGCATGCCGGTTTCGAACCAATATCTTTCCCTTGACTTTTTACTTTCACGGTTCATTCAAGGTGCCGATTCACCCCCATATGTTCAGCACCAGGTATGGACCGGGGCTCTATATGGTGATGCCAAGATGGCAGTTATTCACCCAGACGTGCGCAGTGAGCTTGATCACGACAGATTTGAGTTGATGCTCGCTGAAATAGCGGAGTCCAGTGGCGTGCAGCATCCCCTGAACCGAATTTTGTACCAAGATTTTAAGCTCTATCTAGAGGGCGACATCCTCACGAAGGTTGATCGCGCTAGCATGGCGAATGCACTGGAAACGCGTGTTCCCATCCTGAATCTAGAGGTTATGGAGTATCTCCAACATATTCCGCTTAGGCTGAAGCTCCGCGGCATGACTCGCAAGTACTTGCTTCGTCGTGCGATGGAAGGGCTTCTCCCACCCGACATCATCAGGCGGAGAAAACGTGGGTTTAGCATTCCGGTTGCAGCATGGATCAACGGTGATTTGCGAGATCTCGTTCGCGAATATCTCGACCCAGTCCGTCTAGAAAGAGAAGCAATCTTTAATGGGGGAGAAGTTGCTCGGTTGTTGGATGAGCATGCACGGGGCGTAAGAAATCATGCCAAGCGGATTTGGACAATTCTGATGTTTCAGCAATGGCGTGAGTGCTGGTTGGACTCTTCATGACGTTAGTCCAAATTGAGCTGCAAGTGGTGATGGGCGTCACGTGATGGATGGCGTGTCGGTCGTAATCCCAGCCTTTAATGAGGAGGCTGCGGTCGCAGATGTTGTGACCCAGTTCAAACATGAGTTTGAAGCGACCGGTGTTCCCTATGAAATTTTGGTTGTGGATGATGGTTCCACCGATCGGACTGCCGAAAAAGCGGATGGCGCGGGTGCTCGGGTTCTTGATACGCCGCAAAACCTAGGCTATGGTCTGTCGCTTCGCCGGGGAATTATGGCTGCCCAGTATGGCCATGTGATGATTTGTGATGCTGACGGGACGTACCCTCCAGCGGCTGTTGGCGAACTCGTTCGATTGGCTCCGCGTCTTGATATGGTAATTGCTGCAAGAACGGGGCCGAATTTTCGTGGTCGTGGACCACGTGCTCTTGCGCGTTCTGGGCTTCGTCTGTTTGCAAGCTTTGCGGTCGGTCGACACATTCCTGACGTCAATTCCGGTTATCGAATTTTTCGCAAAGCGGACTGTCTCCGCTACTTTGGGATGTTAAGTCCCGGTTTTAGCTTTACCACTGGCTTGACGCTCGCGATGATTAGTGATGCACGAGCCGTTGCATTTGTCCCTGTTGCCTATGCGCCCCGTGTTGGACACTCCAAAGTGCGTGTGTTCCGCGACTCAATGCGGATGGCGCAAGTTTTGGTTCAGGCAATGGTTCGACACAATCCAATCAAGATTTTTCTAGTCATCACTGTGTTCATTTGGATTCTTGGTCTATGTGCACTTGGTGTCTGGTTGCTTTTGGGCAGTTCTGCAGCGGGATTGGTAGCTGCAGCGTCACTGCTTGTTGGCGTGCAAGTGTTCAGTTTCGGTCTTCTTGCAGAGGCTGTGCGGAGGCGGGATAGCGAAGTCTGACGACGTTCCGAAGACCAGGTCAGATCTACATGAGCGGGATCACGAGCTTGCCAACGGGCGCTTCAGGGCCAGCAACGATCGCAAGTGCAAGGCCGGTTAAGACCAGTGCAAGTGTTATGGATATCTCGATGCGGTTTGTATTGGATAGCATCCGTCCTGCGATCGTAGTGACGGAAACGAAAATACTCGCAGTTAAAAATGCCACGATCCACATAAGCAGGGATATCACCCAATTCGGTGGACCCGTGGCTTTTACTGCTGCGTCGAGAGTAGGTGCGATAGCGGCTTCCATCCAGGCAAGAGGTTTAGGGAATTTTGGACTTCGGTAGAGCTTGAATCGGAGGTCCTGACCTGGAACTTCGATCTGATCAAGGTCGAGTAAGTCGCCGTGCGGATAGAGGTCCTCGCGGTAGTAGTCGAGGTGTAGATGTGTGGTTGAATTACTCAGGATGGCTTCAAGACGGAGATACAGTGCCGATTCACGTAGTGTTAGTGATGGGTCAAACAATAAACGGGCCTGCCAGCCCGAGCCAGATCGATCAAAAACAGCAATTCCACTTGCCAGGGTGGTTTGGCGGTCAACGTTTTCGTGGAGCTCAAATTTAAGGCGGACGGATTCACCTGGGCTCACTTTCGTGTGTAGCCAAACATCAATGCGTGATAAGTCATCGGTCGGTGGGATGAACGTTTGCCCCTTTACTCCGCTCAGCACTTGTGTTCGGTGGGGAGCAAACTCGCGCGAGATCTCGAATACTGGAATGTGCACAGGCTGACATGCCATGAGCAATATCCAGGCGAGCGCGATGATCGAAACGGTGGCACGAGTCATACGCCACAGCAATGCTGAAGTTTGAGAGTTCAGGTGAGGTTTCCTGATGCCACCACATCCGGCACGAGCGTCTGTATGAAATAGGTAGCGTTAGCGGTGACCATGAGGGGGACGGTTGCCAGGGTCAATGCTGCAGTGCGGTCTTTCCAGGCTCTGAGCGCTGATAGTCCTGATATGACGAGGACGATGAAGGGAAGAAATGATGGGAAAACATAACGACCACTGAGGGCGACATCAACACTGTAACTGCTCCAGAAACTCAACATCCACAGACCGAGATGTAGGAACGCCATTATGAATACGAGAGGCAGGAGGTTGGTCCTGTTGAGTCGAGACCAAACACGAACCATGCGTATTCCAAGGCCAGCAGCAGCTGCTGCTATGAGTATGGTGAGGGTGACGTACGCGGCACCGGGAAGCTTCATTTTCTCCAGTCCGTATCCACCCCAAAACGTCGCGAAGTTTTCTCTGATCCAGTTCGTTTCCTGCACAAATTCAATAGGGTTGAGTCCACGTGCTCTTGGGGGAATGGGTGCTCCGCCAGAGGAGTCGATTGCTGCTTGTGTAACCGCCACTCCAATAGGATCGCCGTACAGGATCCAATTCCTGATGTACCACCAAGCTGCGATGGTACTCGCTAGAGTGACGATGGCACCCGCGATGCGAATCAGACGTCCCGGGTCGCGACGGAATCTCCACAATGTGATGGCCATGATTGTTGGGAATATTAGGAATCCCGTGTACTTGTGAAGGGCGACCACACCTAGGGCTATACCCAAGAGGACGATATCGCGAGGCGCAAAGGAAGATTGCCACGTTCGGACCATCGCATAAATTGCGAATGTGCTTGCGGCAATAGCCGGGGTGTCGTTGGTGTAGTACGAGTGAACGAGGGTGAACATCGGCACGGTCGCCATTACGGCGACACCCCATATCGGTGCAACTGAAACATCAGCGAAGATGCGTCGGAGAGTGAGATATGCGAGCCAAAGCGTTATCGGGTATAGCCCAACGGTGAAGAGACGTGCGACGTGAAGATTGAACGAGTATTCGCTTGATCCTATGAGGCTAATGACGATGGCTACTGGGATGGCAAAGCCGTTTGGCGTGATCTCGTGTGCAACTTGAGCCCGGATCGGCCCACTCGCGTACGCTCCAGGACCATAACCCTCAAATACCGCAAGGCCACCGCGCGTCACAATGCTCTGCACGATCTTGAAGTGATCAAATTCGTCAGGACCACCTAAGGCCGGGACCCGGACAAATGACCAGATCAACGCGTTTAGGGTTGCCAGGATGATCAATGCTGCAACCAACCGCGTCTGCGTGCGGCTACTCAGTTCTGTGGAACGTTCAAGTGGCTGTTGGTCGTCGGTCTGTTGCTGATCTTTCGGTGTTGAGATCATTGGTTTCTTGGGGAATCGTTCGTCCGTAGGTAGCACGCGTTTCTGATCAGCAGTTGACGCTGATTACAGGCGTTGGGCGTAGCTGTTTGACATGGTGGCTTAGTCGAATCTCGGCTTGAAAGAGCCATGCTGGTCAGGTCCAAATCGTTGGAGTCGCCACCACACCATGATGGTTTCGAGGAACATGGAAGCGATGGTTGTTACACGAATAGAGCTTGGGTACCGATCGCGTACCACGATGGGGGTTTCCGCTATCAACCGAAATCCAAGACGACGAGCTAGGGCTAATGCTTCGACGTCAAAGGCAAAACCGGAGGTGCGGACGTGCGGAAATACTTGCTGGACTACAGCGTTACGGTAGAGCTTCAGACCGACCTGCGTGTCACGAACATCAAGGCCAAACAACAATCTCGTTAGCTGGCGATATCCCCAGCTATAGATTCGACGCACGATGGGGTAGTCGACCACTGAACTTGGATGCAGTTTTGATCCGACAACGATGTCGGATCCCGCGGTTCGGTACTGTTCGTATGCTCCTACGAGGCATTCGGGTGGGATGTCGCCGCCTCCGTCGAGAAACGCACGACAACGTCCACCGACGGCTAACAGACCTCGCCGAACAGCGTTGCCTTTGCCATAGTTTCGATCCAGAACAGAAATTCGCAGCCGGTTGTGACTAATTGTGGATAAGGCTTCGAGTGTTCCATCCATATCGCCGTCTACTACAACCAAAACATCGTAGTTGTGGGCAGTCGCGTCTAGTGCTTGCAGGATGTCTTCTACTTGATTTTTAATCACCTTCGATTGTCGATATGTGGGGATTACGACCGAAAGTTCAGGAAGTTCATCCGTTGGTAAGTCGCCCTGTTCGAACGGTTTTAGTGTGATCTGGTTCGAGGGTGACGATCGAGTAGTGGAGCTCTTATTCATGTGTGACTAGATCTCATATCGATGGTGATGCGCTTGTTCTCTGGTCGGGTGTACATGAGTCCGTGCGACGATGATACGAGACGGACTGGGGAAGGGTGATTGCGAGGGATCGTAGATCGCCAAGTGGATACGGTGCGTGTGTTCAGTTTAGGCATTTTAGACGTTTTCTTTGCTGGACCGTTCGGGCTTCGTATTGAGGTCCTGTGGAAGGCCAATGAGGTTTTTCGAAGATCCATACGGCTGTGCTCAGCGATGTCATTTGTTGATCGATGTGATCTGCCTATGCAACACAGGAATGGGTGAACATTCTTTTCAGAGCGGATTTAAGGATGCGTGTCGTGGACGCCGGGCAGTTAGGCGGCTAACCATCCACCATCAACAGGGATGATCGTACCTGTGATATATGCCGAAGCCGCCGATGCTAGGAACACAGCTGTTCCTGCGATGTCATCGGGGTTTCCGTGTCGACCTTGTGGAATACGGCTCATGAGCCATTCGCGCCTTTCAGGGTCTTCGAAAACCGGACGGGTGAGCTCGGTGAGAATATATCCGGGTGCAATCGCGTTGACGGTTATGTCGCTGTCTGCAAACTCTACGGCAAGCGCCTTAGTGAGTTGAGCTACTCCGCCTTTGGTAGCCCCGTAAACAGAGACTGGTTTGAAACCGAGGAATGATGTTAATGACGCGATGTTGATAACACGGCCATAACCTTGATCGCTCATTTGCCGAATTCCGTGCTGGCAGGCGAAGAACAAGCTCTTTAGATTGAGGTCGGCGACGCGATCCCAGTCAGATGGCGTGACCTCAAATAGCGGTTTTCGAAATGCAGTCCCTGCGTTATTACAGAGGATATCGAGTCGTCCATATTCGGCTTTGACGTCGGTGAATACTCGTGCGAGAGCGTCGAGGTCTGCTAAGTCGGCTGGAAGACTAATGGCACGTCGACCGGTCATGGTGATGGTCTCGCAAACGGAATCGAGCTCTTGGGTCGATCGGGACGATAGTGCTACGTCAGCTCCTGCGGATGCAAGAGCTAGTGCGATAGATCTTCCGATGCCTCGTCCTGCTCCGGTGACGAGTGCAACTTGACCGGTTAGGTCAAAGGACTCGTAAGCCGATTGATGGTTCATTGCTCAGACTCCTGCGGAGAACGTGTTGACAGTATCAGGGTCGTGGAGTGTTCTGGCTATCCGCTGTATGGATAGGCTTGGTTGTGATCCAATCAAGAAATTCGCTCTGTCGTGAATGCCAGCGCAGAATAGGCAATCAGTTCATGCTGCCTACGAGTAAAACATATGTCGATGCTATCTCCCGGAGACACCGCGCCTGATTTCACCGTCACCGCGACCGATGGGTCCGACGTCACGTTGAGCGAGTACCGTGGTCGACGCGTCATTCTGTATTTTTATCCACGTGATGACACCCCAGGATGCACGATTGAGGCCTGCAGTTTCCGGGACAATATCGACCAACTGACCACGCATGGGGTGGATGTGTTTGGGGTGAGTGATGATGACGTACCGTCACATGAGACCTTTGCTGAAAAGTATGCGTTGAATTTCCAGTTGTTGGCCGACACGGATCACCGGGTGATCGAATCCTATGGAGCGTGGGTCGAAAAGCGACAGTATGGTCGTAAGTTCATGGGGACGAAACGTGTGACGTATTTAATCGGTGCTGATGGGAACGTCGAGCACGTTTGGCCGGATGTTGAACCTGCGGGTCATGTTGAGGAGATCTTGAGCGTGCTGGGGTCCTAGGTGGATGAGTCAGGAACTGGACCTGGGATTCCATGGCCATCTTCGAATGCGACGCGCTTGCGTTGCCATGCGTAGTCGACCCGATCCTGATAAAAGGCTTCAGGGGAATTGAGGGCCCAGAGTTGTTTGCGGATGATGAAGTTGTTTCGATCAAGGCGGTAGGCTTGGGTGAGCTCCTCAATGGCTGCGTCCCGATCACCTTCTGCAAGCAAGAGGACGGCTGACCTTAGATGGGTGGTTGACCGAGTCTCGTTGTCGGTCAATCTACGCAGAGAGTGAACAACTGGAGCGTCAGTCCAGGAGTCCGCGATGTTTCCCGTTTTGACCCACTCCGTGACCTCACGTCGAAATAGGGCATCGTTAATATCTACGTGGCCAACCGGGCGAACCAACTGTCCGTGCTCATCTAACAGGATGCCGATCGGGACGGCTTTGAGGTTATAGGCGTTTCCAACCTGGTTGTTTCGGTCGATCAGGTTGGGGAATGTAACGCCTGCTTTGATCAACCAAGGACGAGCGATTTCTGGTCCTTGAACGTCTTGTGCGATTGAGACGACTGAAACCGATCTTGAGTGGGCCGAAGAAAACCCCTGCCATCCAGGCAGTTGCTCACGGCATCCTCACCACGATGCCCACATGAAGAATATCGTGCGTTGGCCCTGAAAGTCGGTGCTGCTGACGGTTAGACCTGTATCGATGTTAGGTAGTTCAATCGTGGGTGGTGTATCACCCATACTAAGGCCGGTTGTTGGCCCGGGTTGTGTTGTGCTGATCACGAAAGTGTCGTCTCTGATCTCATGATGAAGGCCAAACGCTGTTGTCAGACTATCTATCCGTACGAACGTGCGGTCGTGGATGTGCAGCAGATCGGGTGGCCCCCACGTCACGCAGTGGTCATTGAGACAGATCACGACTTGGCTGTCATTCCGGGCCGTGTTGATCATTGCTCCCAGATTGGATTTGATGTGCTTCAGATCGATGAACATTGCGCCGTGGTCGTCCGTTGTGATCTGGTCGGTGACGAGAGGGCGACCATTAATCATTAGCTTCATGGGCTATATAGTGTTGCTCTGCGCTTCGTGGTTTTAGGGTACCTCGACCGAAGGTTGATGACCGGATCGTATGTTGCTGGACGTGATGAAATCGATCCGTCGATGTTCATACAATTCATGGTTGACCGGTATAAGCGTTCAACAGGAGGCTGTGATGCAACGGCGAGTGATTGGTAGATCTGATCTCGAAGTGTCGGTTGTCGGCCTCGGATGTAACAACTTTGGCCGACGTATTGACGCGGCGGCTACTCGTTCCGTTGTCCACGCCGCACTTGACGTTGGGATTAACTTTTTCGATACAGCTGATGTCTATGGCCGTGGTGAATCAGAAGAATTTCTGGGTCGTGCGCTTGGTGGGCGCCGTCGCGATGTCGTGGTGGCAACCAAGTTCGCCATGCCAATGGGCGAAACGGACGGGCAATGCGGTGCGTCAGGTAGGTGGATTCGCCGTGCGGTCGAAGATAGTCTCCGCCGCTTGGGAACCGACTATATTGATTTGTATCAGCAACACCGATTTGATCCCGAGACCCCGATGAGCGAAACGCTTGACGCTCTTGATGAACTGGTTGCATCCGGAAAGGTTAGATGCGTTGGCAATAGCAACTTCGCAGCTTGGCAAGTGACGGACGCGCATTGGAGGGCCAGCACTAAACAACAGACGGCATTTGTGTCCGTTCAAAACGAATATAGTCTTCTCAATCGTGATGTAGAAGGTGAGCTTATCCCGGCGTGTCAGGCATTAGGGTTGGGGGTTATTCCATACTCACCACTGGCTGGCGGGTTTCTCACGGGTAAGTACCGTCGTGGGGTTACTGCGCCGACGGGTTCCCGTCTGGCTGAAGGTCCGTCTTCTGAACGCTGGTTGTCTGATGCTAATTTCGACCGACTGGATGCGCTCGAGACGGTTGCCAAAACGGCCGGGCGTTCCATGCTTGACTTGTCCATTGGTTGGTTGGTTGCACAGTCGCACGTAGCTTCTGTTATTGCTGGTGCAACATCAGCAGAGCAGGTGCGGGCCAATGCAGACGCTGGGACGTGGACTCTGGACGCTGCGGAATTGGCACAAGTTGATCTTATTACTCCTCCCCCAACCCCACCCAATCGTCCGTTGAGGAGCCGGTCTACCTAATGGTGTGTCTTGTCCAAGATGTAGCGATGATTTGTTTCGGTGCTCTGGCCATCACGATGGTGTGATGGCCGAGAATCCGAATTCCGTTAAGGGTTCGATGGACGATAGGCTTGTACACCAGACTCTTGTTGGCCCACATAGCTCAGTCGGTAGAGCGCGTTCTTGGTAAGAACGAGGTCTCCGGTTCAACTCCGGATGTGGGCTCCCTAATATACGTTTGTCGATTACGCCAAGCTGTTCGTTCGATGGTTCCTATCCGAGCATTGCTTGGATGTTGAATTGGGTGTGAGACACAAACGCTTTGGATCGCTAAGTCTTAGAGCGTAGAAGTGTTCCCCAACCGATATTCCTCTGAGCATATCCAGGGTCCAGTTCGACTCCATCTGTCTCGGCCATGTATTCGAACACGACACCCCTGCGCCAATTTCTTGACGTGTTCGGTGCGGAGTAGTGATAGGTGAGGCAATGGAAGAGGAGTGCGCCTCCGGCACGGACTTCGGCAGGGATAATTTCCTGGGGATCAATCAGCGATTCGTCTAATGGATCTTCGAACAGTCCACGGCGATGACTGCCAGGTACAACCTGGATGCAACCGTTAGAGAGCGTGGAATCATCGATGTAGTACTGGATTGCTACGACGGGCACTTGTTCTGGTTGGAGTTGTGTCCCGAGTGGACGAAGTCGGTCCGCTTCTACATCAGAGATGAAGCCTTCAGGGAGGTCTTGGTGCCACACTTTGACCGATCCTTCCAACGGTGGTTTCATCATTGCCTTCGAATGATGAAATTTGATTTCTGGTCCTATCAAGTCCTCGAAGATGTCGAGGGTGTCACTGCGTGTCAAGAGTTCGGACCAGGGCGTGCCCCCGTGTAGGTGAATGTTGGTGATCTTTCGGATCACCATGTGATTCGAATTCTGGGATTCAGGTTCGCGGCTGAAGTCGTTATGTGTGTGTGTCTGTACCCAGGATTCGAGAACGTCGAGGCTTGCGCGGAGCGTCTCGATGTCAGATTTGCTTAAGAGATCGGGGAGGACGAGATAGCCGTCGTTCCAAAACGAAGCGACTTCATCGCTCGATAGAGTTTTGGGTGTTGTTGGAGGCACGTCATCTCTCTCGGTATACCTGACTCAATTGTTGCATTTGAATAGCTGGATGCTCTAGGGATGATCCTGATCAACAGTTGTTCCTGCTATATGGTCTGATGAGGTTGTGTTTGGAGGTAGCGCTAGTATGGTTTTGGTTCGAAACGTGAATTTCTCGACAGGTCGGGGGCATATGAATGTCGGTTGAACGCCTTGATCTCAGCTGCGATGTTTTGGTCGCTGGTGGAGGGCCTTCAGGTGCCGCATGTGCCCTCGCCGCTGCTCGTACCGGTGCTAGTGTGATTCTGTGTCAAGACCGATCGGTGTTGGGCGGCAACGCGTCATCAGAGATTCGAATGCACATGGTGGGTGCTGATGCGAGTGGTAAACGCGGCGTTCACCTCAAAACTGAAGCGCGTGAAGGTGGTCTGATTGAGGAGATTCGATTAGAGACGGCCTACCGGAACCCACAGCGGAGCGCGTCGATGCTTGATCTCATTCTCTATGAAAAGTGTCATGCGGAGCCGGGATTGCGACTCATGCTCAATACCACGGTGGATGGGGTCGAGCTCGATGGTGGTGTGATTGTGGCTGCTCATGCGACCCGTGCTTCTACAGAGGATTGTTTCCGATTTGCAGCGCAGGTTTTTGTGGATTGCACTGGCGATGGACGGCTCGGTGTCGAGGCGGGTGCTGCTTATCGAGAAGGTCGCGAGGCTGCTTCGGAGTTTGGCGAATCTCGAGCTGGGATCTCTGCAGATAACCATCGGCTCGGTAGTTCATTGCTTTTTCAGGCACGAGATATGGGGCGGCCGATGCGTTACGTGCCGCCCGAATTTGCACGTCGGTTCACCGAGGAGGATCTCGTGCTCCGGGATCACCGATCGTTGGAATACGGTTATTGGTGGGTCGAGTGGGGCGGGTCGCGGGATACGATAAAGGATAACGAGGAGATTCGTCACGAACTGCTCGCAATCATGCACGGTGTGTGGGATCACATTAAAAACGGTGCTGATCACGGGGCTGACAACTGGGCACTGACATGGTTTGGCTTTGTGCCTGGTAAGCGCGAGAGTCGTCGGTTTAACGGGCAATATCGGATCACACAGTCTGACCTTGAAGACGCTGTTGAGTTTTCGGATGGAATTGCTGTGGGTGGATGGCCTCTAGATACGCACCCGCCTGAAGGCATTGATGACTCTGATCAGCCGCCATGTGATCAACCGTTACCTGAGTATTTGTATACGATTCCTCTACGAGCTTGCGTCAGCGAGAATGTTCCTAATCTCATGTTTGCGGGTCGAAATATTTCAGCGAGCCATCTCGCTTTTTCATCGACCCGGGTGATGGCGACCTGTGCTTCGGTTGGGCAGGCAGTAGGAACAGCAGCAGCACTGGGCGTGCGGTCTGAGGTGGTTCCACGTGACATGGCAGCGCAGGCCCTGTTCGTGCGGGAATTGCAGCAAACACTGGTGCGTGACGATTGTTTTATTCCTGGAGTTAAAGCGGAAGACGATCTTGACGGTGCACGGTCGGCACAAGTGACCGCTTCCAGCTATTTGGAAGGTGGTAGGCCTGGTTCGATCTTGTCGGGTGAGACCAGGGCGGTTTCAGGTCCAGGCGGTGTTCGTCCTGGGATGACTGATCCCGGTGTACATCGGTGGATGAGTGATCCTGATCTTGGGTTTCCAGCCTGGATTCAATTAGAGTGGGATAAGCCAACGGTTGTTGGCGAAATTCGAATCACCTTTGATACCGGTCAGCATCGTGTGCTCACGCTCTCACATGATGATCGATATACCCAGCGCATGGTTTGGGGTCCGCAACCGGAGACCGTGAAGGATTATCGGTTGATCTACTCCGACGGCGACGACACGTGGCGCGAATTGATATCGGAGCGGGAGAATTACCAGCGTCTGCGCGTGCATCGATTTGATCCTGCGGTGTCGGTGCGACGGCTTCGTCTAGTGGTGGAATCCAGCTGGGGCCTAGGACATGCTCGGGTCATCGAGATTCGATGTTTGCCAGCTTGGACTTCGGCGCCTAATTGATCGCATGACTATTTCGTCGCTGGGAAGTAGCGGGATCAATGTCTCCCGGATTTCCTTGGGGCTTGGATTTCGAGGGCAGCGTGATGTTAATACGATGGTGAGTGTCGTGCAGCAGGCGCTTGACCACGGCGTCACATTTTTTGATTGTTCGAACCGCTATGGGAAAACAGTGGACTCACCGTACGGGGGTATGGCAGAGGTGGCGCTTGGTCGCTCGATTTCTGGTTGCCGGGATGAGGTAGTCATTACTTCGAAGGTTGGGATGAATGTCGGTGCGGGTCCGAATGACTTTGGTGGATCTCGGCTACATATCATGCGTGAGGTTGATCGAAGTCTTCAGCGACTGGCCACTGATCACATCGACATTTATCTCGTTCACTGCCGCGATGTTGAGACAGCGTTAGAGGAAACAGTCGCGTCAATGATCGATGTTGTTCGGCAGGGGAAAGCGCGTGCCTGGGGCGTAGCCAATTTCACGGCGTGGGAAGCTTGTAAGGCGCTATGTATCGCGGATCGACTCGGCGGCCCGCGACCTTCCGTAGTTCAGAGTCCATATAACCTGTTATGTCGGGATGTTGAACGTGAATTGCTGTCATTCTGCCGCGTCGAAAACTTGGGTTTGATGACGTATGGTCCGTTAGCCATTGGTCTACTGTCTGGCTTTTATCGTCCATTTACCCCACCACCGAAGGGCTCAGTGATGGCTGAAAGCGCACGCCGTCTATATGAGCAATCGTTCCGTGGTCAAGCGATTGAGGTGTTGAGTGAGGTCGAGCGGATTGCTGAACAGCGCGAGTGTGCGCCGTCGCAGGTGGCGCTGAATTGGGTGTTGTCGCATTCCGAAGTTTCATCGGCGATTGTGGGGTGTGATGTCCCAGAGCAAGTTGATGTCAATATGGCTGCTGCAGAATGGTGTTTAACGGCTTCTGAACGCGACGATCTTGATACTGTTTCGCACAGCGCCTCGCTCTCGGTGTATTAGCTGATGGTCTTCTGGCTAACCGGCCGGACACGTGTAAGTACAACGGTTGGTGTCTGTAGCTTTCGCTAACCCAGTTGCTATCGTCTCTGGGCTCAATGCTTTGTTCCGGATGAGGGTTTGAGTGATCGATTCCTTGAGGTGCTGCCGTTTCGGTCCGCTTCAATTGATCGTTTCGAAGCCGTCCGGTGAGTAATTCGTCCAGCGGGAGCGATCCCATG
>CAYRCL010000011.1:0-58207 GCA_964422795.1 uncultured Chloroflexota bacterium
GCCACGGACCCAAATCCTCAGTGCCGGACAGGTCATGCTCCTCGTTCGGGTCAACAGCCAAGTCAAATAAGTGCTCGCGTCCGGTCTGCGTCATCCACACATACTTGTAGCGCTCATCCACCAACCATTGATTGCCGTCCACATATCGGTAGCATCCGGAGTGCTCGCCGTGCAGATACGGACGCCAGGGCACAGCCTCTCCCCGCATCAACGGCACAAAGCTGGTCCCTGTCACGCCCTCGGGAATCGCCACGCCCGCAATATCCAGGATCGTCGGCATCACGTCCTGCAATCCGACCGGCTGATTGCAAACCACCTCGCGTGGAAACCCAAGATGCTGGGGCGCCCGCGCCAGAAAGGGAATCCGCGCTGATGCTTCAAAAGCCCGCGTCTTCGAATACATCTGGTGATCACCCAGCATCTCGCCGTGATCGCTCACAAACACGATCAAGGTGTTCTCCAGTAGCCCCGCATCGCGCATGTACTGGATCAACCGTCCGACCTGGTCATCGATATGGTTGATCATCCCGTAGTACGCCGCCCGATTGTTGTGCATCGCACCCGGGTCAATCGGTCCTCGCTGGCCATATGGACCGCCCTCCGGCATGATGCCGCGCGACGGACCGTCGAACGGCTCCACCCAGTCACCCATCACCGGTCCGGGCAGATCACGGGCCGCGTAGCGATCAAAATACCAGGCTGGCGGCGTCATGGGCGGATGTGGATCAATAAACCCCACGTTCAGGAAAAATGGACACGTCGGATCACGTTTCTCAAGGAATTCAATCGACCGTGACACACACCAGAAGGTATGGGTCTGTTCTTCAGGCAGATGATTTGGTCGACCAATCCATCCATTGGGCGTCGCGCCGTGCGCCATGGCCCAGCGATCGGATGGGGCTTCGCCACCGAGCCAGTCAAGATATTCATTGTCTTCACCGCGTGTGGAGTTAGCCAACTCCATTACATCAAAACCAAAGCGCTGGCGCGTCGGGTGCAAGTGCGCCTTACCAACAAGGCGCGTTTCATAGCCAGCACTTTGCAATTCGCCCGCCAGCGTCGCCGGCGGGTCGAAGGGTGCGGAGAAAAACCCGACCATGCCATCTGCATCCGGTGATCGGCCCGACATGAGCGTACGCCGGGCTGGAATACACGATGGGCACTCAGAGTAGCCACGGCGGAAGAAGGTGCCGGACGCACCGATCCAGTCCATCTGCGGGGTCTGCAGGACCGGATGGCCATCGATCCCGAGACAGTCACCACGCTGCTGGTCAGTAACGACAAGAAGAACGTTTGGCCGACTTTCGTCTCGGCTCAATAGATTGCCCTCCCTGTCACCAGCGTCCAACAGTACCCCGTGGGGTAGATAACCTCAAACGGAGCCCAAACAAAGTGTGATTAAGGGTGATTGAGCATGCATCCCGAACCCAAGTTGAGCACACTCGATACCACGACACACCGCACCTGGTTGCCAAAAGCTCGCCCGGCGATGCCTCCGGCGCAAACAGCCATGCCGGAGTCAATCACGCATCCAATCACCAGTAGAGGAACCGTTAGCTTGTAGTTGTATCGCTTACGTCGTCAGTCGTAGACCTCCCCACGTCCGGCCAGCTCTGGCCATCTGTGGGAATCTTGCCCGTCGCCAAGTAAATTACGCGCTCGGCAATGTTGGTTGCACGATCCGCCACACGCTCAAGATTGTGCGCAACCCACATCAACAAGGTCGCACGCTCGATGTTCCGTGGATTCTGGAACATGAAGGTCACAAGCTCACGAAAGACTTGCTCGTTTAGTTGGTCGACCTCGTCATCGTCTATCCAGACTTGCCTGGCCATTTCCGCGTCGCGGGCATTCAGAGCCGTTAGGCTGCGCCGCAACATGCTGACAGAGATTTCCGCCATACGTGGAATATCGATTAGAGGCTTTAACGGCGGCTCCTGCCCCATACGAATACTGATCTTAGCTATCCCCTCGGCATAGTCGCCCATCCGCTCCAGCTCGGATGCCACCTGCAACCCGGTTATGAGAACACGCAGATCACCACCCATCGGTTGTTGCCTAGCGATCACGTCGATACAGAATTCTTCCAGGTGATGTTGGCGAACGTCGATTTCATCGTCATGGTCAACAATGTGTTTTGCAAGGACAAGATCACGATTACTCAGCGATTCAATCGACCGTTGAATCGTCTTTTCCACCATGCTCCCAATGAGAAGCAGTTCGTCCTGAACATGCTTCAGCTGTTGGTCGTAACCTGCTCGAGGAATCATCCGCAACCTCTCTTCCTATCCAAACCGTCCTGTAATGTAGGCCTCAGTACGATCATCGGATGGAGTCGTGAAAATACGCTGAGTCTCGTCGAATTCGACCAAGACTCCAGTCCCCCTCTCGCCCAACGTGAAAAAAGCTGTCCGATCTGATACCCGGGCCGCTTGCTGCATATTGTGCGTAACAATAACGATCGAAAGGTCCTCGCTAAGCTCACGCATCAAATCTTCAATTCGTGTGGTGGCGATAGGATCAAGAGCTGAACACGGCTCGTCCATCAAGAGAACTTCAGGCTCAACTGCAAGCGCCCTAGCAATACACAACCGCTGTTGCTGTCCTCCAGAAAGATCCAACCCACTCTTCTTGAGATCATCCTTCACCTCATCCCAAAGAGCCGCCCGCTGCAGCGACACTTCAACAATTTCGTCCAACGAACCCTGATACCGGTTCACACGAGGGCCATATGCCACGTTATCGTAGATGGACTTTGGAAAGGGATTTGGTTTCTGAAAAACCATACCAATCTGTCGCCGTACTTCCACGGGATCAACCGAGTGGTCGTTAACGTCATGGCCACGGAATATGACTTCACCACTTATTCGAGTCCCAGCAATCAGCTCGTTCATGCGGTTGAAACATCGAAGAAACGTGCTTTTACCACAACCTGACGGTCCGATGATCGCAGTGATCTGACGCTCACGCATACTAATTGTCACGTCTTCAATTACCTGTGTTTCGTCGTACCAAAAACTAAGATTTCGGGATTCCAGAATGTATTCCAGATCACCTTCTTCCTCTGGGCCAACGTTCTTTTCCTGATCGCCGACGCGCACGTTGATCACTGAAGCTTCCTCTGCATTCGATATCGAATGATGACCGCCGTCGAATTGGCGATCAGTAGCACGACAAGCAGCACACAAATACCACCCGCAGCTAGATCCGCAAAATCCTTCTGTGGCAGCGAGACCCAGTTGAAAATCTGGATTGGTAGTACTGTAAACAAATCCATTGGGCCTTGCGGGTCAAATGCAATGTAGGTCAGCGCACCAATCATAATTAGGGGAGCTGTCTCACCCACAGCACGGGCCAAAGCCAGAATAGTACCGGTCAAAACACCTCCAGCAGCTCCCGGCAACACGGTCCGACTTACCATCTGCCATCGCGTTGCCCCAAGAGCGAGAGACCCATCACGCAACGAGTTCGGAACAGCCCGTATTGCCTCTCGTGATGCCACGATGATAAGCGGAAGAATCAGCAAGGACATCGTCATCGATCCAGCTAATATGCTGCGCCCAAGCCCAAGCCACCGAACAAAAAGCCCCAACCCAAGCAAGCCGTAAACCACGCTCGGAACACCAGCAAGATTCGCAATGTTCAGTTGGACAAAACGCGTGACCCAGTTTTCCGGTGCGTACTCCTCCAGATAGATCGCGGCACCGACCCCAATAGGGAACGCCAAGATCGCGGTTAGCCCAAGCATCCAAAGAGTCCCTAACAACGCTGAGCGTAGACCCGCCTTTTCCGGAAACCTCGAAGGATAATTCGTTAGAAAATGACCATCGACCTGGTTTGCACCATCGATAAAGACATCAATCAGCAAGACAGCCAACATTGCGATGCCGAGAACAGTCGATACGATGGTTACGCCGTAGAAGGCCCAGCCGACAATTCTCCGACGACGTTGGACCCAAACGGATCTTACTGCGGTGATCCCAACTAGCGACACGGCACTCATTCGTAGGCCTCTCGATACCGCCGCACTAACAGATCGCTCAGAATGTTCATCACGAACGTTAAGACAAACAACAAAGTTCCAACCGCAAAGATCGTGCGGAACTCAATCGTGTCCTGTTGGGTATCACCGAGACTAACCTGGACGATATACGCCGTCATCGTCTCCATGGAGGAGAGCAAGTCGAATCCCATTTTGGGTTGGAGACCTGCTGCGATCGCCACGATCATCGTTTCACCGATAGCCCTCGATATTGACAAGATAATCGCCGCAAGAATCCCCGATAAAGCGCCAGGCACTACCACCCGTGTAATGACCTCTAGTTTGGTGGACCCGAGCGCATAGGCACCCTGACGCAAATCACGTGGAACAGCGCGGATCGCGTCCTCACTGATCGAGGCCATCATCGGAAGAATCATGAAACCCATAACAATCCCCGCACTCGCCACATTGAAGATCTGCGCCTGGGGAAACAGTTCTCGGAGAATAGGCGTCACGAATTGGAGCGCAAAATACCCGTAGACCACAGTTGGGATACCAGCCAGAATTTCTAGAATTGGCTTCACAATCGCCCGAACGCGCTCTGGTGCATACTCACTGAGGAAGACGGCCGTCAACAATCCAATTGGCACCGCCACGACGATCGCAATCAGAGCAACAGCCACCGTGCCATTGACGAGCGGCAGAACACCAAAGTGTTGCGACGCAAAGAGCGGCGTCCACCGAGTGCCAGTAAGAAAATCAACGATTGAAACATCGCCAAAAAACTGGATCGTCTCACCCACGAGCGTAATCACGATTCCAGCTGTCGTAAGCACTGAAACAGCCGCACACATAAACAAAACCGTATGCACGGTGCGTTCGACAAACACGCGACGGCGACGCGATCCATGCCAACAGTCGGATGACCTGCCGCCAGCTGTCGTCTTCACTGCGACCTCATCCTTCGGCCGCAACACGCTCCCCATAGTTCCGTTTCAACCGGCCACATACATACATGACTCATATTATTGGGGAATCCACTTCGTCTGCTGGCCGAAGTGCCGAACCGACACCTGGCCGGCAGACCGAAGAGGACGAAACCTCGCACGTGCGAAAGGTAAGCAAGGGGAGACGCCACCCATATGCACGGCAGGCAATAGCAACAGAAAGCGTTCCAAAGGCGATTAGGCACCAGCCTCCCATGCCTCGAGAACCGAATTCGGTGTATCCGACACACCATCACGGGTGGACACCGTGCCGGTTTTTCGACTCATAAATCGCTCGAGAGCCATCTGGTACATCTTGTCCGGCAATTGCACGTAGCCGACCGACCCAACCAAATCAGCCGCATTTCTGAGGTAGAACTCAACAAACGTCTGGACTTCTGGACGCTCAGCAGCGACCGTACTTACGTAGATGAAGATGACTCGAGACAGTGGCGCATACTTCCCACTAAGAACATTCTCTTGGGAGGGAAAAACCGGCCCGTCGCCCCCATCGACTTTCAACGCCTTGAGCATTTCTTGGTTTTGCTCGTAATACGCTAGACCGAAGAAACCAAGCGCGTTGACGTCCCCAGCAACTCCCTGGACCAGTACATTGTCGTCTTCACTGGGCGTGAAATCACCGCGACTCGCACCCTCCTCACCATTGATCTGCTTCGTGAAATAGTCATACGTGCCTGAGTCAGTACCGGGCCCGTAAAGAATCATCTTCTCGCCTGGTAATCCCGCGCGGACCTGGCTCCACGTTGTGACTGTATCTTCCGCCTCTGGCCGCCACACTGTGTTGAGCTCTTCGACCGTGATTGATTCGCCGATCGCCGTATTTCTGGGATTTACAACTACGGCTATTCCATCAATTGCAACAGGGAGTTCGATGTACTCAATAGCGTTACCCCCGCATCGCATCTGCTCTTTCGATTTGATGAATCGCGACGCATTGGAAATGTCCGTCTCTTTCTCACAAAATTTCTTGAATCCGCCTCCCGTACCCGAGACGCCAACAGGAACTCGCACACCAGAGAATTTCCCCTGGAATTCCTCAGCAACCGCCGCACTAATTGGACCCACAGTACTGGATCCATCGACCAGAATCGTGCCCGATATCGGGCCAGAGGACGACGTCACTTCAACAATCTTTTCGGACTCACCAACCCGCTCAACCGAAGCTTTCGTAGTTGCGATCTTCGCATCACCGCATGAGGCAAACACCGCAAGTCCACCTACAGCAAGCGATCCAAGTCCGGCTGTGCGCAACATGAGCCTTCGGCTCATTAAACTCATTCAACGTCTCCTCGTTCTTCAAAACCAACACCGTCATTTCAACCACCAAAAGGTATTCGCATTACATCAACACGCGCGAACCTTTGTTGAACGTTGGATAAATTTGTCATGAACGTTCTGTAAACGTCCTCGATCCCACAGGGCCCATGAGGGTGGATCCATTCGATATTCGCTGAGTGGCCATCTTCGGGAACGGACATGGACGTCGCCCTCATGGAAAAGAAGCATCAGACCTGTTGAAAGCCCGGAAGATCGATATCCAATCACCGAAGCACCTACGTCGCAGTGAGCCCGCCTTCCGACGGGAGAAGAGGAAAAGCGATCGTGAACGTCGCACCCTGGGCAGGACCAGACGACTCCGCCCATATACGTCCCCCGTGTTCACGTATCGTCTGTCGTGCAATCGAAAGGCCCAGACCAGCACCCAAACCTGTTCGTGCCGGATCGGACTTATAAAACCGTTCAAAAACACGATCTAAATCACGTCGATCTAATCCCTGGCCCGTATCGATCACACTCATTTGTGCCGCACCGTCGAATAGTTTTGTGACCACCGTAATCGAGCCTCCAGGTGGTGTGAATTTAATGGCGTTGTGGATGAGACTCATTACAACCCGCCCCACACGATCGGCATCGGCCCAAATAACTAGGGAATCAGGCGAAAGACCAATGTCCAGTTTTAAGTCATTACGCATCGCCTGCGGCCGGAGTCGATCGGCAGACACTCCAACAATGTTGTTTAGATCAACAGCCGCAAGGTCGAGATCAGACATACCTGATTCGATCCGGGCGAGATCGAGCAGTTCCGTAATAATTTGACCGAGTCGGTCCGTCTCAACCACGATCCGGCGAATAAAATCAGCCCGAGTCTCATCATCGTCAGCAGCACGGCCCTCCAAAGTCTCAGCCATAGCACGCAGCGCGGATACGGGCGTCCGAAGTTCGTGCGACACATTCGCGACAAAATCCCGACGAACAGCTTCTGTCTGACGCAGCACTGTCAAATCCCTAAGCAACACGAGACGCTGCTGATCGTCTTGCCGACCCAATGGCACCACCACGGCATGAACCTCTCGCGCCGTAGCAACGATGGTAAGTAATCGATTTATCGACGTTCCGAGGTTTGACGGTTCACGGATCAGCTCAACAAGATCGCTGTCTCGGAGAGCATTAGCTAGCGTTACTTGTCCTTCCATCCTGGTCTCGACACCGAGCAGATCCCCGGCGGCACGATTCACAAGGCTCACAGTGTCATCGGAATCAACAATCACGACCCCGTCCGTCATCGACTCAAGCACAGCTTCCAAGCGAGCATGGTCAAGCTCAAGCTCGTGGAGGGTTTTTTGCAGTTCGGTAGTTTGTTCTTCCAAGGAACGTGCCAGCAGTTGCGTTTCGGTACGCCGTGACAACCGGGTGTATCGCGACTGGCCACCGACCAATCGAGTACGAACAATTCGGTCAATCCGCTTTAGAGCAGTGACATCCTGTGAAATGGCAGCTCCCACAAGTATGGCGCTGGCAAATCCACCAACGACTGCCAAACCAATGAGTGGAAGAATGAATTCGGTCAACAGTGGGACGTCAAACCGCAATCCGATCACGACCCCGATGAGAAAGCTGACAACAAGCGCTCCAGAAAAAGCCGCGATCGCTGCTCGTGTTCGTAAGTCGAACGGCCTCGAGATCACCCCACGAACCGATACCCGACACCGCGAACCGTTTCGATCCGCACAGGACTTGACGGTTCGCTCTCGATCTTCCGTCGCAGTCCCCGAATATGGACCGGAACCGTGCGGGTGTCACCCGTGTACGCATACCCCCACACATGCTCCACCAGTTGCGTTGCCGAGTACACACGCCCGCAGTTGCGCATCAAGAATTCAAGTAAGTCAAATTCCTTCGGTTTGAGCTGAACCATCTGACCATCCAGAACGACCCGACGCGTTTCACGGGAAATACTTAGGCCGCCGCATTCAATCACCGTTTGGTCGACGTCATCAGCATGACGTATTTCCTCGCGCAGGAAATCGCGGCGCCTCAGCATGGCCTTAACCCGCGCAACCAACTCACGCATCGAGAACGGCTTCGTCATGTAATCGTCCGCACCGATTTCCAACCCAACAACACGATCGATCTCTTCATCACGAGCCGAAAGCATTAAGATTGGAACCGCACTCGAGCGACGAATCTGCCGGCAGACCTCAAACCCATCCATTCCCGGCAACATAAGGTCGAGCACGACGAGATCGGGTTGTGTAGCCTGCGCGACCTCCAGCGCACGCTCCCCGTCCGCAGCGGTTTCAACCTCATGACCATCACGTCGCAGGTTGTACGCAATCGCCGTAACGAGGCTTTCCTCGTCGTCTACAACCAGAACCCGTGACACTTAAGCATCTCCAACTTCAATAACAACAAACGCATCATTCGACGCTAACCTAAATGCCCCGGATGGTCGATCCCATACTGCGGAGAGCACCGAATATCATTCAATGGTCGATGGTCGCCGTCCCTCATTATCATTCGGAATAATACGGACATCCCCGGACACAAGCATCGAATCATGGCTCATAACGTAGCGCTCACCGACGTTCGAATCAGCAAATTTAATCCTCCACCACGCATCCTCTCTTTCGATGACGTTAACCGGGGTTTCAATGGCTGGTGTGAGTTAGTCGGCAACCACGATGGCAACCTCGATAACATTCAGCCTGTTTCCAGTGACATGCGTCCGGCTCAGCTGAGCACCTGTACTTTTTTTGACATCGACACACACGGAGCAATGAACGGAACCTATTCGCGGATTTGTACAACTGTCTGTTTGGTTCGCTAATGCGCGCCATCATCTACGAACGCACTGGGTCACCGGAAGTCCTATGCGCAACCGATATTTCGACACCGATCCCCACTCCAGACGAGGTTCTAGTGCAGGTTCTCGCCATCGCTGTCGACTACGTCCAACTTCACCTCCGGCGAGGCGGGAGCGGACGCGTAGGATCGCATTCCGAACCGGTGTACGGGATGGGACACCCACCCTGGATCCCTGGCGGAACGGCATGTGTTGAAGTGGTTGAAGTGGGCAAGAACGTCCGTGGGATTTCGACCGGTGAACGCCACCTTATCGGCGGTCTTAGGCCAGGATCGTATGTTGAATTCGGAGTCGTACCGGCACCGTCTCTAGTTAATGGAACACCAGACACTCCCGGACCAACGGCATATCCTGAAAGCTTGAGCCCCGTCGAGGCGGCGGCTTTCAACTATGCCCCGGTTGCGTATCACACCCTCCGAATCGCGGCTGGACTGCAACCTGACGAGACTGTGCTAATCCATGCTGCTGCTGGTGGGACAGGCGTCTTGGCCATACAACTGGCCAAGCAACTCGGTGCAACAGTAATCGGCGTGGTCAGCAACAACAGCAAGATCGACGCCGTTCGGGCATTGGGCGCGGATCATGTGATCAACGGACAGGTCGCCAACCTTTCCGCTGAGGTCGCGCAATTCACGAACGGTTCCGGCGTCGATGTGGTGTGGGACCCGGTTGGTGGAGACATTTTCACCACGAGCCCCGAGTTAATGGCCGAGGGTGGACGCCTCGTAAGCCTCGGCTCGAACTCATTCACAGGATCGGCTCAGGTGGATTTCTTTCCTTTCTGGACAAAGAACATTCGCCTCATCGGATGGGGCGGCCGCAGCAATACAGAAGCCCATGCCAAAAACATCATGCGTACGTTGCACAAACTCGTCGCCGAAGGAAAGTTGGCGCCTGTGGTCAGTAAAACTTATGGACTTGAAAACGCAGCCGTGGCGCACGCCGCAGTCGAATCCCGTAATCCGATTGGGAAAGTAGTGCTGGTCCCGTAACGTCGGTAGCTCTACACACCGCCATCGATGACCACATCAACTAGCGCGGGACCTTCCACAGCAAGCGCCCGTCGGACCGCAGCCGCAACTTCGCTGGCATCCTTAACGCGCTCCGCCGGAACCCCAAACGAACGGGCTATTGACGCAAAGTTAAATGGGTTAGCGAAGTCCATACCCAGATACCTGCTTTGTGTATCTGGATCACCCAGAACCTCTCCAAACCAGCGTTTTAGGTTGACTTTAAGCACGCGGTATGACGCGTTGTTACAGATGACATAGACGATCGGAATTCGATAAGTCGCAGCTGTCCATAACGCCTGAACCGTCATCATTGCACTTCCATCACCTACAACAGCGATAACCGGTCTATCCGGAGCACCGAGAGAAACACCGAGCGCAGCACCCATTCCCCATCCAATCGCTCCACCGGCACGTTCTGCATGTACGCACCTATTCTCATCAAAGCTCACCGCCGCATGGAGATCCATACGTGAGGAAACGCTGTCATCCACAACTATCGCGTTTTGCGGCAACGCATCGGCTATACCACTCATCATCGCGCCCACCGGCATGGGGGCATCTGATGATCCAGACTGCGGGATCGCAACTGAAGCCCTACGTCGATCGGCTGCGGCAGCTGACAATCGCTGCACTCGTCCTGCAACAGCCGTCTCCTGTTCAGGCGTGTACCGTTCGAGTGCCGCAGCCCGCAGAGCAGTCAGACCCAAGCCAAGATCAGACCAAACGCCCACGTCAGCAACCTCAGTCCGTGAGATTTCATCTTGTATTATGTCAAGTTGTATCAATTTCGCACCCTCAGGCAATACTTCCGTCGCCGCACGAAAGAAATCGTGAAACACTCGCGCACCAACCGCTACAACGACGTCCGCCTTGGCCAACGCATCACGGTAAAACGGCACATAGGGTGGCAACAGACCTACCCACTGGTCGTGCGTTGTTGGAAACATCATTTCTGGATAGGACGCACCGTAGACCTCAGCACCGATCTGCTCGGCAAAGGCAACAGCCGCATCAACCGCTCCGTACTGGGCCACACGATCACCGACAAGCAAAACTGGATGATTCGCCTCCACAAGCAAACGAGCAGCCGCTGCGACCAACTCAGCATCCGCTGAAATCCTGGTGTCGAGTTCACCCGAAGGGCTGACGCTCACCGATGTTGACTCGTCCAAAGCGTTTTGGGCTATCGACACATAGGTCGGTCCAGTTGGCGGAGTCTTCGCAACCCGAAACGCACGACGCATGACTGCGCTCAGATGGTCCGCATGCGTTACCTCTGCACCCCACTTTGTGAAGGGACGGGTGAGATCCACTAAATCGGTCCGGCCCTCAGCAACCTTCGACATATCACTATTGACCGAAGTCAACACAAGCGGCGTTCCTCCCGCGAAGGCATTGACCAATAGGCTTAATCCGTTGGAAAGGCCCGTCTCAATATGCAAATTTACAAAGGCTGGTTTTCCCGTCTCGCGCGCATAACCATCCGCCATACCCATCGCAACACCTTCCTGTGCGACGAGAACGTATTCCAGATCCGGACAACCTTCGAGCGCATGCATGATCGCGCCTTCGGTCGTCCCAGGATTTCCAAAGATGTACCGCACGTCTTCGGCACACAGAATTTCAAGCAGCGCATCACGGCCCGGACGATTCGACATAATTCAGACCACCTTATTTAACGCGTCGAGAGCCTCGGAAACATCAAGAACATACATCTGGCGACTCCCCTGATGTACCGAGTCAATACACACCAAATTCCCATCATGGTTCCAACGTGGATGCAGATCGAATCTCACCGAGCCTCTATATCTTGGCGGCACGTGGAACCGTCCAAGACCAATCACCTGTTCCGTTTGTTCGTCAAACACTAGTACTTCACGCATTCCATCTTGCTTCAAAGGTGTGTTCATCAATGGACTATTCCGATACGACGAGCAACGGAATTCTATCCGCGCACCTCCAAGACCGCTTGCCTACGTGTCCTGAACGAATCAGTCCAACCTGCCCACTGTCCACTACGACAAATCAACTTACAACAGCCTCCCACCCCATAGTCCTCATGGTCTACTCTGGACAACCTGAACATGGGTGGACGTCTGGAGCTCATCAATGCACCTCAAAAATCTTGTTGTGGGGATTACCGGAGCCGCATCTGGAATTGGCCAAGCCTGCGCGGTAGCAGCCGCTGCGGAAGGGGCTGATGTTGCTCTTGGCGACATCGATACCAATGGTCTAAGTGAAACAGCAGCCATGGTCACAAAGGCCGGACGTCGAGCCGTGACCTGCCCTGTAGACGTCACCACCGATAATGACCAGGCCAAACTAGTGAGTTTGGCCGTAAGCGAACTGGGTGGGCTACACGGATGGGTCGGAAGTGCTGGAATTGGCGCCGGCTTTGGAGTTCTCGAACACACCCGCGAAGCGTGGCGGAAGGTTATGGATGTGAATGTCGAAGGCCTCTTCTTTGGTGCGCAAGAAGCAGCCCGCCACATGGCCCAAAATGGGGGCGGGTCGATCGTGACCATCGCCTCGATGTATGGACAGCGTGCCGTCCGACAACGCGCTGCGTACTGCACCTCAAAAGCCGCCGTAATCATGCTGACACAGGTCATGGCTCTGGAATTTGCCGGCCAGAGTATCCGCGTAAACGCGGTCGCACCCGGCTACACCGACACCCCATTATTTCGTCGCGGACTAAAGCGCGACAATTTAGCGTTGGATCGCATGCTGGATCGAGTACCAGCAGGGCGTCTCGGTTCGCCTGAGGAAATGGGTTCTGCCGCAGCTTTCCTGCTATCTGATAAAGCAAGTTTTGTGACCGGCCATACACTCACAGTGGATGGCGGTTGGGTTAACAACGGAAGCCACGAAGGCGTGTAGCTTCGAGATACGACGGTATCACCCCAAAGACGTATCACTTGCAAATTCCTCGGCCTCCGCATCGTCCGGTCGCAGATTCCACAGCTCGCGAGCCCACAGAAGAACACCAACACCAACAAGAAAGCTGGCCACCCCACCCAAGACCATGGCAAGCGGGACACCCTGTCGCTCGGCGATAAAAGACATTGGCAGAAGCCCAAGCGGCGACAGACCAAAGGTCATCATCCGGACCGACATGACTCGACCACGCAACGCATCTGGAACGAGAAGTTGGATCGCCATCTGATTTGTAGCCATATAGACCGATTGGACGAATCCCACCAAACCGATGCAGATCGCAGCAACCTCAAGCGATCGAGCAAACGAAAGGTTAATAATCAGAATTCCGTGCATCAGGATCGCCACAAGAAGAACCCGGCCCTTATGAGGAAAGTCGGAGAAGCTAACCACCAAGGCCGACCCAAGGAGAGCCCCCACCCCCAGTGAGCCCAATAAGAACCCAAGTGCCTCCGGCCCCTCCCCCAGTGTCTGTCGAACAAACGCAGGCATGAGATACGTTACCGGCATACCAAAAAGGGATGGGCCCAACGCCAACAACATCAACGCGAGGACCACTTTGCTCCGAACCACGTAACCAAATCCCTCACGCAAGGCCGTAATGGTCGAAGAACGCGGACGCTCCGGCTGTGGGGGCGACGTAATCCGAAGCATGTTCAACGTACTCCACACATAACCCCCAACCTGAATGAAATATGAGCCTGCGATTCCAATCACTCCGATCACCAAGCCAGCAAAGGATGGCCCAATAATTCGGGCGGTGTTGAGGGTTGTGCTTTGGAGAGCAACAGCGTTGGCCAGATGCTTGCGCGGGACCAAACCCGCCATCAATGCCATACGAGCAGGAACGTTAATGGCAAAAGACGTACCAACTACCAACGACGACACCACCAAATGGACGATGTGAACACGCTCAATAAGCACGAGAATCGCTATCGCAAGCATCGTGAACCCAATAAGAACTTGGGCACCAATGACGATCCGACGACGATCAAATCTATCGGCAAACACGCCACCTATGGGTGAAAGAACCAACATGGGAATGGACCGAAAAAAAGCCAGAAGACCTAAAACAAAGACCGACTCCGTCAACTCAAGAACCAGCCAGCCCTGCGCTACCTGCTGCATCCAGAAAGCAATCTGGCTTCCAGCGTTCGCTTGCCACAGACGAGCATATTGCCGATGGCCAAGCGCTGGCGCTATCCGATCACGAAACCGGATAACCGGTCGAACTAGCACAACGAGCCGGCCATTTTCCCGTACGCATGTATATCCAACAGCTGTTGGCTATTCATCTCAAGAAAACCATCCTGGCGGGATAGTGACACAACTACGAGCGGGATGATTCCAACTCTCGACGCATCTGGCTAATCTGGTCCCTGAGAAGCGTCGCCTTTTCGAATTCGAGGCTATCGGCAGCAAGGTGCATCTGTCGTTGAAGGTCTTTGACGCCTTGGGCAATCTCGACCCTCGACATCCCATCAATACGCTTGAATCCCATCTCGGTTTCAAGCGAGTGCTCAGCCTCTTCTGCAGAACCATCATGGCCCGCCTCTTGAGCCACACGGTCGGTTAGATCACTCAAGCGCTTGACGATGGTGACTGGTGTGATCTTGTGCTCTCGGTTGTATGCAACCTGCACATCACGGCGCCTATCCGTCTCATCGATTGCTCGCTGCATGCTCTGGGTAATCTCATCCGCATACATGACAACCCGACCATTCACGTGGCGGGCAGCACGACCAATGGTTTGCACCAGCGAGGTATCCGACCGAAGAAATCCTTCTTGATCAGCATCCAAGATTGCCACCAGACTAACCTCCGGCAGATCCAAACCTTCCCGCAGTAGATTGATGCCGACGACCACGTCGTAAACCCCGCGTCGAAGATCGCTCAATATTTCCACACGTTCGAGCGTGTCGATCTCCGAATGCAAGTAGTGAACTTTAATATCAACCTCAGCAAGATACTCGGCTAAATCCTCCGCCATACGCTTCGTTAGGGTCGTGATCAGCACGCGCTCATGCACCAACACCCGCCTGTTAATTTCACCAATAAGATCATCAATTTGACCCTGGGTCTTCCGCACCTCGATAACCGGATCTAAAAGCCCGGTGGGACGTACGATCTGCTCCACAATCTGCCTGCTGTGCTCATATTCATAGGGTCCGGGTGTCGCAGACATAACAATCGCCGTATTGAAGTGGGATTCGAATTCCGCAAAGGATAGCGGCCGATTATCAAACGCCGACGGCAACCGGAACCCATATTTCACCAGCGCTTCCTTACGCGCACGATCACCACCGAGCATGCCGCGGACTTGAGGCAACGTGACGTGAGACTCATCTACGATCAGCAAATAGTCATCCGGCATGTAGTCGAGAAGCACCCACGGGGGATCACCGGGCCTTCGGGCATTGAGATGACGACTATAATTTTCAATTCCGGCACACGTTCCGGTCTCCCGTAACATCTCTAAATCAAAATTGGTTCGCTGGCGTAGGCGCGCTGCCTCCAGAATTTCCCCCTTGGCCTCAATCCTGCTTAGCCACTCCTCCAACTCTTGTTCAATTGTCTCAACGGCCCGTTGAAGACGTTCCGCAGGAGTGACGTAAAAGCGAGCTGGATAAATCGTAAGACGATCAAGTTCTTCTAAGATCTCCCCTGTCAGCGGCTCCAATTTCACGATTCGTTCTAGTTCGTCCCCAAAGAATTCCATTCGAAGCACGAAATCATCGTAGGTTGGAAAGAGTTCAAGAACCTCACCACGAACTCGAAAACGCCCGTGGTCCAATGTCGAATCGTTGCGACTGTATTGCAAACCAATAAGCGTGCGAAGAAGACGCTGGCGGTCAAAATTTCCGCCGGCAGTCATTGACAGACTCAAATCCCCGTAGTCCTCGGGCGGGGTGATTCCATAGATGCAGGAAACAGTGGCAACCACAATGACGTCACGTCGCTCAAACAATGATCTAGTTGTGGAGTATCGGAGCTTCTCGATCTCCGCATTAATGTCTGTCTCTTTCTCAATAAAGGTATCCGAACGAGCGATATAGGCCTCTGGCTGGTAGTAGTCGTAATAGCTGACGAAATACTCGACCGCGTTGTCTGGAAACACCTCCTTGAACTCGGTAGCGAGTTGTGCTGCAAGCGTTTTGTTGTGCGCCAAGACAAGAGCAGGACGCTGAATCTGCTGGATAACATTCGCAACCGTGAAAGTTTTCCCCGACCCCGTAACGCCCAAGAGCGTTTGGACACGATGTTCGTCGTTAATGCCTTCCACAAGTTGCTCCACAGCGCGTGGCTGATCGCCCGCCATTTGGTGATCGGCGATCAAGTTAAATCCGGCGGGGATTCCGCTCTTAGGAAGCGTGGCCATAGCTCAGCAATTCTAGATTCAGATCCACGGAACCCGGGAATGAATTACGGTCTGTGCCAACACGCCTATAGTCATTAATGACGGATGCGTGAGATATTGACCGCCCGTTTACCTGGACAGCAACGTATCGGAAAACTTGGTTGTGCAGTGATTGAACGCATGCTCAAATAGTTCAGTCCGTTGTAACACGACACAAAATGCGACCGGAAGGCCGAAGTATGCTGTTTCACATCACCCATCGTCACGATGAGACTACCTGCCCACTCCACGACAAGGAAGCCGGACAAAAATCATTCGGATCGGTTCTTGCATCCCTCGAGGCCAATGTGGATCGAGTCATCGGCGCATGGACCGATCCCGCTGGCCATAGAGTGTTTTTTGTCGTAGAGGCAAGCGAGGCTTCCCAAATAATGATGGGACTCTGGCCCATTATTCCGTCTGGAACAGCCGACATCGTACCCGTGTCTGACACAGCCACAATGCTGGCAGATCGGGAAGCCAAGTTGAACGAATAACGCTGCTGCGAATAACCCCGCACCTCGAGAGCATCCATGTCTGGAGCTTCGCCTCTTTTGTGTTCTGGTCCCAACCACACGGAAAGGAATCGAGTGTCGGCCATCCAGCATCCGAATAGGTTTTTGGACTCCGGCTTCGTATCATCTTCCGATAGAGTCGACAAACCGTAAGTGTGGATCGCCATTCAGTAAACCCCACGACGCCTAGGAACCTCCTATAGTGCGCCCATGCAGCCCGAGGAACTACGGATGGCCCTAAAGATGCTGGGGGTCAACAGATACCGCGATCGGCGGCAGCAGGCTATCGTCACATGATCACGATCCGTCCCGCCACAACCTCCGACGAGGATGCCGAGGTGGTGGGCCGCTTAATGCTCGACGCCTTCCCAACCACATTCACGTACATCTTCGGGGATCGTGATCGCCAAGCGGCTCAAGCGGTCGGATACGGCCTTCGGGCCTTCGGATCACTGCCCGATGCATGGCTCGCGGAAACCGACTCAACGTGTATCGGGTTAATTCTAGTGCGGTGGGAGAATAGGGCCACGCCGTTCGCAGCTGCACGCGCATTCCGAGCAATGGCCGGCGTTCTCGGTCCGATGCGCACCCTTCAAGTGGCCTATCACATCCCGCCGCTCCCTCCCCACTGGTTGCACGTCCGCGAGGCGTACATCAGTGCACTCGCAGTTACAACAACCGCACGACGCCGAGGACACGGATCCGCACTATTGAAACACGCTATCAACGTCGCAATTTCTCGTGGATACGCACACATTACGCTACGTGTGGACAAACACAATCAACCAGCGCTTGAGCTATTCCAGAAACACACCTTTATGCCAGAAGAACGTCGATTTCAATTCATCTTCAACCTGGTCCGGCGCCATTTCGGACAAGTCATCATGACCCGCCGCCTTACTAGACTCCAGTAAACGTCTGTGCCAACCTCAATTCTCGCCATCACCGCTACGTCGACCAGCCAGCGTACCCAGCATCTCTGTGATCTCCATGGGGAAAATGAACTTGGACGCCGGACTCGAACCCAACGATTTGAGTGTGTCGAGATACTGTAACCGCATCGTGTTGTCATCAACCGTACGGGCCGTCTCAAAGATTCGCGCTAGCGCATCAGAGAATCCTCCAGCACGTAAGACCGCCGCCTGCTTGTCGCCTTCAGCTTGCAGAATCTCTGCCTGGCGATTGCCCTCAGCCTCAAGAATAGCCGCCTGCTTCTGCCCCTCAGCCACCGTAATGTCAGATTGCCGAGTACCTTCCGCCTCGAGGATAACTGCTCGCCGCACGCGTTCAGCTGACATCTGGCGATTCATCGCTTCCTGAATCTCACGTGGCGGATCAATTTCTCGGATTTCAACGTTCGTTACCTTGATACCCCACCGTTCGGTCTCAGCATCAAGCTTCGTCCGAATGAGTTCGTTAATCCGTTCACGCTGGGAGAGGACATCATCGAGTGCAATATCACCGATTACAGCTCGCAGAGTGGTTGTAGCGAGGCCGACAACAGCCTGTTGGTAGTCCTCAACCTCGAGGACTGCGCGCTCCGCTTGGTTGACGTCAACACGCATGTATACAAGGAAGTCGATTTCGATAGGCGCGTTATCCTTCGTAATGTTGGTCTGGCGAGGAATATCTAGAACTTGCGTCCGTGTATCTAATCGAGTTATCTGGTGAAGGATGGGGATCGCAAGAACAATCCCCGGACCGAGCATCCCTTCAAATCGTCCGAATCGGAATCGTCCCAACCGCTCATAATCACGAACAAAATTGATCAGCGCCATCGATACCTCCTCAAAAACGATACGGGCATTCGGCAAACCAGCATGTCCGTTAGCTGGCATCCCCGATCATGGATCAACCTAAAGTCTCACCGCGTCGTCTACGGTCGTAGTGGCCCTTCTCGCTTGAACGACTTCGGAAATTCTCCATCAACCCGTACTCGATATGCATCTCAGCGCCGAAAGTGTACACACGTCTACCGAGAACCAGTAGCTGCAACTTCCAGCACAGCGGAAAAAGCCTCCTGTGGAATATCGACACGGCCGACTCGCTTCAGACGTCGCTTACCTTCTTTCTGCGATTCAAGCAGCTTCTTCTTCCTAGAAACATCACGGCCATAGCACTTTGCCAGTACATCCTTACGCAATGGACGAACAGTTTCACGCGCCACAATTCGAGATCCGATTGCGGCTTGCACGGCAACTTCAAAGAGCTGGTGGGGGATTTCACGCTTGAGCCGCAGCGCTAAGTCACGACCAATCGTTGAGGCTGCTGCACGCATGACAATGCTCGAGAGCGCATCAACGGGCTGTCCATTAACCCGAATATCGAGCCTCACAAGATCTGCCACCCGATAATCCAGAAATGTATAGTCCATTGATGCGTAGCCTCGACTGACCGACTTCAACATATCGAAGAAACCACTCAACATTTCAGCGAGAGGCATGTCGTACCCAATTAACACGCGCGTGGGTTCGATGTACTCCATCTTATGGTGCTTCCCACGCCGATTCGAAAGCAATTCGATGACAGCACCTATGTGTTCAGACGGCGTGATCACACTTAATCGCATCCACGGTTCACGAATTTCATCAATCTGAGCAGGCTCTGGAAAGTCTGCTGGACTATCCAGTACGAACGTCTCGCCATTGCGAGCCACAACCTGATATTCGACCTGTGGCGTAGTAATCACGAGTCCTAAATCAAGCTCACGCTCCAATCGTTCACGCACTACATCCATATGCAGAACACCCAAAAATCCAGCGCGGAAGCCAAATCCAAGCGCAGCAGACTTCTCTAGCTGAAAGGTCAGTGCCGGATCATTCAATCGGAGTCGTTCCAAGCCATCACGCAAGTCGGAGTAGGCCTCAGGATCAGTCGCATACAGCCCCGCAAAAACCAGAGGCTGCGGCTGCTTATACCCAGGAAGCGGGGAAATATCACGGTCTTCGGCAGCCGCGACGGTGTCACCCACAGGCCAATCTTGTATATCCTTCAATCCAGTCGCAACAAACCCGACCTCACCAGAAACTAATTCCCTTTGCTCGCGTCGGGACGGAACAAAAACACCGACTGCCACGGCCTCAGTCCGTGCACCCGATTGAACCAACCTCAACTGATCGCCACGCTTCAGCCTCCCATCCACAACTCTTATGTAGGCAACAACACCAAGGTGTTGGTCATATGTTGAATCGAACACAAGTGCCCGCAGCTCAGCGTCAACACTGCCCTTTGGTGCCGGGGTCACTGATACGACACGATCAAGAACTTCGCTAACCCCAACTCCAGTCTTAGCTGAAACGTGCAGCACTTCTTCCGGATCAACACCGAGGAAATCTGCCAGATCACGTGTAACTTCTTCCGTGCGGGCCGTCGGCAAATCAATCTTGTTGACAACAGGAATAATGGCGAGGTCTTCTTCAATTGCAGCATAAGCATTTGCGAGTGTCTGAGCCTCTATCCCTTGGGTAGCATCAACGAGTAGAACAGCACCTTCACAAGCTGCCATTGACCGAGATACCTCATAACTAAAATCGACATGGCCTGGTGTATCAATTAGCTGAGTCACATATTTCACACCATCCACCTCGTGCACCATGCGTACCGGATGCGCTTTAATAGTGATGCCGCGTTCGCGCTCTAAGTCCATCGAATCAAGAACTTGTTCACGCATCTCGCGTTCGCTTAGCGTGGACGTCAACTCCAGCATCCGATCAGCGAGGGTCGACTTGCCGTGGTCGATGTGAGCAATGATGCAGAAGTTGCGAGTGTGCATATAGGACGAACAGGGTTCTGTAGACATAGCCATAGTCAATTCTATCGACGTCTCCCAATAGATTGAGTAATTGCGCTGAGTCGTCCACACAATTCTCCGAGCTCGCGGCTCCGGAACAATGCCGCCACACCGCAGTAGAACACGACAGCTGCAAACACATATCCAAGTAAAAGGACAACCGAGCCGACACCGATGGGACCCGTCGACCACGTCAACATCCGCAACCCAACAACAACCAGCCCCATAATGAGTGCTGCAACAGACGTAATGGCTACGCTGCTAGCCTCGGCTTCACCCATTTGTAAACCGCCTCGGCGCCACAGAATCACAGACAGAATGGAAGCCTCCACCAGAACGCCTATTGAAAGACCTAGCGCAATTCCGCCAAGTCCGAACCATTGGCCAAAGAGCCAAGACAAGCACATGTGCATTGTCAGACCAAGACTCCCAATGGCCACCGGTGTACGGGTGTCCTGCATAGCAAAGAACCCTCGCACTAATATTTCGACGGCCGCGTGTCCAACTAAACCTATCGCGAAAAAGCGCAGCGCTGTGGCAGTGAGTTCCGTAGCACGTGCATCGAACATGCCACGCTGAAAGAGGACACCGACAAGTGGTTCTGCCAACACAACGAGACCCACCGCAGCTGGAATCGTCAGGAACATGACATGCCGAGCCACGCTGGTCACCCGGGAAGCAAAGGCCGTGCGGTCACCAACCGACCAATAACGCGCAAGCTCGGGAAGCGTTGCCTCACCCAACGCCATAGCAAATAAGCCTAGAGGCAGTAGCATCAACAAGAAGCCATTATTGATCGCTGCAACCATGGACTCACCCTGCAAAGACGCGAGTATGTTCACGTAGATCAAGCTGGCCTGCAGTACAGCCACACCGAGCAAGCGTGGCAACATCAAGATCATCACACGTCGCACATCAGGGTTATTGAGGCCAATCACAGGTCGAGGAGCGAGCCAGATCCACACCCCGGGCACTTGGACGCCCAAATACAGACCGACACCAATCAACGTTCCCCAAACTAGCCCCGTGAGTCCAAAGAATCTGGCAAGCACCACCGCACCGAAAATGATCCCCACGTTGTACACGAGAGGACCTAAAGCAGGAAGCACAAACCGACGTTCCGATTGCAACCCAGCCTTAGCCACAGCACACAAGCCCAAGATCACCGGTGACACCATCAGCCAACGCGATGCCTCGACGGCCAGATCACGTGTTGCTATGGAAAACCCTGGAGCTATCGCATTCATGAGCGGCCCGGCTAACAACGCACCGGCAGCTGCGGCAGCGGTGCTTCCGAGAAACACCAAAGTGGCTACTCCACCGAGCATTTGACGCAACGCCATCGGATCACCGCGCGCCTTAACATCCATATATACGGGAATCACCGCCGAAGACAGTGCACCACCCGCAAGTAACATAAAAATTGTGTCCGGAATGCGGAACGCCGTAAACCACGCATCGGCTTCTGGGCTAACCCCAAACTGCGCATTAATAGCGGCCTGTCGGACGAAGCCCAAGATGCGGCTGGCGGCGACTGATGCCACAACAATCGAAAAGGCAACGGCAATACCGCCACCACGATCGTCAGTGGTCAACACGCGAGATGTTTCAGCCATGCTCATTGGCTACGAACAACCTACACCTGCACCGTTAATTACTCTGTGGCCCATCAACGTCTTCCTTCTCAAAATCAGCACCGGTGTACCGTTCGGAGGTCACCATTGTTGCTACCACCGCAGCCAATAACATCACATTTCCGCACTGCATTATGTTGCAGTGCATTATCTTGTTGTGATTCGATCGTCCTAACATCCAGTTCTGCGAGAGAACGATTCCAACGAACAGCGCGATACCGTTCACAGGATCCAACACTATCGGAACATACAGAAACACATCCGAAATGCCATGGTGTTAGCTCGACTTCGCCCAGGCCGTCCAGAAGATGGACAGCACACACACTACACAGTGCAATCGATGACGCGTGCCGGCTATCCACCAAGAGAAGCGCAACACGACTACACACAGTACCGAGCCCGACTACGCGAGGCGATCACATCTTGGCGCGCCACTCTACTGTCCGGATTCTTGACCGGAGTGGTGCTGGGGTTGTCGATCGTGTCAATCCTTGCACTCGGAGCCTTGGTTATGTGGGGCATTCAGATCGCCGCATCGGGCGGTGGAGAAACCGACCGGGGTGTAATAGAACGGTCGGAATCAAGCACCGTCCAAATAGGCCGATCAAATTCAACGCCGAGTGAGCCTATATTTACAAAGTCCAGAGAGAACCAAGTATCCATAGAACCTCTACTCGGATTTATCCAACCTGCGATGACACTGGCAATAATTCTAGGACTCGCATTAACCGGTCTAGCCGCTATCGAGCGGATGCGGCAGCGACGCCAAGGAGCACACCAACGCTACGGTGGCCGGGGAAATGACTCACAATACCTAGCCCACCAATTCCTCTTATGGGTGTGCTTACTGGGTCTCCTCGCCGCTCTAATCCGTTTAACATTCGGACCACGTGAAGCGGGAGCCTTCATCGGCCTGGGAATCGCAGTTGGCTTCCCCGCCAGCTTTATTGTCCGCTACTACTTCTACCGCATGTACCCCACAGTATTAGCGGTCGTAAGTGAAGCCCACGCGGGAACTGAATCACGGAGGATCGTGGAAAGCGAGCTGGCTACCACCCACACGCAGCCGACGATTCAAGAGTTTTCGTGGTCAGGTGCTACCGATATCACGAAACAAAGATCGGAAACCGTCAACAAGGCCGGACAGATTCAGATAAAACCACGTTATCTCATGATCTACGTGCTTGGGTTAATCGGCTGGTGGGGCTTCATACGCTGGTGGGGATGGATATCCAGCGACGCCCCCGCTGTGCCGTTTACTGGTGATCTTCGTACAGACATTAACGGGATCGTCGTCGGCTCACTACTCGGGTGGGGTCTAACCCGGATTTATCGAAACTTTATCGACGACCTCTAAATTGATCACTCTACTCATCCTCTAGCACAACACGCTCGAGCACTTCGCGATTCCATATGTACTCAGGCATCTTGCCCTGGAGAACACGAACCACCGCCGACGCCGCTCGACGTTCGAGTTCCAGCACAGACTCCTCCGATAGAAAAGCTGCATGGGGCGTCACGATGACATTCTCTTGACCGATCAGCGGGTGACCTGGGGGCGGCGGCTCGTCTTCCAGTACGTCGATACCCGCACCAGAGATCCATCCTTCACTAAGTGCCCGCGATAGAGCGTATTCATCCACCAGTGGACCACGTGAAGTATTGATCACGCACGCTGTGGGCTTCATCGCACGTAGCTCTGGTTCCCCAACGCTATGTCGGGTCTCAGGTGTCAGCGGAGCATGAATGGAGATAATGTCAGACTCGGTGATCAGCTTGTCCTTATTCACAAGCTCAGCCCCTATCTCAGCCACGCGCTCCGCATCGACGTAAGGATCATGCACGAGAATACGGAGTCCGTGTGGCGCGGCCCGTAGACCGAGCGCATGGCCAATCCGTCCGTAACCCAAAATCCCGAGCGTGCGTCCACGCATACGATGCATCGGTCGAGCCGGATCATTACTCCATTGACCTGTCCGAACATGCCGATCCAGTACGACAATCCCACGACTGAGCGCCATCAGCAGAGCAAAAGCATGATCCGCGACCTCTTCAAAACCGTAATCGGGCACGTAGGTAACAGGAATGTCCAACTCTGTGCATGTCTCCACATCGATGTTGTCGGTCCCCACCCCGTATCGGCCAACGACACGCAAATGTGGTGATGCTCGAACCACTCGTTCTGTCACCTTCGCAAAACAGGTCAGTATTCCAGTCACATCGCTCGCCAACTGAACTAAGCGATCCTCGTCATCTGAATCAGACTCAACAATCTCTGCATCTAGCTCAGCCAATACTTCTCGTTCGGGTTTCGTCGATGGCCAAACATAGTCAGTAATAAGAATCTTGTGATGAACAGCGTTTCCAAACACGTATTCGAATTCCCAGCGAGTCGCGTGCGGCAAATCGAAGCTTAGGAAGATGAGGAAATAGGTGTCAAAGACGGATTTCTCACGTGGGACGCTCTGTTCAGTCCGTTGCCGTTGGTACATTCACAGTGTTGAACCTGATCGCTTCGTTCGCGATGGTGTCTGTAGCAGCCGTTTTGCCCGCATTGCCATCCCACAAACCCCGACTCCTGTGGTGCCAAAAAGACGTTACGTGTAGCCGCACCGGCAGAGCCTTGCTAAGGTACGCCAACCTACGCCTATCACCCATCCTATTCATGCCTCACGCAATCACCATCAGCGTTGCGGATATCGAGATGCGAGCTACGCTTCACGACACACCCACGGCTAAAGCGATCTGGAACATCCTGCCGCTGGAACGAACAGTAAACACGTGGGGACATGAACTCTATTTCGACGTCGGCATTTCCGAGGAAGTCGAAGTGGACGCGTCGGCAATCGTGCAATTAGGAGACCTCGCATTCTGGCCTCCCGGATCCGCCTTCTGCATCTTCTTCGGCCATACACCCGCCAGCCAAGGCGATGAGATTCGAGCTGCCAGCCCGGTGAACATCATTGGATCTATCGACGATCCACCTATCGACAAACTGCGCCGTATTCAAATCGGCACCGCTATCCGAATCGCGGTCTCGCGCTAACCGTTAGTTAGTCCGAAAGGTTAGGGCCCTACGGACGCCCAACCCACCACGGGACTCGATTACGCAGCAATACAATCAACAACATAAGTGCGTTACACCCTGTCGGGCATAACTTGTGCCATTCGGAGATTCCAAAGAATCCATGCGAAAAGCTCCGACTCAACAAACGGAAGAAAAGCATGCATAGTGCGCACGCGAGCAAGCCAACCCACATCAGCTCTGCGTGTCAGGACTCCCTAAGATTTCACCTCCAAAACTGACGTCCCACCCGGCTTTTTGAACAAGTCAGAGACCTCACGCCGGACCGCTGTCACGACGGGACAAACCTTTAAACATCTTGCCCGTTCGTTTCTTGTCCGGTATGTTCGTCACTACCCAGAAGCTCTGATTCGCGACGTTCGGTGAACCAATACAGCTACCGTCGCAACTCCAACATCTGCAAGGACGCACTAGGTGGGTGACCCGCTAACACAACGCCAGCATCGAGTGTTGCAGACCATTAAACACTTCGTGAAGGACGAAGGTTATACCCCGAGTGTTCGCGAAATCGGCGCTGCCATCGACTTGGCACCGGCTACGGTCCAGCAACACCTCGAAGTTCTCGAACGAAAAGGCTACATCCGACGCTCTGGAGAATCACACGGAATTGAGATCCTGAGCGACAGATCTCGGAACGGCGTAATCAACATTCCGATTGTTGGTGAGATTGCAGCCGGAATCCCAATTGAAGCCTACGAAGAACACACTGAATCCATAGCCATCACCAGTGACATTTCCACAAACGAGTCAGCCTACGCCCTACGTGTCCGAGGGGACAGCATGATCGGAGACCACATTTGCGATGGAGACCTCGTGATCATCGAACCATCCGAGACAGTGAATGACGGGGAGATCGGCGTAGCGATGCTGGCCGACGGCACAGTAACCTTAAAGCGCCTTATGCGCGACAACAACCGAATTCGCCTTCAACCCTCCAATGCGAAGTTTCCCCCCATATACGCTGACGAAGTTCGCATCCGTGGCCGCGTAACCTCAATTGTTCGGCGCCCGTAAAACAAACGAGCTAATTCCCGTGCTTCAGGACTATCGCGAAGACATTGCCAACTTGCTGAGCGCTGGCACTGTTGACGCCGCTGCGCAACGCACACTGCTTGCAATTGAAAGCATCGCTCCAGATCCCAGCCTCATAACTTCGGCTTTCCACCTCGTTGGCCTCGGAGTACGTTACGCCACCGAAGGGAATAGCACAGCCGCACGTGAAGCATTTGACCATGCCCTGGACATCGCTACTGGCGTATACGACAACAGTGACCTGCGACCGCAAATCTATCGCAACGTCGCAGCCGCGCTGGATGCTGCAGGATGTCATGTTTCGGCAGCTCACTGTCTAGAAGCTAGCATCGAACTTGGCTCTGAAGGATCAGCTGTATGGCAAGCATTAGGTAGAGCACGTCTAAAAGGTGATGACCCCGTTGGCGCTCTGCAGGCCTTGTATCACGCGCAACGAATCAAACCTACCGCCGATATCGTCTCCGACCTAGCACTCGCTGAAATGTCGATTAATCCATCAAACCAAGTAGCCCGACGTGCACTAATCCGTCTAGAAGCCAGCCGGCCAGACCAACCTTCAGTTCGATGGGATTTTGCGATCGGATGCGCGTACCAACTATCCGGAGAAGCTGAGGCCTCCATTGCCGCATTCCAGCGCGTACTGGAACACGCCGATGGCGAACTTGGTTCGAGTGAACTCTTGAAAGCACGTGGTGCAGTTAACGCTCATGCCTAAACGGCCGACCATAAAGCCGGTGCTCTTCAAGATTGATTCAAAACCACGTCACGGTGCTACCATTCTTACCGTCAAGTCACGCGTACGGCGTGGCCGACATCACGGGGGGCAAGGATGAGCCTTTCGTCGTGCAATTCGTCCGATCCCGTAACAAGACTGCCCGTCTTGCTGTAGCCACCGGGCTTCATCTCGGCTTGCGGCCAGACGGACTTACCCCACGCCAGCAAGACCTCTTCAGCAAGCTGACCCACCTGGCACTCGTATCGACGGTCGATCAAGCGGTGCAGGCCGCATGCGATGCAATCGTGATCATCGGCCCACTCTTTGCTGAGTTCGAACCCTCTCTTGAACATGTCCGAAGCTCAATCAAAGCCTTTGAACTAGCCCGGAAGGCCCACATTCCCGTAATTGTGGTTCACGACCAATTCACTCACCAAGATGACGGGATTCACTTTCTGTGTGACCTCGGGTATGTCGAACCCTCGGTCCACACTCAGCATTCGAATTCCGTCGTGGCTGTCGTTGGCGGACTAACTGTCGCGATAAGACTCGGAACATCCGGACTCACAGATTCAAAAGCCGATTTAACTATCGGTGTCATTTCCAGCAACGCAGATGCGGCTAGGTTAATGGCCCGAATAGATCGTTCCGACGACTTACTTATCGATGCCCGCACATCATCGTCCGGGCACAGCACCATCGGAACGACTCCAATTATTGAACCTGGACGCGCAGGCCCTCCCGTTTACGAACATCAGATCACAGGATTCACGATCCTTGATTTGGAGAACGAACACGTGACCAATATGGCCTTTTCCGAACTTAAAGGCATCAAAATCGAAAAGGTTGTGCTCGAAATAGATCAACAAGCATCTGAGCAACTCACCACTCAAGTCGCACGCAAGCTCGAACCTTATATCGGAACCTCCCACATGCTCTACGTCGAACTACGGGGTCCCATATCTCGTTCCGACTGGCATGCCTTAGATCCCTCCAACCTTATTTCGTGGTCGGCTAATCAAGACACACTCCTTCAACTAAATATCCTTGGACTAGACGTGGATCCATCGGAAGCACATCAACGTGAACGCCCGTCATTCCTCGTAAGTTCCCGAAGAGCGGCCGACCAGCTGGCAACTGCAGCTACTAATGACGCTGATAGAGTTGCGATTGCCGAAGCCCGCGATCTATTGGCTGATGTATTAGGACGACGCACACCGGTTGAGCCCGTCCGATGATTCTGTTGGAACGACTAATTGCACATGAGATCGGAGCAATAGACCACGCTGAAATCCATTTCACTGCGCGCGGTCATCACCTAATTGCATCAACACCTGAAGAAGCATTGGGGTTACGCAACGCATTACGCTTTGCTTTGTTCGGCGATGAAGGATGCCTGATTAACCGCACCGCTGGTTCGTTCGCCGCGATATCAATTGTCGCTGGCGGCACTACATACGAAATCGAACGTCACATCGGGTCGGATCTCTCAACCACTACTTACCTAGCGCGAGGAAGTGCTGCAGGCCTCATTCCAATTGAAGGCGTAGCTCGAGTCAACCGCGAACTCGACCTGCTGTTCGGCACAAACTTGGAATCAATAGCCGACCTCATATGGCCGCCACCCTCACTCCAACCCATAGCCGAACGACTAGGAGATGTCGTTCGCGGATGGCTCGGTTCACATCGTATGAATCTATTGGACGCCACCATAGAAATTAACCAAGACTCGCATGAGGTGGAAAAAGCAGCCCAGCTTCGTGTCGATTTAGCCAAAGCGGCACAGAACAGCGAAGTTCTTCACGACCGTGTTCACACACTCGAATTGAACCTGAAACACTCCCGTGTCGCAAAAGTCATACAAGTACTTGAGCGCTCAGAATCCGTCATCGATTCATCGGGCAGAGAGCAGGTGGATATGGCTGTTCTCGCTGACCGATTCCAAAATTATCGGCGTGACGCGGAACAGCTACTTGTCGCAACAGATCTTCTCAGCAAACAAGCCATTGCCTCCAATCACGTCAAAGCCGCGAAGGATCGACGGTCGGAAATCGAACACAGACTGGCCAAACTGAACCAGCTCCGAACTACATTGACCGAGCATGAGCACCGCTTAAACTCAGTTGAGAATGCACTAGCCAACTACCAACGAGCCAAGGTTGCGTCAGCCGCAGCAGACCATGCTCGTACAGAAATTCAAACGGTAAACAAAGAAGTCACCGCACTGGCAAACGCTCAACACGAGTTGGCATCTAGCCGACTGAGGATGGAGCGTCTAGCCAAACAAGCCGCTCGAGCGCACACAATGAGCACACGAGCACATGAGAATGCACATTTACCAACCGCGCTAGATCTATGGGGTAAATGGATCGATTGTGGGTCCGCAGACGACGACCTCACACGTGCCACCGAAGTCAAAGACAAACTTCGCAAAACGCTTGTAACGCTCGAGAGTACCGTTCAAAATCATGCTAGTCGCGACAGGGTCCAATCAAGACGGGTTTGGCTGGCTGGTTCCGGAACTATCGCTGGTATCGCAGCGGGCGTCCTAGGGCTAACAGTTGCTAGCCCATTAGCCCCCGTCGGCCTTGCAATCGGCATCACTGCAGGAATTGCAGGGATTTGGACCACCGCCTCGAATCACGACTCAGGGGAAGATAGGCGCCTTCTATCAAACGAGTTGGAAACCATCGAACGTTCGCTTAAGCAAACCGAGCTACGTCAGAGATCTGCAAAACACACACAGAGCATCAAACAACACATAACTGCTGAACTTCAAGCCCTCAACCTGGAGGTTCCAACAACCAAGGGAAGGGCTATCACCTTGCGTGACAGCGCCACATCTCGTCTGCGAAAACTTGCAAGCGGGGACCGCCGACAGAACGTCCAATCACTAAAACGTGCGTGGGAAACGGCAGTCGCAGCCGCAAATGATGCCGAACGTGATGTTCGTCGTCTCGAAGCACGGGTTAAGACGCTGAGCGAGAACAATGCGCAAACCCATGTAGCGCAGCTTGCAATGGAAATACGAGTGCAAATCGAAAAGTCTCATGTCGCGCTTGAGGAAGCCAACCGCTTGTCAGCAATGTTGCACATCAAAGCATCTTTCAGTAGCACTGCCTCGGCAAGACAGAACATACTTCGCACGGTTCAGGACATCCGAAGCGAGATCAGCACATCGGCCGATACCGAAATGCAGCATCAGTTAGCAATGCGCGATGAATCACAAGCAACCGAAAACCTTCGGGAGATTGAATCCGCAATAGCCACATGCCACGTTCCTACCTCGTACCGCGCTCATACCACTAGCACAGATCGTACTCGGATCATGCACCTAGCCCACCTAACAAAAACCCTAACGGATATGGGCTATCAACGAGCAAATGCCGCAGCACGTGTCGCTGGGTTACGTGAGCGAACCGCCCGAACTGCACGCAGGCGCCACACGACGGATCTTGCCGTTGAACTACGTTCGCTTGGTGTGGAATCGGGGAGTGACCCCACAGCCTCCGAAGCACGGGCGACCATTCCGAATCTCAGCTTTGACAATCAGAACACCGAAAAATCCAGGGACACAATACGCAAAGCACGTCAGGCAGTCCGTCGAAACGAATCACATCTACGAGCGCTCGAGCTGAAGATAGGGACCGAACGACACGACATCGATCTGAGTGATGCTAAAACCAGACTCGATCAAGCGGTACACACCCGTCGTGTTTGCGAAGCCGGCCAAGAAATCGCGGCGTCCGCGCTTAAAGCCACAATCGAGAACATACCAAGAATCGTCGAGCATGAGCTTCGAACAATGCTTCCCGTCGCTACAGCCGGACAATTCTGGGATGCCCGCCTCGGAAACGATCTGAGTGTTGAACTCTGGGACTCAGAAGCGACCTGTTGGTGCACCCTCAATCAGCTCTCGAGATCAAACAGAGAGCGTGTTGAACGTGCTTTAGCGCTGGCCTTCATCGCTAGCGCCCCGCCACTTGACGCTTGCGACCTGCCAGCTTTCCTGTGGCTCGATCAATCGGATATCGATCGTGACTCGTCGATTGTCCACGACCTAGTAAATGCAGCCAAGGCAAGCGCAGGGTTGGACCGTTACCCACAAATCATTGCTGCAACCCGTGCACCTGAATCCATTCGACCTCACTTTGATCGCGTAGTTCATATAGTCGACGGAAGTGTTTCCAACGCTATTTCCTCTGCCAACCGTACCCAGGAAGCGGGTTAGTCGATGCCAGATAAAGGTCAGATAGATCCGCAGTTAGAGCTCAATCTTCCCGCGCCCAAAGCACGAGAGTATCGAGCTGCCAGGAGATCGCCAGAGCACAATTTGAACATCGGGCTCTGGCTTTCACGAATAACTTCATTAGCCTCAGCCGTAAGTCTCGGCCTATTGATTTTCCTAATAGTATTCGCAGACCCACGAAAGGGCTGGAATGTACTCGCTGTAACTATCACTATCGCCTTCGGCGTCCTCTTCGCAGTATGGTCATTCGAACACTGGATACGCCGGGGCAACACAGACAACTCGAGAACAGCTTCAACGTGGCCAATAACTCGCCACGCCACATTGGCTGCAGCCGCAGCGACAGCTCTTGTTGGCGGCGCCATCAACGGGACGAGTAGCCTGGGCCTTTTAGTAATGGTCACAGTTACCGTCCTAATCGCGGACTTAGTCCTTCAGCGGATTAAATTTCGCTAGTGGAGCCCGGCGACCAATCTAAGGATCTCTACGCGCCTATCGCTGATCCGTATAACGCAGAACATTGTCACTGGATTGAAGACCTAGACCTGTATAAAGCACTCGCCAGACGATCGGGAAGCCCAGTTCTAGACCTTGGATGTGGATCAGGACGTGTCGGGATTGCCCTCGCCGAATCTGGTCATGAAGTACATGGAATCGACACATCCGATGCTCTCCTTGCCATTGCACGCCGTACGGCATGCGATCGTGACCTCTCAATCACGTTCGCACGCAAAGACATTAGAAGATTCAGAAGTGAAGTTGATTTCAGCCTGGTCTTCTGCGCACTGGATACCTTGCTGCACCTTTCAGACCCCAAAGACCTCGCCAACGCTTTAGATTCGTCGTTTGCTGCTCTTCGGATCGGCGGACTACTAGCACTGGACATCGTCAATCCAACACCCGACCTTCTAGCTATAGGCGATGGCGTCATTCGAAAGCAGTCCACGTTCCGCAGCCATGACAACACTGAGGTCACACATTTTGTTTCGTGGGACGTCGATCCAGAGTCGCAAACCATCAGTGCCTACCATTTCTACGATTGGATTGGTGATCAAAATAATGTGCAGCGATGTGCCGTCTCATTTCAACTACGGTACTGGCATCACGACCAAGTCGAACAAGCGTTACGTAATGCTGGATTTCGCCAACTTGAGCTGTATGGAAGCCATCATCTCGATAATTTTCATCATGACAGCGAGCGAATAATTTTCGTCGGAACTCGACCGCCAAGCCACTGAGAGAGACGCAAGAGCAGCGAGCGTATCTTCAAAGTCCATATCACGGTGGCCAATTGGAATCACAGTCGCGCGTTAGAATCACTCAATGAAACCAGTAACAGCCTAGTCTCGTTTTAAGAACAGGCCCGACACCATGTCAGAACTTACTTATCCACATCTAGCTAACTCAATGACTCGTCTTGGCACTGAGACAGCCTTTTCCGTGTTAGCACGAGCTAAAGAACTCGAGCGTTCTGGGCGCAACATCATCCACCTGGAAATTGGGGAGCCAGACTTCGAAACACCAGCCAACATCGTAAACGCAGCAAAAGAGGCCCTAGACGCTGGATTTACCCACTACGTGCCCTCAGCTGGAATCCTGGAGGCGCGCGAGGCTATCGCATCCGAAGTCTCCGCAACACGTGGAATCGAAATCACGGCAGACAACATAGTCATCACACCTGGTGCCAAACCTATTATGTTCTTCGGCATCACAGCCTTGTGCGGACCCGGTGATGAGGTTCTTTATCCCGACCCCGGCTTTCCCATCTACGAATCAGTCATCCGGTTCGTGGGAGCCACGCCCGTACCCTTAGCCCTTCGTCCCGAGATGCAGTTCCGACTTGACCTGGACGAGCTTGAATCAAAGTTATCGGACAAAACGAAATTGCTGATCCTCAACTCACCCCACAATCCCACAGGCGGAATGTTGACACCCGACGATATTGACCGTATCGCGCGTCTTGTCGCCAACAAACCCATACACGTATTGAGTGACGAAATATACGGGCGACTCACGTACGGAGAGATCGCCCAAACATCCATAGCGTCTCGCCCTGGAATGCTTGAAAAAACACTAATTCTCGATGGTTTCTCAAAGACATTCGCTATGACTGGATGGCGACTTGGATTTGGCGTAATGAACGCGGACCTCGCAGCAGCGGTTGCCCAACTGCAAACCAACAGTACAAGCTGTACTGCTGCGTTCATTCAGATGGCCGGAATTGAAGCACTGAACGGCCCGCAGGATGCAGCTGCCGCGTTTCTAACAGAATTCAAACGTCGGCGTAACGTAATCGTGGATGGACTGAACTCCATCAACGGCATCTCTTGCCAAAAACCCGCTGGTGCGTTTTATGTTTTTCCACAATTGAGTGGTTTCCCAATAGACACGGACACGATTGCAAACCGTTTGCTAGACGAAGCGGGCGTTGCCGTGCTGTCAGGATCAGCTTTTGGCCAAGTCGGATCAAATTCGCTGCGACTGTCGTTCGCAAATTCGATCGAAAATTTGGAGACCGCCGTAGACCGTATGCGCACGTTCTTGGAAAATCTCCGCTAGACAATCTTTCTGGTTATAACTTCTCTACACGATCTACATCAAACATAAATACTGTGGCGCCACCAACATGAATCTCCATTGGAAAACCCGAGCTTCCGAGAGGCATCTCCGGTAACGCAGTTAGCGGATTTACAGCCTGAACACGCTTCGTCGCATTTCTCCGGACGATCGAAAGCAAGGCACCTACCCGATCCTTCTCAACGCTCAGAATGAATGTGACATTCCCCTCGCGGAGAAAACCACCTGACGTTGAAAGATGCGTAAAACGGAACCCAGCTGCCGCAAGCGAATCAGTCAACGCTTGCGCGTCCGCATCATGAACAACTGCAAAAAATAACTTCAGCGAACTTCCTCCACCGTACGTTGATTCGTGCCTAGCCGGAAGCTTACGTGATCCCCAGCGAGAATGAGCGCTGAACAGGCTCGGTCACACGCCGAAGTTCACGATTGCCCAGCTCGACGGATACTCTCTGGTAAACGGCCGCAGCAATAGACTCCGGCTGTTCAGATCCATTTGTTACAAGCCATCGATCGGGATCGTCTCGTGCCTGTTCCAAGTACGAGTCACGGACTCGTCTATGGAAATCGATTCCTTGCCAATTGATGCCCCCCGCCTTTTCCCAATCCTCGTCCCGATGACTAAGACTACGTTTCAAACCAACCTCAACATCCAAATCGAGCAAGATCACCACATCAGGCTGCACTCCAGACACCGCAAACTCAGAAAGTCTCTCGATGTCTCGTCGCCGCAACCTGAATCCAGCACCCTGATAGGCTCTGGTCGAAGCCGAAAACCTGTCACAGACAACGACACCTCCGCTCTCCAATTGTGGCCGAATCCGCTGGGCCATATGCTGGGCCCGTGCCGCCGATATAAGTAGCGCCTGCACACGTGGGTCAATGGTCTGCATATCCTGGTCATGCATAAGAATCTGACGCACCCTCTCCCCCAGAGGCGTACCCCCTGGCTCACGCGTCAAATCCACGTCGAGACCACGCTGACGAAGACTATCTCCCAATAGCTGAGATTGAGTTGTCTTCCCGCTACCTTCGGGACCCTCAAAAACTATAAAGAGGCCACACGGACGGCTGCGAATCATGCTCGTCTCAGACTTGGTAGCGGATTGGTTCGAAGATGTTGTCGCCCGACCTCGTTTTGGGTTCGCACCCCTCCCGAACTCAGACGCCCAGGCGGATCATCCCCATCCAATAATGTACTCAAGCAGGCTTCCATCTGAACAACCGTATTGTTACGGAGCACATAAACCGGCACACCTCGGGATTCCGCATCACGCAAGATACGCGCTCGTTTTCTATAGAAGCTTCGCGATGTAACGACCACGTCAGCCTGTGTAAGATGACGGACCATCCGAACCTCGTTTGCTGATCTGTTCCCGATAGCGTTTTCGAACCGACTCCGGCTTATTCCGAACGGGAAAATCTGTACTTGACCATCAGAATGTGGCGATTCGTTCAATCCATCTCCATCGGCCATCGCAGACTCCGTTTCCGTCTGCGCCTCGGGCCTAACGTCTATCAGGACGCGACCATCGGGATGCCTAATCCGTGATTCAGCTCGCACACTCGATCCGCTCAGAATCGCATCTACAGACTTAGCCACATCGTGGTGGACCACTACAGCACATCGCGAATGCAACTCGATCAAAGTTTCGAATGTCGGATTCGATCTACGCTCTAATACAGTTTTCTGCGTGCGACGTCGACGGGCCTCATCATCACCAAGCGTTACGGACTCAATTCCACCAACCAGATCACTGAGAATAGGATTTGCGAGAACATTACCGATCGTCTGTCCATGCGCGGTGGCAACCAACCGCACACCACGCTCAGCGATCGTACGTGCAGCCTCCGCTTCCAAGTCAGTGCCGATCTCATCGACAACAATCACCTCTGGCATGTGATTCTCAACAGCCTCGATCATGACCTGATGTTGGCGATCCGGAGCAGCCACCTGCATGCGCCGGGCACGACCAATCCCAGGATGTGGAACATCCCCATCGCCACCAATTTCATTCGATGTATCAACAATAACGACCCGCTTACTCTGTTCATAGCTCAGAACCCGAGCCATCTCACGAAGCATCGTCGTCTTGCCCACGCCCGGAGGACCTAGCAATAACAGACTACACGCGCCTGCGACAATGTCGCGAACAATAGCGGTCGTTCCATGCATGGCTCGACCACGTCGCACCGTCAGGCCAACGATTCGTCCCGATCGATTCCGAATGGCCGAGAATCGATGTAGCGTTCCCGGAAGCCCTGCTCGATTGTCACCCGTAAAATCCCCAATGACTTCAACAATCGCCTCGATTTGACTCGGCCCAACCTCCCAAGACAGGCTCTTCTCTGAACCATCTATAAGCCTAATTTCGGGCGACCTTCCAAGATCAAGCACCAAATCCACGAATTCGTCCTCGGAGGAAATTGCACGCAATTCCGACCGAAGCTCCGGTGGTAAGACATCTATCAACGCCTCGAGTTCAGCATTGTCACCATCTGCGACACGAGGAGCATCGACGGTTTTCGGAGTTTGTTGAACTTCAGAGTCGGTCACAGGGTCCTAACTTGTAGCTCGGTCAAGCATTTGAGCTGGCATAGGCTCTTCGATACGAACAGCTAAATGTTTCACCAACAACTCGTGTGTTCCAGTTCGATCGAAGCCTTCCGCTTCGACGGAGCGACGCAAAATATCTTCATGAGAATGAACAATTACACGAGTAGGAAGCGGCGTGCATCCCCTCACAATCCACATGGCGAAGTTAAGCAATCTCGGGGTAAGCGATGAATGACGCGGATGAATCATCATCAAGATCGTGTTCCGACCATGATCATCAGGTTTCACACAGAGCCAACCATCCAAACCAGGATCACCAACCACAACGTATTGGTTAGGCCTTTGTCGAGCGAGTCCGATACGAAGGAAGGTCCTCGGTGTAAACAATCCATAACCATCAGTATCCTCGGCGAATTGAAGGGCCGGAGGAGTGACAGTTCGATATAGCTGAGCTAGATCCCAAACATCGGCCTTCTCTATAAAGCGGAGACCTTGGATTGGTTCCGGATTTGCTATAGGCCCGAGCTGTCGAACATATTCATCCTGACTCACAGCACTAACGAAACCACTCCGGACAAATGGTTCAAGAAATCGACTCATGCGGGGAACTCGTAAAAAAATGCTCACATAGCCTCGTTCGGCAGCATCCACAGCTACGTGTTCGAGAAGCGATGTTCCCACGGCAATTCCATCCATCTCGTTTTCACTCCGCTGGTCGAACGGCACAACTATCAATCCCAACACGTTCGCCCGACGCCTTTGAGGCGCAAATTCAGCAAGCGCCAAGCCGATGAGATCATCGCCCACCCACGCCGCAAAGACTTGTGATTCGGGAGCAAAACCGGATATTGCGCGTGCCGCAGCAACGAATGTCGATGCCGATGACCGACCGAACAACACCACATCCTCACAGGACCCCTTGTGGAGAACGTAAGCACGAATCAACGATGGAAGATGCCATACTCGAAGCTTTGACACTTGGACCTTCATGATGATGAGGTCATGCTCAGAAAATGTGAGTGCAAGCGGTCGTCTTGTGTCAATTCAGGATGGAATGCAGTTCCGAGTAGGTGGCCGTCCTGCACGGCCACGATTGAATTGTCCTCGAGGCGACTGAGCACTTTCACTCCTGACCCCACCGTTGTAATCACCGGCGCCCGAATAAACACCGCTCGGAATTTCCCGCCATCTAAACCCTGTACATCCAGATCAGTCTCAAAACTTTCAAGTTGGCGCCCGAATGCGTTTCGTTCAACACTAATGTCTAACAACTCGAGAAGCGGCTGCTTCCGTCCAACATCTCGAGCCATGAGGATAAGTCCGGCGCAGGTCCCCCAGATTGGCACACCCTCGTTCGCCAGTCGGCATATTGGAGCGATAAGTGCATAGCGCTCCATAAGCAATCCGATGGTTGTACTTTCACCACCAGGAATTATGAGTCCATCCAAACCTTCGAGATCAGCAACGTGACGAACTTCGCTTGCAGAGGCCCCTAGCCCGGTCATCACTTGCACATGTTCAGCAAAATCTCCCTGCAGCGCAAGAACCCCAATACGACGCACCTCGAGCTGATATCGGGACACTACCAACCGCGACCAGCAAGCATCTCTTCAGGCTGTAAGGAACTATTCGCAATCCCCACCATGGGCTCACCCAAGTTCCTTGAAACCTCGGCAATACGCTCTGGGTCTTCAAAGTTTGTGGTTGCTTCGACCACCGCTCGCGCCCGTTGCGCCGGATCTCCCGACTTGAAGATTCCACTTCCAACGAAAACACCATCAGCACCCAAACGCATCATTAGTGCAGCGTCTGCTGGTGTGGCCACGCCTCCAGCAGCAAAGTTAACCACAGGCATACGTCCAACCTCGGCGACCTCGTTGACAAGCGAAAGCGGCGCCTGCAGCTCCTTCGCAAACGTTGGACGCTCGTCGGATGACATCGCTCCAACCTGCCGTACTTGCGCCATCACCCGGCGCATATGCCGGACTGCCTCTACAACATCGCCCGTTCCAGCCTCGCCCTTGGTTCGAACCATAGCCGCACCCTCACCAATACGACGCAGCGCTTCGCCGAGATTGCGACAACCGCATACGAATGGAACGCCGAACTGAAGCTTGGCGACATGATGTTCCTCATCGGCCGGCGTTAGCACCTCGGACTCGTCAATATAATCCACACCTAAGGCCTCTAGCAGTTCAGCCTCGACAAAATGTCCTATTCGGCACTTCGCCATCACTGGAACGGTGACTGCCTGTTGAATTTCAAGAATCTTGTCAGGGTCAGCCATTCGAGCTACCCCACCATCGGCACGAATGTCAGCAGGAACCCGTTCGAGAGCCATTACCGCTGCTGCGCCCGCATCTTCGGCAATCTTGGCTTGCTCAGCATTGACGACGTCCATGATTACGCCGCCCTTAAGCATCTGCGCCAAACCACGTTTCACCGTCGCGGTGTTCTTATCTCTGGAAATCTTTGATGTCATGGCAACCCCGAACTAGCCTCGATACAGGTGGGACTGTACATTCTAGCTTCGATAAAAGGCCCAATCAGCAGTTTGCCGCCTTGAACGCCCGGTCAATAGACGCAAGCCCAAACTCCACTCCCCAACCGCGTGCCAGCGAATCCAACCCGAAAGAGCCGCGTCCACGTTCCTGTCGCGGCCAACTAGGCTGCGGCGGTACACACGCCGATCAATTCACGAATCGGCACTCGGAGATCCGATTCACGAACCCACCTAGGCACAGTCGCGGCCAATCTGGGATCCACCGGTTCAACGATCGATCTGAACTTGGCATTCAGCTCGTCGCTTGAGAGTGGACGCTTCGCATCACCACGGGGGTCATCAACAACAATACTGCGCTGGCGCCCGTCCGAAAAAACAGCGTGTAAGCGACAACCCCATCGCTTGGGATAACGAGCATCCAGTTCGCCATCATTTGCAATCTCAACGCGATCAGCAACGCTATGGATCGCCGGATCATCCAAGTACGGGACATCAAATCCATCCATGCCTGGAAGCCCATACACAAGAGTTAATGCAGCACCGTAATACACGCTGAACTGTGCATCGACACGGTTCTGTGGCCGACGTTTTCGCGCAGCCGGGTCAGCAATGATTGGACCACCACCGGGTAGGATGCTTATCGTGACACGATCAATCTCACCATGCACAAATGCCTCACTTGAGCGCAAGCGGTAGCAAGCGTCGATCACCGGATGAATGTAGCGGCAGCAAGCGTAGGGTTTCACTGCCACATCAAGCATGGCCGGATGTTCAAAATCAACATCCAAAAGGGCCTCAGGCATGGATTTATCACTGTAGGCGTCAAGTAACCCATATGTACCGCTAAGCACGTCGACGGGACCCGTGAGTCCCGCACCAGCAAGGTCGGAAGCCACAAGTCCTGCCTTGGAAGCCCAACCTGCATTGAGCCTCTTCCCATCACTCCCATTTTGAACGTACGCGAGAGATCCAGACACCATGCTTCCAACCAACCCAAACGCGTGTTGTGTCCGATCAGCATCGAGACCAATAACGTTAGCCACCGCTGCAGCCGAGCCAATTGCACCGGCGATACCGGTGGGATGAAAACCACGTGCATATAAAGATTCGGCATTGAAGGCTTCGCCCACTCGCATAACGACTTCATACCCTGCTAATCCAGCCGCAAGCAAATCACCAAGCGTTCCATGGGCACGCTCGACAGCCGCCATAGCCGAAGGCCAGACAACCACACCCGGATGCAGAGAGGACTCGTTCGTAACGTCGTCGAGCTCAAGCGCATGCGCTGCGATTCCATTAGCAAGAGCCGCTAGGGGAGCTGTCGAGCACCCCAAAAAACACACGGAGGATTCATCCACGCCGCTAAGCCGAGCATAGTTCCCCGCCTGTTTCCCAGCCGATTCAGCACTACCACCTATCAAAACGCCGAAATAATCGAGCAAGAGATCTCGGGCCCGCGCCTCAACAGGCGGCCGGAGAACTTCTGTTGAAACTCCAGTCGCAGCTTCAGCAAGCACTCGAGTTGGATTACGCGTCATCGAAAGATCCACCTATCAAAACGAATTCACAAAGCCTCGGAGATAAGAGCGTGCAATATTCGGCTCTTCATCTTCGCAAACTCAGGTTCGCTGCGAACGGCATGGTTTCGAGGACGAGAAAGTCTAATTTCCACCTCTAGTTTTATCGTACCCGGACGGCTTGTCATGACGTACACCCGATCAGAAAGCCAGATTGCCTCTTCCACATCGTGAGTCACAAACATCACAGCGACTGAGTGACGATTCAACACTCCAAGCAACCACTCCTGCATCGAAGCTCGTGTGAGAGCATCGAGCGCTCCGAACGGTTCGTCCAGCAGTAACGTACGTCGATTGAGCAGCACTGTACGAAGAAGAGCCGCCCTCTGCCGCATACCACCCGATAACGTCTGCGGAAACGCATCTCCAAAACCCTCGAGTCCGAACTCCGGTAACAATTCAATCGCCTGTTGCCTAATTTCTCGCTTATCTTTGCCAGCCAACTCCGCCCCGATCGTGGCGTTTTCCAGAAGACTTCGCCACGGAAATAACAAATCGCGCTGCGGCATATACGCAACACATCGATCCGCGTCGTCATCCGTTTGCCCAACATCAATCACGCCGCTACTCGGCGTATCAAGTCCAGCAACAAGTCTAAGAAGCGTGCTCTTCCCGCATCCACTGGGTCCAATCAGTGCAACAAATTCACCCGCACAAACATTGAGATCAACATCGCGAAGAGCCTCGACAGGTCCACCCGCGCCTGCAGCGTATGTCCGTGACACACCTCGCAACCGCACAGCCGAAGAGTCAGAGGCAATTCCCATTAGGCCCTATAGGTTCCTGATGAAACTTCCATCCATCGCATCCGATGTCTTGATAAGACGCGACTGGAGCCCCCGATCTACCATCCACTTTGAGTACGAGTCCCAGACCGAACCTGACTGTTCGCCCCAACGACTCGCACCATCGGCGTATTTCGCACTAATCCAAGGCTGGCTGATCCGAACAAGCTCGGCGTTAATGCCATCAACGCTAGTGATCAATATCTCAGCCGCCGCTGCTGGATTATCGATAGCAAACTCGTACCCACGCGCAACAGCTCGCACCCAACGCTGCACCACATCAGGATGATCAGCGATAAGTTGCTCATTTGTTATTAGCACCGGTGTGTAATAGTCGGGAACGCAACCAAGATCCGTAAGACCGAGAAATCGGAGATCTACACCACGGAGTTTGGCTTCAATCCCAGTCCATCCCTCGAAAATCCATACGAAATCAACGTCTCCACGTTCCCACCCCACAAACGGATCGATCATGCCAATGTCCACGAATTCAATTTGATCGATATCTCCGCCATCGCACTCCATCAACGAGGCCAGAACCTGGCGCTCAGTATCCGAACCCCAAGCACCATACTTCCTGCCCTCAAAATCCCGTGGCCGGCGAATATTTCGGTCGGTAGGCGCAGCAAATCCTGAGGTGTTGTGTTGGATTACAGCAGCAACGGAAACAATAGGCACATCCTCAACCCGTGCCAGCGTTACGTTCTCTTGAAAGCTCACACCAAAGTCAGCCGCCCCCGAACCAACAACAGCATCCGCACCAGCAGCCCCAGGCTCAACGATCGTTACCTCAAGCTGTTCTTGAGCAAAATAGCCATTGGCTTGTGCAACGTAGAGACCTGTGTGGTTCGTATTCGGCACCCAATCAAGCATGACCGACACGCTCGTCGGGGCCTTTTCAGGTTCTCCACAAGCCGCGATCCATGGAGTGGCAGCCAAAACTCCAAACAACCCCACAGCACGACGCCTAGTAACCTTCATGTGATGCTCTCCTCCGTGTGGACATATATCCACGGTGCTATAAATCGACCGACTATATCGACCATCAGAAACAGCGCAATACTCAACGCAGAAACAACACCAATTGCCGCAAATACTCGAGCCGTCTGAAAGGAGTTTGACGCTCGAAGCATGTATAAACCCAATCCGTGACTCGCACCAATCCACTCAGCAATCACGGCAGCAATGACACTGTAACTAGCAGCAATCTTCATCCCACTTAGAAGACTTGGAATAGCGGAAGGAAGTTTGACTTTCAAGAACACCTGACGTGAATCGGCACCCATTGAGCGAACCAAAGCCACCATCTCTGGATCTGTGCTGCGGAGGCCGCCAGCCAAGCTTACGGCGATAGGAAAAAAGCATACGAGCGCCACGATTAGGATCTTTGGGACGATGCCAAATCCAAACCAAATGGCCAGTAGTGGAGCCAACGCAAAGATCGGGATTGTCTGTGACGTTACGAGTAAGGGATCAAGCGCGCGTTGAACTAGTCGGGACTTTTCAGTAATACCAGCAACAATAAAGGCAGATCCGAAAGCAATCGCATATCCAAGTCCGACCTCGATAAGCGTACGAATGGTGTGCGGCATCAACTGGGGGAACGTTCTAACAAACTCGACCGCAATAACGCTCGGCGCTGGTAGGAACCATTCGGGCACCCTCCCCAGCCAAGTCACCAACTCCCAAAGAATCCCGATAATCAAAAGGAGCGCCAGGGCAGGAACCATTGGGCGAATGGCTCGCCGCTTCAGCATCCTGTTGTGTCCTGATCAGAAGCGAGACCAAAACGTATTCCGGAACGTCGTGCGAAACGGTGGTCAGCAAGCACAGTCCTCACAGGCTCGTCCAAACTATCGCCCTCGCACACTCAAAAAACATCGGTGGCACCTCAATTGCGGCGAAATTGGTGATTCGATTGCACTCGAACACGACTGTCTAGCGCGACAAGAAGCTGCATCTGAATCACTAGAACCAGTTTTGAAATCCCTTCCCCATAACACAAAATATCCGCGGGTTGATTGTCTACCCGCGGATACTTACGTCACGCACTCCCTTCGCTGGCATTACCCAGATCAGGTCCCACGGGTCGGCACACACAACCGCCTTCTCAGCCGGGCCAACCCGGCTCCCCGGTTATTCAGTTGTTACGGATCACTTGGTATCACTTCGACACCGAGCGGCCAAACCTCCCACGCCAGCCGCTCAGTGTCAAGACCCTCCCTAACGTCGTTCTCGAACGACGAGTAGCCTGCCATCTTCCACGGAGAGTATCGCAAGATCCCCAAGCAACTCATTGCTGACACCCAAGCTCGTACCCACATCAAGATCTCGTCCCTCCAACCCATACCGGAGACCGGTGGAACGTACGCCTATTGCAGGACCATCAACCGGCAGCAACGTGACAAAATCTCCAGCACTACCGCTGATCCGTACTTGATCTTTATTCTTCGTCACCAATGAAATCTCTCTCCTCGGGTCAGTAAGTACGATGTCGTGATCACACCAGTCCGCATTAGCCAACAAGAAAATATTTGCGAGCTCGTGATCGAGCCGACATCCACCGAACGCACCAACAACAACTATTGAGTCCGGACTCATATCAAGAGCAGCCCGCAACGCCAATTCACCATCCGTAACGTCTTTAGCGGAGGGAAAAACCCTAACGTCCACCTCAGGATTGGCCGCCCGCGAGTCCAACAATCCTCTTTCGTCAAGCGAGTCGCAGTCGCTAACAATAACGTCGCATGAGCCTCCAGCCTCCAGTACAACTCGAGCAGCTCCGTCGGCCACAACAATCTGATCCGCCCGTAGGAACTCGGACGCAAGGAAAGCACGATCTATGTCGCCGTGTAGAACAACTAGGACTCGTAGACCGACATCTGGATTGGACATTCGATTAACCTTCGGCTTAAACAAATCGCCCGGGAGAAAATGGAGCAAGAAGGGGATCGCAATAATCATCACAAACAATATCTGCCACGCATTTGGCAGTCACTGGTGCCATTGCAATACCTTTGGTGTAGTGTCCGGACGCAATCACAAGACCGCTTATTGGCGATTTCCCGATGACTGGAAACCCATCCTTAGATCGAGGACGAAATCCTGTCCAAGTCTCTACAATCGCTGCATCCGCCAGAGCTGGAACCATCTCAACCGCCTGCAAACGCATCCTGTCAATTGCCGATGGATCTATGCGTGGATCAAACCCAACATCCTCCACGGTGGCTCCAATCGCAACTAACCCACCTTTCCGAGGCATGATCACTCCATCGGGATAAACAATGGGACGACCTAGACGATCGGATCGGACCGAGCACATCTGACCCTTTATCGGACGAATCGGAATCCGAAATCCAGGTGCTAGTCCAGCACTCCAAGCACCAGCGGTGAGAATAACCCCGACGGACGAAATTTCACCATCATCCAACATGATTCCTGTTACCCGTTCACCATTAGTCTGTATAGCCCTAACTGGGACACCAGATCGAACATTCACGCCAGCCACAATCGCAGCGTGTTCAAGCGCTGCGATAAGTCTGCGGGGATCGATATACGCATCACCCGAAAAGAACGCCGCACCAACGCATGCGGCTGTGCATGCTGGCTCCAATTCTCTGAGCTTTGGCCGACTTATTGTGTGCGCGTCGTATCCGTCATCCGCAAGCCAAGCAACGCGTGACTCAAGCTCTTCCGCTTCATCAATCGTCCGAGCCAGTGCTATGGCCCCGCTCCCATGCCAGCCAACATCAGGTGCACCGAGTGATTCGATAAAGGTTGGATACAACGCCCGGGATCGTTTTAGCAGCTCATACAACGGACCCGGCGTAGCTTCGTAATGATGAGGTGCCACAACACCAGCCGCCGCCCAAGTCGCCTCCCGTCCCGGCACACCCCGTTCAAATACCGTCACCTCAAATCCACGCCGTCTAATTTCGAGAGCGCAAGCCAAACCCATTACTCCAGCACCAACCACAACGTGCCCGTCACTCACCTTCGTCACCGATACTTGCTCCGCATAACTGCGATGAGTAAGCCGCTAAGCACCATCCAAAACCGCGTGTAAGGCTTCACCGTTCACAGCCCACCAGTTAGATAGGATGCTGACATCTGCATTCATACAGAAGTGGCGCACCCCCATATCCAAATAGCGCTTGGCAGCGTCTGGCGAATCCATTTCGGCCCGAGGTTGGATCCCCATACTAAGCGCGGTCTTGATGACATAGCTCTCTGCCTCAAGAACCGTCGGATCGCTCGAAGTACCAGCCTTGCCAATACTCATTGAGTAATCACCAGGACCAAACTGAACCATATCGACACCACCAACACCAAGCACTTCATCGAGACGACGCACCGCTTCATCCTTTTCAATCATTAACATAACCACCGCACGTTCCAACGCTTCGATAAACGCGGGACTTCCACACTCGAGCACATAGCCAACATCCCGACGCATACCGACACCATGCAGCCCGCCGGTCGCCGGACTTTCCGCACGAACAGCTTGTACACAGTCACGGGCATCCTCAGGAGTCCTCACATCAGCAAATAAAAGGTTCTGGATTCCAGATCCAATCGCCCGAACCGATAAGTAGGTCCGTGGTTCCTGTTCAATTTTCATCATCGCGCTAAAGTTGTCGAACAGGTCGACGGCCCGACCAAAGTTTTCCAGTGCGTAAAGATCGTACGGTGCGTATTCCGCCACAAACTCAACGTAGTCGTACTGCCCCGTTTGCCCTATCAATTCAACAATCCCGGGCCACGAGATGAGCGCATGTGTAGCAATACTTGGCCTTCCCTCATCTAGAAGATCCCGGAGACGATTTGGTCGCATGTATCTAGCTCCTAACTCCAAACTAACCGCAGTGTTCCATAGCGCAACTGACTCCACCGCATATCGTCCATAACAGACCTTGGGAACGCCAAATCGGTGGACCGGAGAATTAGCAGCTATCTCGAAACAGATCTGACCATTCTGAGGTCAAACATTATTCAGAGACACGCATCTTATCGATACGAATGACTCGGTCTGCTGGTACGGATGAAACAACTACCAAATCGAAGACTCGGAAGAAAACACTCCCTCGGTATTTTTGCCGACGGCCTCTGGCATGAAGATCTAGCAGAAAGTCCGCAACCCCTATTCGACTTTGTATTCGCGGAGTGCTTCCCAATTGAGCTCAACACCAAGACCAGGTCCCTGAGGCAGTTTCACAGTTCCTTTATTAGTCAACTGGAGTTTCTCATGAAACATGACATCGTTAAGTCCCGCCACGTTCGGGTTGTAGTACTCAAGAATAAGCGGCATAGGAAACGCCGCTAGGAGATGGATATGAATCTCCTGAAGGCCATGGGGCGCAATCGGTATTTCATACGCAGACGCGAGAGCCGCCACTCGACGGTATTCAGTAATCCCACCAAGAACCATGGCATCTGGGTTTACGATGTCGACAGCACCCGACTCAAAGAGTTCCCGGAACCCCCATCTGGTGTATTCGTTCTCGCCAGCCGCAACGGGGACTGTGGACAAGCGAGCCGTTAGCGCGCTTCCGCGCATATTGTCGGGAGACACCGGTTCTTCAAACCAAAATGCAGCGTAATCTTCGAGGATACGGCCCATTCGAACTGCATCCGCATGTACATAGGCGTTGTTGGCATCAACAAGAAGATCAACGTCCGGACCAATCGCCTCACGCACCGCACACACACGCGCCTCATCTTCGCGTAGAGAAACCGCACCGACTTTCATCTTGACTGCGTTCGCACCTTGACTCACATAGCTAACCATCTCGTCTTGTAGCTCAACTAACCCCTTACCTTCTTCGTAATACCCCCCGGCAATGTAAGCACGCACTTCGTCGGTATACCCACCAAGAACCTGATACAGCGGGCGTTCAACCGCCTTGGCGACAATATCCCAGAGCGCAATATCGATTGCGGAGATGGCTCGAGTAGTTAGCCCCTTGCGCCCAAAAATCTTGGGCTGATAGAGCGACTCCCAAATACGCTCCACATTAAACGGATCTTCGCCAATAAGAGCCTGCGCCATATCATTCACCACTGCGACCACGATATCGTTGCCCGGGAGTGCCGAAATACCACCCCCACCACAAATCCCGACCCCCTCGATTTCCTCGTCGGTTGAGATGCGGACCACAACATTCTTCGCAGCATCGTAGGTGTACTTCCCATTACTAATGGGAGTCTTGTATGGCTTGGCGTACAACTCGGCACTAACTTGAGTAATCTTCACGTGCCACTTCCATCACGAGCCCACAGAATTAATGGGCGTAGGTAACCACTGTCGTTGACAGCATGGTCAATCGTGGGCCTTGCGCTAACTAGACTTCTTCACGATGAATGTAGTGTTTGCGAGTGTCCAACCGTCCACAGTGATATCTACTGTATATGTTCCCGGACACTTAGCCTGGTCCACATAGAAAGCGAAGAAGCCGCGTCGCATCGGTGACTGCGCGGCTGTTTCGTATTGCCCGCTACATCCAGAATCACTCCGCCAACGAAAACCAAGAACCGCGCCCTTTTTCACGTCTCGAAATTCGACGCTTATATAAACACGTTCACCGTACGCAAATGTATTCGCTTGTCCAGCTGGTCTTTGCAGACCGTCCACTTTCCGAGCCGTAGCCACGCGACCAACGGCAGCCCGATTCGACGGCGACGTCAGATTTCGGTCTACATCAGGTTGTAACACCGACTCGTGGGCCGCCGTCACAGTCTGAGAGGGTAAAGTGAGATTCGGCAGAACAACCGGCTTTTCTGTCGCTGATCGAGTTACCTTAGGCTTTAGTGCTCTCGAGACATCAGCAACGACCACAGCAGTAGTTGTCAACGAAGCAACAGCTTCTGGCACATCAACATCAGATGAGCGCATCGATTCTGGCGTCGTCGTTGGTACGATCACCGGTGACTCTTCCGTTATGACCCGAGCTGGCGTTTCTGAGACTCGGCCACTGGCCGTACCACTACACGCAAGCATCGCGAGGACCACAAGCAAGACCGTCCAGAATCGAATGTCCGGAATCCGACCTGCCCTAATCATTAAGCCACCGTATACCTCAGACCATATAGATGATTGGCACTCAGAAGCTTCGTAGTTTCCATACTGCAAGCGCATTCGATCAAAGCAACCATCCAACAGTTCTGGAGTCTAGCAACAGCGTTCCTGAAACTATAGATATTCGCAACTCGCCAACCCATCAAAGTCTTCCATCATCGGAACCGTTCCCAGCAGTCGTTATCTCATCTTGCAACCGGGTCAACACTTGGCCTGCTGCTTCATCGATCTTGTGATCCAGTGTGGCGCCAGCGGCGAGAGCATGACCGCCACCACCAAATTCCGCCGCCACCCCATCAATTCTCGGCCCATGTGAACGAAGGCTTACACGTGTGTGGCTAGGACCAATCTCATAAAACACGGCTGTAATCACAGCACCCAAAATATCTTGCAGAGCGTTAGGAACACCCTGAACATCATCGACGTGAATGCCCGCAGTAGTAGCCATACCCTCCGTAACTTTCGTCCAAACTAACCGACCATTCTCGGAACTTTCCATCGCTGCGAGAGCCAATCCCAACAACCGAGACGCTTCGTAGGTCCGTGCACTAAGAACACGCCGAGGAATATCAGATGTGGCTCCACCTAATTTCATCAGTCCGGCCGCAGCACGCAGAGTTCGAGGCCTTGTGTTTGGCGTTTGAAACCCAAGAGTGTCCGCAACCAGACCAGCCTGAAGTGCAATCGCACCGTCACATGAAATTTCAATATTGAGCGTGGACAAAAGAAGCCAGATGATCTCAGCGGCAGCAGCAGCATCAGCAACGATATAGTTCACATCACCATATAAATTGTTCGTGATGTGGTGATCAATGTTAACCAAGGGATGCACACGCATAAGAGCATCACGGGCCACCTCATCAACACCGAACAGATCGCGGCTAGCAGTATCGACCGCGAACAAAGCGTCAAACTTTCGCTCCGCCAACGAGCCAGCCTCTGTAATCCGATTCAGCGATACGATACGTTCCACCCTTGGAATAGCTGCCATGACACGATCGATTTTTTCCGGTTGGCTAACCGCAACAACCGGTTCCACTCCCAAACTGTCAAAGATGGCCGCTAAGCCAAGCGCCGAACCGAGGCTGTCCGGATCAGGATCTCGATGTGAAACGATGAGGGGACGCTTGGCTTCGCGGATGCGTGCCAAAACCATTCCTCGTCCATCAGCTTCAATGTTTGATTCGTGAATAGATCAGTTCTCACACGGTGACGGCACCGGAAATTATTTCACACGCTTGTACAAAGGTGGCCCAACAGTACCCACGTTTAATGCAAATGGAACCATCCGGCTCCCCGTGGTAGCTTCAGTATGTGAAATAGACGTTATCTAGGTAATTACCCGGGGGATAGCATGGGAGCAGTTGAGGTCAGCGATCGTATCGCTCTACCGCAAGACGAACCGACGCAAGATCGTGTAGCACTGCCCATGGCCTCAGCAGCAACGCCACAAACGTCTAACGGCGTCTCCCTAACCGATCGAGCTGCGCGTACCTTTGCATCCATGCTAGCCGACAAAGGTGAGTCGTACGGTGCCCTAAAAGTGGCTGTTACCGGAGGCGGATGTGCCGGCCACCAATATGCGATGGCCATAGCACGAGCACCAGAGCCTACCGACATCGTAGTCGAATCGCGCGGCGTAGATGTCTTTATCGATGGAAGCACTGCTCACATGATGGCTGGGGCAGAAATCGATTTCATCGACAGTATGATGGGGCGCGGGTTCACCGTTCGTAATCCCAACGCTCAAGATACTTGTGGATGCGGAAGCTCCTTCAATACGGACGGATCCGGTGTTAACGAAGGCTCCTGCGCTCACTAGCACGGCACGTGCCCCCCGGGCAAAGCACTAATTGGACGGCGTAGTTTGCTGTAGCACCGACATCCGTCTTCATCCGGGATTCGTATAACCAAGTGTTCCAAGCAATTCAACCGATACTTGAAACTCGTCCCAAGATTCCTCATAGGTTGCGTGCGCAATCGATCGTTCGTGACCCTTTCCGGCTAGCAAGACAACGTCTCCAGGCTTAGCCAATTCGAATGCGCGAGCGATCGCGGCACGACGCTCATGGATCGTTTCGAAAACCGATCCGTTATCAAGAACTCCATCCAAAATACTTTGGGCGATGTTTGCTTGACACTCACTACGCGGATCTTCGCTTGTGACTATCGCTAGATCAGCCAACGTTGAAACGGCCTGGCCAAGCATTGGACGTTTCTGCGTATCTTGATCACCGGCACTACCAAACACAACCAACAGCTGTCCCAACGTACGCTGACGCAACTCCGTTAAACAGGCTGTGAGTGCAGCTGGTGTGTGCGCAAAATCGATTACAACCTGGAATGGTTGTCCAACATCCACGAATTGAAGCCGACCTGGGACCGGCGGAAATTCCGACAAACGATCGACCCCAGATGAAATCTCACCAACTATGCTCCCCACACAAGCTACGGCAGCCGCGACATTCATACCGTTCCAACGCCCGCGCAAGGTCGTTGGACCCTCCCAGTTACCCCAAGGCGAAGAACCTGCAACTACGAAGCCCTCACCATCATTGGAATCGGATATTTGAACCCTCACATCAGCGTTGGACGCTTCTCCGAATGTCAGCACCTCGCTCGTCAGGCCGGACGCAAAACGTGCCACAACAGGATCATCCGCATTGAGAACAGCCGCCCGTCCATACATGTCATCAGGTGTATGCTCAAGCAGATCGAGCAGCGAACGTTTCGCCCTTCGGTAAGCCGCCAGGGATCCGTGTAAATCTAAGTGTTCGTGTGTCACATTCGTGATTACTGCCCTGTTAAAGGCGAACCCATCAACTCGACCAAGTTCAAGCGCGTGCGACGCAGCTTCGATCACAGCCCATGTGTCGCCAGCCTCAACCATTCGATAAAGCAACTCTGCTGTTACCGGAGCTTCGGGCGTGGTTAGCCGTCCCTTAGTTGATCTATATTGTCCGCCCACACGAGCGTTTACAGTTGTGCTCTCTCCAACTCCAACGTTATAAGCGCTCAACATCCAAGAAATAAGACGAGCAGTGGTGGTCTTACCATCAGTCCCAGTAACCCCCACCAAACCTAGTCGCCGATCCGGATCCCCCCAGAATCTTCGGGCAAGCGCAGCGAGCGCCTTCCTTCCATCCTTCACAATTGCTAAACCCACGCCATCGGGAACATGAACTGAACGCTCGACAACAACCGCTGTAGATCCCCTCTGCAGCGCCTCCTCGATATACGTATGGCCGTCGGATCTCAATCCACGACGACAAACGAAACACGAACCAGGCCTTGCCTGTCGGGAGTCGTATATGACATCCGCAATCGCGTCAGGAGCTGGTCGAACAAGAACTGCGTTTGGAATTGCCGCGATTAATTCTTCGAACTTAGCAGACATATCAAATCGACAGTGCTGGACGCCGTCCACGCCACCGATTGAGCATCGACCGTGCTTTCAGCACACCCACGCTTAGCGCCCATCCACGAAACTTTTGGATCGATCGATCGTATGCGCCCGGGTAGTGCCTGATGGTGGGTTGAAATCCCAGCTTAAATCGGTGCACACCAAACATCGGATCATTCGGATCGTGCGGATTAGCCATCCCCCATAGGTCATATTGATGGCAACCGTGATCCTGTGCCCATCGAATTGCGCTCCATTGCACCGCATGCGGCGCCATCCGGTTACGCTCAAGATTCGAAGAGGCCCCGTACAGATATACGGCTGTCTGACCAAAGGCCAGAACCATCGCAGCTGCGAGAGGTCGCTCCTTGTACCGCGCAATAAACAGAGCGGTGTCATCACCAAAACAATGCCAGACGTCTCGATAGTAAGACTGGGCATGCACTGCGAAGCCTTCGCGCTGGGCCGTCATCGTGGTGAGTTCATAAAACTCTTCCAACGAGTGGTCATCGGTACAGATATCCACTACAACACCCCGACGCTCCGCAAGACCAATGTTGTACCGCATCTTGGACTTGAATGATTTCAGCAACGTTTGGGTGTCACGCTCAAGATCAACCATTCCCGTGCGCGGAACTTGAACAAATGCCGATGAGGACGCAAATCCCTCTTGCGCGAGTATTTCCGTTTGGAGATCTGCAGCAGTGCCGTTTGGCGGCTCGACACGAAGCATGGAAGAGCCACAGCGTCGAGCCTCCTCAACAACCACCCGAAGCAACGCGCGTGTTTCTTGCTCGCCAACCGCAAGCGGTCCCCGAGGAACGTATGCAATCCCTACGGATGGACCCAGCGGCGAAAGGCTGCGAGTTCGAATGAGCATCTGAACACCAGCTCGAACGACACTTTCACCGATCGCAAACCTTTTTACCACCCAACCATATCGAGACTTCAGCTCACCCCATAGGCTGGATTGAAGAAAGCTGCCATTCGGGCAATTTTTCACAAACCGATCCCATTCTTCAGAATCTTCTACCAGCCGAACGTGATCAACCACTCTAAACTCGGGTAGCGGTATGCATCGCTACGCTTCCGAATCCGAGCTTTCTGACCCGTATCTCTCTAAAACCAGCATCCTCAAGATTTCTGGAAAGCTCCTCAGCTCCGATGAATCCATCCACAGACTCCGGAAGCCAAGTGTACGCATCGGGATGCCCACTAATTAAGCGACCTAAAAGAGGCACACAACGACGAAAATACAGCCGGAAGACGAACCTAAAAATTGGCTGTCGTATAGGGGTCATCTCCAGCAGGACTATTCGTCCGCCGCTGCGCAGTGCAGCCGCCATAGCGGAAAAAGCATCGGGGACCGAATTAAGGTTACGCAGCACAAATGCACTGACAATTACATCAGCCACACCATTGACAAGAGGCAGGCGCAACGCGTCGCTCAAAACAAACCGGAGCAGTTCCGGATCATCAATGGAACCTGAGCGACGGCAGGCAACCCGAAGCATCGCAGATGAGAAATCAAGACCGACCACTTTCATCGGAGCGGTGCTCTGGCTGACGAGGTCAAATGCCAAGTCTCCGGTCCCTGTGCCGACATCAATCACTAAACCCGGACAAGTTTCCAGCGCCTCACGAACCGCAGATCGACGCCACGAGCGATCCATTCCCAAACTGATAATTCGGTTCAACACGTCATACCGAGGCGCAATAGCATCGAACATCGGACGAACCCATGCTGCTTTATGCAAGGGCACTAGAAACGCAACGACCTAACGGCTTCGATCCGTCGCATAAGTGACGAGATCAGCGAGCGCATCAAAAGCCTCGTTAGCGGGAAGTCTTTCCAGTGCAGCTCTCGCCTGCACAGCAAATTCTTCAGCAACACCCCTCGCTGCCACCACAGCCCCAGAACTATGAAGTAATTGGATCGCCGATGAGACCTCGGCCTCAGGCACCGGCTCACCGCCAGCCACCTTGCGCAATGACGAGTGTGGCTCGGCCACGCATTCCATATATTCGATCGTTGGCAACGTTAAGATCCCAGCACGCAGATCACCACCTACGGGCTTACCCGTCTCGTTAGATTCGCCAGACACGTCCAGCACATCATCTGTTATTTGGAAGGCCACCCCGAGTGCCCATCCAAATTTGTGTAGAGCTGCTGCTGACGTCTCATCAACGTCTACTAGACTACCGGTCGCACTGCACGACAAAGCAATTAATGAAGCAGTCTTATTCCCAATCTTTTCGAGGTATTGAACACGCGCTGCGCCTGGATCACTCTCAAACACCGGCGCTACAAACTCACTGCGCGACATCAGTCGAATCGTATCTGCAAACTGCCGCACAATCTTCGGACGATCGAGTCGAGCCACCATATCGGCAGAGGTGGCGAAGAGGTAGTCACCAGCAAGAATTGCCACCTTATCGGACCACGCCATATGGACTGCTGGCCTGCCACGTCTTGAGTCCGCTTCATCCACGATGTCATCGTGAACCAGAGTGGCACTGTGTAGAACCTCAACACCAGCAGCCAGAAGGCTGAGATCCTCATCCTCAAAGCCGTATCCCAACCCCACTAAGAGTGTGATGGCCGGACGCAAACGCTTCGCTGGACCGTGAAGTACAGACTCCAAAACAGACCGAAGAACAGGGATTTCTCCGCTCGCGACACATTCTTGGAGCAAAGCCTCAACCCTGAGCCGATAGGCCGACACGGGGTCCAAAATTGAATCAAGCTCACGGAGAGGCCGACGAGCTACCAAGGGTTCGGAGCTCACCTGAATAGGCCTCGAGCGTTCTGCCAGGTAGTTACTTGAAGTGAGGATACCGACACACCACGCCTTCTCGCCACTTCCTCTGCCGTGTGCAATAGATAGGATGGCTCGTTACGTCCACCTCTTTTTGGCACAGGTGCCAAGTACGGCGAGTCAGTTTCAATCATGAGACGGTCGTTGGGAATAACCTCCGCCATCGCTCCCACAGTATCGGCATTCTTAAACGTCACAATGCCCGATATCGACACGTGAAGCCCCAGATTCAAAAATCGACGAGCCGCGTCCACGTCTCCGGTGAAGCTATGCATCACCCCTCCGGCTGATCCTAGTTCAGTTGCGAGCACTTGCTCGACCAACATCATGCTTTCACGCTGATGTACAACAACCGGGAGCGACATGGCACTGGCGAGACGACATTGGGCTCGAAATACATATTCCTGCAGCTCGGCTGATTGGTTGTCCCGATAAAAATCCAGACCTATCTCGCCAATGGCGCAGACCTGAACATCTTCAGCCAGCACCTTCAATTCTTCGAGTGTAGCCGTATCAAAATGCGCACATTCGTGTGGGTGAACACCAACGGCCGCACGCCAACCATCGATAGACCTGCAGATCTCTATCGCCCGCACGCTGGAATTAAGGTCCGTCCCAACAACCAGTACATCCGTTACGCCGGATAACTTTGCCCGATCATGAACCTCATCCAGATCATCGGAAAACGTGTGATCCGCAAGATGGGCGTGACTGTCAAACAGTTGGTCTACTCATTCCACCCGAGGAAAGAGCGCCGCACCACCCGGAACAACATGACCGGCTGTCATCGCTCCGGAATGCCCACCCCACGGCACCGTAGGCCCCGTGAGTCCGAGTTGCATCTCGATACTGTCAGCGGTTCGCGGCATCACGGGCCGTATCATGGTTGCTATACGCGACACAGCATCAAGAACTACATACAAGACGGTCTGTAGTCTCTGACGATTCGCATCATCACGTGCCAGCTTCCACGGTGCCGTACGATCAATGTACTGGTTCACCGCCGCTATGTATTGCCACGTCGCAACCAAAGCCTGGTGAAAACGCCAATGTTCAAAATGATCCGACGTCCGAGCCCATGCCTTTTGTTCAGCTGCCCGCAACTCAGACTCGAGTTCGGTTACGTCATTGGCTTCGGGTAACACACCATCAAAGTATCGACCAAGCATCGACGTACTACGCAGGACAAGATTTCCAAGATCGTTCCCTAGATCATCCTGGTAGCGACGAGCCATCGCCTCCCATGTGAAATCGCCGTCGCGATCAAACGCAACTTCACGCAAGAGAAAATAACGAAGAGCATCAGATCCGAATCGATCGATCACCTCGCCAGGCTTAACCACATGCCCCCCACTCTGACTGAGTTCGGTTCCAGCAAAACTCACCCAACCATGCACACGAATCTGGATAGGGAGTTCGAGACCAGCTGCCATCAGCATGGCCGGCCAATAGATCGCATGAAAACGCACAATGTCCTTGCCGATCACATGTACATTAGCCGGCCAATACTTATCGACCCTCTCTGTCCCCGTATCCTGTCCAAATCCGATCCCAGTCAGATAATTAATCAGCGCATCGAACCACACATAAATTCGGTGGTCACTGTCGTTGGGTAGGGGTATCCCCCATGAAGCCCCTGCTCGAGAGATACTGAAGTCTTTAAGACCTTGATGAAGAAATCCGAGCATCTCGTTTCGACGCGTCTCAGGCTCTACAAAGTCGGGCCGGCTCTCATACAGATCGAGAAGTTTTTTCTCATACTTCGACAAGGCAAAGAAGTAATTGTCCTCTTCAACCCACTCTGGACACGTCTCGTGGACCGGGCATTTCTTATCAACTAATTCACCCTCGGAATAGAATACTTCGCAGCGAAAACAGTACCAACCCTCGTATCGACCTTTGTATATGTCGCCGTTCTCAAGTACTCGATCGTAGAACGCACGAACGGATTCATGGTGACGAGCCTCAGACGTTCTCACAAAATCGTCGAACGTCACATCCACAGATTCCCATGCACTCAGATATTTCGGAGCTGCAGCATCTGCAAAATGTTGCGGGCCTAACCCAACTTCGTGCGCCGCTCTGCTTACACGCTGGCTATTCTCATCGAGGCCACCAAGGAAAAAAACGTCTTCCCCACGCAACCGCCGATAACGAACCATCGCGTCAGCGGCGATCATCTCAAAGGTGTGACCGACATGCGGCTCACCACTCGGATACGGAATCGCTGTCGTCAAGTAATAGGGGCACACGGCAAAACAATTAAGCGTTGTTAGCGTCGCACCGATTCTACGTGGTACACACCCTATTGGTCAGAATCACGAGTCCGTAACTTGATCGCAACTCGATAAACCTCATCACGCGGAAGCCGGAGCCGTTGCGCAACATCACCGGCAGCCTTCCCCGGCGGCAAACCTGCTGACAAAAGAGAGCGTAGGCTGTCCTCTACGGAATTCTGGTCAGCCGAGGTCTCGGCTCTGGTAGTCGACACGTCGATCACAAGAGTAATCTCGCCACGCGCGCCATTACGAAGAACGTGTTCGACCACATCGCTCAGCGTTGACTCATAAATCTCTTCATGAAGCTTTGTTAGCTCACGACACAGTGTGGCTGGAAGATCACCCAACCAATCACGAAGTTCTATGAGTCGATCCGAGGCACCATGCGGTGAGAGATAAATAACCAGCGTTCGAGCTGTTTCGGCGGCCAGTAGAACCGTTCGCTCACGACGCGCACGGCGCTCCGGTAAGAATGCAAGAAACGAGACCGGCTGTCTGGCAAACGAAACAACAGAAAGTGCAGTTGAAAGAGCCGAAGGACCAGGAATAGGTACCACCGCCAGTCCCTCAGAACGAACACGCGCAACTAAATCCGGACCTGGATCGGAGATACCTGGTGTGCCCGCACCAACAATCAAAGCAACATCACCCGCTCGCAGGCGCGCAACGATTGCGTCCTCACGACTCTCGGGACTATCCTCGCGATAGGTAATCAACTTCGCTGTCGTACCGACGTAAGCCAGTAGCTTACGTGCACGGTCCACATCCTCAGCTACAACAACATCGACCTCCCGCAACACGCGTGTCCCACGGTGCGTGAGATCTTCCAGATTTCCTATAGGCGTAGCGACAATGTAGAGGGTGCCCATCGTCGAGTTTACGAGGCCTCTGTTCGATGTGCAGAACGAGACTGATCGATCCCTACGATGACATCGCTCTCGCCGTCAGGATATGCAGCACATCACCAGCAAAACGTTTCAAAGACTCTGCTCTAGCCAGAAGCTCCTTGTGCCGGTTGTGGTTTAGGCATGGCCTGAATGGCGGTATAGGCAGGCCGTGGTGACAGGTCACTACGCAGAACTCCAAAGGCCCATTTTTCATCGGTGTTCGGCACCACCTGTTGGAAATTCAG
>CAYRCL010000012.1:0-25455 GCA_964422795.1 uncultured Chloroflexota bacterium
GTTTTTAACTTGGAGCTGGCCATTGACTATCTCTTCGATCTTTTCTTCTTTATTAACATCGAGCATCACAGCTATCATCTCTGCGAGCATCACTGCGATCATCACAGCGATCAGCACAGCGATCAGCACAGCGATCAACACAGCGATCAGCACGGCGATCATCGGCACATGGTTGACCCACACATTTGGACTGATCCGGTTCAGGTTTCAGCGGTGCTTCCAAAACTGGCGAGTCGGATTGCTCAAGTCTTGGGTCTGCAATTCTCGGATCTGGATCGGTGTCTTGAGCGGGCTCAGGCGTCCCTAGCTCAAGTGCATGCTGAAATTTTGGGAATGGTTGCCGGTGTGCCACGGGATAACCGGATACTTGTCATGGATCATGATTTCCTTCATCCCTTTGCTGATCGATACGGTTTTGAGGTGTTTGGAAGCGTGATTGAGGGAAATTCCACGCTTGCTGCATCCAACCCTGCGCATATGAAGAAACTAAGTCAGCGAATGAAAGCCAATGGGGTGTCGGTCGTTTTTGCTGAGGCTGGACGGTCTACCAAAGATGCGGAGGCTCTTGCGCAAGATCTCGGTGGTGGTACGAAGGTGGTGAAATTGTTTTCTGATGGTCTGCCGGGAGATGCTTCAGGGCCGTTTAGTTATACGGAACTATTGCGAACAAATGCGCGTCTCATTACGGATGCCTTGAGCGTTGATGCTAACAAGCCACGACGTGTCGGTTCTGGATAGAGTGATAGATGTAGCTCATGGAAGTCTTGACTGCTTTCCAAACCTGGTGGGTCGATCCATTCGTTTCGAATGGATTCATGCGCAATGCGCTTTGGGCAGGCTTCCTCGCGATGCTTGCGACTTCGATCATGGGGACATGGGTGGTTCTTCGGGGTGTAAGTTTTTTCGGTGATGCCCTAGCACACGGAGTCTTGCCCGGCGTGGTTGTTGCGTTCGTGCTTGGTCTAGATGCAAGGCTGGGGGCTTTCGTTGCAGCTGCCGTAATGGTCGGTGGAATCAGTTTTATTCGCGAGCATTCCTCACTTCCTGAAGACACCTCGATCGGAGTTCTCTTTGTGGGGTTTTTGTCCTTGGGTGTGGTCATCATTTCGGGCTTTTCAGGATCGTATATTGGGGATCTCAACCGTTTTTTGTTTGGTTCCATAACTGGGATTGATACCGATGATCTCCGTAGCCAAGCGATCGCGGCGGCAATTTCTGTCGTTGGCAGTATCGTGTTCTATCGAGCGTTTCTCGTAATGACATTTGACGAGACGCAAGCGAAGATTTTGAGTCTTCGACCTCGGTTCGCTCATGGTGCCTTGCTTGTCTTGTTAGCGGTTTCTATTGTGGCGTCATTTGAAGCCGTCGGGACGTTGCTGGTATTGGGGTTCTTGATCGCGCCTCCGGCAACCGCATGCCTTTTGGTGCGTCGTGTACCACGCATCATGCTGATGGCGGTGTTTACGGGTGGATTAGCCGTTGTGGTTGGTTTGCTCGTGAGCTACCACCATGGCACTGCGGCGAGTGCGACTATGACCCTTACGTCTGTCAGTATCTTTTTCGTTGTTCTAGTCGGTCGAGTGCTCTACAAGAAGATTTGGACCTCCAACAAGAACACAACCTAGCTGGGATGTGGCGCTTTCGTCGCACGTGGCACAATCCTTCGCTCTACATGCTTCGGAGAGGGTGAACTTGCTTCATTGGCTGTCCCGCATCATTGTCTTGCATCGTATTCGAAACTGGTCGCACGGCCGTCTTGAAATAGCATTGTCTGGAAAAGCGCTGATTGTTCTTGGTCCATCAGGATCCTCGGATGTTATTCGAGTTACCGTACATGACGATGAGTTTTTCACGCGTGTTCTCATCGGTGGAAGTACCGGTGCTGGTGAGGCTTACATGGATGGCCAATGGTCGTGCTCCGACCTTCCGGGCCTTATCGAGGGCTTGCTTTCAAGCTATGACCGGATACCGGTGGATAGTTTCTTGTCTTGGCCACGCCGCTTGGTTGACTATTTGCGCCATAAACTTCGTCCAAACAGTCGGCAGGGGAGTGAGCAGAACATTTACGCTCACTACGACTTAGGGAACGAATTCTTTCAGCTGTTTCTTGACGAATCCCTGACGTATTCGTGTGCTATTTGGGATGGGTGTGAAAGCTTGCATGCAGCGCAACAAGCAAAATTTGCGGATGTTTGCGACAGGCTATCGCTCAAATCAGATGACCGGGTATTAGAGATTGGCTGTGGCTGGGGCGGTTTTGCGATGTATGCCGCACAGGAGATTGGATGCCATGTGACCGGGATTACGGTTTCACGCGCCCAATACGAGCTGGCGTGCCAACGTGTGAAGAAGGCGGGTCTTGGTGGGCGTATAGACATTTGCCTAATGGATTATCGCGACGTGGTGGGGCGTCGATTTGACAAAGTGGTGTCGATTGAAATGTTTGAAGCAGTGGGGCGTGAGTATTGGGGGGTGTTTTTCGATGCCTGTGCGTCTGTCTTAAGACCCGGTGGCAAGATGTTCTTGCAAACCATCGGTATTCCTGATCACTTGCGGAGTGACCGGATGCGCGCGTCAGGATGGATCAGCAAGTACATTTTTCCAGGCGGAGTTCTACCAGCCCTAATTGAAATCCGTGAGACGGTACGTGGTCGTGGCCATGCTTTAGTGGTATCCGCAGTCCGCGAGATCGGACCTCACTATGTGCAAACGCTGAACGAATGGCGGAAGGCGTTTTGGCGAGCTGAGACGAAGGTTCGAGCCCAAGGCTTCGACGATAAGTTTATTCGTATGTGGGATTTTTATTTGTCGTCTTGTGAGGCGGCATTTAAGTTGCGCATGGTTCGCGATGTGCAGGTAGTAATGGAAAAATCGGTTGATGACGCTCGGCAATTGTCGTAACTCGGTTCTATGCAACCCGCTGTGTCAAATGGACGGGTGGCGTCAAGCGATGCGATGTTGTGACCGTCGATTGTGCAGCGATGCGTCGGGGAAATTGGTCTTGCGGTCTCAGGCTGTATCACGCATCCTCAATGCCGCATAGGTGCGCGTGCCGTAGAGGCACGTCAATTTTGAAGGAACTGTTCGCAGTTGGCGAAACCGTTAGCTGATCCTACTCCTGACACGTCTTTTCGTCTTCCCGAACGCGTGGAACAGCCCTACAGCACGTGGCAGAGCATCCGGTATAACTGGGGCTTTATTGGGTTTCATCTGACGGTTGTGTTGGCGTTTTTTGTTGGCGTCAGTTGGCCAGCGGTAGTGGTCGGTTTGATGTTCTACTGGGCTCGTGTCTTTTTTATCACGGGTTTCTATCACCGCTACTTTTCGCACCGCACGTTTCAAACGACCCGATTCTTTCAGGCGGTGCTTGCAGTGTTGGGAACGACGGCGATTCAGAAGGGGCCTCTATGGTGGGCAGGTCACCATAGATTCCATCACCGACACTCGGATGATCCTGAGGATGTGCACTCGCCGTTGATGGGAGGGTTTTGGTGGGCTCATATGGGTTGGTTGATGGCGTACAACCGTGACGATACTCGCTGGGATGAGGTCAAGGACTTGGCGAGATTTCCCGAATTACGCGTGCTCGATCGATACTATATCGCGGTGACTCTGTTATTCGCCGGATTCATTGCTGGATTGGGTTGGGGGCTGGAACGTGCTTTTCCGTCCACCGGCGTCACCTGGATGCAGGTGTTTGTTTGGGGGTTTTTTGTCGGGACGGTGCTTCTGTGGCATACGACATACTTGATCAACTCAGGTGCTCATATGTGGGGATCCCAGCGATTTCCCACGAATGACACAAGCCGGAATAATCTTTTTTTGTCGTTGATTACGCTCGGCGAAGGCTGGCACAACAATCACCACAGATATCCAGGGTCTGAGCGCAATGGTTTCTTTTGGTGGGAGATTGATGTCACACATTATTTGCTCACGGCTCTTAGTTGGACCGGGCTGATCTGGGATCTTCGATCTCCCCCTGCTCATGTTTACGATGAGAGTCGGTCGTCGGCCTAATTACGACAATCACAAGATTTAATCGGTGATGCGTGTTGCGATAACAGGATCTTCAGGGCTTATCGGTTCGGCCATCGTCAAAACGCTACTTGAGGATGGACATGAGGTTCTTCGGTTGGTCCGGCACCGGGTACCAGCAAATCCTTTAGAGATTGCCTGGGACCCTCTTGGTGAAGTCATTGATCCGGAGTTGTTGACTGGAGTCGATGCGGTTGTACATCTGGCTGGAGAGCCAATCGACGGTTATTGGTGGACGACGAAGAAGCGTCAAAGGATTCGTGACAGTCGAGTGCTCGGTACAGCGAATCTTGTTAACGGGCTGGTTGCGATGAAAAGGAAGCCCGATGTCCTTATCTCGGTGACTGGTATTTCGTACTACGGTAATCGGGGAGACGAGTGTCTTCGCGAGGATAGTCGGGCAGGTTCGGGTTTTTTGGCTGGGATTGCGGAGGACTGGGAAGCAGCGACACGTCCGGCTGAGGATGCGGGTATTCGAGTTGTAATACCCAGGCTTGCTCCGGTTCTTAGTACATACTCACCATTCGTCATGCGGCTCCGTCTTCCGGTAACGCTTGGTTTAGGGGCGTGGTTCGGTTCAGGTCGGCAGTATTGGCCATGGATTGGCCTAGAGGATGTGGTTGGTGTTTGTCGCTTTGCGCTTAGCGAAAAACGCGTTCGGGGCCCTGTAATAGCAGCGGCACCTCAGGTTCCTGCCTGTCGAACTTTGATTAAGACTATGGGGGCCATTCTGGGTCGTCCGGTTCTTTGGGGTGTTCCGGCACCGCTGTTGCGATTGTTGCTCGGAGACATAGCCCGAGACATGTTGCTTTCAAGTCAGCGAGTTTATCCGCACGCCTTATTGACGGCCGGATACGAATTTGGTTGCCCGGACCTGGATCGGGTATTGCGCGATGCGCTTGGTAAATGACGAGGTTTACAAGGTCACGAGCGGTAGTTGGTGTTTTGCGTACGGCAGACATCGTGGATCGCTAGGACGAAGGTTGACATAACACTCGTGCGCTGCCTTGTTGAGCAGATGGTCGGGGCGGCCGGATTTGAACCGGCGACCTCCTGACCCCCAGTCAGGTGCGCTACCAGGCTACGCTACGCCCCGGGTGCTCGAGTGTATCAAGCGCCGGAAGGTCGGCCAGAATGATCGGAGCCTGATGTGGCGCGTCGGAGGCGCCGTTGGCGGTTCCATAGCCTCCAGGGCCATGTTGGTCCATGGACGAAAGGCTGCATCTCGTGCCATGAGATGCGACGAGCGGACCCAATCTCCTTTCGGGCTTTCAGTGCTGGCGCTATATGAAGAAGTCCGCTAATCCTCGCTCGTAGTGCGACGAGGCTGCGTTGGCGGAGGCATGTGATTGGCAGTGATGCCAGGTCATAGGCGATAGCAAGTGGCAAAAGGGCAATCAATAGCGGTCCGTGATGGTTTTTGACGATGGTCCAAATCTTATTTCGTCCAAGATGGAAGGTCTTAAAGTCTGAGTCTATACCGGCGGTAGCGGAATGGGTGTGTGTAACGCGAGCGGAGGGCACGTAGCGGGCTTTCCACCCCATCCATCGAGCACGCCATGCGAGATCGACATCTTCAAGGTATGCGAAATACGTAGAGTCGAAACCACCGAGTGTCTCCAAGAGATGTTTTCGATAGAGTGCTGCGGCGGCACACGCGCCAAAGACCTCGCCTTCACTCTCTAATCCGACCGGATCTGTGCTGTGTCGATTCCACGCGATCCCGAGGACGTCAGTCGTGATTCCGGTGGAGTCGAGGATGCTCGGGTCGTTTGTAAGCACCACACGGCTTGCAAATGATCCTGCTTCTGGATGAGCGTCGGCTGCGTTTACGAGTGAGGCAAGCCAGTCGGGATCAGGTCGGGCGTCGTTGTTGAGGGTGGCGATTAGGTCAGTTCGAGCTTTCCTAAAGCCTGCATTGTTTGCAGCGGCGAATCCATGATTGCTTCCAAGTTCGACCAATACAACGTCCGGATAACTTTGTGCGACCCATTCAACGGATCCGTCAGTACTCCCGTTGTCAACGAGTATTACTTCGTAGCTAATGCCTCTTTGTCGGATTAGAGCAGGTAGGCATTGCTTGAGATGGTGCAGTCCGTTCCATGTCACGACGACTACCGAGGCCTTTAGAAGCGTGCTCATGACTTTGCACTTGTCGAGGAATAGTGATGCGGTGTGTGCATGGCTGCGATTTCAGAAGAGTGACATTGCGACAGCGTCACGACTACGATGGGTGCGCGAAAACGCAAAAAGGCGTCTGGTGAGGAACCAATGCCGCGTGAACCGTGGTCCATATCTCCGACCCGTCTTCGTGCGTATGCGACGTGTCCTCTCCAGTATCGCTTGCGCTACGTGGAGAAGCTCCCGACGGTGTACTCACCGGCCTCGCTTGTCGGGCAAGCCGTGCATTCGGCACTTGAAGGATATTTTTTGGAGAAACGGCGTGCTGGTCGCGAGATTTCGTCCGATAGCGCAGTGAAAGCCTTTGATGACACATGGTCTTTTCATCTGCCGACGGGGGTTTCATCGGGAGTAGAGGCTGCGGCATTTGATAGCGCTTATGAGTCGGGTCGAAGAATCTTGCAACTTTACCTTGAGGATGTTGCCCCCAGGGTTCGTCCGCATCTGGTCGAGCACAGATTCCGTTTTTCTGTACCTGGGGTTAAGGTTCAGGTTGTTGGTACAGCAGACCTCATTGACCAGAATGGTGTCGTGATCGATCACAAAACCTCCCTGGCGGCCTATCCCGAGTCGTACCCCCACCGCGATCTTCAATTATGTTGCTACGCGATCGGGTATGCGACATTCAAGGCGGGGTCACGTATTCGCCCCGGACAATTGCCAGCTCTGTTTTTTGTTCCGGATGTACGGGTCGATGTTCTGGTCCGTGCGGAGATTCCGTTTGTCCAACAACTGGGGCATAGCTATGACCGTGAAGATTTGGAGGAGTTCGTACGCCGAACAGCGAGGATTGTTGCTGGCATTGAGGCGGAAGAATTTGACGCGTTTTGGAAGGTTCTGGGCCATGACCCAGACGCACGCGTTTGCTCCCGCTGCTCGTATGGGCAGGTATGTCCATCATCGTTAGTTTGCCAAGATCTAGGAGAGCATCACCGTCAAGATCGAGACAACGAAAAATAGGGTCGATACACCGATCGTAAAGTTGAACGTCAGACGGTCAATGCCCCGGCGTGAGTGGAAGAAGGAGCTATCGCTTCCTCCCAATGCTGATCCCATGCCCGAATTGCGCACCTGGAGCAGGACCGAAACGATCACAATTAGTGCGAGGAAGAGTTGCGCTAGTTGGAGGGCTGTATTCATAGGTTCAGGATAACTTGTGGTCGTTGTTGGCGTGGTGCCTACTGTTCGCCATTGTCGCGGCGATTTCGATCGCAAGATCCATACTATCGGTCCGTGCGATGCCACGGCCAGCAATGTCGAAAGCCGTGCCGTGGTCAACGCTTGTTCGAATGATCGGTAATCCCACGGATACGTTTACACCATCAAAGAATCCTGCCACTTTCACTGCGATGTGACCTTGGTCGTGGTACATGGCTACAACTCCATCAAACGCGCCATCACGCGCACGGTTAAATACGGTGTCTGCGGGTTCAGGACCGGTCACGTTGATGCCAGCATCGCGTGCCTTGGTCACGACTGGCTGGATGACTTGATGATCTTCATCGCCAAACAATCCATCTTCACCCGCATGCGGGTTTAAACCACAGACAGCGATGCGAGGATCTGCGATACGCATTAGGCGTAGGGTTTCGTCGAGCAGTGTGATGACGTGCCAAACGTTTGTATGGGTCACGCGTGTGATCGCGTCCTGCAGCGATACGTGTGTGCTGTTGTGAATCACTCGGAGGTCTGGCGCAACTAACAACATCCGAGCCCCGGGTGATTCGGTTATCTCGGCTAGCAGTTCAGTGTGTCCAGCGTAGTGATAGCCGGCTGCATTCATCGCAGCTTTGTTGAGCGGTGCGGTGACGATTGCATCAACTTGATTATCCAAAGCGAGGCGTGCGGCTTCAATCACTGCCGTCGCAGCTGCTTCACCGGCTCGTGCGTCTAAACGGCCAATTTCCAGGTCAGAGAGATCGGTGCCCCATGGATCAAGAACTTCGATGGTGTCGGGTGATCCCATCGCGGCACTTACTTTGATGACGGAAAGATTTGCGTTGATTTGATTTGCGGCGTGTCGCATGACGTCCGTGTTGCCAACAACAAGAGGTCTGCAGATTGAGCGGATCGTAGGGTTGGTTATTGATTTAGCGACGATTTCCGGTCCGATACCGGCCGGATCTCCCATGGTGATGGCAATGACTGGAAGATGGGTTAGCGACATTACTGACCAGATGCTTTCGGCAGCACTAATCCGATAGCACGATGGCACATCATGCTGAGTATCGGTTCATTTGTAATCGTTGGAATGCGGCAACGATGGCGTTACTACTGCCCATCGTGCCGCCTTTGGTCACGATCGGAATGGCGACCTTCGACGAGGCGTAACTGTGTCCCAGGGGGACACCCCATTCAACTTCATCAATAATCTCGATGGCGTCGATTTGGAGGCCCTCGAGTGCAACACGAGCGGTATCACCGCCCGTAAGGATCAATCCGATGCCTGGTGTCTCTAATCCGAGAGCGTATCCGAGTGATCTAATGATTTCGAACTGCTGAACACGCATGTTGTGATTGGGAGTAGACCCGGGGGCGGTCGCGTCAAAGATTACTCCGTGATTCGTTTGCCATACGCTTCGTGCTTCCGAAATAGCATGGAGCGAGTCCTTCATGCTGTGTACGGGTATACGTCGGGCCTTCAGTACAGAGACGGCGCGGTCGATCTGCCGACGCGTATGCGTATTAGGTGTCCCGACAATTGCAGCAACGAATGATGATTGTGCTAACGCCGGTGGTGGCAATGGTGGGAATGTGCATTGCTGAGCTAAATGTTCGGCGAGGCCAGCCGATCCAGCACTAACGAGGGTTAGGTCGGTAGCTTCCATAGCGGACACGATGACTTTGAGATCATCATCGGTTTGGACATCGGGAACCAGCACCTCTGTCCCGGTTGCCCGATGGGTTTCAAATGCTTTAGCTATGGCCTCTGGACCTGCACGTATGACGGATAGTGGTATTGATGATGATGAGATGCCAGCGTCGATTTGCAATAGGGAGGGAATATGGGACTCACGGACTGGTGTTATGGGGTCTCGTCCCGGATCGGCATCTGCAACGGGGAGTCCGTTGATTTTATGTATCCCATCGATCGTCGTGCGTCCTCCGGATGGAAATGCGGGTGAGAACACCAAGGTGGGTACATCCATGGAAGTCAAAATCGCTCTTAGTTCTGCACCTATGTTCCCGCGGAGTAAGGAATCCGTTTTCTTGTAGAGATTATGGGGGGACTGTAGAAGTCGAGCGCTTTCCTTCACACGAGCGGCAGCTTGGTCAGGGCCGATATGTCGAGTTTCGGTTGTTATTGCTGTGACCTGGCTCTCAACAGGCCAAACGTTCGGTCGTGATGAGACGATAGTTTTAAGGCCAACTTTTTGGAATTGCAGCGCTGTGTCTAGTGCGCCAGTCAAATCATCGGCCATGATGGCCCAAGGACACACGGGTTAGGCCACGAGCGGTAGCGTGTCGGGAGCGTGGGTAAGGACACCGATACGAGGTTGACTCGTCGATCTTTCGAGCGTCATTGCAAGTGCGGTTTCAATATCGGGCATTGATTCGAATCCGAGTGAACGTGCTTCAGCGGGTGTTATGCCGTCGGATATTAGGACGATACGTGCGTGTTCCCGGACGCGTGCCCACGCGACCGCGAGTGAGGCTCCAACACGGTCAGGGATTTCATCACGTTCGTAACGTTGCAGGATTGTTGCTGCGGGTTCTGACGCATAGGACAAGAGGCTTTGATGGGTGACAGATACGCCTTCGGGGCACGGGGTGACGACTATGATCGTTCCTCCCGGACGCACCATGAGCATCGCCGGATACAGGCTTTTGTGTGCCTGCCAGAACTCAATGTCACACGGATGAGACCCCGCGATGACAATGTCGAGCATTTTCGGAGTGTGTATTCCATAGATATTCTTGGCTTCCATCACGAGCTTGCGAAACGTGGGCCGAGTCGCTCCAAAGGCTGCAGTTACAAGTTCGCCATCGGCATTTAGAGTGACATTCAGAATGTGTGTCATACCGCACCGCTCGGCGATGAGCTCCATTTCGTTTCGGACAGGTGTATCGACGTGGCCAAGTAAGGGTGTTGATGATCGTGCGCTAAACATGTGCGTTGCAGCGGTCGTAGCCGCTCCAGAGACACCCGGTTGAATTATCTTTGCACCGCCGGAGAATCCGGCGATGTGGTGTGGGACGACTGCCCCGGTACCAATGATCAAATCGGCTTCGAACAAGAGTTCGTTGACCTCAATCGGTGTCCCATTCGGCGTTCTTCCGAGATTACGGAGCGTGGCGGTTTTATGGTCGTGCTGGATTACTTCGACTCTTTTAAGCACGTGGGCACCGACTTTGCGTTTGATCTCATGTCCTGTCATGGGTCTGTGGGTGCCGAGCGCGATCATCACGCGGATGTTTTGGTCTTGGAGGCCTGCTGCATGTAGTTCGTCAAGAATGGGTGGAAGCAGTATGTCAGCCGGTGTTTCCCGTGTGATGTCATCAATGAGGACAATCACATTTGATTTACCGGTTCCGAGTACACGAAGAGTCGGCGAATCGATGGGAGTATTGAGGGCAGACCGGACGAGTTTTCTCGGATCATGGGCGGCAGCTACCGCTCGTGGCGTATATACACCTGCCAGATTTAGACCCGAGTCGCTAAAACTGATGAGGTCATCGCCATAGGGAAGTTCGATTTTTCCGTTCACGACGGGCGCAGAGATTGTTAAGGGCTAGCGGCGACTACGGGATTACTAAGCACACCGATACCTTCTAGTTCAACTTCGACGATATCGCCGGGTGACAGAGGGCCGGGACCTTCTGGAGTTCCGGTGTAGATGCAGTCACCTGGCCGCAGTGTGAGGCCTTGTGCAATGTAGGCGATGGTTGCAGCAACGCTAAACAAAAGGTCGGACGTATTGCTGTTTTGACGCTCTTCACCATTGAGTCGTCCCTTGATGTTCAAGTTAGTGGGGTCTAGATCGGTGGCAATGCAGGGTCCAAGGGGTGCGAACGTATCGAGTCCCTTACTCATCAGCAGGACGCCGGTTCCCATTTCCTGTACCTGGAGGTCGCGTGCACTCACGTCATTTCCACAGCTATAGCCAAGGACATAATCCAGGGCGTCAGCCTCTTGGACGTTGCGGCAGTGTTTACCGATGATAACGACGAGCTCGGCCTCAAAACCGACGGGTCCAAAGGGATCGTCTTGAAGGACCGGGTCGTTCATCGATTGCTTGAATCCTTCTGGATCTGGCAACACGATCGGTGTATTGGGTCCAATAACAGCGGCTGACGGTTTCATGAAAAGCATCGGGAATTTTGGTATGCCGTCTTCACCAGCACCCTCGAGGATGTGGGACAGGTAGTTCGCTCCTACGGCCACGATGTTGCGTGGTTCGATCGGCGCTAATAGCTCAAGGTCATCAGTTGTGCCAACCTTTGCCCCCACCGTATACGAGCCAAAAATGTCTCCCTCGATTGCATATACGGATCCAGATTCTTTGAGGGATCCAAATGTTGGCCCAGAGGGGGTTGCGTAGCGCACAAATTTCATGATGGAAATCCAGGTTATTGCGTAGTCCAGACGAGGAAGGCTAGCACGTGTGTTTCGTGTGTTCAGGCACTCAGGAAGCGGATGAGCTCGGCACGTACCTCATCCGGGGCTTCGATAGGAGCTGTATGACCGACGCCATCTAGTGTCACGAGCGACGAACTTTGTAATCGAGAGGCCAACGCGTGGACTCCATCCTGTCGCACGAAGGGATCTTGTGATCCGTGAATGAGGACGGTGGGCGTTGTTATTAAGTCGGAATCTTCGAGGAACACGCGCTTTGCGCTACTTATAAAACAGCCTGCGATCAGATCAGCGTCGGGAGCGGCCGCGGCAGTTTGCATGGCGGCGAAATGTTCGTCGTTCGGTTCCTCTATGAATCCAGAACGCAACCAGTTGGCGGCTTCCGTCTCATCCCATCCTGATGTTTGGATTGATGCAGCGCGTTCAAGTGTTGTAGTGGTGTCGTGGTCAAGCCCACTCGTTGCGAGCAGCGCAAGGTGGTCTACGTGATCAGGAAATCGTGCAGTGAAGCTAAGCGCAACCTGTGCGCCATATGCGTGGCCAACAATTGATAGAGGCTCCGTCTGTCCGAAGCTGTGCAAGGCGTGGTGAACAAACGTGGCGGCATCATCGATGTCACCTGTAAAACCACCTCTTGCGCTTGATCCGAAGCCTGGCAAATCAAGCAAGAGCGCTCGGTAATTCTCAGGCAGTCCTTGGGCAACCAGCTCCCACGATGCAGCGCCTGCTCCAATCCCGTGGATAAAGAGGATTGAATTGGGTCCTTCCCCCTTGATGTCCAGCAAGGTGTCCTGGCCGTCGACAGTAATTGTGGGCATGGTGTTAAAGGAACGCCCCCCCCACTGTAGTAGTGGTTTTTGCGATGTACGGCAAATTACGATAGCGGCCGTCGAGGTCGAGGCCGTAGCCGACGACGAAAACATCATCAATTTCAAATCCGGTCCACCGGATCGAATTGTCGATGTTTCGGGGTGATGGCTTACTTAGCAAAGTTACAACTTCTAGTGACGCTGGATTACGATCACGGAGAATATCAAGCGTTGTGGATATAGTTCGACCGGTATCAACAATATCCTCAACGATCAACACTGATCGACCTGTGATATCAGTGTTGAGATCCTTGTCAACCGAAACCGTTCCGACGGACTGAGTTCCTTTGTAGGAGGAGAGTTGAAGAAAATCAATGCGATGGTCGATGGTGATTGCTCGAGCAAGGTCAGCGGCGAAGATGAATGCTCCACGCAGGATTGGTACGAGTAATAGGTCATGGTTTGCGTAGGTGGATGAGATGCTGGTGGCCAGTTGGCGAACACGATCTGCGATCACTTCGGATGAGAGGAGTGGCATTAGCCCGGCAGCATCGGGGTGGTTCCTGTGATTATTCGTTGTTTGGTGTCCGTGACTGTTGCTGAAAACGATCGAGTGAGCGACGGACGTGTGCCCATGCGCTCTGGATCTGTGATCGCATTCGTTCATATCGAATGAGTGGGGGCAAGATCACGTTATCAATGACCTCGTCAACCACTGTGCTGAGTTGTGCGGCTTCTGCTCCCGCACGCCGCAAGGCACGTCGGAGAGTCATCGTTACTTCAATTATCGATACGGAAATAATGATTCCGATGATCATGCTCGTTAGGCATAGGATTAGTGCCCCAATAACAAGAATGATAATGGCAATGTCACGTGCAATGTCCATCACCTAGGGCGACGGCGCGCGCGTCTGCGCCTTCTCCGGTTTCTGGGTGCACCAGAGCCAGGGCCTCGGTCAGTGGTGGGATTGGAATGATCTTGTCGGCGCGAGGAGTCGCGCGTCTGGCTCTGTCCGTGCCGGCTTGAAGTTTTCCTGCGCCGGTTTTGTCTCATTCTGCGTCGTGCTGGTCGCTCCGAATTGTTGGCTGCTTGTTCAGATTCTGCACGAAGATCACGAAGTCGACGTGGCACATTTTCGAGAATACGGAGTGTTCCCTGTGGTGCAAGGGCTGTTCCTAAGACACCGCCGGCGAGGAATCCAGCGGTAGCTCCGACCAGGATCCAGAGCACCATGGGGTCCATTTACTTTTCGTTCCGGGACATAGCACTTGAAACCTTCCGAAATGCGCGAAAGATGCGGATTGCCCGTGAAGAAGAACCAGAGCTCTGTGTTACGACGTTGCCTACTGTGTCGACGGTGTCGCGTACGGTGTCGATCGTCTCACGGAGGGATCCAGCAATCGGCAAGAGTTCAGTGCGAATCACTGCTAGGAGTCTCCAAACGAGTAGTCCGGTTATGGCCATTACGAGAGTTGCCGATACTGCCACCGCCGCAAGCACAACGACGGCGAGATCTCTGATGCTTGTAAGGTCCATAGCTTAGAGGTTACCGTGGCTTGCGGCGCCGCGATGCAAGCGAAAAACCCGACGAGCAAGCCTGATTCGTACGCGCCGCCAAGCTTTGTCAACCAACTGCTTGTCTGCTCGTGAAATATGAGATTTCCCGTATATGGCACGGGTATAGCAATCCACAATCATTTCGGGTGGCGTGACCTTCTCGCGCGAAGGGTCGTTTTCGCCGGTCTCGTCGGGTAAAAAGAGGTCCCTAGCAAGAGTTCGACCTAGCTCGATTGGGGTGAACCCTCGGATGGTACTGTACCCGGCCCGATTTGCTAGCCGAACCATACGCTCGTAGCGTCGCTCCACGGCGGTCTTTGGATTTTGCAGGCGGTCACGGATAGTTGAACCCAAGAGGTACAGAATCCCAAGGGTCAGTAGTGTTCCGATGATGATGATGATCGCCAATAAGGTTCCACCAAGGCTGGCGAAGAATTGTTGGAGCACATTCTTTTCTGTTGGTGGTGCCAGCGGTTGGAAACCAAACGTCGTGATGTCATCCAATTCGTCAAGGAAGTCGACAACGTCGGAAAGGTCTTCAGGTGCTGCGGTGGAGCTTGCGGCGTCTGATGATTGGTCGGTTAGGGGTCCGCCGTGGATCACCGGAACTTGAAAGCCGGATGGCTCGAACATTATCCAACCATATGACGGGAAATAGACTTCAACCCACGAGTGTGCGTCGGAGGGGTTAACGAAATAACGTTGGGTAACCGGGTCAAAGGTGCCCATTGAGTAGCCCGTCGCAAGGCGGGCAGGGATACCCATGGAGCGAACCAGTACGGCCATAGTAGACGCGATTAGTGTTGAATGTCCTCGACGTAGGTCGAACAAAAAGAAATCAGTTGCGTCGCGATCCATGGGAAGTGGTTCTAAATCTCCTGAAAATGGGAAGCGCCGCATGAAGAATTCAGTGGCCCGGACGCGATCGAAGTTGTTATCGCTAGCGTCAGCCAACAAGTTTCCAAACTCCATAACACGAGGTGGGAGTTCTGGGATTTGAATATATTGAGTAGCCCATTCAGGGTAAATATCGGGCGCTTGTCTGAGCTCGTTACTGGTCGCAGCAGCGAGTGTGCTGTCGACGGAGTACACAAGACGTTGGCCTACCCGGCGTGTAGCTCGAATTGACGCGAATTCGTTGATTTGGGCACCACGTTTCGCTACTTGAACGAGGTATGGTCGAGTTAGCCGAAGGGCGTCACCAGGGGAATAGAGGAGAGGGGAAGCTGAGTCAAGAATCTCGACGTTTGAGCGCGATGCTTGTCTTGAAGAAAGGTTAAGTTTGTCGGTCAGTGGTTGTCCTGCGCGGCGGGCATCAAGTGCGGTATATGTACTGCGCCAACCTTGACCGGTATAGGTGTCGTATGTCTGGCCTCTCCAATATGACGGCGTCGTGGATTCAATGATCAAGGACCTGGGATTCCTGAATGGTTCTGGTCCGGAAAGCCCGAGTGTTTCGCGTCCCGTCATTGATGATCCGGCGGGGTTAGATACGCCGGCGAACAGTCGCTGGATTCCTGCTTCAACATTTCCCCAGTCATCGCCTAGATAAGCCCAGAACGTTTCAGCAAGAGGGTTCGCGGCTACTCGGGGTAGCATTACGGAAAGAAAGACGACGCCGGCAATTACTCCTCCGCTAACTAGCAAGACCGTTGGTCCAAGATCATCCGAGTAGTCTGTGCTGGATTGATTCCACTTGTCTTCTAACCTTCCCATACGGGTATGGACGATTAAGGCCAAGCTTGCGAACAGGAAGAATACGAAGGGTTTCCAGTCTGCGCCGACATAGGTGATATTGATTCCAATTGCCAATGTGCTTGGTGCAACAGCGAGATAGGCGTTTCGCAATCGAAACGTGCTCAATGAGGCGGAAAAGCCTATGCCCCATGCAGCAAGCGTCATCCAGAAGATAAATACCGTGTTGTCGCGACTTATCTGAAAGGCGAACGCAGCCTGAAACCATGATTCAAGGCGGAAAAACAGATCTTGAAGCAATTCGGCACTTTCAATGGCGGCAGATGTAAGCGGCTGTTGGGATCCTATGTTTCCGGTTTGTCGTGACTGGACCCACTCAACTGTCGCTCCAAAGAGCAGTGCAAAATTACGGATGCTTTCGATAGGGCCCGGGAATGCTTCGGAAGCGACGAGAAAGGACACGGTAAGACTGCTGGTGATTCCGGCCGTGACGATCGCCCACGATGGTATGCGTAGATGTGAAAGTACGAAGGCAAATAGAACTGCTGTTGCTGCAACCGGGAAAAGCACGTCAGTTCCTGGTGCCCAACCGACGCCGTGGATGCTAGCAATGGGCGCCAAGGTCAGGGCCATTAGCAGGGTCAATGGAAGCCACGCCGTTCGCGGAAGCTTCAGTAAGAACGGTAATCGGTGCGGGTGAACAATCGGTGTTGTTGCCATGTAGGTGTTATGCCGGGGCAAGCGTTACGGGACGCCGTTGCGAACGCTCGAATTCAGATCGATTTTGACCGTCGGCACGAAGTGTTTCGAAGTGCATGCCTTGGTTGATGTTGATGAAACTGAACCCGGCAGACGTGGCTTGGCTACGCAGGCTGACGTTTGACGGTGCTTGTCCGAACGATGATGCATCGATCCCAACCGCAATCGGATAGACCGAGTGTTGTGCCAGCTGCGCAAGGCTGAAAGCCCACCGGGAATCTGCGGAGGGGGATATTGCGATCAAGCTTGTGCCGCGACCGAGTCCACGTACGCTAGATGAAAGGAAGTCGTGAAACGGTACTGTCCCGGTAGCTTTCACGACGGCCAGCGCTTCCAATATTCGCCAGAGCTGCTTTAGTCCCTTTTGCGGTTCGATTACATGGCGGCCCGAACGGCTCAATGTGATGAAGCCGACCGACTTGTTATCACGCACTAGTTGGTGTGCAAGCGACGAAACGATCTTCACTCCATACTCTTCGGTTGATTCATCACCGTGGCCAACGTGTACGGCACGGTCGAGGTCGAGGGCGATCCAAAGGCTTGCCGTGGGCTCAAGATCGAATTCTTTAACTACGAGGCGGTTATGGCGAGCACTAGACGGCCAGTGAATTCGCTTGAGCGGATCTCCGGGGTGAAATTCCCGAATGCCTCCGGCATCAGACGTGACTTGATGGGTTCGGATTGATGAGCGGGATGTGCCGACCATCGATCCGGTTGGAATGTCGATGTCGGCCATAATCGAAATTGGTGGATATACAACGATCGTGTTTCGGGCATCGACTCGCCGTTCAGAGGCGAATATTCCGAACGGGTCACCTACACGTAGGTCGACAGGGCCAAGACGGAACAGCCCGCGTCGGCTTGCATGTACACCGCATCGCCAACGCTTTCGTTGCCGACCGGAGAGGCTTTCTGCGACGGATGCGTGGTAATCAGGGAGATCAGAGTGGTCTTCGATCTCCACGACAAGGATTGGGATGCGGCTTGTATTGATTAGTTCAAATTCTTCACTGACAAGGTCGCCGGCTGTGATCTGATGGCTTCGGAGTCGGCGCTGTAGTTGCAGTGAGGTTGATGAGGTGCGTGTCCATACGTAGGACACACCAATCAAGCTTCCCAAGGTATACAACAGCCAATAGGCGATTGGGGAAGTTGTGATGAGGGCGATCACGATGAGTACGCCTAGCAGGACGACAACCGAGGGTCGTTGCAACGTGATCTTAGGTCGATCTTGCGTTGGTTCGATTTTTACCACATCCTCATCCTAGACGCGTGTGGTGGCTAACTAGATGTTGCTTCGTTTCGTAAGTATGGAGGTGTGTTTTACGGCTGGCTAGTTAATCCATTCGCAAAATTTGGTTCTATTGAATGCCTCACGAGGCAATGCGTCGTCAATGTGAACACCTAGCGTGTTGGTGTCTGCGCGATAGCCGGGCGCCACGGACGATCCGTCACCCTAGGCGGCCAAATCATTCGGCGAGTTAATGAGCAAACGCGCCAAGTAGGGCTCCTGCAAGGATGATCCAAAACGAGTTGATCTTGGTCTGAGTTAGAACGATAAGGCTTGTAAGTCCAATCAAGACTGTCGTGATGTCGGTTAGCGCAGAGGAGCTCAAATGTAGCGTGACGACGGTCATTAAACCAAGGGCTGCAGCATTGACGGCGTCTAGGAGTGGGGCCGTGATGGTTGATTTTCGAATCCGATGAACCAGCGGGTTAACTGCGGCTACGAACACAAACGATGGGAGGAATATCGCGACGGTTCCGATTATCGCGCCTGGAATTCCGGCAAGTAAGAACCCGATGAAGGTTGCTGTGGTGAAAACTGGTCCTGGGGTAACGTGGCCGATGGCAACGGCATCAAGTAGCTGGGTTTCTGTGATCCATCCAAAATGATTTACGAATTCCGATCGTAAGAATGACAACAAAACGTATCCGCTGCCGTATAACAGCACCGAAATCTTCGTGAAGTGGAGTGCCATATTCAAAAGGCTGAAGTTGGTGGGTGTTGTCAACCCGAGCGTGACTCCAATGAAGGGTGCAATTAGAGCACCTGTCCATTTCCCCAGCAGCCGGCGTGATCCGTGCATCATCGCTCCGACGCCTCCGCTTCCGACGAGAAGAACGAACTCGTTTACTCCGAACAGGCCCAGCGTGACAACGACGGTGGTTATCAGGGCGCTTTGCCGGCTTCTTAGGGAGCTACGGCCCAATTTCCAGATCGCGTGAATTACGATCGCAATCACAACGGGCTTTATGCCGTAAAGCAGAGCCGCACTGGCGGGTGTTGACCCAAATTCGACGTATGCCCATGCCAATCCGGTCATCAGGATTGATGCGGGCATGATGAAAGCGATACCGGCCCCGATCAATCCGATCCATCCCCCCCGTTCTCGGCCGATGTGTAGCGCCATCTCGGTGGAGTTTGGTCCAGGGATCAGATTCGTTACGCCCATCAGGTCGAGAAAACGACGGTTTGTGAGCCAACCTCTGCGCGTTACGAACTCGTGTTGCATCATCGCGATGTGTGCTGCGGGGCCGCCGAATGCGGTAAGGCCAAGTCGCAGGAACAAAAGAGCGACGGTGAGTGGGCTGACGATAGGAATCCCGCAAGTTCGTGTAGGGTACAGGCAAATATGTTGTGATGCCTTTGCCCATTCTGCATTAGGATCGAGAGATGTCTGACCTATCCCCAACAAGGCCATGGCCAAAAGCCGGTTTTGCGCTCTTACCCTTGGCTTGGGTCCTTTTGCTTGCCTGTGGGTCTATCGAACACGTGGCGGTCCAACGAGTTTCCGAGCCGGAGTTACGCCTAGACATACAAACAGATGATGTGGGTCCGAGTAGAACTGATCTCCGGGTGGTGTTGACGAATGTTGGCTTGGAGGACGTGCTTGTGGAGACGAGTCTTACACTTTCGGCCAATGCTGGATCCGCACGTGATTCTTCCCCTACGAGGCCAGCGAAGATAACGAATGAGAATGGGCGTGAGGTTGGTGGTAACGCCTCGGAGCCCAAGACCATGCTATGGATGCCAGAGCGCTTGCGGGCGGGAACTACCCTCACGTGGGTTGTGGCGGTGCGATGTTTGGGTCGTGATGCAGTTGATATCGGTGTTCGTGCGCGATCCGTTGAAGTCGGTGGTGTTAGCGAAGCACCTTTCGAAGATCTCGTTCGTGATGTGCAAATCAAATGCCCGGCGCCTAGGCCGCCTGGGAGTTAGTGTTGGTAGGCGCAGGGGGTAAGCGGAATGACGATCTTAGGTTTGGTATGGGTGTTTGCGGTAGACAGGACGATTTCGTAGTCATCTGCTCTGTGCACCTGTTGGTTGTGTAGGAATTTACTGCTCTCGAGCGTGTCAAGTGACATGTCAGGGGTAGTCGAGGTCCGATAGTGCATTGGGATTACGAATGCACCATTTAGGCTTTCGATCATGCTGGCGGCGGTCGTTCCATTGATAGTGAAGTGTCCGCCGATAGGGATTAACACGATGTGGTGTCCTCGGCATTGGGCCTGTAGATTTACGTCGAGGTGGTGACCGATATCCCCGAGATGCAGAATACGCGTGCCTGCGACATCAAGCGAGATAAGCGCGGTACGGCCTCGGTCTTTACCGGTTACTTCATCGTGATAGGCACCTCCAATCATCGTGAGGCTGACATCGCGCCGGATGTGAGTGCTTGGGTGCCATAACGAGTGTGAGGCGCCACGTACGACCGTAGGAGCTCCTGGCGCGACTGACGTGTTGTTGTGGTCGCCGTGATCATGGCTGATACCGAGGAGATCTATTTTAGGAAGATTGGGTATTGGATATCCGAGATCTGGTCCAAAAGGATCAAGGAGGATCGTGACTCCACCCGGACTCGTAATGAGAAAGGAGGCGTGCCCCAGCCACCGGAGCTTGGTTGCGAAATTATTGTCTTTCGCGAAGGCGGGCTCGAGGTCAGAGATCGCGTCGACCTTCAAGTGCCTGGTTAATGGTCGCCGCATCTACATACTCAATGTCGCCTCCAGTAGCAAGGCCACGTGCTAACCGGGAGACACGGATGCCAAGTTTGTACAGTCGTTGGCGAATTTCCATGGCAGTGGCGTCCCCCTCAATCGTAGCGTTGGTCGCGAGGATGATTTCGTCGAGACCGGGTTTCTCGGCTCGGTGCAGTAGAAGGTCAATTGTGAGGTCGTCTGGGCCCACCCCATCAAGCGGCGATATGGCTCCGTGTAGAACGTGATAGAAGCCCCGGAAGCCACCTGAGCTCTCGATGGCCACTAGATCGAGAGGGTCCTCAACGACGCAGATGGTAGAGGTGTCTCGTGCAGAGTCGGAGCAAATTGAACATGGATTTGAATCGGCGAAGTTCCGGCAGATAGTGCAAGTGACAACGCCATCCTTCAATTCGGTAACGGCAGTTCCGAGCGCATGGGTTCGAGCATCGCTTGAACGTATAAGAAAAAAGGCTAGACGCTGGGCAGTTTTTGGGCCGATGGTTGGTAGGCGTGCAAGTTCGTCAATCAGACGCGTGATTGAGGAAGGCAGGGGGTTTGCCACACCCGTCAACCAAGGCCGGGGATGTTCAGTCCGCCGGTTACCGCACCGAGCTTGTCTTTGGCGAGCTCCTGCGATTTTTCGAGTGCGTCATTGACGGCAACCGTAACCATATCGGCCAACAGGTCAACGTCTTCGGGGTCAAAGGCCGACGATTCGATGGTGATTGATTCAATGTGTTGATCACCTGTGGCAAGGACCTTAACGACTCCACCCCCTGCGGTGCCTTCAACAGTCATTGATTTGAGTTCAGTCTGTATGTTTTCCATTTGTTGCTGAAATTTACGAAACATTTTCATCGACATGATTCATGCTCCTGGTTTGGGTTTTTCCTCACCGTGTGTAGCTCCATATTCACGCATTGCTACCCGGATGACGGGGTCATCATCGACGGTTGTGTTTGGTCGGAGTTGTTGTGATGGTGGGGGTGTGCTCTTTAGGACGTTGCGGACGTTAATTGGTTGGCCAAACGTTTGGGTGAGGGCTTTGGTTACTAAGCGTAAAGCATCGATCTGCTCCACACGCTCGAGCATAAAGCCTCGTAGGTATTCTAGGGTTACCGTGCCGTCGACGAATCCTTGAACGTCTGCTTGCTCAACATACGGCGCGATTGTTCGGGCTTCTTTTCTGATCGAGGACAACCATTCCTCTCGTCTGGCTTTGATCTGATCAGCCGTCAGGTCAGTGTCTCGTGATTCACGATCTTCTTGTCCCGGGTGACTTGGCTGACGTATAGGGTCTTTTTCATCACTTGCTGCTTGATCGGTGACTTTCTCTACGATAGGCGACGATCTCGTTTGGCTTAATGACGGCGCGGTTTGTGCAACATCGGGATCGCTGTCGTGGTGATTGAGTTGAGATTGATTGGTTGGGCGGTTTGTAGCGATTACTGCACGGGCAAATGATAGTTCGAGCTCAAGAGTGGTATTAATCCCGGTCCTCGATGGCGGGTCTGGTTCTGCAAACACTTCCAGAGCGCGAACCACTTCCGGTATGTCTACAGTCGTTGTGTGTTCACTCAGTTCGAACACTTCATCCTGCGTCAGATGTTTGATCGAATGTGTATCGGGGCTCGTTTTGATGGTCAAGACGTCCCGTAGCACGCCAACCATTTGTTGCCGGAGGGTATGTGGGCTTGTCCCGTCATCAATCGCCATCCCGATCGCATGCAAACCCGCTGCTGCATCACCATGCATGAGATGTCCTAATAGTTTGATCACGGCATCACGGCCAGTCAGTCCCAGCATGGAGTTCACAGAGTCGGAGGTCACCTGGTTGTCACCGTAGGCAAGTGCCTGGTCAAGCAAACTAACCGCATCTCTGGAACTACCTCCTGCGTTGCGGGCCAACAGGTGTAAGGCGGCCTCCTCAACCTCAGCGTTTTCCAACGCGGCTATGGAGCGAAGCTGGGTTGTAAGTTCGCGCACTCCGATTCTCCGAAAGGTTAGGTGTTGGGTGCGTGATCGAATCGTGGCGGGTACACGATGTGTTTCGGTAGTTGCTAAGACAAATAGTGCTTGGGGAGGCGGTTCTTCCAACGTTTTGAGCAACGCATCTTTTGCCTGGGCTGAGAGCTGATGAACTTCGTCGATGATGTACACCCGGTATCGCGCTGCCCCCGGTGCGAACCGCGTCATGTCACGGATTTCTCGGATGTCGTCGATTCCACTGTGGGAGGCCGCGTCCATCTCCACCAAATCCAAAAGCGAACCCTCAACGATTGCTACGCAATGTGCGCAGGTGCCGCACGGCTCCGGTTGAATCCCTTCCAGACAGTTGACGGCTTTAGTTAAGAGGCGCGCGGCGGTGGTTTTCCCAGTGCCACGTTCACCGGAAAAAAGGTAGGCGTGGCTCAGTCGATTGTGTGCGAGTGCATTTTGGAGCGTGCGTACCACGTGCTCTTGCCCAATCAGCTGTTCGAATCTTTGCGGGCGGTAGCGGTTATATAACGCTTGGAAGGAGGACGCGCGTGACGTGGCCACATTGATGTCTCTGTTTAGGTTATGGGTGCCATGATAGAGGTCGCGCACCCGCCGTTGTTACGCCCAGAACGCCTTTCTGACGGATGCTGGCTCCAGCCAGGGGAACTCGCGGCACCCGAAGGAGATTTCGTACCGCTGCTTCCTCTCGGATCTGACGGGGTTAGAAGACCTTCGTCGCACGAGGCCCGGCTTTCAGCACCGAGCACCCGGAGTAGACACGTCGCGGGCGGACCTAAGACGGGGATTCGGCCCGCTATAGCGGATTGCGGATCCAGGGCACCGCTAGCTCCCCACCTAGCGCGGCCTCTGCTGGATAGTGACATGCACTGCGAGACTGGTCAACGGTGGGTGGGCATGTGGCCGTGGTTACAGTCTTGGGTATGCCGATTAGAATGAGTTTTCCAAGATTCATTTGGAGGTTCTTGTGCCCCAGTTTCGCATCGAGCTTCGTAGCGATACGAAGACAACGCCTACTCCTGACATGCGGTCCGCTATGGCTGACGCGGCGGTGGGCGATGACCAGGGTGGTGAGGATCCGACGGTCGCAGAGTTAGAAGAATATGCGGCTCAGTTGCTAGGAAAGGAAGCCGGTTTATTCGTCGCTAGTGGCACGATGGGGAATCTCATTAGCCTCCTAACGTTGGCTCAACGTGGTGATTCACTGCTTGTTGATCCAGTCTCCCACGTAACCTTGGCGGAGGCAGGAGGGTTTGCTGCTCTTGCAGGGTGTAACGTTATTCCTATTGAGAGTCCAGGTTTCCTGACGGCAGAAGCAATTGAGCCCCACCTAGTGCCGGTGACAACACACTCACCCAATCCGGCGATCATCTGGACGGAGAACACCCACAATCGACGTGGTGGTGTGGCGTGGGGTCCTGAGGTTATGGGGGAGCTCACCGCGTTGGCTGCACAACGGAGCTTACGGCTTCACATTGACGGGGCCCGAATCTTTAATGCGGCTGCGGCGCTTGATGTGCCAGTAGCCGATCTTGCTGCTGGGGCGGATACGGTCCAGTTTTGTCTAACCAAGGGTCTTGGTGCACCGTTTGGTTCGCTTGTTGTGGGTGCCCATGATCTAATCCAAAGAGCGAGACGGACCCGCCAAATGGTCGGTGGGGGAATGCGTCAGGCTGGTGTAATGGCTGCGGCTGGAATGGTGGCGTTGCGCGATGGCCCCTCTCGGCTGGCTGATGATCACCGCCGAGCGCGCTATCTCGGCGGAATCATTGAGGACTTGCCAGGTATGGCACTTGCGTCTCCTGTTTATTCAAATCTCATTTTTGCTCGTTGTAATTCGGAGGAAATCAACTTTGAACGATTTGTCGATCGAGCTAATGAGCAAGGTCTTGGAATCGGAATGCCCTTCGGTGGGATGATGCGGATGGTGACGCATCACCAGGTGAGTGATGCAGATATCGAAGAGGCCGCTGACATCATGATTGCGGCGGCCGAATTCGCGACTGTTCCAATCACCACCAACTAACAACAGTCGATCAGGCATACGCCGTGGCACTCGATCTCTTCAATCCGACAAAAGGTGAGGATGTCGTCCGCGTCGGTCCGTTACGGTCGCTTCGGTGGCATGGCACCAGCCCGAGATTGAGCCAGACGGGTTTGTTGGTTCATGGTGTATGGGTTGGAGCCCACGTCTGGCGGCAACTCGCACCGTATCTGGCCCGGCACGGCTATACGACGTATGCGGTGTGGTTGCGTCATCATCATCCGGGTGCTGATCACAGTTGTTTGAATGGTGTCGGGCTACGTGACTATGCGCGCGACATCGTGGAGGCTGTGAACGAACTTAATGGACCGGTGTTGGTCGGACACAGTATGGGCGGGATTGTTGCGCAGATTGCGGCGACGATTTCGAACCCCGCTGGTTTAGGTCTTCTTTCGTCAGCCCCACCGTTAGGTGTTCCAGCGATTCCACGTCTATCGTTTTTGGCTTCTGCTGCACGTCATTTTTTCGGTGATGTTCTGGGAAGACATCCAATGGGTCCTTTTGGTGATCGTGTTTTTCACGAGCATCTGCACCAGGGACAACGCGCTGCTTTGGCAGAGAATGCCGTTTTTGAACCCCGCCGTGTTGCCCGTCAACTTGCGTTTTGGCCGCCACGGATCCGTCGCTCACACGTTCGATGTCCGGTCTTTGTTGCGGGTGGCGACGATGACCCGATCATCACGCCTTGGCAGACGCGGCAGATTGGTCGGCGCTACCAAGTCGTTCCGACGTTGTATGAGGGTCGTGGGCATATGCCGCAACTCGAACCATCGTGGGAGGTTGTTGGTGACGACCTAATGCGATGGATGAATCG
>CAYRCL010000013.1:0-42106 GCA_964422795.1 uncultured Chloroflexota bacterium
CCCCCCCCCCCCCCCCCCCCCCCCCCCCCCCAAGCCCCCCCGGCCGCCGCGCGCCCCCGCCCGGCCACCAACTCGAGGAAATCACATACGAGGGCTACGCTCACGGCGGTACCGGAATGCTAATAGAGGTTGTAACTGACAACCGTAACCGGTCTGTTGCCGAAGTCCGTAACGCACTAACAAGATTGGGCGGAACCTTCGCAGAAGCTGGAGCAGTCGCGTGGCAATTTTCTCAGCGTGGTGCCATCGAGATAAGTCTCGGGAATCATGCGGTCGATGACGTGGAGCTGGCAGCAATCGATCTAGGCGTTGTCGACGTCGAACACACGGACGACCGCGTACACGTGTACACCGAAGCAACCGATCTGGATCGAGTGAAAACTGAATTCGAGAAGATTGGTTACAAAGTCGTATCAGCTGAATTGACCATGATTGCCAGAACGCCAGCGACATTAGATGAAAAAGACTCAGCGCGGGTCCTGGGCATTGTGGAAGCCCTTGAAGAACTTGATGATGTGCGACGGGTACACGTGAACGTAGAATTGAGCGAAAGTTTGCTCGTGCAACTTGCTACGTGACTCAAGAACCAGCTGTAACACTGGGTATCGATCCAGGAACCGCCAGCTTTGGGTTTGGGCTGATTGAGGGCGACAGAAACCCAAGCCACATCGAGCACGGTTGCCTCACTACCTCCGCGAAAGATCCGCTCGGGATCCGACTTGCCTCCATCCGTGACGGATTGATTCCTGTCTTCGACCGTTACCAGCTCACAACAGTTGCTATCGAGCGCTTAGGCTATTCGCGACGTATGACGTCAGCTATCGCCGTTTCCCACGCAATAGCGCTCGTCCACCTCGTAGCGGCAGACCGGGGCATTCCTGTTGAAGAATACTCCCCTGCTGAAATTAAACTTGCGGTAACTGGCTATGGAGCATCCGATAAGTTAGGCGTCCAGAACATGGTTAACCGCATTCTTAACTTGACCGAATCCCCACAACCGGACCACGCTACTGACGCACTAGCTGTTGCGCTATGCCACATCCACTCACGCTCTACTCGAGCGTTAGAGAAAACTCTCGACGTTCGATGATTGCCCAACTACACGGCTCGATCATCGAGCGCCGTGACGAATCTGTAATAGTCATGGCTGACGGAACAGGCATCGGATTCGAAGTAGTAGTTCCATTACGCTCGATCGCCGCATCAGGTACCGAAGTTCGCTTTTTTACATCGCTGCAGTTCGGTAACGACGGTGCCTTATTAGCTGGATTCGAAACGCTCGAAGAGCGTCGCGTTTTTGATGCGCTATTAAATGTCAACGGTGTGGGGCCTCGGACTGCCGTCCGTGTGCTTTCAACCCACTCGGCCAGCAAGATATTTGAGGCGCTTGACGCCGAAGATCCGAAACCATTTCAGGCGGTTCCTGGCATTGGTGGTAAGACAGCGAACAGAATTATTCTAGAGCTACGCGGAAAGCTCGTTCCTGCCAACATTGAACCGACCAAGGGGCCAAACGACGATGAATCACAAGAAGTGTTAGAAGCCCTACTCAGCCTAGATTTTTCTCGTCCTGAGGCTATCGTTGCAATGAACCAAACTGCTGGCGATGACATGCCAGTCGTCGACCGAATTTCAGCTGCACTCAGAGACCTAGCTTCGAAAAGATCGTTTCCGTCATGACGGAACGTGTGGTCGCCACTGAATCAACCACAACCGACGTTGGACTGGATCGCGCACTTCGGCCTCGCAATCTTTCGGACGGTGAATTTATCGGTCAGTCTGGTGTGAAACGGTCCATCCGCCTCATGATTGAGGCGGCAAAGGGACGAGAAGAGCCGGTCGATCACATATTGTTAGCCGGACCACCAGGCCTTGGGAAGACCACACTCGCCCACATTATTGCCACCGAAATGGGCGGGCATTTAAGGATTACATCCGGTCCAGCCCTCGTTCGACCAGGCGACCTTGCCTCAACACTCAATAGCCTCGACAAATCAGAAGTCCTCTTTATCGATGAGATCCACCGACTTGGCAAAGCTGTTGAGGAAGTTCTCTACCCCGCGATGGAAGACTTCGAACTCGATATCGTCGTTGGCAGCGGCAAGGGTACAGCTCGAACCTACCGGATATCGTTACCTCCAATTACCATCATTGGTGCAACGACGAGTGCCGGTTCATTAACCTCCGCGCTACGTGACCGATTTGGAGCCGTCCACCGCCTGGAATTTTACGGTGTTGACGATGTGACCCGAATCGTACAACGCTCAGCTGCGATCCTAGGCGTTGCCATCACCGAAAGCGGTGCAACAGCCCTTGCACAACGTTCACGCGGAACAGCTCGTGTATGCAACCGTCTCCTTCGACGCGTGCGGGACTATGCTGAGATCGAAGCCGACGGAACAATCACGGATGCCGTAGCCACAAGCGCCCTAGCCGAACTCGATGTGGATGACGAAGGACTGGATGCAATGGACAGAAAGATTCTCACCACGTTGATGGACGCTTTCAACGGTGGGCCAGCGGGACTCCAAGCTTTAGCTGCGACTATAGCCGAGGACGTCAGGACCCTTGAGTCATACTACGAGCCATTCCTGCTCCAGGGTGGGTTCCTGGCCCGAACACCGCGCGGACGGGTTGTCACACGTCGGGCATATGAACACTTAGACCGAGTTCCCCCACGTTCGTTAGCCGAACAAAGCACATTGCTCTGAATCTCTTATCTGAGCATGTTCGATGAAACACCATCTGTGCAACTTCTACGCGCAACAGTGTCCGGACATGTTCAGGGTGTCGGATTTAGATATTTCGTCGCTCGTGAAGCTTCACGCCTAGGCCTCCAGGGGTACGTTCGCAATGTATCCGTCGGAACAAATGTTGAAGTGGTCGCCCAAGGCTCGAGACCCGAGCTCGATAAATTAGTCATTGGCTTAAGACGTGGCCCACCCCTCGCAGTCGTAGAATCCGTTACTCTCGTGTGGCAGGTTGCGTCTGGAAACCTTCCCAAGTTCGAGGTTCGCGCGTAGGCATGACCTAATGAGGTTTCTGACAACTCGTGTGACTCGCAGTCCGCGTGTGGTTTCAACCACGCGCGAACGGCACCGCGGCATGTATGTTCTTGCCTGGACATCGATGTTCGTCGCTCTTGGATTACTAGTCGCTGCTATCGTGCTTTTACCACGCGGTATAGGCGCTCTGTTTAGTGGTGTTAGTGAGTCCCGACCAACTCGTGCCGAGGTGCTCGAGGGCACGGTACTGATCCAACCTCCCGCTACAGCAACCTGGCAGAGCATGGACGATCAAACTTCTCTAGCGGAAGGAACACGGCTACGCACTGACGACCGGGCCCGTGCCTTCCTACGAACCCCGGACAGCTCAACTGTGCTGATCTATAACAACACCGAATTGGGCGTGCAGCGCATGCAGTTTGGACGCTTCAATCCATCGCTGCAAGATAGCGTGCTTCGGTTGTTCGGGGGGCGGGTTCAGATCGGAGTAGCGCTACATCCGATGTCAGCCAACCGTCGCATCAGCGTACTTGCTGGTGAAGGTCGAGTAAGCCTGGGCGAGGGTAGCTACCAGATCGATATAGATTCTGATGGCATGATCCATGTAAGCGTGAAGCGAGGCAACGCCTCCGTGTGGTCTGGAAACCGTGTACTTGAAATCCCGGCCGGACTCAGAGCGATTCTCAACCCAACGTCCGAGATTGTCGGCCCACTACCAACGGAGCGAGATCTTCTTCAAGATCCATTACTTGAGCGGAATTTAGCGGACTCACCTTGGGCTACATTCGTCGTAACAGAGGCCGGTGCGCAAGGGACGGCAACTAAGACGTCCGAAGGAATTAGATTTAAGCGAACGACGCAAGACGGGCGTACGGATCGCCACGGGGAAAGCGGAATCACACAAGAACTTGATCGAGATATACGAGGTTACTCGAACTTACGACTGCGAGCAGATGTGCGTGTGGACTTTCAGAGCCTTTCCGGTGGTGGAACTGCAGGCACGGAGTATCCATTGATGCTCCGACTAACATACATCGACGCGAACAGACGCGAGCAGATTTGGGCCACGGGCTTTTACTATCAGAACGATAGTGGGCTAAGCGTAATGATGGGACGCAAAATCCCACCAGCTAGTTGGATCACCTTTGAGAACCCCGTATTGCTCCAAGAGATTGTTCCAACCCCCGTACACCTGAGACGGATCGAGGTCTTAGGCAGCGGTTGGGAATACCTCTCAGAGGTTAGGCGTGTGGAGTTGACAGGCTATTAGCTCAGGCCGTCGGTCCATCCTGACCACTGGGGTCGATGCGATTGAGATCGCAAGGATCCAGTCCACACTCGATCGCTTCGGTGATCGGTTCCTACAACGAATCTATACGGAGAAAGAACAGCGGTACAGTCGTGGTCGAGCAGAAGAACTCGCGGCACGCTTTGCAGGTAAGGAAGCAATCTCAAAGGCCTTGGGAGTCGGCATGCGTGGAATCCTTTGGCGCGAACTTGAAATATTGAACAACCCACAAGGCAAGCCTACTGTGCACTTACATGGTCGGGCCTGCCTGCGTGCCCAGCATTTGGGGTTAACAAAGTTCGAGATCAGCCTCACGCATAGCCGAGAGCTAGCAATCGCTTTCGTTGTAGCGATTGGCGACTAACCACCAATGCCGTCGGGTGCTCGCGTCATCGCGCATGGGCCAATTTTCGACCGCGTAATCGACACATCTGGTATGCGAGCAATGGAAATGAAGGCACCACCAGAATTAGACCTAATGAAGAATGCGGGCCTGGCAGTAGCGCAAGAGATTCTGCGGCAGCATAAATCACTCACACCATGTCTAACAGTCTTCCTTGTCGGACCAGGAGACAACGGTGGTGACGCTCTTATTGCAGCAAGCCGACTCGCAGCTTCAGGCGCATCCACTGTGGCCTGGGCTTCCCGTGAGCGTCCCGGTGACCATCTACTAGCAAACGCGATAAAAAATGGTGTGCGTTGGAAAATATGGGCTGGAGACACCCACGAATTCGTGCAAGACGTGCAGAGTTCAGATTGTTTGGTTGACGGGCTTCTTGGTATCGGTAGCGCTCCACCACTACGGGGTCCAGTATCTGAAATGTTATCCGCCCTACCTGACATCGATCGGCAACTACGTATAGCAATTGACGTTCCGAGCGGAACCGATGCGGAAAGTGGTAACGCCGACCCGGCAGCTTTTCGAGCACAAATCACGCTAACTACCGGGCCTATGAAATTAGGCAGTCTTTTCCATCCAGCCATTGAGTTTGCCGGAGAACTTCAAACGCTTGACATCGGGATGGACGTTGCATCCTACGCAGACATCCGACGGTCACTTATCGACGCCATCAACATCCGTGATCTTCTACCAGACCGCCCGTTGGACGGACACAAGGGAACTTTTGGAAAACTCCTAATTATTGGCGGGTCAACGGGATACCGTGGAGCTCCCACTCTAGCGACTCTAGCAGCACTACACGGGGGCACAGGGCAAGTCACATTGGCCTCCGTCGAGGCAGTCATCGCTACAACAGCCAGCCACGCACCTGCTGCCACATTCATTCGTTTGAACGAGACTCCTGAGGGTCAAATCGATGCGGAAACATCCACGCTTGTAAATTCGAACGCGGAACCATCGGCATTGCTCATTGGTCCAGGAATGGGCCGGAGCGTTTCCAGTGACGCGCTAATCTACGACCTGCTCTTAACCTATCCGGACACACCTACCGTCATCGATGCTGACGGTTTAAACGCGTTGGCCAAACAACCGGACATGATCAGACGTCTTGGACCAACGCACGTCTTGACACCCCATCCTGGTGAACTGCAACGCATCCTGAATCTGCCAAGCCCGCCGAACGGGCGTGCGCGGCTACATGCTGCTGAGGACTTGTCGTCCCAGACTCAGGCGATCGTGGTGGCGAAAGGATCACCGACCCTTATATGCACGCAAGACCAAACTTGGGTATTAGCAAAACCTAACCCCGTACTCGCCGCCGCAGGAGCAGGAGACGTACTCGCCGGAGCAATCGCCTCGTTCCTCGCACAAGGTAGTTCAGCCACGAAAGCAGCACGTTTGGGAGTCTGGCTTCACAATCATGCTGCAATCATTGCAGCAAAAGGCACCGATCGAGGCGTGCCAATGGATCAAGTTGCGAACGAGATTTCGACAGCAATCCATCATCTCAAAACAGGCTCGCAACCGGGAGTAACTGGGATCTCCGAACGCTCCACTTAGTTTTAGACCAAACGACTTAATCGACGATCAATCAAGTTTCGGAACAGAAATTGTCAGGATATAACACGAGGATTAGCGCACCTGTGCAAGGTGCCAAATGTCGACAAGTGCGAGAACTTGTCGAAGACAACACTGAACAAATCGACTCCGCAACAACATCCGAACATTGGATCGATCAGATCAGCCGTCCCGCACCCCACGACTCCCAATAGAAACCGACCATGGAGGTAGACGGCGTTCAGTTCCCGAAAACAGACGCCGTAAATTATCGAGATGCTGGCTAAAGAGAAATACAACGAAGATTGCGATCAGGGTGACATCAAACCCACTCACGTACGGGCCCATCGCATAGAACACAATGCTGCCAACAAGAAAACCAATCGCACCAGCCAACGAACCAAGCGACACATAGCGTCCGATAGCTACAGTGACCAAACCAACCGGGATACCCACAACCGCCGCGATAGGGATTAAGGCCATCACCGAACCCCAACTGGTCGCTACACCACGCCCTCCCCGCAGACCAAGAAAAATCGACCAGTTATGACCAACGGTCGAAATAATCGCTACCAACATCGGAACCAACGGGAATTCGAAAAAGAGAAACCGAGCTACAAGAGCAGGCAAAAAACCCTTTAGTAGATCACCCACAAACGCGATCAGCGCCGCCCCGGCCCCAACAGTTCGATATACGTTCGTTGTTCCAGAACGCCCACTACCATGATCGAGAATGTTGATATTGAAACCGAGCCGACAAACAAGCCAACCGACGGGAAGAGAGCCGACCAAATAAGCGCCAGCTATCAGAGCCACAACCTGTACGACCTCACCCGCAGTCATGAAACAGCCAACAGAAGACCGAACAACTTCGAAGCTTGTGCTGAGAAGCGACAAACTGTCAAACAGCAGCCCGCTTCTTTAGGAGGCCCGGAGATGCACACGGATCGGTGTTCCATAAAACCCAAATTCCTCGCGTAACCCATTCTCCAAATACCGTCGGTATGTTCGGTGTATGTACTCGGGGCCCGAGAAAAATAGCGTGAATTGAGGAGGACTAACACCAATCTGTGTCGCATATTTGAATCGCGCTACTCGGCCACGCCGCGATGGCGGATCACGTCGACCAATCCATGCTCGTAAGAAAACGTTCAGTCGGGAAGTTGGGATACGTTGCTGACGCGCTCGATGAACTTCGAGAGCCATAGGCATCACGCGATCCAAATGCCGTCGGGTCAATGCAGAGACACGCGCAACAGGGCTCTCCGGAAGAAAATGGAAGATCCGGCGTAGATGGTGATCAATCTTTGCCGTTGCCTCTTTTCCAACAGTTAGATCTGACTTATTAGCAACGACCACGACTCCCTTACCCGAATCCATCACGAATCCTGCTACATGTGCATCCTGAGCAGTAGGACCTTCGTATGCGTCGATCACCACGATCCCAACATCCGCGTCCCTTATCGAGCGGACCGCCCGCAACACGCTGTGTTGCTCCACTCCCGGAGTAATATGCCCTCGGCGTCGAATCCCTGCTGTGTCAATAAGCCAAATTTCGTCACCGGCCCAATCCATCAAGGTGTCTACACTGTCGCGCGTCGTGCCCGGAACATCTGACACGATGGTTCGCGCCTCACCCAACAACGCATTGACTAACGACGACTTACCCACATTTGGCCGACCAACAATCGCGAACCGCGGCCGGACATCCGTCAGGGTTTGGTATGTAAAGTCAGGTAGATGAGCAACGATGGCATCAAGTAAATCTCCGGTGGCCGTCCCATGTATCGCAGAGATTGGAAGCGGCTCACCAAGGCCAAGTGCATAAAACTCATGGACTCGTTCGCGATGCTGTACCGAATCAACCTTGTTGACAACTAACAAGTGAGGCCGACCACGCCGTAGAACCTCCCGAGCAACAGCGATGTCAATTTCCGTAGGTCCCGTCGTAACGTCCGTCACGATCAACGCCAAATCAGCTTCTGTTGCCGCAAGACGGGCTTGTCTCTCTGCATCAGCCTCAACCGGAGCCTGACCACGCCACGCAATACCGGCGGTGTCGACTATCGCAATACCCCGTCCAAGCCATTCCATCTCACCATAAATCCGGTCCCGAGTCGTGCCAGGCACGTCCTCGACAACAGCGACACGCGTACCCAACAACCGGTTAAAGAGCGTCGATTTACCGACATTTGGTCGACCAATAATTGCAACTAACGGCGGTCGCTCCTGAAGGGCCGCTGAACCGGTCGGAAGCAAGTCATTAGGCTCAAGCATATGCACCGCGGTATCGATCGGGCAGACCTGACGCGATAGCCCGCATGATCACTTCACCAGCCCCATCAAGGTCCTGCGAACGAACTCTACCTTGATAGCGGCCTAGTTCAATTGGAGAACCAAAACGAATGGTGACAGGGACCCGTCCATCACGTATCCATCCTCGCCATGAGAACATATCTGGGCCCCATATTGATACCGGGACAATCGGTACACCAGCCTTTAAAGCAATATACGCAGCTCCGGCATGCGGCGCATGCAGAACATGGTCCCGGCTCCGCGTTCCTTCCGGGTACATCCCAACAAGATATTCACTCTTTAAAACGCGAAAAAGCTGACGGACTGCGCCCAAATCCATCCCATCACGAGTCACGGGGATGACCCCCCATAGACGGTAAAGCGCACCCAAAATTGGAGTGTCAACAAGCTCTCGCTTAGCGAGATACGTGATACGCCGTGGGAGGTAGGCACCTAGAAGTATGGGATCGAAGTTACTGAAATGATTCGATGCCACAATTCCAGCTCCGTGCCTAGGAACCTTGTGCAGCCCCTCAACCCGAACGCGGAATATCGGCGGGAAAACCATCCGTCGTCCCAACACCTGACCAGCCCGATACCCCAGACGAACGATCAGTGCTGACTGAAATGGCGTCTCCAAACCCAATTCACGCCTCACTCATGAGATTGCGATCCCACAAAAGCGCATCTATAGCATCCGCGATTTCGTCGGGTCGAGAACAACTCGAATCAATATGAACAGCATCTTCTGCCGCCATAAGCGGTGCATGCGCCCGTGTGCTGTCAGTATGATCACGCGACTCCAGCAACGCGCGGACTTCTGCTTTCTCGACTGCCTCGCCCGTCTCCCGTCGCTGGACCAATTTTCTATCAGTACGTGCTTCTAGCGAGGCAGTGAGATATATCTTCAATTCAGCTTGTGGCCAAACCACCGTACCGATATCACGCCCGATCGCTACCACCCCACCCGCACCCAGGAACCTCCGTTGCACATTGACGAGGTCAGTTCTGACCTCAGGAATCCTCGAAACATTCGAAACGATCGAATCGACGGCGGAACTCTGAATCACCGCCGTAATGTCTTGCCCACAGTTCAAAACTCTTTGCCCATCTGAACTATTGCCGTGAGAGACAAATTCGAGGTCCAATGACTTCACCAACCGCACTACCTGTCGCACATCCGAGGAATCAATCTTCGAGCGCAGTACAAGCAAAGCTGCCGCGCGATAGAAAATTCCACTGTCAAGACAAACATAGCCGTGGCGATCGGCTACAACATGGCCGACGGTAGTTTTCCCCGACCCGACAGGGCCATCAATCGATATAACTGGGAATGGCATAGTGCACGCCGAACCTACGGATACAGCTAGGGACGGCACTGCATTATATGGAGCACATCATCATTAACTGGGCCACCTCATAGGACTAAGGGTCCCTTAATGCAACCTTGCGTCGCTTTGTTTAGAGATCCCCGTAACATTCAAACTGCACGAACGTTCTAAATGGTCGTTGACGACAGACCCATCCTAGCTACACTCGAACTGTGATTGATCACCAACACCCTACGCTTGCGCCTCGGCGCCTTGCCCGTGTACTTCCACTTATCCTTGCTTTGGCGCTTGTACTTATAGCGCCTCCCACCAGATCGCATGCCGAAACGTTCCCTTTCCTTCCCGGACAAATGGTACGTATCGACGGCCAAGGATGGGGGCATGGTGTTGGAATGTCGCAATGGGGAGCCCGTGGACGCGCACACGGAGGACAGAGTGCTGATGAGATCGTACGAGCTTATTACCAAGGTGTAGACATCACCAACTACCCCACCGATCAAACACCGATACGGGTTTTAATTGACAAGAATTACCGTCCGCCCTCATTCGATGGTGCGCTCGGATCATCGAACACACTGACAGGCGACATCATCGGGGTCGGCGGTCAATGGGCTGTTCTTGGTGCAACGGGCCCCCTACCACCAGGCGCTCGTCTTCGCCTGTTGGACCATCCCGGTAGCGGCCGTCTGACCGTTCGCCTACTTGACGCCCTCGGGCAACACATGCTCGATTTTGATCTGCCCAGTCAAATAGAGATCGCACCACTACAACCGGAAACACGTCTGCTCGTCCATTACAAATACACAACTCCTGTCTCGGGAAAACCTTCGAGTTTCTTTGATGTGTTTCGAGGCTCAGTACGCGTATATATCAACGCAAGCGGACGAATTGATACGGTCAATGTCTTGAGTATTGAGGACTACTTACTCGGCGTCGTACCTGCTGAGATGCCGAGCCACTGGCCAACGGAAGCACTGAAAGCACAATCAATGGTGGCGCGCTCTTTTGCAGTTACAAGCCTGCGACCTACACATCCAATATGGGACGTCGATGACACTACCCAGTACCAGGTCTATCTCGGAGTGAATCGGGAAACGGCCGAAGCCTCTGCCGCAATACACAGTACGGCCAATCGGACGATTACCCATTTGGGAGCACCAATTCGCGCCTACTTCTTCAGTACAGCAAACGGCCATACAGAGAACAACGAGGATGTGTTCGGCGGACAACCAACACCATACCTCCGGGGCATCCCAGACGTGGACTCCTCTGGAACGCCATGGGACACCGCGTCTCCACACAGTGTTTGGTCTACTAACGAATTCCCTCTTAGCGAGCTTGGTGCGGTCATCACCCAGACCGCAACCGTCTCCTTAGACGCGATCAGCTCTATTGATTTCAGCCAACGGACAATCAGTGGACGACTCATTAGTGTCAATGTGAACAGTAACCAAGGCCGGCTTCAGATGGACGCGTGGGATTTCGTAAGCCGCTTCAACCGCTCTACTTCTTCCAATATCGGCACTGTACTAAGCACCCGGTTTAACGTGGTCTTCGCATATCCCTACACACGTGCTCATGCGCCGTTAAATCTGCCTGACGGGCAATCGATATATTTCGATCAAACCGGCCATAACGTACGCCATGGATTCCTCAAGTATTTCAACGAAAACGGCGGGCATACGACCTTCGGACTACCTCTAACCGAAGAATTTGTAGAGCGTGGCTGGACCGTCCAGTACTTTGAGCGAGCACGTATGGAATTTCATCCCGAGCACGTCGGAACACGCTATGAAGTACAACTCGGGCTAATAAATGACGAGCTCACGGCAACGCGTCGACCATTTGCTGGTGATGCACCCTTCCCTAGCGTTCCACAACATCGCTTCTTCCCTGAAACCGGTCATAGTGTGCACTTTGCATTTCTGAAATTCTGGGAAACTCGTGGGGCACTGGACCGCTTCGGATTCCCCCTCTCACAAGAAGTGAATGAAAACGGTCGCACGGTTCACCACTTCCAGCGCGCACGACTCGAGTGGGTTCCCGAAGCACCAGAGGGTCAGAGAGTCCAGCTTGCAGCCGTCGGAACTGAGCTCTTACGTGCCCGCGGGCTTTTGCCGTAAAGCCCCACCACGCACAATTGGAACCCAAATGGACGTCTGGGGACAAGCACAAGACGCTCGTATACTCACCGCGCTCGCTCGCATCGGATAGCACGACCGAATGCCTATAGGTCCTCAAGAACGCTCCGAGATCGACGCGCAACGCGGACAACAAACGTTAACTCGGCGCGAAACCGTCCCCGCTATAGAAGAAGTCCTCTACGAACCCATGCCTGTCCTTGATCACGGATTTGTGCGGGTAGTGGATTACATGGGTAGCGATGCTGCCGTGGTACAAGCTGCCCGCGTATCCTATGGATCCGGAACCAAGCGCAGCCGACAAGATACTGGCCTTATCCGCTACCTAATGCGGCATGCCCACACAACACCCTTCGAGATGTGCGAGATGAAATTCCACGTCAAGCTGCCAATTTTCGTGGCACGCCAATGGATTCGGCATCGCACCGCAAACGTTAATGAGTACTCCGCACGCTATTCTATTTTGGACAATGAGTTTTATATCCCTGCGTCGGAACATCTAGCCGCACAGTCAGAAAACAATCGCCAAGGTCGAGGGGCAACCCTCCAAGGCGAGGAGGCCGAGCGAGTGTTCGAGCTACTCCGCTCCGACTCAGCCCGAACCTACAAGCACTACGAAGAAATGCTCAACGAAGATATTCACGGGCAAATACGCAATCAGGAGCATCAAGGGTTAGCACGTGAATTGGCCCGTATGAACCTCACACTCAATTTTTACACCCAGTGGTATTGGAAAGTCGACCTCCACAACCTCCTGAACTTCCTATGGCTTCGTAATGATAAACACGCGCAGTACGAGATTCGAGCGTATGCAGAGGTCATGCTCCAAGCCGTCAAGCGCTGGGTTCCAATCACGTATGACGCCTTTTCAGACTATCGAATCGGCGGAACAAATTTATCTGCAAAGGGATTAGATGTGATCAGACGCCGGCTCCGTGGCGAAGATGTATCACGACGTGACGTTGGCATGTCACTAACGGAGTGGAACGAACTAGAGACAATCCTTCAAAACGAACCTGCTAACACCGATCTAGACATGGGTGATTGACCGTGTGAACGCGCCAGGAAAAGACAACCGGGAATACTGCACGGAGATTTATGAACACCTCGACATTGATCGACCCTGCGTATGACGACATAACCAATCTGAAGCGAAACCGCGAAGCCCTGACCGTTACTCCTTAAATTCAGGGAAGTAGTCAGAAATCGTCCCGGGGGTCACGTCGCCTGAATAGCCAGACGCCGGATATTCATAGACATTACCTTCATAGTTACGCAGAACGATCTTTTCATCGGTTAATTCGACAATGCGGCCCGGGCTTACCGGGATCTTTCCACCACCACCCGGTGCGTCGATAATGTATTGCGGAACTCCAAACCCCGTAGTGTGGCCCTGAAGTGCCTCCATGATCTCAAGGCCCTTCTGAACTGACGTCCTAAAGTAGTCAGTCCCTTTAACAAGATCCGCCTGGTAAATGTAGTAGGGCTTCACACGAGCCTTAAGCAACTCATGCATGAGTTGCTTCATGACCTCCGGATCGTCGTTCACGCCGCGTAACAAGACTGTCTGACATCCAACCGGCACCCCATGGTCTATGAGACGGGCACATGCCGCCCGGGCCTCTGGCGTTAACTCGCGAGGATGATTGAAATGCGTGTTGACATAGAACGGTTGATAGCGAGCCAACATCTCACAGAGTTTGGTCGTCACCCGTTCAGGATTGACACAAGGGATCTTGGTGCCCATACGAATAAGATCCACATGCGGAATTTCGTGCAAACTCGAGATGATCCACTCGAGAGCACCGTCCGTGAGCGTCAGCGGATCCCCACCACTCAGTAATACATCCCGAATCTCTGAATGCTCGGCAATATAGTCAATAACGGCCTGCAGTTCTTCTGGAGGGGGAACAGGATTCTTACCTACCTTCCGCTTTCTGGTGCAGAATCGACAATACATCGCGCAGGTATGTGTTACGACGAAGAGCACACGATCCGGATATCGGTGCGTCAAGTGGCGCACCGGCATATCATCTTCCTCATCTAGCGGATCATCTTCGAGGAAATTGGGGTTCTCAAACTCCCGAACATCCGGCATCTGCTGAAGAAAGATTGGATCACTTGGATCCATCTTCTCTATCAATCCAAGATAGTAGGGCGTCGTAAAGAACGGATATTCCTTGGCTATTGCCTCAAGCCTCGCGTATTGCTCGTCGCTTAACCCTGGTATGGCACGCACGTCACGAACACCCTGCGCGAGCTGTTCCTGCCATTCGGCACGCGGTCGCAAAGGCTTGGAAGACATATCGTGATGAACCTTGCTAGGCCGAGAGGGTCCTGCTGAATGGACTAGCCCCGCCCACATCATAAGTTCTCGATAACGACACTAAAACACAACCGCTTAGAGATATCCTCGCCAGAGTACTGGTTTTCCAACGTAACCACTGAAAATAACTCGGATAAGACCCCGATAGGATCGGTACAATGGAGCAGATTCGCGCTCTAGATCTATAACTACAGTCGGATCATTGTTCCGAACAAGCCTGGGTTCTATATGCCTCAAAAAATGCTAGGACACACTAAGTTATCTAATGAGTACGACGGGTAATCACAGCGGTCTTGTCATCGACAACCTCCACGTTGCTGTCGATGGAGTGGAAATATTGCGTGGACTTACTCTCGAAATACCCAAGGGAGAGATCCACGCCCTTATGGGACCCAATGGATCGGGCAAGAGCACACTGGCCAACACCCTCATGGGTCATCCGGCCCTAGAAGTTACCTGCGGAACGATCCATTTTAAGGGTGAAGACGTACTAGCGCTGGCCACCGATGAACGTTCTCGACTCGGATTATTTCTCGCTTTTCAATATCCTGCCGAGATTCCTGGTGTACGCGTAGGCAGTTTCTTGCGCATGGCCCTGAATGCACGACGAACTGAGGAAGTGTCAGCAATGGATTTCCGCCGATTACTCCTCGAAAAGATGGAACTTTTAGCTATGGACGCTAAGTTTGCGAATCGATACCTTAACGACGGCTTTTCCGGTGGCGAGAAAAAGAGGAATGAGGTTCTGCAACTTGCCGTTCTCGAGCCCGAGCTTGCGATACTAGACGAAACAGACTCAGGGCTCGATATTGATGCTTTGCGGATTGTCTCAGACGGAATAAATCGCCTACGCAGCAAAGATCTTGGAGTACTTCTTATCACTCACTACCAACGACTCCTAAATTACATCGTCCCGGATCGCGTACATGTACTTATTAATGGTCGAGTCGTAGAGTCAGGCGACCGTGAACTGGCAAAACGACTAGAATCAGATGGCTATGAGCGTTATGGAGCTCTAGCAGTCGAAAGTGAAGCGTAGCCATATGGCCTCAACCGACATTGCCGACGTCGGGTTGGACAACTATAAGTTTGGTTTCCACGACGACATTCAACCGGTATACACCTCACCCAAAGGTCTCAGTGAAGAGATCGTCCGGGAAATTTCTCGCCAGAAAGACGAACCCACGTGGATGCTCGACTTTCGACTCGAGGCTCTTCACCAATTTGAAATTAAGGCGATGCCTACCTGGGGAGCAGATCTTTCACGGATTGATTTCGACGATATTCACTACTACATTCGTCCGCAAGACCGTCAAGCTCGCTCTTGGGACGACGTTCCAGCTGACATCAAGTCAACCTTCGACAAGCTTGGGATCCCGGAAGCTGAACGTAAATTCCTTGCTGGTGTCGGTGCGCAATATGACTCAGAGGTCGTTTATCACAGTGTGCGCGAAGATCTCGAGAAGCTTGGCGTTATCTTCCTCGACATGGAGTCTGGACTTCGTGAACACGAAGATCTCGTGCGCGAACACTTCGGAACGATTATCCCCAATGGAGATAACAAGTTCGCAGCCCTGAATAGTGCCGTGTGGAGCGGCGGGAGCTTCGTCTATATACCCTCTGGCGTAAAGGTCGACATTCCTCTTCAGGCGTATTTTCGAATCAACTCAGAGAACATGGGGCAATTCGAGCGAACGCTAATCATCGTAGAACCAGACGCGTATGTGCACTACGTAGAAGGATGTACAGCTCCGGTTTATGCCAGTGACTCCCTCCACTCAGCCGTGGTAGAGATTATCGTGAAAGATCGTGGTCGCTGCCGCTATACCACCATCCAAAATTGGTCCACTGACGTCTTCAATCTCGTCACCAAACGGGCAGTCGCTTACCGCGATGCGACGATGGAATGGGTTGATGGAAACCTCGGAAGCAAGATCACGATGAAGTACCCAGCGGTCTACCTGATGGAACCGGGAGCTCACGGCGAAGTCTTATCCATTGCATTCGCAGGGGACGATCAACATCAGGACGCGGGGGCAAAGATGGTGCATGCGGCCCCTGACACCTCCTCATTGATCACATCGAAATCGATCAGTCGACAAGGAGGCCGGACTGCCTACCGTGGCCATGTGCAGGTTCTGCCTGGCGCCGAGCGATGTCGGTCAAATGTCGAGTGCGACGCACTTCTCATTGATGATCAATCTCGGTCAGACACCTATCCATATATGGACATCGAAGAAAGTGATGTTGCAATCCAACACGAAGCAACCGTGAGCAAGATAGGTGACGAACAGCTCTATTACCTGATGAGCCGTGGACTAACGGAGGAACAAGCCATGGCAATGGTAGTGAGCGGATTCATTGAACCGATCGTTAAAGAACTACCGATGGAATATGCGGTGGAAATGAACCGTCTCATCGAGTTGCAGATGGAAGGCTCGATCGGCTAACGACGTCGACCACCATTGACAGCGCGTATTCCAGAACCCTTCGACCGCATCTCTTGCTGTAGTGGTCGTTGATGACACCCATCACACGAGAGTCGCTCTCAGGCCTTGCAAACACACGTGGCGAACCAAGCTGGCTGCAAGATCGACGCATGCAAGCAGGTCTTGTCTTCAACGACACACCATCGCCATCGCCGAACGACGAAGAATGGCGGCGAACCGATACGAGCTGGATCGATTGGTCCAATATCTTCCCATCGACCACTGGGTCAGCAGCCAACGCAGAAGCACTTCGACTCTCAATCGGACTTCCCGAGGCGAGCATCATTCTCGTTGTGCACGGTTCGACGACCACACTCATGCATATGACGCCGGAGGCACAAGCTGCAGGAGTGATTGTCGATGGGTTAGCAACGGCAGCTGCTCAAGACTCTCAGACCATCGTTGATCACCTAGCAACCGATCTTGTCACTCCTACCAGCGGAAAATTCCAAGCGCTCAACACCGCACTATGGACAGGCGGCGCATTCATCTATGTACCAGCCGGGGTTGAACTCGAAACACCAATTGTGGTCCTCGAAACGTCGACCGGACCGTCCGCGTATCCACGCAGCCTGGTCGTGGTCGAGAAAGGAGCTTCTGCCGACATCGTGGAATGGTGGCAATCGGACCCAGGAGGATCACTCGATTTTGCCAACGGAAGCACTGAACTTTTCGTACATTCTGGAGGCCGCCTCAGTTATACCCATGTGCAGTTGTGGAAGAACGAAACCTCCAGTTTCCTTTCACAACACGCCAGCGTGGATAAAGACGCGTCACTCGTTATGTCAAACGTCTCTCTGGGTAGTCGCTTCCATAAGGCAAGCGTCAAAGCTACGCTTGCAGGACCGGGAGCCACTGCACAACTCAACGGTCTCACTTACTTAAATCAACAGCAGTTCGCTGACCATCACACGCTTCAAGATCACGCAACGACGGATGCGCTGAGCGACCTTCTCTACGTTAATGTCCTCGACGACACATCGAGATCCGTATATGCCGGAACTATTGTCGTGCACCCAGAAGCCCAACGTTCCAACGCATATCAGCGGAACCGCAACCTGCTGCTGCAAAGTGGACCAAGAGCCGACTCAATTCCACGACTCGAAATTATGGCCGACGATGTACGCTGCACCCACGGATCGACGACATCGACGCTCGATCCATCACATCTGTTTTACCTGAATTCACGGGGCCTAGATCACGATTCAGCCCGACAACTAGTCATTGACGCAGCATTTCATCCCATTATCGATCGCATCCCAAATGCTTCGATCGCCGAGACCGTGCGAAAGGCCGTTCGAGCGAAGACGAACAGGAAACTCCAAAACTAATGCCAACCTTCGTCGATGTTGCAGCCATCACCGACATTTCCCCAGGAACTGCCCTCCAAGTCAGGGTCCGAGAACTCCGGATCGGTCTCTACAACGTCGATGGGACGTTGTACGCAATGGACGATCTCTGCTCACATGATCATGCATGGCTCTCGGACGGCGAATTTAACGCGGACGCATGTACTATCCGATGCCCGAAGCACACCTCAACGTTCGACCTTTCCACTGGACGCCCACGTACACTTCCCGCAATCCGTCCTGTCGCCACTTATGAGGTGAAGAGCGAGTCAGGACGCGTATTCGTCTTAGTCGATTCATAGCCCTACGATAAGCGACATGTCGTCTACCGTGAACAATCGAAACATATCTACTGTTCGTGCGGACTTTCCCGTTCTTTCTGAACGCGTCAATGGACATCCGCTCGTCTATCTCGATAGTGCAGCGACCTCACAAAAACCCCGCAGTGTCATCAAGACACTACAAACGTACTACGAGACGTATAACGCCAACATACACCGTGGTTTGCACACACTAAGCGAGCGTGCTACTGCCGAATTTGAATCGTCCAGAAATCGAGTAGCTCAGTTCATCAATGCGGAGCATCCACATGAAGTGGTGTTTACCCACGGCACGACCGAAGCAATTAATTTAGTCGCGCACTCGTGGGGCAACGCCAACGTTAACCATGGCGACGAAATCCTGGTCACAGAAATCGAACACCATAGCAATCTTGTCCCATGGCAAATGCTCGCACAACGCCGCGAGGCCAACCTGCGCTACATCCCGACAGATCTGGAGGGTCAGATAGATCTGGTGGAATACGAGCGCATGTTCAACCAGCGGACGCGCCTGGTTGCCATCACGCACATGTCAAATGTGTTGGGTGTGATCGCACCGATCGCAGACCTCATCCAGGTTGCACATGCACACGATGTTCCAGTCTTAGTGGATGGAGCACAATCGGTGCCGCACCTCGAAATTAACGTTGAGCAAACCGACGTGGATTTCTTAGCATTCTCCGGACATAAGATGCTCGCCCCGACTGGGATCGGAGTGCTCTATGGTAAAGAGTCGCTACTCGATGCGATGGAACCCCTCTTCGGCGGCGGTGGCATGATCAACGTAGTCGATCTACAACATTCCACCTGGACCGGGTTACCCGAAAAGTTTGAAGGGGGCACCCCAAACATCGCTGGAGCAATTGGCCTTGGAGCTGCCGTTGACTACTTGAATGAGCTGGGGATGAACGTTATCGCTGCGCATGAACAAGAACTAACCAAGTATGCACTGGGAGTGTTGAGCGATCTCGAAGACGTGAAAGTCTTCGGACCTACCGAATCAACCGCTCACGGTGGTGTAATTTCATTCCAGGTAGGAGATATCCACCCACACGACATCGGAACATTCCTCGATACAATGGGCATCGCCGTCCGCGCCGGCCATCACTGTGCACAACCCCTAATGCGCAAGCTTGGTGTGCCAGCAACCGTACGCGCAAGCACTTACATGTACAGTACGACCGAAGACATTGACCGCCTGGCTGCAAGCGTCGAGCAAGCACGAGTATTTTTTAATGGCCATTGAAGACCTCTATCGTGAAGTCATTATGGATCACTACAAGCGGCCACGAAATAAGGGGCCGAATCTCGAAGCGAATGTCGTAGTTGAGGGGGTAAACCCGCTCTGCGGTGATGAAATTAAACTGTGGCTCACAATTAACAACGAGAAGACAGTGACGGCTGCTTCCTTTGAAGGCCAAGGATGTTCGATAAGCCAAGCCTCAGTATCGATCATGACCGAAGCGATAATCGGGGAATGCCTTGAGAATGTGAAGACAATCATTTCCAGTTTTCGCGCAATGATGCTCGAAGGTAGCGAACCGGATGAGAAACTGCTTGGCGACGGGATCGCGCTTGAGGGTGTCCGTCAATTCCCCGTGCGGATCAAGTGCGCGGTCCTAAGCTGGAACACACTAAATCTTGGAATTGACCAGCATGCTACGGCGGGTGACCAACGGGTTGAACTGAAGCACAGCGAGTCTTAGCGCGAACTATCTCACTGTTGCTTTTCTTCGAAGATATCCTCTCTCAAAGACGAGGATCCTGACCCGCAACATACGTCTGTCCAAATCAATCGATCTACGACGACAGCGTCCCTCCATACCATCCATGTTCCAACACGTGTAGCGAATCAAGCCTCCTGTGTCGCTCTCACGGTGGAACAAATATCGTACCGGCCGTGTGTCACCTCTACGTACAGACCTATTAGCAGTCTTCCTTTCCTTCGGTGTCCTAATGTTTTCTCTGGCTGCACTGGGCCCGGTGCTCGAAGAAATTCGCCAAGAATTCAACATCAGTTTTGCCGGCATTGGGGTGCTGGTCGCGGTTCAAGGAATGGCCCGTGGTGGATTCATGCTGATCTTTGGACCACTCGCGGACAGGATTTCGTCTCGCCGATTGCTTCCGGTCGGTTTAGCCTCCGCCGGGATTGGAGCACTGATTGCTGCAGCCGCACCAAATGTCTGGGTCTTGGTCGTGGGTATTGTCGCGGGAGGTGCGGGATTTGGGTTCGTCGCACCAAGCGGCCAAGTTCACGTAGCGCTCAGGACCCCGAAACAAAATCGTCGCCGCAACCTGGGACGACTTATCTCAGGTGGCATGCTTGGCGCTTTCATTGCTCCTGCGGCTGCGGGTGCTACCGCGAATGCATTCGGCTGGAGGGCCGCGCTCATTCTCGTTGGACTGGTAGCCATCACGGCTGCCGTGCTTGTGGCATCGACCCGAAGCCTGAGTTCAGACACTCCAACGAGTTCATCACCCTCCCGACTTCACCGACCAAGCCTTAGCATCAGTCGTGGTGTCATGGAGATCGTCGTCCTGGCAATCCTCATGTGGGGCTGGGCCAATGCGACGAGGGGCATTGTGTTGCCACTCTACGGCAGTGTGGCCTTAGGCCTCACGCCCGGGGATGTGGGACTGCTGCTGACCCTCACCCTTGGGGGCCGTGCAGTCTTGACCTTCCTAAGCGGACCCATAGCAAATCGAATTGGGTTAGCTGGTGCGCTGCTTACCACAACCATTGGAGGAGCGATCGGTACGCTCTTGCTCTTCGCTCCAGCTACGCTCGGTATCTACGTTGTGCTCGGTGCTACCTTTGCCCTTAGTGGTCTGGGTTCACCGATTGTGATGATGTTGCTGATTGAACGGGCTCCAGCTCAGCAATTGGGTCGCTCCGTAGGCCAAACACAATTCTTGGTAGATTTGGTTGGCCTTGCGATGCCACCTCTAATTGGCCTGCTTCTTGACACCTACGACTTTGGTGTCGTCGGCGCACTTCTGGCCGGCATCTATCTGGCCGCTGCCGCATGGGGCCTCCGAATCCTAAGGCGCGGCGCACCAGATCCCGACAGCACACCTGCGCGTTAGTAAGACCAGTTCTTAGTCCTCGACAAACTCGATACGCTGACGCAGTTCAGGTATATCAATATCGAGTTCACCTTCAGCAAGCGTAAGTCGCCCGTCCTCCATCAACCATGATTCGTCAGCAAATTGACTCAACGCCGGATCGTGAGTCGCCATAATCAGCGTCAACCCGTCAGCATCAACGATCCGACGGAAGAGCAGCATAATCTCAAGCCCCGTGATGCTATCCAACTCGCCCGTTGGCTCATCTGCAATTAGCACTGACGGACTATTAGCAATCGCCCGGGCAATCGACACGCGTTGCTGCTCACCACCACTCAACTCAAATGGACGGTGTCCGGACCGCTCGCCCAAACCGACCAGCTCCAATACCTCCTGCGTACGTGTTGTCCGTTCGTGGGCGGGGCGACCGGCAATCCGCATTGTGAGCTCGATATTTTCGAATGCCGAAAGGACCGGGAGAAGAGCAAATGATTGAAAGACAAAGCCAAAGTTGTGGCGGCGGAGATGGGTCAACTCCGATTCGCCCATACCATGCAGCGAACGGCCCCGAAAATAGATCTCCCCATCATCAGGCTTGTCGAGCCCACCGAGCTGATTTAGGAGGGTTGTTTTGCCAGATCCGGAACGTCCACGAACTGTGATCAGACGACCCTTAGATACAAAACAGGAAACATGATCAACGGCACGAATCTCCTCCGCCCCTACATGAAATATTCTCGAAACATCGCGGGCCTCAACCAAAACGTCGGCGTCACGACTATTGGGAACTGCCATCGCACTTGACACTGCTTTAGTCACCCTTCGTCTCCTCGGGTGTTCTCGGAACGAACGGTTTGTGTTCAGGTGGAACAACTCGTCGCTGGACTGAGCGACCGCGAGGCCCTTCAGATGCTGGTGGACGTACAGACTTAGTTTCAACATTTGGATCGGCTTCGGGTATCGGAATAACCCGCTGTTCCGTTGGAACTACGCGGGATGGTTCCGCAGAGCGAACACCTGAACGGCCATCATCTACATTAGGACTTGGATCAGGGTCAACAGCATCGTTCTTCTGCCCTTGAACGTCGCGTTCGTTTCCCATAAGCCGTTCAGCTTGTGACCCCACATCGTTTTGTGGCTTCTGCGACTGATCAAATGAAACGGGCTTTCGCGTCGATATGTTCGAAGATTCAGCACGAATGACAATACTATCCTCCGACAGATCGACGGTGGCACGCCCTCGAATATCCAGCCGGTCAAGCATGTCCTGGGGGATCTGCAGACGTCCAGTGTCATCCACGATCACAAACTCGTCATGCGTTTGATCATCACCATCATGAACACTTACACGACGAACAGTCTCCGTACTCGTCCGACCATCCCGTATCGCAACAACACGATCGACCTGCTGTGCAATATTTCGGTCATGGCTCACGATTATTATGGTGAGTCGACGTTCGCGATTTAGGTACCGAAGAATGTCGTAGATTTGACCCGCTGTTTGCGTATCAACCTCACCAGTCGGCTCATCCGCCAACAGAAGATCGGGATCGTTCGCCAGAGAAATCGCGATTGCCACGCGCTGTTGTTGGCCGCCGGAGAGTTGACTCAGCCGATGATGCATCCGGTCTTCCAAGTCAACCGCTTTCAACAGCGCCTGCGCGCGCGCCGACGCCTTACGCATGTTCCCAAACAGCATTGGAAGGCGCACATTTTCAAACGCGGTCAGATAAGGAATGAGGTTGCGCGAACTCTGCTGCCAGACAAACCCAACACCATGCCGCTTGTAGCGCGCCAAATCCGCCTCGGATGCCTGCAAAATGTCGAGATCGCCCACCCGGCACTGGCCGGCTGAAGGACGGTCGAGTCCTCCAAGGACACTCAAGAGCGTTGACTTCCCTGAACCGCTGTTCCCGATAATGGCCATCATTTCGCCCCGACGGACCTGCAAATCAAGTCCTTGCAACGCCACAACTTCAAGATCCTCGGTCTGATAAATTTTGACCAGGTTGTCACAAACGATGTATGGCTCCACACCGTCCGCCCGTTGGGAATCCGGACCAGTACTCATCCCTGCTCCTCACCAAATTTTACGGCCTCGTTAATTCGGATCTTCGAGAGCAGCCATGCGCTGATTGGAAAGGCTATTGCCACGACCACTCCAAATAAGACATAAATCTTAGCCACCTCGCTCCAAGCGGTGACGATCCGAAAGGGAGGGGTATCGCCGAACTGATCAACACTAAGTTGCAAGAACGGAATGAAGAGATTACCCGTCAGCACCCCTAAGCCGGTACCAAGAACAACTCCAAGTACGACAAGAAATCCGTTCTCAAAAGCGTAAATACCGACGAGCTGGCGGACGGAAAGACCCATCGCACGTAAGATTCCCAGCTGTTGCATCCTACGCCTAAACGACATGTACGAATACATAAGAAATCCCATGATCGTCAGCACTGCCGCAATTAGGAATCCTATTGAGAGTATTCCGAAGATGCCAACGCGGGTGGCATCGTCCCGTGCGCTTGCAATTTCGGCCCGCGAGTCACGCGCATCTAGCGGTTTGAACCGCTTGAACAACAAGGTCTCACGCACCTCGAGAGCATGTGTCTGGGAATCAATATGCGCCAATACACTCCATGGTGTCTGGCCCAAGTGGCGTTCGACATAGTCAAGATTCACTATTACCAGTGGGCCTTCTTCTGGATAGTGCGTCGGGAAGAGATCCGTCCATCCAGCAATATAAAATTCAAGGGTCTGTGAACCAAACGTGACCCGCAACGGGTCCCCGAGATTCATATTAAGACCATCACTAAAGGTATCCCTCGAGGCGATCAGTGCTCTCTCATCTCGAGCCAGTTGATTCATAAGACCGTTAAGCGACTTGGGGCTGTAATCGTCACGCCACCACACGGTCTGCGCAAAATCAATCGGGTCGACACCATATGCCGTCACTGGCATCCGATGTGACTCACCGGGTCGCCTGAACCCTGCTTCTTCGTTCTTCCATAAGCGTGCCACCTGCAAAATTTGCGGGACCTCCAAGTGTCGCTCGGTTGGGAGAAACGACCACACTTCTGCTTCTTCATCCCAATCACCAATCTCAAGAAAATTCGCCTCCGAACCGACCGAGTGCAAGACACGATCATCGAAATTTCGATCTAAGGTGGCAGCCATCGACGCACTGAATGACCCAATGCCCAGCGTTAGAACAAGCAGAAATATAAGCCGGGTGAACTGCTGAGGTTCCCGGGCAATCTGGCGGAGACCAAGATGCATCGAGACGCCCCAAAAGCGATTGCCCACGCGCGCCATTGAAGCAACGAGCCAAGGAAAGAACCGTAAGAACAACAGCGCAAGCGCGAACATGAACGTAATGGGGATAACCACAATTAACGGGTCGGAGAAAAGCTCACCACCTTCCCCTACAGTCATGAGATTTTCGCGTTGCCGCAACGTCACATAGCCATAGATGGCTGCTGCGACAACAATAACGTCGACAAAGTAACGCTGAAACCATGGGCGTCTTGTTCCGCGTGACACCTCTTGCTTGTAGGTAACAATACTGTGTCGAGCGGCGCCCACCGCCGGCAACAAAGTAGCCAGGATTGCGAGCAGCGCCGCACCACCCGACCAGATGAAATGCTCACCATTGATCTGGATCGGGAGCGGATCACGATTCGTAAAGACGAGAAACGTGAACGTCTTTCCAATCACCTGTGCAAGCAAAGCCCCGAGCCAGGGCCCAACGGCGGTAGCCACCCCTCCGATCACAGATCCTTCAAGTACATAGATCCCGATGATTTGAAGCGTGCTTACACCACGGCTCTTAAGAATCGCGATCTCATTGCGCTGCTTGTCAACCACCATCCCTGATGTCAGAACGATGTAGTAGAGCGCGATAGCGACAATCGGTGCACTGAAAATCAGTAGTAGTAGCGTCAAGAAAAATAGTTTCTGCTCAAAGCGGTAAAAGATCGGCTCTGGTGAATTTTCCAAGCGCGTGTTCTCCCATACCGCATTCGCATTAATCCTTATCGTCACCAACCCACCAGTGATCTCGCGATAGTTCGACGCGCGAATAGCCTCCACCTCAAAATCCGCGTACCACGTCGCCTCATAGAAAGCCCACGGCGCCTCCTGCAGTAGCGCACCCAGATAGGCTTCTCGCTCAATGTATACACCGCCTTCGTCCAAAGAAGCGCGTGGCGGATAGAACCAGTAGTTGCCCTCCGGGTCGTGTGGAAGCACACGTCCAACCACACGTATCGCAACGAGCGTGGACTCCTGTGTCTTTGGATCCGGGAATTGCATTCCCGCAACGTCACCCACCATCAGCCCAAGTTTGTCGAGCGCATTACTGCTCATGACGCCTTCAAACAGCGGCATCGTCACTCCAAATGGACCGATGAACGATTCAACTTCCGCACTCGGACGCCGACCCTCCGTAACAACCACGTTGTCGAAGAAATCTTTCTCAGAGAAGATCCAAAAAAAACCGAATCGTCTCGGACTCGCTTGTTTCTCATCCGTCACACTCGGATTCACATCAACCATCGCCCGACGGCCAGTTGCCAAATAACTCACCATTTGTGTCGTCGGGAGTCCAACCGCTTCCGGAATGAGTGCGCTAAAAAATTGATCGTACGCCAAGTAATCCGCTGCACTAGTTGGAACCTCTGGGTCTCGTTCTAGATGCCTTACAAAAACACTCGAAGCAGGCTGTGCTTGTGGAATCGGCTTGCGCAATTCGCGCTGGAGAAGCAACCCACTGATGCCCTCAGCATAGAGTGGAACCGATGTCACCAATGTGACCGTGACAAGCAACCCGATGGCTGTCGAAGCCAATAGTGCACGGTTGTTGAACAAGCGCTTCGCGACGAAGCGAACGATCGCTACTGGCATCGACACGTATGCGGAGAAACAAGCATAGTCAGCAAAAACCGTTTATGGTGCGGTGAAGATCATCTGGCCTTCTTCCAAACCGGAGAGGATCTCCACCTCACTGTCACTCCGGATTCCAGTCACAACTGGAAGACTTCGACGCTGTTCATTAACGACCGTTTCAACGAACGTACGCTCATTCAAATCCTTCAGTGCGCTAAGTGGAACCTTCATCACATCATCCTTCACCTGCAAGGTGATATTGACGCGTGCCAGCATGCCCATCACGACTCCGTCCCGATCAAAATCCACATCAATAGTTGCGTCGGGAATTCGAACTGTCTGCCCCGTCTGAGAAACAATGGTTCTTGGGATCGCACTGATCGATCCATCAAATTTGACACCCGGAAACGCGTCAAGTGCAACACTCACTGGTTGACCCACCGACATCTTTGTCTGTAAATCGTCCTGAACACGAACCTCCACAATAAGCGCCTCGGGATTGGCCAAACCCATGACGGGTCCGAATGCGCTCACTTGACTTCCTGTTCGACCACGGACGAATGTGATCTGCCCGCCGAATGGCGCACGAATCAGCGTGTCCTCAGACTGTGTGAGCAACGCTTCCAACGCAATTCGGCTGCGCTCGACATTATTTGCAAGAATCTGAAGTTCGAAGTCGGTTGCTGACTCGCCACGTTCGAACCGCGCCATGTTCTCGACTGATATTTCGTAATCGAGCTTCGCAGCCTGCTCATTGTTGATCGCTACACGCAATTGAGCCATCGTCGGCGTTCCAGCCGTTTCTGCGAATCTGGCTTCTTGAGCACGCAAGTCCGCTTTAGCCGCATGAAGCGTAGCCTCAGCCACTGGAATCGCGTTTAAGCTTTTAGCCAACTTCTGGTTCACATGACGCTCAATCGCATCCGCCTCACTCTGACCACGTAGATACTGGTCAACCTTGGCACTAGCAGCCTCAACACGTGCACGAGCAGTTGCCAGCGTACTCGCCTGATCAACCTCAATCGCCGCAGTCACACGATCCACGGCGTCCTCGACCGTACCCTCCCCAACCAGTGCATTTAACGTGATCTGTGTGTCTAGCAATCTCTGTCGATCCGCATCTCGGGCAGCTGCAGCTTTGACCGCCTCTACCTCAGCCTCAGTCTTGAAATCCTGTGATATACGAGCAATAGCTACCGTTTCGGATTGCCCATCCAACATCTCTTTGAGTTGGTTTTTGAGTAGCGCAAGCTCCGACTTGGCCAAAGTCACGTCAGAACGAGCAGATGCAATCTCAGCCACTGAGCTACTAGCTTGCAATTCAACAAGCTGGTTTTCGAGCAGCGCCAAATCCGACTTAGCAAGACTGACATCGGCCCGAGCAGAAGCGATCTCGACTGCGGTCGCGGCTCGAGTCGATTCATTGAAGGCCCGCTGTGCTGCCTGATAATCAAGGTCGGCCTTGTATCTAGCTGCGGTACTCGCCTTTGATCCCGAACGCACAATGTCGTCACGGGTCAGTTTGGCCTTTTCAAGCGTCTGTTCAGCCGCCACCACCTCAAGCGGTGTGGGTTTGTTAACCGTCTCATCGAGCGTCTGCTCGAGTTTAGCTAGCGTCGCCCGGGCCTTTTCAATGGTCTTCTTTTTCTTTTCGACTTCTAGCAATCCAAGTGGCGTGGGCTTGTTGACCGTCTCCTCTAATTTCTTCTCAAGTACATCCAAGTTCATCTTCTTGGAGGTAATGTCGGTTTTCAGTCGCTCTAAGTCTTCACTTGCCCGAGCCTGAGCCAATGCATCAACGTTGGCAAGCGCATCCTGAGCCAGATCGTGCACGTGCTCAGACTGAGCCAGGAGCGCTTTAGCTGCGGAGACTGCCGCTACTGCAGCATCTACACGCGTGCGAGCACTGTCGCGGGGTGAGGCCTGTGTCGATAATGATCCCAACTCAAGCGCACGTAAGCTTTCGTTTGCGACCAACAGGTCATTACGCAGGATGCTTAAGTCGATTCGTGCCTCAACCATGGCTTGAGCACGTGAGATTGTGCCGGCTGCTGTAATCTCCGCCAGTCCCCGCTCAGCGTTGCGTAATGTATTTCTCATCCGGAACAGCGTCGCCTCAGCCTCCGCCACCTGCACATCGACCGAGCCATCATCTTCACGTGATGCCATGTCAATCTTCAACGTGCCTATTTGATCTACGGACGCGCGACGGAGAAGTCGTGTAAGAGTAATCTGGGTGTTCTCGAAGGTCAGCTCAGCATTAGCAACAGCACGCTGAGCTGCCGCACGCTCATCTTGAGCTCGTGTACGCGACGATTCCAGTTGCAGTTCCGTATTCTTAAGCGCCTCCTGCGCGCTCTCGATGTCGGATTCAAGACGGCCGGTCTCGAGTTCAGCAAGGACTTGATCCTTCTCAACCACATCGCCTTGCGTCACATGTATATCTTGAATTCGCCCATCAGTCTTGAAGAACAACTCCGTCCGTTCAACAGCCTCGACCCGAGCTGTGGTACGAATCCCCTCAACCACTTGACCACGAACAACTGCACTCATTGGTCGTTGGCGGACAGACTCATTACGCGTAACAAGCGTCGGAGTCGGCTCGACCGTTCGCACGAAAGCTTCGCACGCAGTTGCCAAGATGATCACGAGCACGAAGCCAAGGCCGCGGATACCGAGAGCTTGAATGTTCCCAATAAATCGATTCAGAATTACGCCATCCTGACCCATGAAGGCCTACACACTAATAGACGACACTGCCGCTGCGTATGGAGAGACCCCATCCACAGTTCATTCGTCCAGACACAAGATATCAATTATCAGTTGATCGAATGACTCTCGGCCGCACATTACAGTCACTCCAAACATTCAAACCCATCAGACAAACCAAGAGGATTTCCGAGTTCGCCGACCGAAAGTCTGTCAAGACTGTGACGTGGACCATCCAATTACTGCTAAAATTTCCACCCGCCGAGCCAATTTAAGCAACCTGCTTAACAAGCCACAACATCGAACTTTTCAATAAGCTCTCTCCCATCGAAGCACGAGCAATTGCCGACCGGATTGCCGCATGCGTGCCTAAATCGTCCCGATGCACGGACGAGGCGGATCGACCGGATAACCCTCCTTGGCGGATATCTCCGGAACCGTTCCCGCTATCACCGGAAGCCGTAGCTCGACTCGAGCAGCTAGGCCATGACCTCCTAGCCTTCTATCAAGCAGCTAACCGGCTCTATAACACTGCCGTGCGAGGCCATGCACCTGGATGGGTGTTGGATTTCCTGGACCAAGGCAAGACAGAACGCGTACGGGAACTTGGCAGAATCCGGCGTTATCGGTCTGCAGTACCCATACTGATCCGCCCAGACCTGCTGGCCTTGGAGAACGGCAGCTTCGTTGCAACCGAACTCGACTCCGTTCCAGGAGGCTTTGGAACTCTTGCTAGTTTGAGCCACGCGTACAACGACCTGAACTTCGACATCGTAGGAGGCAAAGACGGCATCATCACGGGACTCGCAAACACACTACGCAGCGTTGCTGGAGACGATGACCCGTCCGTTGCGATCGTAGTCTCCGACGAGTCGGAAGATTATCGGGACGAAATGGATTGGATTGCTACTGCACTCCGAGACGTCGGCCTTCAAGCACACCAAATACATCCACGCGCGCTACGACTGCAAGATGACAAGCTTGAAATGACCACAGTCGATGGGCAACGACCGGTGGATGTCGTATATAGGTTCTTTGAACTTCATGACCTGCCAAACATCCAGAAAATTGACCTCTTGGTATATGCGGTAAAACACCGTATGGCCATAATCACGTCACCCTTCAAAGCTCACCTTGAAGAAAAACTTCTTTTCGCCCTTTTTCATCATCCTGAGCTACACGATTTCTGGCATACAGAGCTTGGAGATACCGCCTGGACACGCCTGTGTCAGACCTTGCCTCCGACTTGGTTGATTGACTCTCGGCCCATCCCCCCTACTGCCGCGATCGACCCTGAACTGGCTGTTGGCGACCACCGCATTCGTCATTGGCCTGACCTATACGGGCTCTCTCAACGACGACGGCACCTCGTTATGAAACCGTCAGGATTCTCAGAACTCTCGTGGGGTAGCCGAGGTGTCACGATCGGACACGATGTAACAAACGAAGCATGGGATGCAGCTGTAAAGCAAGCAATCACCAGCTTTGGGAAAACACCCTACGTCATCCAACACTATCACCAGAGTCGAAGGGTCGGTGTACGCTATTTCGACTTCGAAACAAATACGGTCAAGCCATTCGAAGGCCGGGCACGAATTTGCCCCTACTACACGGTTCAGAATGAAAAAGCGTGCTTGAGCGGAGTACTCGTCACGGTAGTTCCAGCGTCGAGCAAAGTGATCCATGGATCGCCCGTGTCAGTGATGATGCCCGCAACAACAAGCGACAACGCCACCATATAAATATGCGGAGAGCCTCGGCAGGCTACAAATCAATCATGATGAACTAGACCGCTCATCCAATCGCGACTCGACCAACTTCAGAGCCGCGTCTGGACCCTTCGCACGTAAGAGATCATAGAGACCGGCAGCCCTAAGGTCGCGCCATATTTGTTCACGCTCATGGAACGTAGGCACGAGATCTTGCACCATCTTTCGCCACTTGAGGTAGTGGCTGAGATGTTCTTCGATTTCCGGGCCATAGTGCGCAGCCACATCATCCTTAAGTGCTGCCGTAAACCCAGGGCTAGCGCCACCCGAATTCACAGCGATCGAGATTGGACCATGGCGCACATAGGCAGAGGCGAAGAAATCGCAATGGGCTGGATCGTCCACAACATTGACGAGCAAGCCCCGGGAACGCGCGTCGCTCTCGACTCTGTAATCGGTGACCCTATCGCCGGTAGCAACTACAGCAAGGTAGTGACCTTCGAGATCTTGGGGGTTGTAACCACGATCGTGCAACGTGATCGCCTCTGCCTCCGCCAGTTCTTGGATCCTCGTATCAACGTCTGTGGTGGGTTCAACAAGAACGGTAGTTGAGATTCCGAAGTCAACGAGTAGAACGGCCTTGAAGAAAGCTGGTTCTCCACCACCAATTACAACAGCAGACCTCGAATCCATATTAAGTGCAAGGGGAAGATATTTTCTTGGAGGCATTGCAATAACTCAGACCGGTAAAGTGGACCTCGTGTCCAATTCTCCCAGAGTTTCAATCACAACCCGGAGACCCGATCGAAACCAGTTGATAGTTGCACCATCAGCTCCAACTTCAATTGCATGTCGCAGCTGCTCCGGTCGATTGACACCAAACACACGGAGCTCAAGCCCCGCGTTATGAACCGCGCGGACATGTGATGACGTGAGCGATTCAACCCGGAAATTGCATTGCTGAAAACCCCGGTCAACGCAGGTTTGGACTGCGTCAACCAGTGCTAGTGGCGCACCACATGGCTGAGGACATAGCCATCCGAGCGCAACGGTGTTATTGAGTGCTCGAACACGTTCTAGTTGGGTGAGATTGAACGAGGTAAATGTACACACGGAACACATATCACGTGCTTTCACGGCCTGTAGAACCGCCTCGACAAGGCCCGATATCGAACCTTTGATTTCGATGTGATGGTGAAATTCCGCGCCGAATTCATCTAAGTATGATTCAAAGCCCAATACATGTTCAGGGGAAAAGACCGCCTCCGGTCGCTCCGCCCACCCCAATTCCGTCAGGTTGATGTCCCATCTGCCTTCAAGGTCAAACCACCTACCAACATCCATAGCTTCTAAATCGGCCAGGTCAAAGTCCTCGGTAGATCCAGAACGGTAAAGCTTCGCCTGTAAATCCGCATCGTGGAAGAGAACAACTTGGCCGTCACGAGTCAGACGGACGTCGGTCTCGACCTCGATCGCCCCGTGCCCAGAAGCAATCTCAAATGCGGAACGAGTGTTCTCAGGTGCTTCCGCAGACGCACCACGATGAGCAATTAGGCGAAACACACAATTATCCTTTCGGGACCACAGCACGCCCCACTGTTTATCAAAGCCGCAAACACGCATGATAGTGACGCACAGTAGATGGACACCGAGTTTCGATGAGTACACCTTCTGAAATGACCTGTGTGTTTTGCCCTGGTGACCACCAGATCGAAGTTGCCAAAACAGCAACCCCGGATCCCGGGCCCGGTGAAATGAGGATCCGAACCATGACCTCAGCAATCTGTGGCAGCGACCTTCATCACTACAGAACAACCCAAACCGTACGGGCTGAACGAGGCTGGAACCAATACGCACTCGGACACGAAAGTAGCGGAATCGTGGATGCGGTGGGGCCCGCCGTGCACTATCCCTCCGAAGGTGATCGCGTGGTCGTATTCGGACTAATCGGGTGTGGCCAGTGCAACCATTGTCGGCGAGGTGAGTCGATGTTCTGTAAACAAGGAAAACATTTCAGTCGCCATCAACACGGGTCAGACGCCACCTATCTTGTAGCGCCAGCTAGAACTGCGCTACCCCTGCCCGATGACTTCGATTTCGAGATGGGGGCACTGCTTTCCTGCAACGTCGGGACAGCCTATGGGGCACTACGCAAATCAGAAACCTCGGGTGACCGAACACTTGCCGTCTTCGGCCTTGGACCTGTCGGACTCGCATGCGTGTTGCTTGGAAAAGCACGTGGAACCTCCGTGATCGGCGTCGATCCATCTTCTGAACGCCGCCGTCTAGCCCTCGATCTCGGAGCGGTGGAAGCCTTCGACAGTTCCGCATCCGATCTTACCGACAAGCTTCGAACCTCGAGTGACGGAGAGGGGCTGCACGCCACAATCGATACAAGCGGCCACCCGAGTGCTCGGCGATCTGCGGTAGATGCCCTGCGTGTCCATGGAACGTATGTCGAAGTCGGCGTTGGACAGGACGCCTCAATTTCCCCATCAGAACAAATCATATTTAAAGAGATCACGCTCCGAGGATCCTGGCTCTACAAGGAATATGAATGGGAAAGTCTTGTTGATTTCGTTCGACGACACCAAATACCGATCAAACGTCTCATCAGCCATAGATTCCGACCCGAAAAGGCCGCCGAGGCATTTAGACTCGCGAACACGGCGACGACAGGCAAGATTCTCTTTAACTGGAGCTAAAACAACCGATGGCCCTTTTGCATGGAACAATCGTCGACGCCACCACCGAAGCATCCGTCGAGGCCAAGGTTCACATTTTGTCGTCCAACGGAACATTTCTAGCACCCGAAAACAGCATCCTTAAATGCGGACCGGGACTCGAGTTCTTCTACGCTGATGGATCCTTCGAGGTTGAGGTTCCGGTTGGCCAAGTCGATGTCCTCGTCGAGCGTGGAACTGAGTTTCGACCGTGGCGGCGTGAATTTACGGTTTCAACCGAAGGCGTTACCGATCTTGAGATCATTCTGGACCGCTGGACGAACCTTCCAGATCAAGGTTGGCATCCAGGTAACACGCATTTGCACTACGACCAACACGAGATGCGACCAGACGAGCGACTGCGGTTTGATTCCATGATTGAGGGCTATGGTGTTACCGCCGTCAGCATCCTGCAGAGACGGGATCTCCCGTACGCCTCGAATCGATATCCCATTGGCTTGTTTACGGATCTATGTACAGCGCATCACATTGTCGATGTCGGCGAGGAATCACGACACAACATATCCACCCGAGACATGGACTATGGAGGCTTTGGATACGGCCACGTGATGTTTATTAACATCCGGAACCTCGTCAATCCCGTTAGCCGTGGAACCCTCGTTTCAGACTTTGATCCAGATTTCCCACCCTTGTGCTGGGCGTGCGACGACGCCCGTGAACAGGATGGGACAGTGATTTGGTGTCACAACGGACGCGGAATGGAAGCACCAGTCGCTGCCGTGTTGGGAAAGGTCCATGCGTTTAACCTGTTCGATCCGTGGTGGCAAGATCCGGAGTACAGCATCTATTACGCTCTTCTGAATACTGGCTTACACCTACCGGCCAGCACCGGCACGGATTGGTTTGTTTGTTCCAATAACCGCGTTTATTGCCAGACCAACGGACCGTTTAGTTACGAAGCTTGGATACAGGGCCTCCACCTGGGACGAACGTTTATCACAAACGGCGCCGAACTGTTCCTCACTATCAATGATGTAGGGCCCGGTTCAGTCCTTAAGCGTGAGCCGGACGACGGGCCATTGTCGTGTAATGTCCGCTGGAGCGCACATGCCCCGATACACCTAGTTGAAGTGATCATGAATGGGGAAGTGGCAGCGGAAAAACCATTCCCAGAGGGAAGTACGAACGGTTCGTGGACCTCCGAAATCGATATCACGACCAATGGTTGGCTGGCTACCCGCTTGTCAGGCCGAACCCGCGATAGCTTCAACCAATCACAGTTCGCTCATACCAGCCCGGTATACATCGACACAGGAATCGCAGGCCCACATCAAGCCCAAGCGGCCAGCCGGTTTGTTCGATCGATTGACCAATCGCTCGACTGGATCGGTCATCAGGGCCGCTACGCGTCCGACCAGCAGCGCGACGCCGTCGCGGAACTATTTCGCTCCGGCCAAGCCCGGTTCCAATCCCTCGTCTAGGCGTACCAATCCAGACGCGTTCACCCAATAAGGCTGAACCGCCAATCTTGGACCATTGATCTGACTCAAACGGTTAGGCGAGTCACCGCTGTTTCGTTAAGTTCGATTCCAAGTCCAGCCCTATCCGAGAGAAGCATTGATCCCTCGACAGGAGCAACAGCCTCTCCATAGAGGTCGACCACATCTTCAAGCGGACCTGAGAACTCGGTCGAAAATTCATGTGGCCGAGTCGCATTCTGTACCGAAGCGTACGTGTGGAGTGAAGCCATCGAATTAATCCCAGCTTGGGGACTATGCGGCATGATTGGCTTATCCAAAGTGGTCGCCATCTCGTATATGCGCTTGACCTCCGAAGGTCCACCGGCATTCAGGATGTCGGGCTGGAGAATGTCCGGGTTGCCGAGAAGAACCAGCTGGTGAAACCACCAGCGATAGGCGTCCTGTTCACCAGCCGAAACCGCGACATCCAACGCATCTGCAACCTGTTTGAGACCCGGTAGATTCCAGCTTGGAAGTGGCTCTTCTAAATGGTCGATGCCTAACTCTTCAAACCTGCGGCCCTGTTGAATAGCTGTCGAGACCGAATAGCCGTTGTTGACATCAAATCCGAGGTACTGGCCATCCGACAGGAACTCGCGTACAAGCTTAAACATTTGGTAATCCTTTTCTGGATCCACATCCTGCCGCCATGCCTTCCAATCCATCCGGATCTTGAACGCTCGAAATCCCAGGTCGCATCCCAACTTCACCTTTTCCAGCATCTCCTCAGCCGTCAGTTTCCATCCCGATCCAACACTCCAATACAAAGGAATGGTGGTACGCGCAGCTCCTCCCATTAGCGTGTAGACGGGCAGTCCCGTCTCTTTCCCAAACAGATCCCACAGAGCAACATCGATAACCCCAACCACGTTTGGCGGAAGCCTGTAAATATGATCCGCCTTCCCAGCGGCAAGCGTTTCCCAGTGTCGATCGATCTGGAGCGGATCTTCGCCAATCAACACCGGCTTGACAACAGATTCGAGGTAGGCCTCAAAAACAGCGCTATTACGGCCTGGGATAGCCGGGTTCTGGCCGGGAGCCTCAGCCCAACCTTCCACTCCAGCATCGGTCCTCACACGCAAAAGCGATTTGCCGATCGATAGAGGGGTGAGCGTAATGCCCGTAATTTTCATAGAGTCGCTCCCGAGGTCGTCGTTGTCGTTGCCGAAAACCCGCTAGCAGAAGCATCCTGACCAGTACAAGATATGACGGCTACGAACCAGATAGACAATTCTAATCGTTTGGTTGGAAAACCCAGTGCCGACACCATCGCTGTATACCGTTTACTCGAGTGCCCATTCACGGAGCGTAACGGACAAAGAAATTCGCGCAATACCCGTAAGACAAGATCGCTACCCTCACCCTTGAGTGCGTTTGGCCTGACGGCCCATATGTGTCGTGGCCATCACGCAACGACAATACTCAGCTACGAGCACACAGCCGACAACATATCGGAGCAGCTCGAGATTATTTTTCAGTACGGTAGCTCCAAGTCGGGATTAGCTCTCACATACTGGGCTTGTTCAACACCAAAATTCTCTTGCAACTGGACCGAGAGTCCTCCATCCACAACCAGCGTATGGCCTGTGACAAATGACGCATCGTCCGAACACAGAAATGCTACGGCCGAAGCAATGTCGTCAGGTCTGCCTACCCGTCCCACCGGATACTGCTCCGCAAAGAAATCGCGTCCGGATGGATTCGCGTCCCACATCGCCTTCTGGATCGCTTCAGTCACTATATGTCCGGGCGCAACAGCATTCACTCGAATGCCGTCCCGACCGTATTCGATCGCCATCTGGCGAGTAGCTGCAATCAACGCCGCTTTACCAGTCTCATAAACTAAGGCTCCGCGCGCCGCCAATAGCCCATGGACTGATGAGATGTTGACGATGCTGCCGCCGCCCACGCTTCGCATATGCCGAACACCAAATCGTGCACCAAGATACGAAGCCTTTACTAATACAGCCATCGCGTTGTCATAGTCCTCAGGCTTCACGTCCTCAGCACCACCCGTGACCGCTTCCAGTGCCGGAAACGCATTGTTAACCAGCACGTCCAGGCGACCCCAGCGCTTAATAGCTTCGGCGACCATAGCCTCAACATGAGAGGGATCACCCACATCGGTCTGAGCAGCCGCAGCCGTTCCTCCATCAGCTTCAATCAACTTTGCCTGCTTCGTTGCCCCTGAAACATTTACGTCGGCAATCAAGACAAAAGCACCCTCCGAGGCAAGCCGTGAAGCGATTGCCGCACCGATTCCCTGCGCTCCACCGGTGACGATCGCAACCTGTTCGCCGAAGCGTCGTGCGTCAGGCCGCAACACTTAGGCGCTCAAATCACGACGACGGCGTGTTGCTGCCGTCGAAGACTTCGTCCGCTTGGACCGGCGTTTGGTCTTTCCATTGCTCGAATCACTGACCTCAGAACGCACACGGATCTTACCGCTGGCGTCGAGAACACGTCCTAGATATTGACCGGTATAACTCCTTGGTTGAGTGACAACCTCTTCTGGTGTACCGACAGCAACCAACTCGCCCCCAGCATCGCCGCCCTCCGGACCAAGATCAATCACCCAATCTGAACACTTAATCACATCCAGATTGTGTTCAATCACGATCACCGTATTCCCACCATCAGCAAGACGCTGCAACACGTCAATTAGGCGACGCACATCGGCAAAGTGCAAGCCCGTCGTTGGCTCGTCAAGAATATAGACCGTCCGACCCGTTGCTCGCTTCGACAACTCTGATGAAAGCTTGATGCGCTGAGCTTCACCACCAGAAAGTGTCGTTGCTGGCTGACCAAGTCGTATATACCCAAGCCCCACATCAACCATCGTGCCCAACTTACGCGCAATCGTCGGGATGTTTCGGAAAAATTCAAATGCCTCCTGAACGGTCATGTCCAACACATCAGCGATCGTCTTACCCTTGTATGGAATCTCCAAGGCTTCACGGTTATATCGCGCGCCCTGACAGACCTCACACGCCACATAAACATCAGGTAAGAATTGCATCTCGATCTTATTTAGCCCCTGGCCCTCACACGCCTCACACCGTCCACCTTTGACGTTGAATGAGAATCGGCCAGGTCGGTAACCTCGCGCTCGAGCCTCGGGCACTGCCGCAAAAAGTTCACGGATTGGGGTAAACGCACCGGTATAGGTCGCCGGGTTTGACCGTGGCGTTCGCCCAATAGGCGATTGATCAATTTCGATCGCCTTGTCGATGTGCTCAAAGCCATGAATACGATGGTAGGCACCTGCCAAATCCCGAGCGCCCCATATGCGCTGTGCCAATGCTCGGTACAAGACATCGGCAACCAGCGTGCTCTTTCCGGAACCAGACACACCTGTAACACAAACGAATCGCCCCAAGGGAAACTCAACATTCAACGCCTTTAAATTGTTCGCCCGCGCTCCCTCAACTACAAGCTTTGCCCCACTCCCTTCACGACGTGAACTCGGGACAGCAATCGATTCCCTGCCAGACATAAATGCGCCCGTTAACGAATCCTGATTGCTGGCAATAGCGGCTGGAGTTCCCTCTGCAACCACCGTTCCTCCATGCTCTCCAGCACCAGGCCCAATATCAATCACCCAATCTGCCGACCAGATGGTCTCCTCATCATGCTCAACCACGATCACGGTGTTGCCAAGATCTCGCAGTCCCTCAAGCGTACGAACCAAGCGCGCATTATCACGCTGATGCAAACCAATACTTGGCTCGTCCAAAATATAGAGCACACCGACCAGGCTCGAACCAATCTGGGTCGCCAAACGGATTCGTTGTGCTTCACCACCCGACAATGTTTCAGCAGCACGATCGAGAGTGAGGTATTCAAGCCCAACGGCTTCGAGAAACCCAAGTCGCGCATTGATTTCCTTAAGCACTTGTGTGGCTATCGCCGCATCACGCTTCTGAAGCTTCAATTCCCCAAAGAAACTCATCGCAGCCTGAATCGTGAGCTCCGTAATCGACCGAATTGGCTTCTCGCCCACCGTAACCGCCAGCGCTTCAGGCCGCAGCCTAGCCCCTTTGCACGCCAGACAAGTGTGACGCGTCATGTATCGCTCAATCTCGCCACGCATATAGTCAGACTCAGTTGCCTCATAACGACGTCGAAGGTTCGGAATCACACCCTCATACTCAAACTCGAAAACACGTCGACGGCCATCCGCATTAGTTCGCTCAACCACGAGCGCTTGATTGGGCAAACCATAAAGCAGGACGTCAAGAATCGCCGGGTCCAATTTTTCGACAGGAGTATCAATTCTGAACTCGTATCGATTTGCAAGAGCATCGATTACATGCCGTGTCATAGATGACTCTCTCGTATGGGATTTGGCCCATGGAGCAATCGCACCCTGCGAAATCGAGAGCAGTCGATTCGGAATGATCAGCATCGGATCAAGCTCCAGCTTTGAGCCCAGTCCGTTGCATTCGGGACACGCACCGTGTGGCGTATTGAACGAAAAAAGGCGGGGCTCCAAATCAGCCACGCTCACGTGACCGTTCTTACACGCTAACCGCTCGCTTAGAGTGACAGCATCGCCATCTACAATCTGGATGGTGACGATACCCTCGCCAAGTTTTAGCGCGGTCTCCACGGAATCCGCGAGTCGTGCTCCGTTATCCGTCGACACTGACAACCGATCCACCACAACATCGATGTCGTGCCAGAGCTTGCGATCCAGCTCTGGAACCTCATCGATCGATACGACCTCACCATCCACTCGTACACGAACAAATCCGGCCCGTCGTGTATCTTCGAAAACACCTTTGTGCTCACCTTTACGGTGAACAATCACCGGAGCAAGCACCAAAAATCGAGTGGATTCGTCCCAAGCCAAGATCTGGTCAACCATTTCTTGGATCGTCTGCACCGAAAGCATTTCACCGCACGTATGGCAATGCGGCTGCCCAATACGTGCCCACAACAACCGCATGTAATCGTAGATTTCTGTGACCGTCCCAACAGTTGACCGTGGGTTGTGCGATGTCGCTTTCTGGTCGATCGAGATAGCCGGCGAAAGACCCTCGATCTGATCCACATCGGGTTTTTCGAGTTGACCCAAGAATTGCCGCGCATAGGCCGAAAGCGATTCGACATATCGACGCTGGCCCTCTGCGTACAAGGTGTCGAACGCGAGACTAGATTTACCCGAACCAGAAATCCCAGCAATCACCACAAGCTTGTCGCGGGGAATCTCGAGATCGATGTCTTTAAGGTTATGTTCGCGGGCACCGCGAATTACGATGGTGTTGTCACCCATAGCTCCCTAGCTTATGCGATTCAATAATCGTTCTTCGCCCAACCCTCCTACAACGGGGGATTTAGAACCATCCACAAACTAGTCCGACAACAATTGGAACAACGTGCCGCCACTGGCTCACCGGTGCGCGTAGCGCTTATCGGTGCCGGGCGATTCGGCACTAGCGTAGCCGCACAAACATCGCAAATCCCTGGAATGAGACTCGTCGCTGTCGCCGACCCAAACGAAACCAACGGGGCAGGAGCCCTTGAAGCCGCTGGATGGTCACCAGACCAGTGGGAACGCACAGATTCCAGCCATACAGCCGCAGCCATTACAGGTGTGGGCCGAGCCGTACTCGTCCCTGACTTTGAAACGCTCGATGCTATCCAGATCGATGTTGTTGTTGAATCCACCGGCCATCCAACAATCGGAGCACGATCAGCTCTACGGGCCATACGCCTCGGACGTCACGTGGTGATGGTCACGGTCGAAGCTGACGTAACGTGTGGTTGGGCACTCGCACGCGAAGCTCGAACGCAGGGCGTTGTCTATTCGCTAACAGCAGGAGACCAACCGGGAGCAATCATGGAACTGCTTGAATGGTCCAGGTTGATTGGACTGCGTGTGGTGGCTACAGGCCGCGGAACCCGCTTCTACCCATACGATGACGCTGGTGATCCGGACGATGCCTTCCAGCGCTACGGGTACGACAACAACCTCGTCAAGCGTCGACGGCTCAACCCAAAGATGTACAACTCATTCCGTGATGGGACCAAGGCACAAATTGAGATGTGTGCTGTATCCAACATGACGGGGTTTCCACCCGATATACGCGGCATGCATCAACCCTCCGCCTCAATCCATGACTTGCCAGCCCTGTTTGGACCAAGAGCGCAGGGAGGGATACTCGTTCGAGACGGCATCGTGGATCTGGCCAACGCAGTTGCTTCCGACGGAACGACTGTGTTGCCGAACAATATAGAAATCGGAGTTTGGGCCGTCGTTAGATCTGAGCAATCACTTGTACAAGATGACCTGGCGTTCTATGGCCTTCCAACAGACTCCTCTGGCCAACGCGCCGTCTTGCATCGACCGTTCCATCTCTGCGGGATTGAAACACCTGGAACCATCGCCCAAGCGGCGCTCGCGGGCATGTCGACTGGGACGCCGAATGACGAGCCCACCTCTGAGGTGATCGCAATCGCCAAGCGCAATCTCGGACCCGGAGACGTGCTCGATGGATCAGGCGGACGCAACGTCAGGGGAACAATCGAACATGCCAAAATCGTTGCACACGAGCGCCTGCTACCACTCGGACTAGCCTACGGGATACCGCTCACCCGCCCCATCAAAGCTGGTGAAGCCATACCACTGAACGCCATCCGAGTGGTAGACACTGTGATTACCGACCTGCGAAAAAACGAATCTCGTTAGCGAACCAGAACAACGCAGCATACGTTGCGTGTATCCGCATCCCGTCCGGGTGCAAAATCGCGACTCATCCTGATCGAACCGCTACCGTACGGTCGTATGATTCCTAACAACAGGTTGGTCAATAGATTCAATCAAACCACAGAAGTAAGATGGCCAAAGGTTGCCCGAAATACAATCGTCCAGACCCAGGCACGAATTCTTACCGCATTACGCATAATTCAACACGTTCGTCTATGATTCCACCGCGCTCGTCTGCTGCCGAAGCTATGGAGTCAAGCATGGCGGTTACCAGTCTTCGAATCCTCGCTCAATCCCAAGTCGATCAGTTCATGCGTG
>CAYRCL010000014.1:0-8807 GCA_964422795.1 uncultured Chloroflexota bacterium
ATTGTCTTGGCTCTGGTCGACGTGGGCATAGACGTTGAAGTGCATCATCACGAAGTTGCAACCGGTGGTCAGGCCGAGATCGATTTGAAGTACGACACGCTTGTTAAGCAAGCCGATCAAATGATGGCGTACAAGTACATCACCAAGAACGTAGCACGGCAGGCAGGGTACACAGTTACGTTTATGCCCAAACCCTTGTTTGCTGACAACGGGTCCGGTATGCATGTCCACCAAAGTTTGTGGAAAGACGGGACACCGCTTTTCTACGACGAGGCAGGATATGCGTTGCTTAGTGAGACTGCACGCTATTACATCGGTGGGCTGCTAAAGCACGCACCTGCGCTTCTTGGCTTTGCGGCGCCAAGTACTAATTCATATCGTCGCTTGGTGCCAGGATTTGAAGCACCAGTGAATCTGGTTTACTCACAACGTAACCGTAGTGCCTGCGTACGTATTCCGACGTATTCAAAGAGTCCGGCTGCACGTCGTGTTGAGTTTCGTCCGCCTGATCCTACGGCAAACCCGTACCTGGCGATGTCATCTATGTTGATGGCTGGTCTTGATGGAATACGAAACAAGATTGAGCCGCCTGCCCCGGTAGAAGATGATCTCTATGATTTGCCTCCTGAGGAGGCAGCTAAGATCCAATCGGTTCCGGGGTCGCTTGGTGAAACGCTGGATGCGCTAGAGGCTGATCATCAGTTCTTGCTTGCTGGAGACGTTTTCACTCAGGACGTTATCGATACGTGGCTTAGCTACAAGCGTGAGAACGAGATACAGGAAGTCAACCAGCGCCCGCATCCGTACGAATTTATGCTCTACTACGATGCGTAGAGACTGAGCACGGTTAGTTCATGTGGTCCCCGGGTAAAACCGGGGACCACAGTTGTGTGGTGTTAGTGAGTGTTATGTGTTGTTTCAACAAGCGCAGCGATGCCCATGCCGCCACCTATACACAGGGCTGCAATGCCGCGTTGGGATCCGCGTCGCGCCATCTCGTGCGTCAGGGTGACCACGAGACGGCAACCACTGGCGCCGAGTGGGTGACCAAGTGCGATTGCTCCACCATTCACGTTCACACGGTCTGGCGGGAGATCGAGCTGCTGTACTACGGCGAGCAATTGTCCAGCGAATGCCTCGTTGATCTCGTATAGATCGATGTCTAATGCGGAGATCCCGAAGCGTTGCCAGAGGGCGCGGATTGCTTTGACAGGTCCGAGGCCCATTCGCGCAGGATCTAGCCCTACCGTCTCAAAGCCTCGCAAGACAAATTTGTAGGGCAAGTTGTGTCTGTCGGCCCAGAGTCGGTCAGCGATGAGGGAAAGGGCAGCACCATCGCTCAGATTGGACGCATTTCCTGCGGTTACGGTACCTGATGATGAAAGCAATGGTTCTAAGCGTGCTAGTGCGTCTTGCGTGGTTTCGCGAGGTGGTTCATCGGTATCAAATAGGACGTCACCATCATCGCTGGCAAGGATCACAGGAACAATTTCGTCTGCGAGTAGCGCGCGTGCTTTGAAATAGCGGGCATAGCTTGTTGCTGCATAGGCATCCTGATCAGCACGGCTTATGGAGGATTCAGATGCCACCACTTCCGATGTATGTGCCATGGCCTCCTGCATGAACGGGTCGAGCAGTCCGTCATGCTGAATATGGTCGATAGGCACGCGATCTGAACATAGGTCGGTCGATTCCGTTCGATCGATAAGAAAAGGTGCTCGGGACATTGATTCCACACCGCCAGCGAGAACAAGATGGTGGTTTCCCAACCAGATCGCTTGTGCCGCTAACTCAACGGCCTTGAGGCCGCTTCCGCAGACTTCGTTAACTGTGAACGCAGGACACTCAACTGGTATACCGGCTCGCACAGCGATTTGCCGCGCTACATTCAGACCGACTCCGGCTTGTAGTACACATCCAATGATGGCTTGGTCAATATCATCGGGATTGAGATGTGTCATCGCAATCAGTTGCTCGGCGACTCGGCGGCCCAACTCCGGAGCGCTCAAATTGCTGAGGGAACCGCGAAAAGCGCCAATGGCTGTTCGTTTGGACTCCAAAATGACAGCCTCGGGGCGATTGTTCACGCGTCGGATCGTTTCATGAGCAGGGCATCACGTGCTGAGACGAATTCTTCCAGAACTTCTGGGTTGGCCAGTGAGTGGATGTTCGAAACGGATTCGCCACGAAGAACGCGTGCTACGGATAGTTCGGCGAGTTTCCCGTTTCGAGTCTGTGGAAGATCAGCGACAGCGACAATGTGTCGAGGTGTATGGCGGGGCGAGGCGGCTGCTCGAATTGCATCGCCGATCATATTTTTGAGATGTTTGTTTAGTTCGACAGCTGGTTCGAGAACCACGAAAAGTACGATCTCCTCCCGTTCGTCTTGACGTAATGCTGCAGCAAGAGCACCGGCGATACCAGCAACCCCATCGAGAGCCCGGTAGATTTCGGCTGTTCCGATGCGAACCCCTCCAGGATTAAGTGTCGTATCGCTGCGACCGTCGATCACGGCACTTCCGGAGGCTGTGAACCTGATGAGATCACCGTGTGTCCAGACACCCGGGAATTTGTCGAAATAGGCGGCTTCGTAGGCGGTTCCGTCGGGGTCGTGCCACAGCCGTAGAGGCATTGAGGGAAAAGGGCTTTGGCAGACCAACTCACCTGTCTCGTCAATGACGGGTTTTCCTTCATTGTTTAGAGCAGCAACATCCATTCCGAGACCAGCGCACTGAATCTCTCCGGATTGAACGGGAAGCAGCGGGTTGCCAAGTACGAAGCAGGACACAAGGTCGGTCCCACCGGAAATAGAGGATAGTCGGGCTTTTGGGTTGACGTGATCGTGAATCCAGCGAAACCCAGCTGGTGCTAAAACGGACCCTGTGGAAAGGACTACACGTAACGACTGTAGGTCAGTCTCTCTCGACGGCATGGTCGGGGCGCGACGACATGCATCGATATGGGCTGCGCTTGTACCAAATACGGTTACTCTACAGTCCGATGCTAATCGCCAGGCAGCGCCTGCATCCGGGTGCATGGTGTTCCCTTCGTAAAGGACGATGGTGCATCCGGTGGCGAGGGCTGAGACCATCCAATTCCACATCATCCATCCACACGTGGTGAGGTACAGCAGAACATCATCGGATCGTAGATCCGTGTGCAGCATATGTTCCTTGCGGTGCTGGAGTAGTACACCGCCGGCTCCGTGAACAAGGCATTTAGGTTTTCCTGTTGTCCCCGACGAAAAGAGAACGTAGATCGGATGATCAAATGGCAGCTGAACAAACTCAGCGTGGTTAGATGGGGAATCAGCAGTGAGAGCATTCCAAGTTATCCACGTCGATTTGAGTTGATGAGTCCGGTCATCCGCGAATGGAACAATGATCGTGGCGTGAAGAGATGGGATAGCGTTTTCTATCACTTCGATTGCCGTACGACGATCAAAGACTTTTCCGCCGTAGACGTACTTCTCGCTCGCGATCAAGACTGTGGGCTCTAATTGTTTTATCCGATCTAGTACAGCCGCAGGTCCGAAATCTGGTGAGCAGGCAGTCCATACCGCTCCGGACGCTGCACAGGCAAGGAAACTGATGATTGCTTCAGGACCATTGACAAGGTATCCAGCGACTCGATCACCCGGCTTGACTCCCAGGCGATGTAATCCCGAAATTGCTTGTGCGACATGGCGATGTAGTTCGGCATAGGTTATATCCCGCGATTCGCCGGTCTCGGTGCGATAAGCCAACGCTATTTGCTGGTCCGAGCGTCGCAATAGGTGTTCGGCGAAGTTAAGGTAGGCGCCTTCAAACCATTGCGTGCCTGGCATCTTGTCCGGACCCTTTATCTGCACAGGATTTTTGCTGAAACGTATGCCAGTGAATTGAGCGCAAAGCGACCAGAAATCAGCTGAGTGTTCAACGGACCATTTGTGCAGCGTCGCGTAATCCAGGAACGATTGACCACTCTGGGCTTCGGCCATCTTCCAAAATTTTGTGAGCTGGGCGGTTGCGATGTCGGTGTTTGTTGGACGCCAGAGAACCTCAGGTGGGGTGTTTGGTCTTTGCGCTGTTGATACAGTCACGGTTCCCTGTGGGCCTCACCCGGCCTGGCTTGCTGACAGCCCAGACTCACGATTGTTGATGCGTCGATACTATTGGCGATCTGGTCTGATGCGACGGTGAGGCACCGAACGTGGAATTTGTCCCCGATTTGCACTTGTGTTAATCGTTGGATCTGCGAGGTGCCTTCCGGCGTTTGGTTTGGTCCAAACATATGGATGCTTTACTCAGTTATTTGGACATGTTCATTGTGAGTGAGGGCTAATGCCGGTCAAATTTTCAGGGTCATTCGTATCCTGCTCGGGTTCGTACTCTGGTGCTACTGGTTGCCCGAGGATGTCCTTCAATTCGTGTACACCACAAGTCCCGCACTTGCCGCTGGTTGCGCACCCGTCGCCATCTGCTGACTGTTCGGCTTCAAGCTTGGCTTCAACATACCCATCATGCTCGTATTGGAGGCAGCATAGTAAGCGGCCACACGCGCCTGAAATCTTGTCTGGATTGAGCGGAAGATTCTGGTCTCTTGCCATCCGCAGCGACACGGTATCGAGTTCAGACAGGAAAGTGGCACAGCAGAATTCTCGTCCACAACGACCCAATCCGGTGCGCATCGCGGCGCGTTCACGCGGGCCTATCTGCCGGAGCTCAACACGAGTCTTGTATTTGGTTGCCAGCTCGGTCACGAGGTCGGCCGTGTCAATCCGCGCCTCCTTGGAGGAGAAGTAGAGAGTGAGCGTGGCACCATCGAAGCTGTATTCCGCCTTCACTGGTTGCATCGGTAGGCCACGTGACGTGATAGCGGTAGCAAAGGCCTGTTCGGCCTCGGTTTCTTCATCGATATAGTTCGTCATGCTGGTGAGATCGATGTCGCTAGCGGTTCGTTCAATGGGTTTAAGTTCGCCGCGAACGTCGGCGGCGTTAACCTCGGTCGCTGCCATGACCACCCGTGCTGTCATCAATCCCCGTGACGTCATTACGATCACGTAATCGCCTACGGACATGTCTGAACCAGCGGGATCGTAGTAGTACAGTCGGCCGGCGCGCCTGAACCGAACGCCGATGACACGAACTTGAGCTACGGAAGGTTCAGCGATGGCCATGGGCATGTCGTGCAGATCTGGGACGCTGGATCACGGGTCGTAATGCTAGGTCTTCCAGCGCGAGTCGTGGTGCGACGTTTTGGTTGAGTGCGCGGCGTGTTTCGTTAAGTCGGAGAAGGCGCCTAGTCGCGTTGACCAAATGTGCTCGTTGTTCGGATGTGGCATTGGTGTTGTGGTTATGCATGGCTACGCGTAGTGTATTCGACTGTTCAATTTCGATTGTTCTGAGCCACTCGAGAGCCTCTCGTTTTTGCGTAGTTATCCGTCCATACGAAAGCAGTCGACTGGCTGTCCGGAATCGGTGAGGCACCGTGGCGGATTCGAATGCTGCTGCTTCAGCTTGAGCATCTACATGCCTTGTCCATGCCTCATGGTTGGCAACCATACGGATTGCCCATCCTGGCCGTCCGGCGGAAGCGTTAGCAATGTTGGTAGCAGAGTCGGCATCCACACCATAGTGTTGGACGAGGTGTGCTGAAATCTTGGATGTTGCTACCGGCGTAAGTTCGATGACACGGCACCGTGACACGATTGTCGGAAGGAGATCGAACGTTTGCGGTGCGATCAGGATCAGAACGACATGCTCGGCCGGTTCTTCCAATAGCTTGAGCAGCGCGGTCGCCGATGTCGGGTTAAGTTCGTGTGCGCCGTCGAGCAGCCCGATGCGTACAGGGTGTGTAGCTGGCTTTAGGTAAAGGCTAGTGGCCCATTCCCGTACACCGCCGGCATGGATGTCTTGGGTGGTGTCATGCCGACGCAGCACATGGAGATCATTGTGCGCGGTTATTACCCAGTGCAGCGGTGTTTTCTTCCACTTGGTCTTACTACCCTTTTCAAAGACAGCTTGATCGAGCGATGCTGGGTCTTGGTTTTCATCTGGATGTTCTCGTCGGACCGCAGTTCTCCACATAGGGTTGGTGTCATCCAGGAATCGAAATGAGTCAGAATCTTGTATTGGATCGGGCAAACCAGCGCACCAGATTTCTTGCGCTAGCCGAATGGCAAAGGTTCGCCGGCCTATACCGGGTGGTCCAGTGATCAGGTATGCCTGGGCGATTCGATCCCGACGGAGCGAGCCTTGTATCGCCCGCACGGCCACATTGTTGCCGAGAAAACTCCAGTTCACGAACTAGTTGATCGCGTTGATACAACGACGACATCGTTGATTGGAACGCCCAATTTCAGTGACTGCTGCAGTTCGAACGTCTTAGGACTATAGACCGTAACGGTTCCGTCTTCAGAGCTTCCCACGATGAGAGTTCCGGTTTCTGGATCAATAGCGAGAGCTTGGGGTGATGTAGGTACAGGAATCATGAATCGGACGCTGAGATCTTTCGTGTTGAGTCCAGTTACCGTGCTAGTCCAAAGGTTACTAACAAGCAATGTTGAAGTCTGCTCGTCTACGACAAGCCGGTGCACGCCTTGTTTAAGGCGACGCGAATGTTCCACGGCTAGGGTGTCAGGATTCAACTTGCTGATAGTTCCCGTGTGGAGGCTAGCCACATAGACGTTTCCAGAAATGTCGCGAGCGAGCGCTTCAGGCCATGACGGTACCAGCCTTTGAAGCTCGACAGTACCGGTCTTGGCATTAACGCGGGTGACGGTTGATTCAGGTCGGTTTGCAATAAGCACTGTTGTGCCATCACCTGAGGGTATGACGTCACCGACACCTGCCGGAACGGGCCACTCATGCACGATCCGGTGCTTCTCGGGATTGATGACAAAGAGGTGGCCACGGTTCAAGTCGGAACCGGTCACGTAGAGATGTCCATTATTTGGGTCGAGTGAAATGTCAGCAATTGCTAAGCCCGTGACTTGATCTCGTTGCGATTGTTCAAGCCGAACGCGTGCTTCATGAGCTCGATGTTTGTACGTATCCGATCGGCGCAAGATTACTGTTGCGGTCGATACGACGTTAGGTCTAATGCTGGTTGTTATACGAGGTGGGATTTGCTGGACGTAGCCTTCGGCTGCGGCAACCACCTCATACGTATTCCCGCTGATTAGATCTCCAATAAGGGCTTTTCCACTGTCGTCGGAGGACGCCTCACGAACAAAAACCCATTGGCGTGGGGGTCTACCCTCACCAGTAAGCGGTGGTGTATGAATACTCCAGAACAGACCAATTGCAGCATTGGATATTGGTCTGCCATCGTTGTCTGTGACGCTAACCTGAAGGGCGGAAGTGAGAGCGATGGGTTCCTTTGCAGTACCTGTCAACGCGTCGAAGACGTTGATTTGTGTGGCGACTTCGTCCACGACGAACACTTGGCCGCGGTTTGAATCTGACTCGATAGCCCAGGCCGCTGGCAGCGGCTGTGGTGATGATGGTCGGATTGGAGAGAGCGATGGAAGATCGATGAGGGCTATGTGGGTTTGCGACATGTTTGAGTTCGGGTGTCCGTCTGGGGTCGTCGGTGCCGGGATACCGCCAACAATGAGGCGGCTAGCCGAACCTGGATGCATCTTGAAGCTGACTTGGGTTGGGTGATTTGTCGCAACGGTCACATCAGACGAACTCAGTACCTCATAACCAGGAACGCGCACGCGTATGTCATAGGTGGCTTCTAGTGGAAGGCCCGTGAAGCGGGCGGTGCCATCCGCAGAGATTGGGACAGCGGCGAGAATTTCACCGTGGTCGCCAAGCAACTCGACATAACCGGTAGCTGCAGGTTTGCCACTTGGACCGACTGTTATCGTTGTTTCGACGGATCCTGGTCCGGCGATCAAATTAAAGATCGTGCTGGATTCGCCGGCCATCTCACCACCAAGATAGGTCGCTGTAGCCCTAAATTCGATTGAGCTTTTCCCCGTTATGGGGATTGTGGTTGGCAATTGAGTATCTATGCTGAACGTTCCAGCGCGTGAGGCAATGATCTCTCCGAGAAATATGGCTGGTGACGACGCGGTCGTTTCCACGATTGTTCCGTCAGCTGCGATTGAAGGTCTACTCGTGTTCAAGCTCATTTCAATTTCGACCAACGTGCGTGGGATCCAGTCGTTCCCACGGATGGTGATAGTCGAACCTGTGGTTCCCACCGAAGGCGCAATTTGCAAGACGGGACCCTGATCTTCAGCAAGTGGGAAGTCACCGGTAATTGATGATCCGTAAAATCCAAGTGCGAGGATTGCAACGATTGGGATGAGAAGGACCGTTCCTACGATGGCAGCAATAGTGATGGCACGTCTGGTGGACATAAATAACGTTACTGGTTGGACGGCACGATCAACGATGAATTAGCACGGGTTCGTATTCACCAATGTCGGCGGGTATCGATCCATGTGCCGACGAAGGCCTGCGGTGATCTTGGTGACACACAAGACGGTTTTTCTGGGTCGAGTTCCCGAATATAGTCCCGGTGTTTGATGGTTGTATTAGGACAACTCGTTTCGGCAGCGTTGTGAACCCTGAGACGTGGTATAGCCGGGCTATAGACACACCTTTTTGCGTGGCACGTCTGGGCAGTTTGCCAGATGACGACTCTGCCTAACGCGGCGGTCCTCCACCAGGGGGAGGCGGTCCTCCACCGCCGGGCGGTGGACCTGGTGGCGGAGCCTGCTGCTGTGGCGGCGGCGGAGCCTGCTGCTGTGGCGGTGGCGGAGCCTGCTGCTGTGGCGGTGGCGGAGCCTGCTGCTGTGGCGGTGGCGG
>CAYRCL010000015.1:0-9644 GCA_964422795.1 uncultured Chloroflexota bacterium
TCCGTAAATGCCGGATCATCCATACTCTCGAGGGCTTGTGCATCCTCCCCATGCGCGTCTGGAATCATGTCGTGGAGATCAATCCGACGAAGATGCGTCCCAGGAATCACGCGCAGACATCCATTCGCGACAGAGGTGTCGGTGAGATACGTAGAAAGGAACACCTTGGTCGGCCACGGGGTTGCGGCGATAGGACTGTTCCAGTTCATAAAATCTTGGTGCCAGTACAACGGAGGCCCGTGAGCAGGCTTAGAAAGAATGAGCAAATTCTCAGAGGACTTGAGACCTTCGAGTTGCAAGCTTCTACACGCCATTTGCAACCCAGGATCATTAAGATATTGGTCCACAATTGGATCCGGCAATATCCGCTCCGACTCGTCTCCCGACCGGGGTGTGGGAATGTCTCCACGTGCCCATCGCGCAGGTGAAATCACAGAGACATCGCTTCCCTGGTATCGATAACGATGCTCAACTTCATGCTCACCGAAATAATCTTCCGACCAGTCCCGGAACGCCTGCAGTAGTTCCTCGCCGAACACCCCGGGAATTACCGTGTAGCCGTCAGCAACCAATTGGTCACGCTTTTCATGAGTGTCGGACAGCATCAGAACCTCCTCACGACACCCTACCTCCGAAGCACGAACAGTAAATCACTTCTCAGCTCATGATTTCCATTCAAGCCCCGCTCTGGCTCAAGGAATGCGAGGCTCCTGAAGCCTTTAGCGCAGCGAGCACCTGAGCTGGTGACGCGGGCAGCTCAGAGACTCGTACACCAGTCGCATCATGGATCGCGTTGACCAACGCAGCCAAAGGACCAACGATGGGAAGCTCCCCCACACCACGAACCCCATACGGATGTCCAGGGTTCGGCACCTCCACCATAATTGTTTCAAGCGCAGGCACATCCAAAGTGGTCGGCATTCGATAGTCTAAGAGCGAGGCGTTGAGCAAATGCCCCTCAGCGTCATAAGCATATGCCTCAGTTAAGGCCCAACCGATCCCCTGCGCCACACCACCCTCAATCTGTCCCTCAGCGTATGGCGGATAGACAGCCCGACCAACATCGTGAACCGCCGTATACCGGAGCACATCAACCTTTCCGGTTTCAGGATCAACTTCCACGTCCACGATATGGGTGGCAAACGCATTTCCCGGCAGGCTTGGACTGCTCACCGAAGATCCAATCGGCGCTTCACCTTCACCAATGATCAACTCCGCCGCCTTCGCAAAATCAGCCACATGCCCATTCGCAGTAAAGCCAGCAGCCGTAACCTGCACTACCCCAGGCTCAAGCTCCCAAACATCAGCAAGAGCCCGACACATGTGCTGTTGCAGGTTTCGTCCCGCCTCAATCGCCGCCCATCCAGTAGCGAAGGTTGTACGACTCCCCGCCGTATTACCACCTTCAGGTATGGAGTCGGTGTCTGGAACCCGCGGATGCACCTGGCCTACATCGATGCCCAGCGTTTCCGCAAGCTGCATGGCAATTGACGTTCGGGTGCCACCGATATCAGGGGAAGACTCGAGCAAGGTAACCGATCCGTCCTGATTGAGTCGGGCCACGGCAGATGACGTGCCACCACCGTTGCCCCAGTATCCACATGCAACCCCGCGACCAACCAACCGACCATTTGACTCCGGCAACGGTGCCTGCCAATGCTGGCTCGACTGTGCCGCGCGCATTTGGTCGACGTTACCCACGTGATTAAATCTGGTTCCGTTAGGCCGAATATCGCCTTCCGCGGAAGCGTTACGTAACCGGAATTCAACAGGATCAACCCCAAGATCGGCACTCAATTCGTCGATCATGCTTTCAACAGCGAACGCAGCCTGCGGGGCTCCAGGTGCCCGGTATGCCTGTGATTTCGGCTTGTTGACCAGCACGTCATATCCGTCCACTCTGAAGTTCTCGAGACGGTATGGCGCAAACCCGCAGTTGGCACCACCGCCAACGGAAGAACCAGGAAAAGCTCCCGCTTCGTAATACATTTCGAGATGAGCTGCAGTGAGCAAACCATCGTTCGTCGCCCCAAACCGCGCATGGATCACAGCCGCCGGAGCCGGACCAGTTGCCAGTAGTGTCTCAGCCCGATCCATCGCCATTTTGACGGGCCGGCCAGACTTTTGAGCCAGCAGAACAGCCGGAATCGCGACATAGTTTGTGAGCTTGCCGCCAAAGCCTCCCCCGATCTCGGCAGGAACAACCCGGATTGTCGAGATTGGAATACCAAGGATCTGGCTTACCTCGTTTCGGACACCAAAATGACCCTGTGAGCTGCAGTGCAGCTCAAGCGTTCCGTCGCTACGCCAGAAGGCGACGGCATTATGTGGCTCGATGTAACCCTGATGAACAGTCGCCGTGGAAAACGTACGCTCGACGACGACATCTGCAATTTCAAAACCAGCGGTAATATCCCCTTCTTCCAGAACCAAATGCTTAGCCACGTTGCTCGGCACATCCGCAAAGGATCCGGCGGTCTCCGTTCGGAGATTCGGCTGAAGAATCGGTGCGTCAGGTTTAAGCGCTGTCGGAATATCAACCACCGGCTTCAGTACGTCGTACTCGACACGAATATGACGCAGTGCTTCGTCAGCCACGTGTGATGAAACTGCTGCGACCGCAGCAATGGCATGGCCGTGATACAAAGCTGTGCCTTGCGCCATCGCGTTCAACGCCTTCAATCGGATCGGATTAGAAAACGCCGACGGCTCTTCGATAGGTTCGACTGGAACATCAAACCCCGTGACGATAGCTGCTACACCCGACAACCGGTCAGCCGCCGAAGTGTCGATACGCACAATGCGTGCATGGGCATGTGGGCTTCGAAGCACGCGCGCATGCAGCATCCCAGGTAGAGAAACATCGACACCGAAGATTGCACGCCCCGTCACCTTATCGACACCATCGTGGCGGATAGGAGTGGTTCCAACAACCTTGAGCATCGGTTCCCTCACCGTCACCTTGCACCTCCATTGAACACGTTGCTCCACCACGATCTTCGCATGTCAGCCATCGACCATGCATGCACCCACCAAGGCGAGCGGCGATTCAACAACACGACCATTCAAGTAAGTGATAATCCGATGTTAATAACGCATCACGGAGGTGCCATGGCCGATCAACCCAACGTACTGTGGATCGTCATGGATTCGCAGCGTACGCACAACATCGGAGCCTACGGCGACCAACGAGGCGTCACACCCACGTTAGACCGGCTGGCATCAGAAGGGGCGCTTTTCGAGTGCAACACATCATCAGCACCGTGGTGCCTCCCATCCCATGCGTCCATGATGACGGGACACTATGCGAGCACCCACGGCGCCGATGGACGCTATGAACGGCTGAGCGACGAATACCCCACGATCGGCGAAGAACTCAGCGAGTTGGGTTATGCCACGGTCGGGATCTCAAACAACGCCTATATGAGCGCCTCCTCAGCCCTGCACCGTGGATTTCTCGACTGGCAGTATGTGCTGCCCTCACTTGGAAAAGCGGACCATGATAAAGGCGGAGCTCAGGTCGTCCGCCAGATGCTCGATTGGCTTCGCGGGAACCACGAGGACCGTCGACCGTTCTTCATGTTCGTCAACATCAATGACACCCATACCACGTACGACGCGCCTGAACCTTTCCGTTCCCGATGGGCTCCCGATGTAAGCGAAGAAGAAGCACGCGACGTCCACCAGGGATTTTTTGCTGATCCCAACCGAACACACAAAATGTCCGACGACACCCGCGACAAGATTTATGCCTTATATGACGGTGAAACCGCATACGTTGACGACCTAATCGGAACCGTAATCGCATCCTTGGAGGATGCGGGAAAACTAGACGAAACAATGATCGTCGTGACATCCGACCATGGTGATGTCATCGAAGAACACCCACCGTACTGGAATCACCAACTCACCGTCTTTGAAGCAGTCGCCCATGTTCCCCTGATCATTCGATACCCGAGTGCGTTCGAACCGGGATCCAGGTTCTCCGCTCTCACGCAAACACACGATGTTGTCGCAACCATCTACGACCTCGTTGGCGCCAAGCGTCAACTCACAGATTTAGGCGAAAGCAGCCACAGCCTGTTGCGAACAATCGCCGGCGATGAGCGTCAATACGCTATGTGTGAGTTTGCGTTCCCGGTAAACATGCTTGAACGCGCGACGCGTCAAGGAAAAGCCTTTGAACTGCGTCCGTATTTCCGAGCGCTCCGCTCCTACCGACGCGGCGATTGGAAATACATCTGGGCCAGTGACGGCAGAGACAGCCTGTTCAACCTAGCGGAGGATCCCACGGAACAAACAGATCTCATCTCTACCGAACAGGAACGGGCACGCACGCTGTATCACGAATTGGAAAGTGTGCTCGCACGTATCCCCGTAAACGACTATGGCGACTGGATGATTACTGAATATATGAAAGGCACCCCACGGGAAAGTTGGGAAAAAATCCGGCGCTGGGGTTACCTACGGCCCGGACAAGCGGACCGACCCGCCTTTCGAAATTAAAATGTGTCTCTATTTCATTGCTGACATGGTGTGCCCGGATCTACCTACAACCATCACATCGTGCATTGTTCGTCTACCCTAATGCTCGTCAAACCGCATTGGCCACAATGCTGGAGGACCCTAAGTGAGTGCCGTTACACAACCATCCGCGGCTGAGATCGCCGCACTAAACAGCGAGTACACCTTCTTCGATTGGTCAGCCCAGGATTCCGTAAAAGCCTTGGCGATCGATCGAGCCGAAGGTTCGTATTTGATCGACCATGACGGTCGACGCATCCTCGATTTCAATGCGCAGCTCATGAACGTAAACCTTGGCCACCAGCATCCTTCTGTAGTTGCGGCCATTAAGGCACAAGCTGACCGGCTTTGTTATGTAAACCCTAGATTCGCCACGCAGCCACGAGGCGAACTCGGTCGCGAGCTCGCCCAGATCACCCCCGGGTCGCTCTGCAAGTCGTTCTTTACGCTCGGCGGATCAGAAGCGACGGATCATGCAATCAAAGTTGCACGGTTAGCTACAGGCAAGCAGAAAATCGTGGCACGACGTCGTTCGTATCACGGAGCGACCTACGGCGCAATCACACTTACAGGTGAAGCTCGCCGCTGGGCTACAGAACCAGGCATTCCTGGCGTTGTGCGTGCCGCGGATCCCTACCAGTATCGCTGCCGATTCTGCTCCGGACAAAACTCGTGCGATCAGCGCTGCGCGGACGATATCGACGAGGTAATCCGCGTCGAAGGACCAGACCACGTCGCAGCCGTCATTGTGGAACCTATTGCCGGTGCGAACGGCGTCATCATCCCTCCCGACGGCTACCTACAACGTGTACGGGAGATTTGCACCGAGTACGACGTGCTATTGATCGCCGATGAGGTGATGAGTGGATTCGGTCGAACCGGACGTTGGTTCGCGGTCGAACACTGGAACGTGGAACCCGACATCATGACAGTTTCGAAAGGTCTCACATCGGGTACCGTTCCGCTCGGCGCCGTTATCGTTTCCGAAGAGATCGCCCGGCATTTTGATGGCAATCGTCTGTGGGCCGGCCTCACGTATGGTGCGCACACCCTAGCTTGCGCCGCCGCGCTGGCAACAATTCAAGCCTACCGCGACGAAGGTATCCCCGAGCGTGTTGTCGAGCTTGGACAAATCCTGACGACCGAGTATGCAGCCATGGCCGAGCGGCATCCCAGCATTGGCGAAGGCCGAAGTCTAGGACTGTTTTCAGCACTCGAACTCGTCAAGAATCGCGAGACGAGAGAACCAATCGTTCCACAAATTGATCCAACCTTTGAGTTCTCGGGGGTCATGCGCGAACTCAGCACATTCATGCTTGAACACGGGGTCAGCACGATGACTCGCTGGAACTGGGTCTTTATCAACCCACCGCTAACCATTACCGAAGACGAGTTGCGTTCAGGTCTTAAGGTGCTGGACGCCGCTCTGGATATCGCAGATCAAGCCATCACCTAGGTGCTACATCCCTGATTGGTTCCCGGCCAGACATGTAAGAATTGGTCACACCGATAGTGGCTACTACAAGGTCTAAACCGTGCTCACCAATTATCGCTTCGAAGACATGACCTGGTCAGAGGTTAATGCCGCTGTCGCAGACGGGAAGATCCCTGTTATTCCCATCGGAACAACCGAGCAACATGGGCCCCATCTACCACTCAAGATTGACCGGTGGACGTCAACCTCCATCTGCGATGAGGCGGCCAAGCGCGCTCCGAACCGACTGACGGTACTCCCTCCGATTGCATACGGCTACACCTCGCATGTCATGGATTTCCCCGGCACGATCACCATCCACCACGAAACCTTCATCCGCTATGTCGTCGATGTGCTGAAAAGTCTGGCCTATCACGGCTTCAAGAAAATCATCATGATTAACGGGCACGGATCGAACCACAATCCACTGGAATTGGCTGGCCGTCGCGCCATGCTTGAATCAGACGCCTGGGTCGCAATGGCGAGTTGGTGGAACTTGAGTGCTGCTAATTCAGGCTTTCAAGATACGTGGCGTGATTCGCCCTTCCCAGGAGGTTGTGCCCATGCCGGCGAACTTGAAACCTCTCTGGCACTCCATCTTGATTCGGACGCGGTTAAAACCGACCTTGCCGTCGATCAGATGATCGACCACAACAAGCAGGAATCGAAGTATCACTGGGTCGACCTCTTTGCGGCCGGTCCCATCAGAATGGATAGCTGGACAAGCACTTATACGCCGGATGGCACGATGGGAAATCCCAGCATGGCTACGGCAGACAAGGGCAAGGCCGTGTTTGAGGAAACCGTTACGAATCTAATCGAGTTTGCCGAGGAGTTTGCTGATCGAGAGTTTCTACCGCGAACCGACCATCATCAGAGTCCTCCAACCATGGACCCCCCGGGCTAAGCAAGCGTCCATATGACATTCAGAGACTGGCACACCAACCCATTCCAGATCCTGGTGACCCTTGGCGAAAGCACAACGGCCGGCGGGTGGAGCTCAACACCTGACCGGTGCTGGGCACCGCTCCTGGCTGACCTCATTAGTGACTTTCAAGACACTCCTGTGACACTGATCAATACTGGGATTGGCGCCAATGTCATCTCAAACCGAGTACCGTCGTACGAAACATCCGGAAAACCAGCCGCGAATGAACGTGTAGAGAAACATGTCATTGCCCACAATCCAGACCTGCTCGTGGTCTCTTATGGACTCAATGATGCCCGCGGCGCTACACCAGTGGAGATGTTTCGGGACGAATTGACACAGCTGATCGCTGATATTCGTGCCAAATGCAGCCCTCTGATTGTGCTCCCAGGACCGTATTACATGACGGAATTTACGGGGTATCCCAACTACGACCACGCAAACCACGAAATCTTCAAGCTCTTCAACATCGCAACTCAGCAGGTCGCGGCCTCAAACGACTGTCTCTATTGCGACGTCTACAACGCCTACAACGAGGCGCCATGGATGGTCCATGACGATGGCGTACATGCAAACGATCTGGGACACCGAGTCATCGCCAATGAAATCTTTAAAGTGCTAGCCCAACACTGCTCTGGCCTCGCCATACGGACCAAGCAACTTGAAAAGACAAGCGACCGCTGGCGTGACGAGTCCGTGTTAAAGGCTGATTATGGACACGCGACAGATGAACTGCCGGCACCTGGACGTCCATCGCCACCCAGCAGCTCAGCTAAGACCTAACGACTACCTACCCATCAACGGTTAGAGCCGCACCGGCCTCACGCATCGTAAGGATCGCAACAGGCTCAGACTTATTCTGTATGTGGTTCAACAGCGCAGGAAGCACCCGGTTCTGTGGATCATGCAGGTAATGAGTGTAGGGATGCCAGACCGGTGTCCACAGCAATCCATGGTCATAAGCGTAATCAAACGCGGCCAGGTTGAAGTCAATCCAGATATCCAGAACACCATCCGAGGTCCACGGACAGATCCAACCCGAGGGAACCGGTCGATGGCCCGACACCCGGCGCCACGATTCCAGCGCGTCCGTATCCACGCAATGCTCGAAATCAAAAAATATTCGGTCCATCCATCCGTGAAAAGGGATTTCAATAAGCCCGGTCGGATATACATACGGTTGAAGTCGTGAGGCAGCAGCAACATCGTGAGCAGCACCGTATTTGCCCATGGTGGCATCAGTTTGACTGCTCACCCACTGAAACCCGGCGTCAAGAATCGTCCGCTGATTAACTTCTAGAAGATTCAATCCCCCGGCGTAGCCTCCGGGCGCTCGCAGCACCACCGATTCAACACCCAGACGTTCCCGGAGTCGTCTGTTGGTTAACTCAAGTTCATCAGCAAGCGCAACCGTATCAGACGTGGTGAGCGGCATATGGCTGTACGTGTGATTATCAATACTGTGCCCAGCAGCAACGATATGTTCCAGGTAACCAATATCGACGTCCTCGAGCCCATTGCCGACATAAAAAAACTGGAGCTCCGCACCGTGTGCCGAGGCCGTCTCACACAAACTCAACGTATAGTCCCGTAAGGCCGGCATGATACGACCATGGTTGATGGATACGGGCGAATACCCCGCGCACATTTCGAGGTCATAGCTCAACGCCACCGCACATCGCGTGCCAGGCGGAAGCTCAACCCGAACGATCATCTCCAGGCAAAACCATACAGGCGTGATCGTTGGATAGAAAACCGGACAGCCACATTGTCCCTGGGAGCAGTATCACCGCCGGCCCAGCGCGCAACGTGCGCCTTCGAATCACCATGCCATGGTTGGTAGTCATCCCGGGTAAATCCAGGTAGCGCAGTGCCGTCAGCATCGATAAGTTCGGCTGTGAGTTCACCCTCCGTCACCGTTGAGGTAGCCGCGTTTAATACCAGATGTTTTCCTCCCACGGCCTGAGGATGCGTGGTGAAGCTTCCGGCATCAGGACCACCGGATCCGCTGACGACAGCCCAGTACCGATCAACTTCCCAACTTGCCCGGCCAATCGCGCCGTAGAACGGATAGATATTCGGACCTGCCGCGTACGTGGTATCGCCGTGGATACCTTCGGTACCGCAGTAGTACATATACACACGGCCGTCGTGCTCCACTAGTTCCCGTGTCGGCCAGAGCATGCCGCCGCCATAGTCACCCATTGGAGCAACCGGCAACGTCGGTTGCCGTGACACTCGTGACCAGATTCGTCCGCCATCAACACTACCGGCAAGCTGCCAATCAATGGTGTGTTCGCGCACGTTATAGCAACTCAAAAGACCGATCAAACCACTATCGACCTTCTTGGGTGCCAATTCCATGAATTGCTGGTCATGCGGATCTCGCCAGTCGGGCTGAATAATCACCTCGGGATTCGACCATACGGAACCATCAGGACTAGTTCGCCGTGCAATCACCCGGCGACCCCACGGAAAGCAATCGTGAGGAATCAGTCCGCCGGGATGCATAACCTCCCCAATCTTTTGGTACAGGGTGTATCCGCCGTCATCAATCCCAAGCTCCTCGTTGGTGTAATACGAGGCCTGATCGGCCCCCCCGTTGGGATCGGTATACGGCGTGGTCATCCTTAGGCCCACGGTCTGAGTCTTCATGAGAGGACCTTCCTGCGCGGTCCAGTTAATTCCATCCGGAGAAAAATATCGATACGTGCCAAA
>CAYRCL010000016.1:0-10449 GCA_964422795.1 uncultured Chloroflexota bacterium
ATCCTCTACAAGGAGCTCCGTACGCCCGTTCGGCAAGAGACGGTAAATACGATCGGGCGCATACATGGTGATGTACAGAACCCCATCCTCATCGAATTGAACACCATCGGGCATATGGTCTGGAAGAGTCGCCACCACTTCACGTTTCCCGGCTGATCCATCATCGAGAATTTGGATACGGGACACACCTGGGAGTCGTGTCTCCACCACATATAGCCACTTGCCACTCCGATCAACACACAAGCCATTCGTAAAATGCGGCGACGCCTCGCTGAAAAGAACGGTCTCGCCTGTTGGCCGTACACGGAAAATGCATCCACTAAATTCTTTTGTAGCTTGCGAATCCGAAACATAGAGATCACCCGACGGATGGAAACACGGATAATTGGGCACCGACATCGGCCTATCCTTGGTTCCAGCACTTATCTCCAACGAGCTTCCGTCTTGATTAACACGCATCAGGCGATGCGATCCAATACAGCACGCATAGATGTTCGCATCGCGATCACAGCACAACCCTGCAACAAATCCATCGAGGGTGGCGATCTGTTCATAGCTCTTGGCCACAACATCAATTCGGTAGATCTGTCCGGCCTCGCCCCCTGCATATGCGAACCCATCCGGACCCCATGTAACCCCTTCGGGATGATCCAAAGATCCTGGATCCCCGCCGACGATGAATTCGACATCATCGAGTGGTCGAAGGGGCATCCAACACCTCCAGTAATCCCGAGAATGATTAACAGTACCTTAATCTCACAAGATATCGCGACGATAGCTCAGTAGACTCTGTGATCTGACGCTCCAGCATGCGCCGACCCGACAATGAATACGAACAGCGAAACAATGCGTGACACACGAGGCCGTGCACTGCGCGACCTGCGCATTTCGGTGACAGACCGATGCAACTTTCGGTGTCCGTATTGCATGCCCGCAGAGATATTCGGGACACGTTACGAATTTCTCCCCAAACCTGAGATCTTGACTTTCGAAGAGATTGAAAGACTGGCACGGATATTCGTAAGCCTGGGGGTGCGAAAAATACGCCTCACAGGTGGCGAACCGCTACTCCGTGCGGACCTTGCAGAATTAGTTCGCAGCCTAGCGACGATTCCGAACGTAGACGACATTGCCCTTACCACTAACGGTTATCTACTGCCCAGATACGCCACAGCACTCCAGGCCGCAGGACTCAACCGGGTAACTATCAGCCTCGATAGTTTGAATGATGAGATATTCAAAGAAATGAACGGTCGTGAGTTGAGCGTTGAGCCAGTCCTTACCGGCATACGGGCAGCTGAGCAAGCCGGATTCACGAAAATCAAGATCAATTGTGTGGTGCAGCGCGGAGTGAACGAACAATCGATCCAGTCGCTGGCTCGTCACTTTAAAGGCACAGGGCATATCCTTCGTTTCATCGAGTACATGGACGTTGGAAACCTAAACGAATGGGTTATGTCAGATGTAGTTCCAGCGCCTGACATCTTGACGCACGTCGACCAGGTAGCAGCAGTTGAACCAATCGACAGTAACTATCGCGGTGAAGTCGCAACACGTTATCGCTATGTTGACGGAAGCGGAGAGATTGGAGTAATCGCATCGGTTAGTAAACCCTTCTGCGGCAATTGCACACGAGCCCGCTTGTCAACTGACGGACAATTTCTTACGTGTCTGTTCGCGGGAACCGGTACCGATCTAAAGACCCCTCTTCGGGCTGGTCGTGACGATAGAGAACTGCGCGCATTAATCGAGGCAATATGGCTCAACCGAACTGACCGATACTCCGAAGAACGGGCAGGGCTCATCGACGACAACGGACACCCGCAAAGCGATCCTAAGGTTGAGATGTATCAAATCGGAGGGTAAAGGTACCTTTTGATCAGATTGAAGGTTTTAGAAAAGCAAAGACAGCGGCCTAATTACGAACACATCAGACGGACGCCTTCATCGCCTCGTAGGTGACCGTCATCTGCCCATTGGCTTCTACCGTTTTGTCCAAAGCAGCCTCGATGCCCTTAAGTTGATTCGATGGAATCGCAACAAGTGCGAAGTGGTCAGGAATATCGGTGAAAGTGCGCATACCCGCACACCCAAGCGACAAGGTTGCTGAACCACTATCATCAGCACGCGGTAGCACGCCGCAGGCCGGCCGGCCCAGAACTGATCCACCACCTTCGCTCGTCCATCGCGTGCCGCCAACCGTCTCTTCCAGAAGCATGGCTTGTTGCGGAGTCACCCATACGAGAACAACATCAGGATCCTGAGTGAATTCCGCGAGAGGCCCATAAACAACACCCGAAGCGCCAGGCTTGAAGCTCGGCAATTCGGCCACTTCATCTTCTTCCAAATACGCAACTGCGCACATGTCCCCGACAAGACCCATCAATTCGTCAGTTTGACTCTCACTTAGTTCAAAGCCCATCACCATAGCGCCAATCAGACATCCCATGTGATCCTCAGCAGCCGCATAAAAGAGATCATGTTCTGCTCGTCGCCAAAAAGTGCACCCGGAAGGCACAACGCCGTCGAACCGTCGAATGTCCTCCGGTTGGGCATCTACACGAACGACTGCGACAGGACGAAATTGCAGGCCTAAAGCGGACTGAAGATGGTTTGATAGGGAGGAAACGTCAAGCATGCAGTGTGTTCCTTTACCGAACTAATCTTGTCTACAGCTGAGAATATATTTGGTTACTTTTTAGAAGCTTCGAAATACGGATTCTCGCCCGCGTCATGATCAGTCACATCAACTACACGTGCAACCTCAGGCACATTCTCTCGAATCGCAACTTCGATGCCTTGCGAGAGTGTCACGCTCGCCATGCCGCAACCCTGACACCCGCCAGCAAGCCGCAGATACGCCACGTCATCTTCGATCGCAACTAACTCAGCGTGACCACCGTGAGCCGCAATCGCCGGATTAATTTGTTGATTCAGAACCTGCGTCACCCGATCAGCCACTGGACCTTCTGGAGGAGGCGTTGAAGATCTGGAAGCATCAACTGCTGGACTCGGGTTCTGTGGATTCTGTACAAAAAGACCGCCTCCACCCGGCGCGTCCGAAAGGTCAATCGTCGACCCTCGCATCTGCTCGACGCTTCCAGCTGGCACCACCACACGGAGATCCTCAGCAACGCTCACAGCCACATCATCCGAGGACATCTCATCGATTGATTTGAGATACATGTCGTAGCTAAAACCACTGCCCGACACACCAGTAATTTCGATCCACATGGCCAGACGATCGGGATTTGGCTTGTCGGACTGGGATCGATATTGGAGCACAAGTTGGCGAGCTGGCTCTGTAATCTCGACTAGTGGCATCACGTCTATACCGTCATCTGTGTCCATCACACGCCCTCCTCTAGCTCATTCTACTGCGATCCACCCCAGCCTAGCCGTATGATTGTCAGGTGCCGAGGATTCTTCTACTAATACCAAGTGAAACTTATCGAGCTGCTGACTTTTTACAAGCGGCTCGACGCCTCGGGATTGAGATAACTGTCGGATCCGATCGACGGAACCCGACCGCACGTGATGCAGAGGGTGGCGTCCTTCAACTCCCACTCGACCAACCAGAGCTCGCAGCTGATGCGATCGTTGAGTACGCAACAGAAACGTCTGTTGACGCAATAGTCGCCGTTGACGATCAGGGCGTTCTTACCGCCGCGATTGCCAGCAAAAGCCTTCAATTGCCGTACAACGCACCATCAGCTGTGAAAACGACCCGAGACAAGGCCATCATGCGGGAACGTCTCGCCCGCAGGTGCGTATCCCAACCACCTTTTGTTGTCGTCCGATCAGCACACGAAGCACTGACTGCCGCCGAGCAACTGACCTTCCCTGTCGTAATCAAACCAATCTCACTATCAGCGAGCCAGGGTGTAATCCGGATAGACAAGGCTGCTGGAATACCTACATCTGTGGATCGTGTTCGTCGAATCCTCGCGAAACGCGGGCGGCCCTCCAATGAACCACTCCTCATCGAGAAATTTATCCCTGGCAAGGAAGTCGCTGTCGAAGGCCTTCTTAGCAAGGGAGTCTTAACCATTCTTGCGATATTCGACAAACCGGACCCGCTCAATGGCCCGTTCTTTGAAGAGACGCTCTACGTGACTCCTTCACGTCTTCCACGCTCGAACCAAAACGCTATTTGCAGTGTCACATCGGACGCATCCGTCGCGCTCGGTCTGACTGAAGGTCCGATTCACGCTGAACTACGCGTACAGGGAGATCACGTCTCGATCCTTGAGATCGCTAGTCGATCCATCGGCGGACTCTGCGCACGATCCCTACGCTTTGGGCTTGGTGTCAGCCTCGAGCAATTGATTCTTCGCCATGCTATTCGCCTACCAATTCGAGAAATCACTCGCACCGATTCGGCATCAGGAGTCATGATGCTTCCCATACACCGTTCCGGACGCCTCGTAAGTGTTGAAGGTGTTGAACAGGCGCGTGAAATACCGGGGGTGGCAGGCGTGGAGATCACGATGTCACCTGGCCAAGATCTGGTACCACTGCCCGAAGGCAATCAATACTTAGGATTCGTATTTGCCCGTGGCTGCAAAGCGGCTGACGTCGAAAGCGCACTACGCCAGGCACACGCCAAGATCCTGTTCAATGTCCAGGATGATTAGATTCGTTTGGTTGATGCACCTAGTATAAAACGATGCGGGTGCTACTTATCTCAACGTACGAACTCGGACACCAGCCGTTGCATGTGGCAACAGCCGCGTCTGCATTGCTCGCCGAAGGACATGAAGTCCGCTGCATTGATCTCGCCATCGAAACTTGGAATGAGGAGAGTGTTCAATGGGCGGACAAGGTTGCACTCTCGGTCCCAATGCACACTGCAATGCGTCTGGCACAACGCGCAGCACACCGAATCAGAGGTGAGCGACCACATATACCGATCGCATTTTTCGGGCTCTACGCGGGATTAGAGCACCACGATTTACACGACGGAGTAGTGAACGCGACCTTCGCCGGATCTTACGAAGCTCGGCTCGTGGAGTGGGCACAGAATATCGACGACCATCGGACGTCATCGACATCTGGTGTTGACCTCAGCCGAGGTGTGAACCCACTGCCAGCAAGGCATCTCCTTCCCAACCTGACACGTTATGCCCATCTAGCGATCACCGGAGAGGAACGCCCCGTCGGCTACGTCGAAGCCAGCCGCGGCTGTGTCCACACATGCCGACACTGCCCGGTGCCAATCGTTTACGACGGTCGTATACGAATTGTGAATCCGGACATTGTTCTGGCTGATATCGACCAACTGGCCAACGCAGGAGCTCGACACATTACCTTTGGCGACCCTGATTTTTTGAATGGTGTTCGCCATTCCCGTCGAATCATCGAAGCAATGCACGCGAATCACCCTGACCTGACCTTCGATATGACCGCAAAGGTCGAGCACATTCTAGAGTTCGCCCACCTATGGCCCGAATTTGCATCCGCGGGCTGTTTGTTTGTTGTCTCCGCATTTGAATCGATGAACGCAACAATTCTTGAATATCTCGACAAGGGACACGCACCCGGGGAAGCAGCCCAAGCTGTCCATCTGCTACGCCGTCACGGTATAGAGATCCGTCCCTCCTGGATGCCTTTCACGCCCTGGACGGAACCAAATGACTTGCTGGACATTCTCACCTTTGTCCATGAACACGATCTGATACCGAACGTTGATCCCGTCCAATACACAATCCGGCTCTTGCTGCCGAAAGGCTCACTACTCCTTGATTTACCTCAGATCAACGCACACGTTGAGACTTATGATCCTCAACGTCTGTCCTACCGATGGACCGCAACCGATCCTCGAGCAGACCCTCTCCAGAAAGAATTAGCGACACTGGTTGAACGCGATGTTATCGATGAAACCCCTATCACAACGACATTTCTCCGGGTATGGGAAAAGGTAAGCACCGCGGACATGAGTACACCAAAACAAACCACACCAAACCTCTCGATCGATACCACCAAGGAGATGAGACCACGGCTTACCGAGCCGTGGTTCTGCTGAGCAGAGCCGACCGAGGGCCAGTTTGGCCCTCTCGATGAAACCCACGCCTAATTCAGGTAAGGCTCTATATAGTGTGGATCAATGAGCAGTAACCGGCACTGGACCTTGGAAGCCATCTAAATGACGAGTACAGTGGGCCGATGTCCTCGAAAAACATTCACCTATACCGACTTGGACAGGTGGCCTATAGAGACGCTCTAGCCTGGCAACTCGAGATTGCAGCCGCTGTCCGCTCACAAGAAACACGTGACAGCTTGGCCATCCTCGAGCATACGCCTGTGTACACCGTAGGTGCACAAGGTGGGCAGGATCATTTATTGGTCGAGGAAACCAGATTACAGGCGCGTGGTGCGGAATTGGTCCAGAGTGACCGTGGTGGTGACATTACTTTTCACGGACCAGGACAAGTCGTGCTGTACACCATCATGAATCTGCGGCGCAGAAATTTACGTCCCGCCGAGCACGTGCGACGTCTTGAGAAAACCGTCATCGAGACGCTGGAAACATACGGGCTTGTCGGACGAGCAGTGAAAGGACGCCCTGGCGTATGGGTTGGTCCACGCAAGATTGCAGCTATCGGTGTATCTATCCGCGGTGGTGTAACGATGCACGGTACGGCACTGAACGTCACAACCGACCTTTCGTGGTTCAATGCGATCGTACCCTGCGGCCTTCATGGCCTCGGCGTCACGTCGATGTCACGCGAGTTGTCGACACCACCGATGATGACCGACGTTGAAGAGGCTTTGCTGGCCGCGTTCGCTCGGGTATACGAAACTAAGATCAAACCCACACATCGATCCAGGGAGATGGTCCATGGCATCTGAGGTTCGTGTCGCCCGACCCACATGGCTACGAGCCCGCGTTCCAGGCGGACAACGTTTCGAAAACCTAAAGCAGCTCGTCCGCTCCCAACAGTTGCATACCGTCTGTGAAGAAGCTCGCTGTCCTAACGTAGGAGAATGCTGGAATGCTGGCGAGGCAACCTTCATGATCCTCGGTGATACCTGCACACGGGCTTGCGGGTTTTGCGCAGTCACATCAGGGAAGCCTGGATCTGTGGACCGGCTTGAGCCCTTCCGCCTGGCAACAACAGTCGAGCAAATGGGGCTTGATTACTGTGTGATCACCTCAGTGAACCGTGATGATGTTCCGGATGGCGGAGCCGAAATCTTCGCCGGTTGCATTCGCGCAATTCGATCTCGGACCCCCCATGTTGAAGTCGAGGTGCTCATCCCGGACTTCCAAGGGAACCGAAAAGCCCTGGCCACTGTCGTTGAGGCCGGACCGGTGGTGCTCAACCACAACATTGAAACCGTTCCCAGGCTTTATGCACGAGCCAGGCCTAAAGCCATCTACGTGCAATCCCTCGAACTGTTGCGTCAGGTTAAAGAACTAGATCCAGCTATGACGACTAAATCTGGATTGATGGTTGGCCTGGGTGAAACACACAAAGAGCTGGTGTCCACATTAAAGGATCTGCGTGCACATGAATGCGATCTGCTGACGATAGGTCAATATTTACGACCGTCACGAAAGCATCTGGCAATTGAGCGCTACTACGAGCCACATGAATTTGAGAAACTTGGAGACATAGCTCGACAACTGGGATTTGTTCATGTCGAGTCAGGCCCGCTAGTTCGAAGTTCATACCATGCAGGAGAACAAGCTCGGGTTGCTCGGGCAATAACGGAGAACACCCGATAAGTTCGCTGGAAAAAGTGTATACACGTGTCTGGGTGGATCGATACGCTCGGTCCATGACCACCATCGCAGGCAAGGGTTTCCCCGCTCCCCACTGACATCAACCGACAGACTGACAACCCTTCAATCGAGTCTCTTGAGACAAGAGACTGGATTGAGTCGCTATACGACGTTTACGTCTTGCGTGGCCCGGAACGAGTGGCTGAGATACTCCGTGATCTACAAATCAGCGCCCAGCGCGAGGGCATTCGGCTACCTGTTACGTCCCGCACGCCCTATGTCAACACAATCCCACCCGAGAAGCAGCCGCCGTATCCGGGCGACCGGGACATCGAGCGTACGATTAAAAGCATCATCCGGTGGAACGCCATGGCGATGGTAGTCGAAGCCAACCGAAAATCTGACGGCATAGGCGGTCACATCTCCACGTATGCGTCAGCAGCCACCCTCTACGAAGTTGGTTACAACCACTTCTTTCGCGGTCCGGACCATCCGGATGGGGCGGATGCAGTCTATATTCAAGGACACTCAGCCCCAGGGGCTTATGCCCGTGCGTACGTTGAAGGCCGGCTAAACGCCGATCAAATTCACAATTTTAGGCGTGAATTGGCTGATGGTGGCGGCCTAAGCTCTTACCCACATCCATGGTTAATGCCCGAGTTCTGGCAATTCCCAACAGTGTCGATGGGCCTCGGGGGCCTGATGTCGATCTATCAAGCACGCTTCCTACAGTACCTTGCCGATCGGGGTCTTCGGAAAGACACAGGTCGTCACGTTTGGGCCTTCCTCGGTGATGGCGAATTTGACTCACCCGAAACTACCGGAGCTATCTCGTTAGCTGCCCGTGAAACCCTCGACAACCTGGTTTGGGTTGTGAACTGTAATTTGCAGCGACTCGACGGACCTGTGCGTGGCAACGGAAATATCGTTCAGGAATTGGAAGGTTTATTCCGAGGCGCCGGCTGGAATGTCATCAAAGTCCTCTGGGGCAGTGATTTCGACGAGCTTTTTTCAAACGACTCACAGGGACTGCTAACCCGGCGGGCGACTGAGGTCGTCGACGGGGAATATCAAAAATATTCAGTTGCTGGAGGCAGCTATATCCGTGACCACTTTTACGGTGTTGATGAGCGGCTTCTCAACATGGTTGCTGACCGTAGCGACGACGAGCTTTGGCGTATGAACCTAGGAGGACACGACCCCTTAAAGGTTTATTCCGCCTATTACGAAGCTGTCCGTCACAAAGGAGCACCTACAGTGGTCCTCGCCCGAACTACTAAGGGTTACGGACTAGGAGAAGCCGGAGAAGGACGGAACATAACTCACCAGCAAAAGAAGTTGAACGAGGATGAACTTGTCTCGTTTCGAGATCGCTTTCAAATCCCGATCTCTGATGCCGACATCAGCAAGGCACCACTGTATCGACCTGCTGCTACAAGTCCAGAAGCTCGGTATATAGCCGAGCGTCAGCAATCGCTAGGTGGACCAACCCCATATCGCCAAACGTCCTACGAACCCATCGTGCCACCCGAAAACGATCTCTACAGCGAGTTCAACGACGGAACCGATGATCGAGCAGCATCGACGACTACGGTTTTCGTCCGCCTTCTCACGAAACTACTGCGGGAAGAAAACATCGGACGATTTATTGTGCCTATCGTTCCCGATGAAGCACGAACGTTTGGCATGGACGCACTCTTTCGACAAGTCGGTATCTATTCGCACGTGGGCCAACTCTATGAGCCTGTCGATTCTGAAACGTTGCTGTACTACAAGGAATCCACCGACGGCCAAATCCTTGAAGAAGGTATAACCGAAGCTGGCGCCATGGCCTCTTTTATTGCAGCTGGAACGGCATATTCAAACCACAGCATCCCAATGATTCCCTTCTACATCTATTACTCGATGTTCGGGTTTCAGCGTGTGGGCGACCTTGTCTATGCTGCCGCTGATTCCCGCGCGCGCGGATTCATGATCGGAGGCACAGCGGGTCGCACAACACTCCCCGGAGAAGGACTCCAGCATCAAGACGGCCATAGCCATTTACTCTTTTCCGCAGTCCCCACCTGTCGCTCATATGACCCAGCATTTGCCTATGAGATCGCCGTCATCGTGCGAGAAGGCATCCGTCGAATGTTCGTGGAGGACGAGGATATGTTCATATACATGACGGTCACTAACGAGAACTACCGTCATCCACCAAAACCGGATTACCCCGACGTTGACGAAGGAATTCTGCGGGGAATATATCGAGTAATTCAATCCCCGATCGAGAAACCACGCGCTCGTGTGCGGCTGTTGGGTAGTGGCTCAATCCTGAACGAGGTAATCGCCGCGCAGAATCGTTTGGCCGAAGACTATGCCATCGCAGCTGATGTGTGGTCCGTAACGAGCTATACGGAACTTTGGCGCGACGCGTTCGACGCCGAACGCTGGAACATGTTGCATCCACACGAAGAAGCCGTCGTCCCATATATATCCAAGCAACTAGGGACCGAACCACACCCAACAATCGCAACGAGTGATTATGTTAAGACGCTACCAGACGCACTATCCAAATGGATTCCAGGATCACTCGTAAGCCTTGGAACTGACGGTTTTGGACGCAGTGACTCACGCGACGCACTGAGAGACTTCTTCGAAGTCGACAGTCGGTACGTTACGCTGGCAGCGCTGCATGCGCTCGCGCGCGAAGGTGAAATCGATCGGGAATTGGTTTC
>CAYRCL010000017.1:0-6969 GCA_964422795.1 uncultured Chloroflexota bacterium
CTGCACGTTACACATCATGTTTAATGAGGACCAGTATGGCAATGATGCAGCGATGGAACCCATCGGTAGACCTACGAATGATCGAATCCACCCTCGATCGCTTCTGGCGACCCATCGGCGGTGATACACAGAACACGAGCACACGCCGTGACGCTTGGAGCATCCCCGTCGACGTGATGGAAGATGCGAACGCCGTGCACGTCGCAGCCTCAATGCCGGGCATGAGCCCCGAGAACATCAGCGTCACGATCGAGAACAACATTTTGACCATTGAAGCAACGATCGAAGATCCGAGCACAGACGAGCGCTCAGACTACGTACTCCGCGAACGTCGGCATGGCGGCTTTTTCCGCGCGCTCCGTCTACCCCAAAGCGTAGAGGTCGCAGCGAGCGCCTCGCGCCATGAGGATGGAGTACTCCATATCACCATTCCAAAACGCGAGGAAGCCAAGGCCAAACGCATCGAAGTAAAAGTTGGCTCATAGGGTGTCGTCGTTGGCTCATGCAGGCGGCTTGAGGCCGCCTGCGCCGACGGACGCCTTGCGGGTGAAGGGCGGAAACTATGGCGTTTGATACAAACCGATTCACCGACCAGTCTCAGGCGGCGATCAACAGCGCCGCAGCCCTTGCAGAGCAAGATCGTCACGCGCAGGTCCGCCCTGAACACCTACTCAAGTCCATGCTCAACGACGAGACGGGTATTGCCACGACCACCATTCGACAAGTCGGCGCTGATTGCTCGGAACTCAGCCGTGCGCTGGATCAAACCCTTGAGCAAATGCCGCGTGTATCCGGCAATGCAACACAAACACAAATCTCACCAGAACTCCGGACGGTTCTGGTCAATAGTTTTGATGAACTCCGAACCTTCAACGACGAGTATGTCTCGACCGAACACCTGCTCCTGAGTCTCCTCGCTCACGGACACGGTGCCAGGGACTTGCTCCAGAAAGCCGGTCTAACCCGAGAAAAAGCACTCGGTGCACTCCGAGACGTACGTGGCAACCAGCGAGTCACCTCGACTTCACCCGAAGCAACGGTTGCGGCACTCACAAAATACGCACTCGATCTCACAGAACTAGCCGAGTCCGGAAAGCTAGACCCTGTGATCGGACGGGACGAAGAAATTCGACGCGTTATGCAAATCCTTAACCGCCGCACAAAGAACAACCCTGTGCTGCTGGGAGAACCCGGCGTTGGCAAGACAGCCATCGTAGAAGGTCTGGCTCAACGCATTGTCCGTGGGGACGTACCCGAAGGCCTCAAGAACAAGCGGGTGCTCGCGCTGGACTTTGCCGCAATGGTTGCCGGCGCGAAATACCGGGGCGAATTCGAAGAACGACTGAAAGCCGTCCTCAATGAAATCGTGGCGTCAGACGGGGAAATCGTGCCGTTTATCGACGAACTACATACCGTAGTAGGCGCAGGATCGAGCGAGGGCGCTATGGACGCGTCAAACATGCTCAAGCCGATGTTGGCACGCGGCGAATTACATGCCGTCGGTGCAACGACCCTGGATGAATATCGCACGCACGTCGAGTCGGACGCCGCCCTCGAGCGCCGTTTTCAGCCAGTCATCGTCGACCAGCCATCCGTTGAAGATACGATCTCAATCCTCCGCGGCCTGCGTGAACGATACGAAACCCATCACCAAGTTGGAATCCGCGATAGTGCAGCCGTAGCAGCGGCGGTCCTCTCCCACCGATACATTACAGAGCGCTATCTTCCAGACAAAGCGATCGACCTCATCGACGAAGCAGCAAGCCGTCGAAGGATGGAGCTCACATCAGCCCCACAAGAACTCGACGAGCTAAACCGCCGGGTCCTTCAACTTGAAATCGAGCGCGAAGGTCTCCGGAAAGAACGTGACCCGGCTTCACGAGCACGACTCGAGGTGCTCCAGTCCGAGTTAGCCGAATCCCGCGAGCAACAGAGCACCCTCCAGACCTGTTGGGAACACGAGCTCCAGGAACTGGAAACGATTGGCGACCTCAAACGGTCTGTGGACGCACTACGTACAGAACTCGAAAGCGCGACACGCACGATGGATCTTGAGCGAGCCGCACGCATTAGGTACGGCGATTTGCGATCGGCCGAAGACCAGTTGGCTGTAGCACAAGAAAAGGCGACGGCCACCGACCGCATGGCAAAAAACGAAGTCGACGAACACGACATTGCCGAGGTCGTCGCATTGTGGACCGGCGTCCCACTCACCAAACTAATTGAAGGCGAGGCTGAGAAACTACTGCACCTTGAAGAGCGTCTGCACGCACGGGTCATCGGCCAAGACTCCGCCGTACGAGCCGTCTCGACGTCGATACGACGAGCCCGCGCTGGCCTGCAGGATCCCAATCGCCCGCTTGGATCCCTGCTGTTCCTAGGCCCCACGGGTGTCGGGAAAACGGAACTCGCACGGGCCCTAGCTGCACAACTCTTTGACGATGACCAAGCGTTGGTCCGACTCGATATGAGCGAATACATGGATCGCCATACAACCAGTCGCATGATCGGTGCACCCCCGGGATATGTCGGCTACGAGGAAGCAGGGCAATTAACGGAAGCCGTACGTCGACACCCCTACAGCGTAGTTCTCTTTGACGAAGTTGAAAAAGCGCATCCAGACGTGCTCAACACGATGCTGCAAATCCTAGAGGATGGGCGACTTACAGATGGCCATGGGCGAACCGTGGACTTCCGAAATACGGTCCTGATCATGACGAGCAATCTTGGGAACGAGATCATCGCCCAAGCCAGCCCATCGGTTGCAAGCGACACCAAAGCCGCCGTCATGGAAGAACTCCGCAATCACTTCCGACCTGAGTTGATTAACAGGCTCGATGAGATCGTCGTCTTTGACACGCTCACCCATCGCGAAATTCGCAAGGTCGTTGACATCCAGATCGATCTGGTTCGAGCACGACTGGCGAACCGTGAGATTGACCTTGAGTTATCCAACGCCGCCAAAGACTTACTCGCGCAGCAAGGCTATGATCCCGCTTACGGGGCGCGACCGCTCCGACGCGTGATCCAGCGCTCAGTGCTCGATCAATTGGCTGAGCACATTCTCGCCGGAAATCTGACCGATGGCATGCTTGTACGCGTCAACGCCGTCAACGGATCCCTGGTGTTCGAACCCGTTGCTCCGGACAAAGCAAAAGCAGCCTAGACAATCATCGGCGTTGAGGAACAGATCGAGACCGAAGGACGAGACACACAGAACAACTGACCGATCTGACATGCACCGACGACCAATCCCGACACCGTCCCATCAACCTGGAGCTCTAGCCCGAACTTTAGTGCGACGGGCTTCCACCGCGTCCCATCGCGCCTTCATATCCTCTCGAAACAACACTGGCTCAAAACCCAGCTTCTGGTACGTCTCGATAGCCGGCATGCGCCAGTCGTCGGTATGGAGAGTGACCGTTTCGTAACCCCGTTCCAACAGGTACTTGGTGACGCCCGTACAAACACCGACTCCAATCCCGTTTCCTCTCAGGTTCGGATCCGCAACCACATAGTCGATCCGACCATCCGTATCATCGAATCTTCCAGCGAATGCGGCACCGACTACGCGACCCTCATAAAGAACCAGACAACTACCTTCCTTTGCTTCCTCTTGCCGAATGAGATCGGTCTGAAAACGATCCCCAGCTAGGGATGGAAACCCCGCAACTGCGAGCAACGCTCGAATCTCATCGTCGAATCTCACGTCGTACGAGCACAACTCAAACCCATTGGGAGGTGACCAGGCACTCAGACCGCCCAGTCCCCTTGAATAACGCATTCTGAGTTGGGCGTGGTCGATCTGAACTCCAGAATCATTGGCCGCGAATCTCTCTGGCGTGACAGGTCGTCCGGATTCGACGCTTTCACGGGCGGCTTCACAGATCGCGACGTTCATACCAGCTATGTGCACGGGAACTGGAACCCGACTCAAACCGTCCACCGCACGAGCGAAGGCTTGCCATGCGGACACCCAGTTGTGGCCACCATCCGTTTCCGGAGCAATTGGGCTCAGCGTTTTGGGATCTTTACCGCGTCTGTAGACCGTGTCCTTGATGATCGTCCCATCCACCCCATAGACATTGAAGTACCCCGGGGTGTGAAACACGCCGTTCGCGCCTGTCGAGACAAGAACGGTGGCAAGCGACGCGTCCACGAACTTGATGTTGATGACGTAACAGTCATCGATCGGGAGCCCGGACACTGCCAGATTATTGGCGTACGCGAAGACCTCCGTGACCTCGCAACCCGCGGAGGCCAGGATAAGGTCGATCGGATGACACCCACCGCCAAGGAGGACACTCTGTGGATTGACTGGGTCCGTTCTCCAGGGCGTCCGGCTCGGACTTTCGGGTGAGTAGTGGGCCCACAAGTCGTGAATATAAAACCCTTCGAAAAGAAACAGTCGCCCCAGATCTCCATCGAGCACAAGCCGCAAAGCCTCCCGAGTCGGGTACTGGTACCGAAGCGTGAAGTTGACGGCTAAGATCGCATGGTGCTTCGCCGCCACATCCAGAACCCGACGGGCGTCATGAACCGTGCCCGCCAAAGGCTTTTCGACAAGGACGTCACATCCGGCTTCCAGAGCCGCGATCGCATGCTCGGCGTGAAGGTGATCGGGGGTCGCAATATCAGCAAGGGTAGGGCGAGTTTGCTTGAGCAACGCTTCATAATCCGATGAGATCCGCGCTGATGGGAACTCAGCATGCAGCTGGCTATTTTTGTCCGGTTCTGTCTCACAAATAGCAACTACCTCGACACCGCCGGAGGCTACGGCGGCCCGTGCCATAGACGTCCCAGCCCCACCACCACCGAATACAATCAGGCGATGGCACCGGCTGCGATTTGTGACGACTTGCTCACCTTGAACCATTGACCAACTCTGTTAGAACTGCACGATGGCGCGTGGTGAAAAACGCGGACGAGAAAGAGTGATTTCTACCGCCGGTAAATTCTCGCCAGCTCCGTAAAACCATCCACGTTGCCTGCTCGTATACCAACGAATAGTTCCACCTTAATTGACCTTGCGTCTAGCATCTCAACCAGCAACGTGCCTACAGGAACTTCATTTCCTGAAGGTGCTTCTTGTACTGCTAGGTCTCCGGTAGATGCGTTGCTTTCCACCAACTCATACTTGATTTGTCCTGTATCAATACTCACTTGAGCGGGATCAGGACCGTTGTTGAGGACCATCCACGGTGTCTGAACACCTCCGTATCCGTCGTAATGCATACCGAGAGATACAAGCACAATATCGTGGTCACGATATTCGTATGCAAAGACAGCGTGACCGCGCCAATACGCACACGGTGTATACCCAATGTCACGTCTTAGTTCCTTGTCCCACACTGGGGTTTTGCAGCTACCTGGATCCATGCCAAGAATCGTGGCCCATGCCGATTCTCCAGCTTCTGCCAACCCTGTTGCGAAGTAGTCTCGAGTACCGTCGAGAAACCAGTTGCCGACCAATCGTCCATCAATGTCGAAATCGATTTTCCCGCCGATGGGGTCGGAAGTTCTGAGGCTCAGTTTTCTTAAGGCAATCTTGAGTGGATCATCGTAATAATCAAAGGGATCCACACTGTGAATCTTCCATGCTTCGTCATGGTAGTGGTCGGGAATGATGAACCCAGGCAACACCGTGGTGGTGTCAGTCACTGCCCAGTCAAAATCATCCGCGTCCACGTCAAACCCTTGTTGATATGACAACAGCTCGCCGACATAGCCAACTGGTTCACCAGATTTAAGTGGGAGTCGACCGTGCCACGGACGATCCGGAGGAATCGTGATCTGTTGAAGAATAGTGTCACTAAATGTGTCCAGATGGATGTACCAACTGAACACGGAACAGGAGTGCTCGATGATGGCTCGCCAGTCGGGTAGCCCCTCACGATCAGGCATCCGGGTGATTTTGACGAGATAACCATCGGCAATTGCTTGCACGGGTATTGATTTTGGACCTGTCGAGATGGCTCGAATGTATAAATGGTCTGTCGGTGTGATGTGCCCGCTTATTCCGCCCATCTTGCCCATAGGTTCAATATGGACGATCTGGGCCAACGGGACAGGAGGAGCGTCAAACTTCGTGGCTTTGTTTGAGCATCCCGTTAGATCGGTTCCGAAGACTGATTCGGTGGTGGACGGGCCGTTGGTATCGCTTGACTGCTGGCTGTTCGGTGAAGTCCCTTGTTGTTTACCAGAAGTCTCAGATTGTCGAGTCTTATAACAGCGCTCGACAAGTGACTTCTCCGCCTCCGTTGGAGGTCGAGAACCAGATTTGTAGATGGCCTGGAAAGCTTCCTGAGATAGAAGTTCTTGGAAACACGCCTCCATCTTCGGGTCTAGTGCGACTGCCTGCGGCCCTTGGTTTAGCTGGGGCTTTTGGTCTGGTTGGGGGGCTGGTTGTTGGTGTCCGGTCTGCCCTCCCGGCATAAGATTCGCAGTGTTGAGCGTAGTGGTCACGGTGTGACAGGTAGAACCTTTGCATTCCTCCAGATTGATGCTGAGATTGGGTTGTCCGACCTTAATCGTGAAGGCGAACGTTGCCCCGCCATTCTCTGCGTCTTTGGAGGTAGTCGTGTTTTCAGCGTTAGTCCACCAGTGAAGCCAATTTCCTTTTGTATAACCCGTTGCCTCACAAATGACTTGTTGTGCGTCAGCAAGGTTGCACGTTATTGAAAGGGCGTCGGGTCCTGATGGGCTTGCTATCCGGGTAGGAGCGCCTACCGACTGTGAAATCGAAGGTGTATCCCCCGAGTTGGCATCCGGGCGACTATCTATTGCCCGGGTAGGGGCGACTACCGACTGTAAAACCGAAGGTGTATCCCCCGAGTTGGTGGCCGGGCGACTATCTACAACTGCCACAGTGCCCCCTCCCCCACCGCAGGCGGCGACCAACACCACCATGAGTGCCACAAGTAGAAGACGCTGCACTCGAGCAAGTTGGATATCGGAACGAGCCACATC